>CAYWUV010000106.1:0-21505 GCA_964461235.1 uncultured Bryobacterales bacterium | reverse complement strand
GGTTGAGATGTATGTGAGCCCTCACCTGAAGATCGGGACGCCGCTCGCCGAGATCACGGCTCGGGCGTTGCGGCAGGCGAGGGAGAACCTGGAAGCGCTCTGGGAGTTCGCGGCTCACCAGTCGAGGTCGTATGGGCATCGCGGCGCCATGGACCGCCGCCAATCGCTCCTCTCCACTACCTGACCAAGAGGGTGGTCAGCAAGACCGACCTGAGTGCCAACCGACCTCAGCCCGTGGGGTTGCCGATGGCCAGTGCGGCTATATTGGTCTACTCCAACCCGAACGTGAACCGATGACCGGCAACTACACCGACGACGATCTCCGACGACTCCGCCAGCTATCCAAGAGGGTCACCAACCCGGGAGCACGCTGGTCGGAGAAACCGGCAGGGCACCCAGTCCAGGAGCAGCGTATCTTCCAGGCAAAGGGAACTGCCGAGGACGGCCGAGAACACCACTTCCTGATCTATCAGCGGCAGAATCTCCGCGACGGGCCCAGCTACTCGTGCGGGATCGTGTACCTGCCGCCGGGAGGACCGAAGCTCACGCTGGCCCGTTACAACGGACCCAACCACCGCCACGAGGACATCCGCTACAAGGCTCACATACATCGTGCTACGGAGGCCGCCATCCTCGCCGGGAGGAAGCCCGAGCACGAGGCTGAGGAAACGACACGCTTCCAGACCCTCGAGGGTGCACTGGCGTGTCTGATAGACGACTATAGACTGTCTGGAATACGAGCCCACCCCGATCACCCGAGTCTGTTCAATGGCCATCAATCCTGACGACCTCCAGAGGCGACTATGCGAGCAGCTCTGCGCAGCGGTCCGCGTGGAGCGACGTCCCGATGGTGTGCTCATGCTCGAAGCCGACTTCGAGTTCCCCGACGGCGACCGCTACCCGATCTACCTGTCGGAAGCGCCGGGCGGCGTCCGTCTGTCCGACAGAGGCGACACGCTGATGCGAATCAGCTACGACCACGACATCGATGCCTTCCTGGCTGGAAGCCGCGGGCTCCTGATCGAGCGCATCCTAGGCGAGGAACGAGTCGGCCAGGATGGAGGCGTGTTCTACCTGGACGCGCCCACCGACCGCCTGTCAGAGGCGCTCTTCCGGTATGGCCGCGCCCTCACCCGGATCTACGACCTCACGCTCCACTCCCGGTCACGCGCCGCTTCCACGTTCTACGAGGACCTCGCTGACCTCCTCCTTCAGACGATGGCCGAAGAACGCATCCAGCGTGATCACCTGCTTCCGGACCTCCCGAACGCGGAGGCCTATCCGGTCGACTACCGATTGGAGGGGAAGAACGGCGGACAGGTCTTCCTCTACGGCGTTCCCAACCGGGACAAGGCCCGTCTGACGACCATCATTCTGTCCCGCTTTCACCAGCTGCAGCTCGACTTCGATTCGATTCTGGTGTTCAGCGATCAGGCCGCCATACCACGCCTGGACTTGGCAAGGCTGTCGGATGTGGGAGGGGACATGGTCTCGTCGCTCGCGTCAAGTGACGACTTTCGCCGGAAGCTCCAGCGGCGGGTGGCGTAGCTGGGAGCTTCATACTCCAGATCGTCTCTAACTGGATGTAGGTGAGCGAACGGGATCCGCCAACCCACGTTCTGGAAGATCGGCGACAAGCGGGAGCAGTAGTAGCGTGATGAGTACGCCCTCCTCGCTTCCCATGCCGTTACCCTCGCGTCCCCATCGCCCGACGCCACCGCACAACCTCTCGTTCGATCGCCTCGACACCGCTGTCGGTAGCCCGACCCACCCCGATCCGGGCTCGCGATCTGAATGCCGACGGGCGGCTGGATCTCGTGGTTTCCGGCGGCCCGAGCGTCTTCGTGCTGATCGGGCAGGGTGGCGGCCGCTTCGTAGTCACATGGTCCGGTGCCGCCGGCGAGAATCTGGTGGACCTGGCCATCGCGGATCTCGACGGGGCCGGGCTTGCCGACCTCGCGGTCGCGAACCACGAGACGGACTATGTCACGCTGCCCTTCGGGATCGCCGGAGGGGCGTTCGAACGCCGGGACCACTCGATACTCCGCGTCGACGTCTCGCCGCACCCGCACGCCGTTCGACTGCACGACATCGACTCCGATGGCCACGCGGACCTTCTGGTCGACGACCGGTCGCCCGGGGCCATCCGGCTGTTCCGGGGTCGCGGGGATGGCACATTCTCGGGGGCAACATCGATCGACGTCGCCGGCGACCCGTACCGGGGCATGAGTCTGGCCGATGTGACGGGGGACGGCCTTGCGGACCTGGTCACGCCGAATCCCCAGACCACGTGGCCGTCCTTGCCGCCGAGGAGGACGACAAACCATCGAGGGTGCTCTGGCGTGCCCATTCGAAGACCATAGACTATCTGGAGTACGAGCCAAGCCCGATCATCCGAGTCCGTTCAATGGCTATCAACCCTGACGACCTGCAAAGACGACTATGCGAGCAACTCTGCGCATCCGTCGATGCCTTCCTGGCAGGAAGCCGTGGGCTTCTCATCGAGCGTATTCTCGGCGAGGAAGGAGTCCGCCGGGATGAGGGCGGGTTCTACCTGCATACCTCGATCGAGCGTCTCTGCGAAGCCCTCTCTTGCTACGGCCGCGCGCCCACGCGGATCTACGAACTTACGCATTACTCCCGGTCACGGGCAGCCGCTGCGTTCTCGTCGCTGGCGTCGAGTGAAGATGCGCCGAAGGCTTGAGCGGCAGATGCCTTACGACGAAGAGAGCCGGGAGAACGCGTTGGCACACGAAGACTCTCGCAGGCAGGAAGCCGCACGTATTCGCGAACGCCTGGCGCGGCTTGCGGCAGAGACAGCTGATCTGACTTCCCGACTCGGAGAACTGGAGGCGAGGGAACCTCCGACCCGGTATGGCGAGCTGCCCTCGGGTCCCGTGACCAAGACGTCGACGCCAAGCGAGAAGATCGCCCTCTTCCGGGCCCTGTTTTGCGGTCGTGAAGACGTGTTTCCAAAGCGCTGGGAAAACACGCGAACCGGTAGGGCGGGCTACGCGCCCGCGTGCGCCAACGAATGGAAACCGCGCCTGTGTGGCAAGCCCAAGGTCAAATGCGGAGCTTGCCCCAATCAGGCCTTCCTGCCCGTGACGGACGAAGTGATCGAGGGGCACTTGCGCGGTCGTCACACGATCGGCGTCTATCCGATCCGGAAAGACGACACCTGCCGTTTCCTCGCCGCCGACTTCGACAGGAAAACATGGCGGCGAGACGCGAGAGCCTTCCTCGAAGCCTGTAGGTCGAAGCAGATTCCGGCGGCGCTCGAACGCTCGCGCTCGGGCAACGGCGGACATGTCTGGATCTTCTTTGACAACCCGGTCCCCGCCTCCCTCGCCCGCCGTCTCGGTGCCCATCTTCTGACCGAAGCCATGGAGTGCCACCCCGACATCGGGTTTGCATCCTATGACCGCTTCTTCCCAAGCCAGGATACTCTCCCGACGGGCGGCTTCGGTAACCTCATCGCGCTGCCTCTGCAAGGCGGGCCCCGCAGGATCGGCAACAGCTTGTTCCTCGACGGTGATTTCGAGCCCTACAGCGACCAATGGGCCTTTCTTTCGTCGCTTCGGCGTCTTTCCCCTACGGAAGTCACGTTAGCCACCGACGAAGCGAGTCGACGGGGCCGCGTCATCGGTCTACGCCTGCCGCTCGAAGAACGGAACGAGGAGCCCTGGCTGGCACCGCCTTCACGACGCCTGCCGCTGCCCGAGATCTCCGGAGCAATGCCCGAACGGATCAACGCGGTGTTGGGCGACCAGCTCTACATCCCGCGGGCTGACCTCCCGCCCGGCCTAGTCAACCGGCTGATCCGTGTCGCGGCGTTCCAGAACCCGGCATATTACAGTGCGCAGGCGATGCGGCGTTCGACCTTCGGGGTCCCCCGGATCGTGGCGTGCGCGGAACTGCTATCGCACCACATCGCGCTGCCACGAGGCTGCCGCGAGGTGATGGAGTCGATGCTCGAGGAGCTCGGCATTCGCGTAGATGTGCGGGACGCGCGCGATTCCGGCCGCCCGGTCGAGACGAGCTTTCGCGGCCAATTGACCCCTGAACAGCATACGGCCGCCGATGCGCTGTTGCGGCACGAAACCGGCGTCCTCGCTGCAGCCACCGGGTTCGGCAAGACCGTGGTGGCCGCTTCCGTCATCGCCTCGCGCCGCACGAGCACGCTCGTGCTGGTTCACCGTCTGCAGCTCATGGACCAGTGGATCGCACAGCTGGCGGCATTTCTCGATCTTCCCGCCGCGTCTATCGGGCAGATCGGCGGCGGAAAGCGCAAACCGCTCGGGCTAGTCGATGTTGGCGTGATCCAGAGCTTGGTGCGCAACAGAGAAGTAGACGACATAGTGGCCGATTATGGACATCTCGTGGTCGATGAGTGTCACCATCTCCCCGCCGTCAGCTTCGAGGCCGTCGCACGCCGCACCAAGGCCAGATATGTGCTCGGCCTGTCGGCAACCGTTACGCGTCGGGATGGTCACCATCCCATCATCTTCATGCAGTGCGGGCCCGTACGGTACCGGGCAACCGCCAAAGCACAGGCTCGTCGGCGCCCCTTCCGGCACCGAGCGATCCTCCGGCCGACTTCGTTCCGGCTGCCGGCGGTCGTGGACGGCGAGCGACCGCCCATCCAGCAGGTGTATGCCGCGCTGGCCGTTGACGAGACACGCAACAGGCTGATCGTGGAAGACGTCCAAGCGGCGGTCGAGTCCGGACGCTCACCCATCCTTCTCACCGAACGCAGGGAGCACGCCCGGTATCTAGCCGAGAAGGTGGCCCGCGCCGCGCAGAACGTGCTCGTGCTTCGCGGAGGCATGGGGACGCGGGAGCGTCGCGCGTTGATGCACCGCCTGGAGGAGATTCCGGAAGGCGAGGAGCGGGTGCTGGTCGCAACCGGCCGATACATCGGGGAGGGGTTCGATGATGCCCGCCTCGACACGCTGTTCCTGACGATGCCGTTCTCCTGGAGAGGGACGCTCGCGCAGTATGTGGGCCGGCTCCACCGCCTCCATCCTGAAAAGCGCGAGGTGCGCGTCTATGACTATGTGGACGAGTGCGTCCCCATGCTCAAGCGCATGAGCGAGAAGCGGGTCTCGGGCTATCGGAATCTCGGCTACAGCGCCGAATCGAACGTCTTGGCGGAGTCGAGCGGGGCGGCAGACGTCCTGCGGTGAGGCCACGCGAGTGAACCGGATTGACCATGCTACGACGGCATCTTCATCAAGGCGGGCGATGCCCTCAAGCTGTTCAGGTAGGCGCGATGCCCGATCTCGTGCGCTTGGTGGCTGCGTCGCGTTGCCCACCGAAGCGCACTCGGAATTGCCGCGTCTCGCCGGAGTTGCCTCGGGCACCGTTCGATTTCACCTTTCTTTCTGCCAACGGCTGGTGCTGTGGGAGCTCTAGTCCGGCGGATTCCTCGGATCCTCGGCGTAGCCGGTGGTAGAGTTCAACCCCTTAGGGCAAGGAGGAGCATCGTTCATGAAGCGCATTCACGTCGTCATCGCGGTGGCGGCTGTCTCTTTCGTTATCGGAGTGCTCGTCGCCCCCGTGCTCGGCTGGAAGAGTCTGGAGAATCCGGAGGCGGAGTCCGAGGCCGCTATCGACCTGCCCGCCGCCGTGGCCCAGAAGTGGCTCCCCTCGATAGACGAGTACGACAATGGGGGCGAGGTGCTGTCTGATGCACAGTTCGAGCAGTTGATGACGGCCCTCGACGCCGCGATGAGTGCCGACGAAACCGTGGCCGACTTTGCCGGTGAAGCGAGCTTCCACCTGACCAACTTCGCCCGGCGCATCACGGTGCCCCGGATCACGGGTCCTCAGCAGGAAGCGATAGCGAACTTCCTGGCCGCTCTCGGCGAAGAGCACCCCGATCATCTTCAGCTGATTGATCGCCAGGGACCGTTCCTGTCGTCCCTGTACCCACCGAAGTCGCCCGATGACATACCGGTGTTCTCGCGGCGCGTGGACCTGCTCCTGAGCAACCCCGAGTTCTATGCCGACGGCGGGGACTTCGAAGACGGTCAGGTGGACCGGATCCTGGCCACGCTCCGTGCGATCCTCGGCGCGCCGGAAGTGTCCGACCGCTTCGAAGAGGAGGCCGCAACCCACTTGGGTCACGCCAGCATGCTCCTGCAGTTCGGCCGCCTGTCAACTGGGCAACTGGCGCGGGTTCTGGCGTATATGGACGAAGTCGCGGCGGCGCACCCCGAAGCACCGGACGTGATCGCGGACGCCCGCTACGTCATCGAGAACCTGACTCCGGGGAGGGTCGCGCCGAACATCACCGGCACGGACACCGACGGTGAGGTTTTCTCGCTGGCGGACTACCGGGGGAAAGTCGTGGCGCTCGTGTTTTCGGGGCACTGGTGTGGTCCCTGCCGGGTGGAATACCCCTTCCAGCGCGCCATGGTGGGCCTTTATGAGGATACCAAAGAGGATGCGGTGCTCGTGAGCGTCAACTCCGATCCCGTCCTGGACACGATCCAGGCCGTGAAGGTGCGGGAGTCGCTGGCCTTCCGGACCTGGTGGGACGGCCATGGAGAAGTGTCCACAGAGGGTCCGATCGCAACTGAGTGGCGTGTGGGTCCATGGCCGACGATCTACATCCTGGATGAGAAGGGTGTGATCCGGTTTGTCGACAAACGAGGCGCCGACATGATTGCGGCGGTGGATGGGCTTCTGAAGGAGAAGCGGTGGGCGGCGTTGGATGCGAGCATGATGGCGCCCGCAGAGGATCCGGAGACCGACGGGAATTGACTCCGATGGTCGCGCGCGCCGTCCTGGTTGTCGCCGTCGCTTTCGGTTGCCGTGTGGGCGGTGTGCGCGCCGACATGCACCTCGGTACTCACCAACTCCAATACGAGGTCCGCGATAGCGCCGGCATCCGGATCTTGGAAAACCGGCAGCCGGAGGTCGATTCCCGGCTCGATTGGGTAGTAGCGGCGAAGCCGGTTGTGACGATCGGCACCGGCGGGTGGCGTAGGTGGGAGCGTGGGACGACCGGTCGTAGGTGGAAACATCGGTTCGTAGCTGGCGTCGCGGTGGATCCGCCGCGTGCCTTTCGACGGCCCATTGTAAACTGCGCTTTACATAATGGAAAGCGTAGTTGACATTGGGATTCCCTCTTGGACCGGCCAGGGGCCTCCGCCGACCCGCAACGCACCCCACCTCGGCACCCCGCCCGGTCCTGATTGACCAACGCCACCCGCCGACGCCACCACACAACTCTCGTTCGACCGCCTCGACGCCGTTGCCGGAAGCCCTACCACCGCGATCCAGGCGCGCGATCTGAATGGCGACGGGCGGCTGGACCTCGTGGTTTCCGGCTGCCAAAGTGTCTTCGTGTTGACCGGCCGGGGTGACGGCCGCTTCGAGGTGACGTGGCCCGGGGCCGCCGGCGAGAATCCGGTGTGACGCCAGGGGTGCTCAACACCTGCGCAACGTGCGGCCGTTCCGTGGTCCTACCTGACGGCGGGGACACGGTCGCGAGTTGTCGGTTCCAGAGGAAGAGGCTAGGGTAATAGACCAGCCAGGGAGGAAACGATGACCAAAGAGAACACGGGCCCCAAGCCTACCCGTGCCGTGACCGGCGGATCGGACAAGAAGCGTTCCGCAACGGATCGCGGTACGTCTAGTCGTGTAGGTCAGCGCCCCGTTTCCAAGAAGTCCGAGGCAATCATCCGAGAGGTCTCGGTTCGGCGACGTACTGCCATGAAGGTGTTGGCCAATCGCTGACAGGCACTACCGAATCACCTGGGCCGACGCAGTCCGTGCTCATGACGAAGCGCTACTGACAGGCGGCTCCCCCGGAATTCTCAACCGTTCGGCGATCGAGTCTGCGATCGCCCGCCCCTACCACGGCTACCACGAGCGCATTCACCAGAAGGCGGCCGCTCTGGTTCACGGCGTCGTTACCAATCACGGCTTCGTGGACGGGAACAAGCGCACGGCCCTCTACCTCGTGGAGTTGCTGGCTGTCAGAAGCGGCTATCGGCTGGCGGTGGACGATCTGGTCGTCGCTGACGCCGTGACGGACGTGGCCCGCGGCGAGTTGGGATACGATGCACTTTCGACATGGTTCGAAAAACGACTGGAGCCGGTCGCCAGCGCCGAACCGGGAGCCTACGCTCGGGGAACCGAGTCGACCGATGACCAATAGGGCAACGCCTGGCCAAGCGCCCGAGGATCCCTTGAGGGAGATCAGGCGGTCGGTTGTCGCAATCGGAACGCTGCCGGATCCGCCGCCTCTCCAGCTTGGCCAGCTCTTCCATGATGGCCGCCTGGTGGACTTCAAAGTTGAAGGGACGGGCTTCATCTATGGCTACACGCCACTGGATTTCGCGAAGGGCAGGTCCGATCCGGATCCGAAGACGGGAGCCGTCTACTACTGGGCGCAGTTGTGGATCGTGACGTGCCAGCATTGCGTCCAAGACACGCCCGTAGTGGCCATCCGGATCGATACGACCGATGGCACGCGGGTCTACACGATACGGGCATCCAAGTGGTGGATGCACCCCGACGCGGACGTGGCCGTGACTCCCTTCGGGCTTGACAGCGATACTGAACCCGTCCCCGACGAGGCCGCCGCCGAAGCGTTCCAGCGGTTGGTGCTTACCAACGTCAGCGAGGAAGAGACCGCGACCCGGGCGCAAATCAAGAGAATGGGGTTTTGGGAGTCCACGCCCGTGTCCATGATTGGGTTTCCGGCCGGCATGATCGAAGGTGGAAGGAAAAACTACCCGGTTGTGCGCGCCGGGACGATCGCTCAGATGCAAGGCTATCTGGAGCGCGACCCGGAACACCGTACCTTTCTGATTGACGGATCCGTCTTCGTCGGCAACAGCGGTGGCCCCATCGTGGTTCGCAAGGGGACGATGAACAGCGAGAATCACGCACTGTCCCATACGGTCCTGATCGGCATGGTGTCCCAGGCAATCCAGGTGGAGACGATACGGGACGATGAAACCCCCAGTGGTGTCATGGAGAACGCGGACCTCGTGAACGCCGTAACCATCGACTCGATCAACGAGACTATTCGTAGCCACTACAATTTGCAGCACATCCTGGAAAACGCGTCGAGCCAGCCCGCGCCCCTGCGGCACCACCTCCTGGACATGGCCCGGCTGGACCTCTCTGCACGGGCCGAACTCGCAGCCTCGGGCAAGCTCTTCAACTCTGGCTATGAACCTCGGATGGCTCGGGTGCACCAATGCAATGCCCAGCGTCTCCGGCGAATCATCGACGCGATCGGATGGCCGGGAGCGGATCTTGTCGGGCCCGACGGCGCAGAGGCGTCGTGGCTGATACTGCAACACGCGATCTCGGAGCCAGACCTGCTCCGTCGAGCACTGCCACTCCTAACGACCGCGGCCCGAGAAGGGAAGGCGGATCCTGCGCACGCCGCCATGCTGGAGGACCGGATCCGATTTTTCGAGGGGCGCCTGCAGCGCTACGGCACGCAGCTCGATTGGGGCGGCGACGGCAACCTCTCCCCAAGCGAGGTGGAAGATCCGCAACTTGTTGCCGAACGCCGAAGGGCCGTCGGCCTTCCGCCGCTGGAAGAACAGATCGAGGACGCCCGGACCCTGGCGGCCGCCGAGGGAGACGTACCTCCGGCGGACCACCAGGCGCATGTAGACGCCCGCGACAGGTGGGCGTCCAATGTCGGGTGGCGCACAGACGTTTGAAGGTGCCGCAGATTGCGCAGACACTGTCTGCGGAATCTCTTGCGGAAGTGGTGCCGGATGCCGACGAGGCTCTGCTGTAAACTCCACACGACAGAATGGAAAGTGTAGTTTACATTGGACCGGTCGACGCCATCGTCGAAAGCCCTACCATTCGCGATCCAGGCTCGCGATCTGAATGGCAACGGGCGGATTGACCTCGTGGTTTGCGGCGCACCTGTCAGGCTTCCACCATTCCCGGACACGAAGGAGAGGACGGATGAGAAGACAACTGACCGCGATCGTGGAACGGGAGGGCAGCGGGTACGTCGCGCTGTGCCCGGAGGTGGATGTCGCCAGCCAGGGGGACTCCGTCGCCGAGGCCCAGGAGAACCTCGAAGAGGCGCTGGCCCTGTTCTTCGAGGTTTCCTCCGACGAGGAAGTTGAGCGGCGCCTGCGGAGCAAGGTCTAGGTCACCCGGCGCTCGGAATTCGAGTAGCCGGGAACCGGCGATGCAACGGTACCAGAACGCTGTGCCATGACCCTCAGCAAACGGGTTCCCCCATGAGACGATCGACCACCCTGCTCACGGTCGCGCTGGCGATCGCTTTCGCCGCCTGCGGGGACGCACCCCCCGCAAGCATCGTGGACGTCGAGGTGCCCGTCCCCGGCGATCCGGCGATCTACGCCCCCGACGGATGGCCGCTCAGGATCGGCGACCGGGTGACCGACGAGGACCGCGACCGGCTGCGCAAGGAGTTCCTCAGCCCCTACCGGTGGGCGATTCACGTCGTCGGCGACCAGCTCTACGCCGCCCGGTGGGATTGGCCGGATGAACCGCACGACTACTCCCGCCTCGTCTACGCGGGCCACTTCCCGGCCACGATGCCGTGGTACGCCAGGGACGAGGAACAGGACCTCCCGCAACGATTCGACGGCAGGATCGAGTACGATCCGGAACCAGCGTACAGGGTCATGATGTTCGGCCGGGAGCAGTTGGTTGACGAGGAAACGTACCTCGAGTGGCGGGAATGGCAGCGCATCTTCGCGGCGCGTCGGGAAGGGAGGGGGGTGGGGGGGTGAGGACCTGGCAATCGCGGATCTCGACGAGGACGGGCTTGGCGACCTGGCAATCGCAAACCACGAGACGGACCATGTCACGCTGCTCCTCGGGATCGCCGGAGGGGCCTTCGAGCGCCGGGATCACTCGACGTTCCGCGTCGACGTCTCGCCGCACCCGCACGCCGTTCGACTGCACGACATCGACTCCGACGGCCCCGCGGACCTTCTGGTCGACGACCGGTCGCCCGAGTCCATCCGGCTGTTCCGGGGTCGCGGGGACGCCGTTACCATCGGTGGCGCCGTTAAGCGTCGCGGCTGAGGAATTCCGATTGGGCTCGGGGATCGGCGGCATTCTCCACGGCGACCAAAAGTGACGGTCCCGATAGACCCGTCACGGGTCGACGAACTGCGTGAAGTCGGCCGAACCATCGGATTGGATCGCATACCGGAATCGGAGTTCGTCTCGGTCGTCGAGACGGCTGTCATCTTTGATTCCGAGCACCTGAAGGGCGGCGTAGAACCCGTCGGTGTTGCGTATTACCACGATCTGGCCGAGCGAAGGAGTCCGGGTGCGCGAAGTGTAGTCCAACGATGAGGCGTCCTGTACTTGCGAGATCGACGCGCACCTGCGGGCCAGGGCAACTCCGTTGATGGACCCCGGGTCGTTGTACACATGAATGCTGGTGTCGCTCGCCTTCGACCACCTCGTCTCGAACTCAAGCACTCCAGAGCCAATGACGTAGCGCCCGTTGAAGCTGCTGTAGTCAAACACGACCTCGCCAGTCTCCGATGTCATTCTCGGGGGTGGCACTTGGGACGCTTTGCCGGCGAAAGGCTGGACGCCCAGCTTTTGGGCGATCATCGTCGCGAGTTGCGCGGGCGTGCGCCGCTGGGCGCTCTCGTAGATGATGTCGGTGGGCAGACCGGGGACTCGGGTATCATCGAAGCGCACCGGAAGGATGTACTCGTCCTTTTCCGAGATCATGCGGCTAAGCGCGGACCGCCTTTCGTGGTTGGGCCAAGCCTTTGCCACATAGGCCTCGGAAATGAACATCACGACGTAGTCGCTCTGTTCTGCGAACGCTGCTTGGAATGCCTCCACACCGCTCCGGCCCCAAAGGCCGATCTCCTCGAAACCATCGTAGAACACGGCGATGGAGCGGCTCTGGAGATGCCGCGCGACCTCTTCCACGTAATCGCGCTGTTCCCCGGCAAACGAAAGCGCCACCTGATACCTCGGGGAATCAGTCGGACCATTCCCTGCCCGACCAATGGTCTCCGACGCGGTCTTTCCACTCTGAACGGCCATCGATGCGGTCGTCTTCTCGGTGAAATGGCCGTTGATGAGTTCCCACCCGATACCATTCTCTGCCAAGAAATCGTTCAGGCGACGCGCGAACTCGGACGCGGACCGCGAGCCCCCACTGCGAGGAGCGGCGAGCGCGGCATAGAGAGCTTCGACGATGCCGTGCACCTTGTCCCCCGGGGCGTCGTCCATCAGCCAAACGACCTCGTCCCAGATGTACGGGTACTCCGTCCAGTTGCTCGGGTCAGGCAATACCAGCAAGACGCCGCAGATCACCTCGCGGATGGCAGACGGCTTCATTCCAACCGCCTTTGCCAGCATGAGAACGGCACCGCGCACTTCGGAAGAGGCCTCCTCACGGGCGGTAGTCTGTTCGGGGGGTGGTCGGTAGCCCTGCCGGGACGAGAAGGGCTCGATCATGTGGTAAGTTCTTTCTGCTCATGGCGTCTTCGCGTCGGTTCGAATGATCGTCCAGCTGCACCCCAACCGGTTGCCATGGCCCTTGCGGTCAGGGCCTCGGAGTCACGCATCGGTTTACTCCGTCGGGTCGTCGGCCACCCGCTGAGCGGCCTCCTCCAACACGTCGGTCAGCGCCCTCAGGGCGGCTTCCACGACTTCCCGGTCGTTCACGGGGGTCGTCGCGTGGGGCGGCGCTGACGGGCCGGAGCGGTTGATGGCGTGGATGTGGGCGAACAGCAACTGCGCGAGCGCGTCACTCCCCACCAAGTCAGTCACCCGCCGGTCAATGCCGATTCGGCCGTCGGGCGCCATCAAGAAGTTGAGGTTGCGACTGCCGAGCAAAGCGTCGAACGCCTCCCTGGGCCGTGCGATCTGCTTCCGAGTCAGCCGCACGACGGTACTTCCATCGGTTCTGTGGGGCATTTGCCTGTGCTCCGATCTTCTGTAACGGATACTCTGTTCATATCAAGCGTAACACTTGCTTCAGAGGAACTCAATGGGCTTTGGGAGGGATGTCGCGGCGTGGAGGGCGTGGACCAACCGACCGGCGATCGCAGGGGCAACTCGTTCGAACCGGTCGACGCCGTCGTCGGAAGCCGCTTACGCGGAGTGGCGCAAGGCACGCGTCAACATCGACTACCACATCCACGCCGACGGCCGCCTCTACAGCGGTCCGCACGCGCTCATGGGCGAGGAGGTCGCAGTCCGGCTCAGGACCACGACGACCGAGGGTGCCGGTCTGGACCACGACCGGCCATCCGGAAGGGGCCAAGACCTTGACAGAAGATGTCAAATGACTACCTTGGTATACTTCGCGAACGATGATCGGGCACACATGGGAGCCGGGAGCATGTCATATGGGCAGTTCTCTTCATGAAATCACCGGAAGCAGCGAACTGGCCCGACGAGCATGTGGGGGTACGAGAGCAGCTAATCGGTCTGATTCGGGCCAAGCGCCTGAGGTATGGAGCGCCTCCCGACCGTCCGACCCGGATAAGCTACCTCCAGGTCGTGAGCCCAGAGTCGGGGTTGCCGCTGACAAAATCAGGAATGTGGCATGTCATCGATCAGGCCCTCGAAGGCGGGGTTCCGCTGGTACCCGTTACCCTGCGTCAGCCACCAGACGAGCGAGGCTGGACACTCAAGTTTCCGCTGACATCGTCGCAGCCCCTCGTCTACGTCAAGCTACAGATCATCGGATCACATGTCCTCTTGCGCAGCTTCCACTACTCGGAGGATGACCACCATGCCTAGCGTCGCGTCCCCCCCCACTGTTCTCCGCAAGCTCGACGGACCCGACACCTGTGACATGTGCGGGACCCAAGGCCTCAAGACCGAGCTCGTTCGCGACCCGTTCATCTACGGCGCGGGCGACGACGGCGTGGAGCTGGTCGTCGACATCCCGGTCCGGACCTGCTCCTCCTGCGGACCTTACACGGATGATCAGGCCGAAGACATCCGTCACGACGAGGTCTGCAGACACCTGGGCGTCCTCACGGCTACCGAGATTCGGGATCTGCGCGCGAAGTATGATCTATCGCGAGCGGAACTGGCGAGGATTACCGGGCTCGGCGAGTCGTCGATTGCCCGCTGGGAGACGCGCGATATTATCCAGAACGTTGGCAACGACCGCTACCTGAGACTGCTTCAGGATCCGGCCATCTTCCTGCGGGCGAAGTCACTCGCGAACCCTGAGCCGATCCACGCGGAGCCGGGCGAATTGACACCCGACCTTGAAGCCCGGCTGCGCGACTCCGGCATGCACTTCACCCTGCAGCCCGTGGCGGCCTGATGTACGTCGTCACGTTCTACTCCTTCAAGGGAGGCGTCGGTCGCACCCTGGCCCTCCTGAACGTGTCCTACGAGATCGCGAACTCCGGCCAGCGCGTCCTGGTGGTGGACTTCGATCTGGAAGCGCCGGCGATCCGCCCGGACCGATGGAAGCAAGGCGCGAACGACGACGAGACCGACCAGGTCGGTCGAGGTCCTACGGACCCGGGAGTGGTCGAGTTCGTCACCCGCTACCTGGAGACCATGCGGGTCCCGCCCGTCGGCGACTACATCGTTGATGCCACTCCAGAGGGCTGCCGGGGTCACCTTGCCGTGATGTCGGCCGGAGCGGTCGACGGCACCTACGGGCAACGACTCAACGCCATCGACTGGAGTCAACTCTACGCTGTTCGCGACGGCTATGTCATGTTCGAGGACGTCAGGGCCCAGTGGCAGGCCGCCGACTTCGACTACGTCCTGCTCGATTCGCGCACTGGGTTCACCGATGTCGGCGGAATCTGCACGCGGCACCTGCCGGACGCCGTGGTCTCCCTCTTTCGCCCCGACGACCAGAGTCTCGGCGGCACCGCGCAGATGGCCGAGGCCATTCGAGCCGAAATCCCGACACCCAGGCGGACCGACGACATTGAGCAGCACTTCGTGATGGCCGGGATCCCCGACGCCGACGATGAGCACGGCCACCTAGCGCGGAGGCGGAGGATCTTTGTGGACCGGCTCGGCATCCCCCGCCACGACAGGCTGACGGAGATCAGGCACTACTCCAGCATGGACCTCCTCACGCAGCCGATCTACACCATGGAACGGCGGGGAACGAGGCTTGCGAAATCGTACCTGGCACTCACGCGGAGGATTCGGGCCAGGAACGTCGGCGACCGTGGCGGCGTGGTTGATGGCCTCCGGGATCGGCACCTTCCGGCTGGCGGACGCCATACCGACTACCTCGACCGCATCGAGAAGCGCTACAGTGATGACTCCGAGGTCCTCGCGATGGTGGCCGAGGCCTACGACCGCGAGGGTGACCTCCGCGAAGCGGCGCGGCTGCTGGACAAGGCATCTCGGATCGGGCAACTGACCCTTCGGCAGCTTCATCGCCTAGCTCGCGCCCGACACCTGACCGGTGACCCGGAGGGTGCGCTGCAGGCACTGAGATCCTTCTTCGACGGTTCCGCTGAGCCAAGCGGGGAAGCACCTCGTGCGCTCGTGCTTGCAGCACTCGGACTGCTTCAGCTGCTCGGGGGAGAAGATGCCAGCGGCATAGTTGCGGGCAGCCCGGTAGTAGCCGGTGCTCCACCCTCGACGCGGGCGGCGGTTGCGTTTCGACTGGACCGGTCGGTGAGCGAGTATCGAGCGGCCATTGCGATCCTAGAGGAGTTGATAGCGACAGTCGATACGGCTGCTCGTGACAGGGACAACTGGGGTTGGCACGCCGCGTTTGCCCGTATGGCGGTTGGGGAAGTTGACCGCGCCGCAGCGTTCTATGAGGACGCTATGGTGGATTCCAGTCGTCCCATTCCCGTGCCAACCGCGTTTAATGCGGCCATGTCGGATTGGGCAACCACGGGAGTTCCCTCCAGAGACCGTTTCCGCAACGTGCTGGACCGCATTGACGCGGACCCCGACAAAGCGTGGATGCGCGGCAACGCCAACGCTCTTCAATCAGTTGCAGTAGCCAGTTGGTTCGGCGGACGCGGTGACGACGCCGGTGAGATCCTAGCACGGGCCGAGGAAGCCGCTGGCCGCCACGAAGTCAGTTGCTGGTCTTACACGCGCGTCCCCAAGAAGACTTTTCTCGGGCACTGCGCCGAAATCCGCCGTGTTTTCGCGGGCGAGGACGTCACGCCGGTGTTCATGCGGCCTACTGAACCCTCGGAATCATCCCCACCGTACGGCCCGCGTCGGGCCGGAAAGGACCCTGTGATGTCGAAGCAATCGGAGCTACGTGAACAGGCTTATGTGTTGGCCAATGTCGCCGTGCTCTTCAAGACCTACCAGAACCTCGATGAGAATACGCGCGAGGCCCTTCTTCGATCGCTCAGGAATGAAATCCAGCAAGGCGATGCCGTGTTCCTGAGCCAGTTCGGACCGAAAGCCCCTCGGGCTCTCCCCGAATACCGAAAGGTCTTGGCCGGCTCCTGGAAAGAGTTCGCACCGGTGTTCGTCGAGCAAGTCCTGCAACTTCTGATGGATCTCAGCCAGCCCGTCGCGTTTGATCCCTAGAATCGCCACAGCCTTGGTCCCCCCTCATGCCCACCTTCACCCACCACGCCGACACCCTGAAGACCCTCTTCCGAGACGTCTTCCGATGCCCCGGCAGAGACTTCGGCAGCCCACTCCGCGGCGCCCTGGGCATCTCGGACGGCAACGAGGGCGTCCAATGGAACGCCGCGTACTACCCCGGTGACGGCGCGATCTGGTTGGGCGTCAACCTTGAGGGCATGAAGTACGACGACTGGCCAGTAGCACGACTCATCGAGCGAGAGATGTCCCGCCCACTCCTCCTGACCCGGTATCGCCGGAAGGTCGCAAGATCCGATAGAGTCACGGTGGTCTGGGCGCGCGACGCGTGGCAAGTCACTGCCCGCCCCCGGATCAAGGAGGCGAATATCGCCCCGACGCCGATCACGCTGGATCGCCTCGATGGTCAGGGCTGGGAGGATGCATTGCGAAGCGCGCGGGAATGCCTGGACCCCCGGAAGCAACTTCGCGGCCGTAGGAAGGTCCTGGTCACGCTGCTCCCTTCGAAACGGCACCCCTGGGAACGACAGGTCGAGATGGATGTGAGCCCTCACCTGAAGATCAGGACGCCGCTGGTCGAGATCACGCCTCGGGCGATGCGGGAGGCGAGGGAAAACCTGGAAGCGCTCTATGAGTTCGCGACTCACCAGTCAAGGCCGTATGGTAACCATAGCGGGTAGCTGATTCGCGCAAACCCCTCCCCCGAGGTTCCACTTGAGCGGAGATGACGGATGTCTGGGAAGGCGGTAACGGCCAACGGCCAAGGCCGGACAGGTGCACCAGGAGGGCACTCAGCTTGGATCTGGCCGGTGGCCATAGGCGTGGGGCTGATGGTGGTGGTGGTGTTGAGCTATCACCAAGCGCTGAAGCAGCGCGTAGCGGAACGGTGGATCGAACTCTCTGAGGGAATCCGCTATGTGGTGCTGCCGGAAGCCTCCACAGCCGTTGACGACCAATTGGAGGCCGCTTTCGCTCCGGTCTACAGCGCTATCGAGGCGTTTGCGGCACGGATGGGCGGAGAAGCAGCTTCGGGTCTCACGTTGCCTTCGAGAATGCGGAGCGCCATTGACTCGGGGATGCTCGGAGGGCTGGAGCAGCGTCTCAGCCTTGCTCGAGACAGCGTCGGTCGGGTGATGCAGACTGAAATGCGGGCCGAGTTGGAGGAACGCTTCGTCGAACTTGAGGATTGGTTTGATCGTGAAGTGGGGTGGCTTCCAGCTTGGCCGAGGGCGGGATACAGCCGGATCATGCTCAGGCCGATTCGCGAGAAAGCCAGGGACCGGTTGGCACTAACCGTGAATCCGAGCGCACTTCGGGAAAAGATGAACGGTGTGGAAAGATCGGTCGCTATGCGGCTCGCAAGCGCGTTGACCAACCAGCTGGCATCGGCGGCCGTCGACACGCCAGCTCCAGACCCAGGCAACGCCGCTCCCAATCGAGGGGTGCCGCGCATCGCATGGGGAGCGGTCGTCGGTGCCGCCAGAAGCACCATGCGATTCGCGTCTGGAGCCGTACGGTGGGTGGGTCGCTTTTTTCCAGCCACGGCGATCGCCTCAAATGCGATTTGGGCGGTCTCGAAGTTGAAAGAGTGGCACGAAGAGCGGACGAGCCGTAAAACACTCGTGCGGGACTTGAGAACACTGGTCGACGACGAGAAGCACAGGACCAAAGCCGAGATGCTTCGGGCCGTGGACCAGGTCAAGTCAGGTGCACTGCTTGACCCAGTCAACCGCTGAGCACCACCTTCTCCGACCACCGAGGACAGAAGGGAGACGACATGACCGTCAACCGCACGACGCTGCTGGCGCGACTCGCGCCACTGTTCGGCCCGCAGACAGAGAACCTCGCCGTGGAGGCGCTCGGTCACGTCCTGTCCGGGTCCGAGGCCGCACGCAGCGCTCTATCCGAATTGTTGCAGGCCGGCGGAGCGGGGGTCGGACAAGTCGCCCAGGTACGCACCCAGGACGCTGGCGAGGATCGTGCCCGGCCCGATCTTGTCGGATCGGATCAGGATGGCGAGGACCGTGTTTTGATTGAGGCCAAGTTCTGGGCCGGACTCACCGTGAACCAGCCGGGTGGCTATCTCAAGCGACTGGAGTCGGCTCCACAACCGTCCGTCCTTCTGTTCGTCGCGCCCGCCCAACGACTGGACTCACTTTGGCCCGAGCTGTGCCGTTTGTCCGAATCGGCGTCAGACGTTGCCGTGGACTCTGACGCGGAGGCGCTCCGGTCCGCCAGGATCGATGACGGCCCCTACCTGATGCTCACCAGTTGGAAGCACCTGGTCGGTCAGATGGCCGCGAAGGTGTCGGCCGCCGCAGACTCTCACACGGCGACCGACATCCGTCAGCTCCAGGGACTCGCTGTACAACAGGACAAGGAGGCTTTCCTGCCGCTGAGGCGGGAGGAACTCGGTCCGCAGCTTCCGCGGCGAGTGATCGACCTGACCGGAATCGTTGACGACGCGGTTGGTCGCGTCGAGAAGACCGAGTGGGTGAGCACCCACGGTGCCAGAAAGGTGGCGACGGCGACAAGCTACGGTATCTGGCTGACACTGCCGCGTGCGGAAACGGCTTTTGGCAAGACCAATCCATTCTTCGGTGTCGAGTATGGCTCTTGGGCTCGATACCGAGACGCCCCGCTGTGGCTCAACTTCTGGAACCCCCCAGCGGACTTGCGCCGCACGCTGGAACCACTCAAGCACAGAAGCCCACCCGAAATGATGGAAATCGGCAACCAGCTCAGAGTCCCGATCGAGTTTCCGGTCGGAAGGGAGCGCGGAGAGGTATTGGACGCGGTGGTGAAACGGCTTCTGGCGATCGCCCGCCTGATCACGCCAGAATGATGAGCCAGCTCGACCTGGCCATCGCGGATCTCGACGAGGAAGGGCTTGCCGACCTCGCGGCCGCAAACCACGAGACGGACCATGTCACGCTGCTCTTCGGGATCGCCCGAGGGGCCTTTGAACACCGGGACCACCCGAGACTTCCCGTCGACGTCTCGCCACACCCGCACGCCGTTCGACTGCACGAAATCGACTCCGATGGCCACGCGGACCTTCTGGTCGACGACCGGTCGCCCAGTCCATCCGGCTGTTCCGGGGTCGCGGGGATGGCATATTCTCGGGGGCGACATCGATGCAGATGATTCGGTTGAATCCGGCTCACTTTCGCGTATTGTTAGGGGAGGGTTCGTCACCAGCTCATGAACGCGCTCGATGGCCAGCGTGAAGTGGCGGTAAACTACTTGCTTCGGGAGACCAAACGGATGGGTAAAGTCGACAACATCGGTTCCGTCGTTATCTCCGCCGCCCTTGATGAAGCAAAGGGATCGGAAGAACTGAAACAAGCAGGTCAGTCGATAGCCAGATCGACTCGTACCGTGGCCAAGACCATCGAACTCGGATTGCTCCCCTTCACCGTTGTACATCACGGGATCGCCCGAGCGAAAGCCTATTTCGAGAACAGGTTCGCTGATGAAATGGCCGAGCGCATGGCCACGATACCAGACGATCGGCTGGTCGAACCGTCTCCAACCGTGGCGGCGCAGGCTCTTCAGGGCCTAGCGTACGCCCATGCGGAACCGGACCTCAAGGAGATGTACCTGAACCTGCTCGCCACGGCGATGGACAGGAGCACAGCCGCGACTGCGCACCCCGCCTTCGCGAAGATCCTCCATGAATTGTCACCCAGCGATGCGGGCTTTTTCAACGAATATGCTGTTGGTGGCGGCCCCGGGATCAAGATTCCGATCGTGAACTTGGTGCATCGCCAATCGAGGGCAGGGGGAGTTTCGTCCGTCATCACGTTCTTCCCGGCACTGGTGGATACGCGCGACGACGACGGAGTACAAACGTTCATGCCGCGGGGATTACCCCTAGCGATTGAGAATTGGGTGCGTCTCGGCTTGGCAGAGATCACCTACAGTGAATCCTTGGCACCATCAAGGGAAGATGCTTACGATTGGGTGACGGCCCACCCTGAGTATAGGGAACGGGATTACACTAAAGTGGGCGACGAACGGAACTTCCTCGAGATTCAGAGGGGTATCCTTCGCATCACTCGGTTCGGAGATCATTTTATCCAAGCGATCCAGGCGCGCGAAACTCAACGTGAACGAAGAGAGGGAACACGCGCCTGGAAGCGCTGGTATTATTGATCCTGGGGAGGACCGCAGGCCTCTCCAAGCGGTAGAGCGCGCGGCGGAAGGCCGAATTGGTGTTACCCCACCGCCCGACGAAATCAAATGGGGAGGAGGTTTAGGACCATCAGCCTCCAAGCCTGACCTGGACCAGGCCGCGTGTCAGGCGATCACCCTACTACAACACGCCGACCGGGCGCCACAACATCGGTGCGCCTGAGTCATGACCGCTCCAGCCGGGAGTGCAACGCGTCGGTTCTGTACGACCGTGTGATCCGCCGAATCACGCTTAGTGCGATCGTCGTCTGGTCTGGAAGATCACGCTGCCAAACTATGTAGGATTGCCAACTCATCGACCGGTCGCCTGAGTTCATCCGGCTGTTCCGCGATCGCGGGGATGGCACCTTCTCGGGGACAACATCGATCGATGTCGGCGGCGACCCACACCGGGGCATGAGTCTGGCCGACGTGACGGGCGATGGCCTCGCGGACCTGATCACGCCGAATCCCGACCACGTGGCCGTCCTCGTCGCCGAGGAGGCCGGTGGCTTTCGGCCGCGGGCAACCCTGCCGGCGCCCTTTGGGCCGTTCTCGGTCGTCGCGGCCGATCTGAATGGCGACGGTCGTCAGGATGTGGCGCCCGCGTCCGGGGAAAGTGCGGGTTCGCTGCGGATCTGGCACCGGCTTGCCGACGGGTCGTTTCGCGCCGACCGGCCGACGTGTCTCATGTTATGATGGTGGGTTACTCTCAATCTCATTACGGCCAGCACGGTCACAAGAACTGGAGTTGCCCCGCTATGACGGACACCTTTCCATTGGGTCCAACCAAGGAGGT
>CAYWUV010000105.1:0-21510 GCA_964461235.1 uncultured Bryobacterales bacterium | reverse complement strand
TGGGCGCGCAGCAGGTGGCGGATGAAGGTCCGGTTGTGCACGAAACGCTTGAAGGCGGGGTCGCGCATGTCGATGAAGGGCATGGCAGGTAGCGGCGGCAAGGCGTCAGCGGGCCCGGAACAGTCGGCCAAGGCAATTGGACTTCAGGATCATAGCGAAGCGATCCGCCCACTCCGGGACGCGCGTGGCAAGGCGCTGACCCTGCTTCTGCGCCCGCTGGCCGCACACCAAGGCGAACCCATCCTCCGGGTCCGGCATACCGCGGATCTCCGGCCAGAACGGTTCCCAATCCACGACAGGTTCCCAACTCGAACAACCGTTCGAAGCCTGACCGGATGCAAGCATACGCATTGCTTCGCGTGATGTCAGGCAAAAAGACAAGTAGTCAGGAAGGTGCCTGAGCGGTTACGACCTGACCTGCGGACTCCGCTGCGACGACCTCCCTCGTGCTACGCTTCCGTTCGAGGATCCCGCTCTCGCCCATGGCATCGATGCACCGCAGGCTCGGACTCCTGAACGCCACGACCATCAACATGTCCAACATGGTCGGGATTGGGCCGTTTATCGCGATCGCCCTGATCCTCCAGACGCTTGGAGGCCCGCAGGCGTACCTCGCTTGGGTCGTGGGCACCCTGATCGCATTAGCGGACGGCTTGGTCGTCGCCGAGCTCGGTGCGGCCACTCCAGCCGCCGGGGGTACGTACGTCTTCCTTCGGGAGGGGTTCGGGGCGCGCACCTGGGGCCGCATGCTGGCGTTCCTGTTCGTGTGGCAGATCCTGTTCGCCGGCCCCTTGGAGATCGCCAGCGGCAACGTCGGCCTAGTCCAGTACCTGCGCGTGTTCCTCCCTGACATGGGGGAGTTCCAAGGCAAGCTGCTCGCAGCGGGCATCTGCGTGCTGCTGATCTATGCGCTCTATCGCCGAATCGACGACATCGCGAAACTAATGTTCTGTCTTTGGTCGGTCATGCTCGTGACGACAGGGTGGGTGATCGTCACGGGGATTCTGCATTTCGATCCCTCGCTTGCGTTTGACCTTCCTGAGAACGCTTTCCGCTTCAACCTCGATTTCCTGGTGAGCCTCGGGGAGGGCTCGGCCGAGGTTCTGTATCTGTTCCTCGGCTACTACCAGGTCTGCTATCTGGGCGCCGAAGTCAAGAATCCGGGCCGCACGATCCCCAGGGCCGTCCTGTACTCGATCCTCGGAGTGGCAGTGATCGACATCGCAATCTCCTTCAGCTTCATCGGGGTCGTTCCCTGGCGGGAAGCGATGGAATCGCAATTCCTTGGGGCACTGTTCATTGAGAGGGTCTACGGGCCGTGGGCTGCGAAGCTCCTCGCGGGCATGATCGTCGTAACCGCCTTCGGATCGATCTTCGCGCTCCTGCTCGGTTACTCGCGCGTGCCGTATGCCGCCGCCCGGGACGGCATCTTCTTCAGGCAATTGGGCCAGCTCCATCCCACCAAGGAGTTTCCCCACCGCTCGCTCCTGCTGATCGGGGCTGGTGCGGTCGCAGCGAGCTTCTTCAGTCTCGAGAACGTAATCAAGGCGCTGATGGCCGCCCGCATTCTGATCCAG
This sequence comes from uncultured Bryobacterales bacterium, assembly GCA_964461235.1. Classification (GTDB taxonomy): domain Bacteria; phylum Acidobacteriota; class Terriglobia; order Bryobacterales; family UBA6623; genus VXMF01. Next base: position 19,933 of record CAYWUV010000105.1, on the reverse strand, counting down.
TTCATCGGGCACACAATCGCCCTCTTCCTGATCCGGAGGAAGACGCGGAAGCACGACAGGCCGTTCAGTATGTGGGGATACCCAATTCCCGCGATCATTTCCCTCGTCGGGTATATTTATGTATTCGTGTCGCTCGGCACGGCGTTCATCCTGTTCGGCCTCGGCACGCTGTTGCTCGGCGCGGTCGTGTACTTGGGAATTGCACGACAGCAGCGCGAGTGGCCGTTCGCCACCGACGCCGAAACCCGGTGAGGAAAGCCGTAATGACCGCCCGTCTCCTTCTCGCACTGACCATGACTGCCGCTCCCCAATTCGCTGCCGACCCGATCCAGGTAATCGCGATCGGGGCTCATCCCGATGACTGCGACATCAAGGCGGGAGGCATCGCTGCCAAGTACGCCGCAGCCGGCCACAACGTCAAGTTCGTCTCGGTCACGAACGGGGACGCCGGCCACCAGGCCGAAGGAGGCGGAATGCTCGCCGCGCGACGGCGCGCCGAAGCGCAGGAGTCGGGCCGGAGGCTCGGAATCGAGTACGTTGTGCTGGACAACCATGACGGCGAGCTGGTGCCAAGCCTCGACGTACGGCTGCAGCTCATCCGGCAGATCCGGGGGTGGGACGCTGACATCGTCATCGCGCCGCGGCCCAACGACTACCATCCGGATCACCGCTATACCGGAATCCTGGTTCAGGACGCTTCCTATATGGTCACCGTTCCGAACATCGCCAGCGACACGCCCGCGATCAGAAAGAACCCCCTCTTCCTCTACTTCTCCGACCGCTTCACAAGGCCGCAGCCATTCCGCCCTGACATCGTCGTTTCGATTGACGATGTGATCGAAAAGAAGTACTCCGCGCTAGATGCCCATGTCTCTCAGTTCTACGAGTGGCTGCCGTGGCACGCGGGCGTGCTGGACTTGGTGCCCAAGAATCCGGTTGGGCGCCTTGAGTGGCTCAAGGCCAACCGGAGCTTCAGGATCCGCGATGCGTGGCGCGAGGCCGCGAGGGCTCGGTACGGCGACGCGGCGGACAGCATTCAAGCGGCCGAGGCCTTCGAGATCACCGAGTACGGGATGCAGCCAGACGAAGAGGAGATCCGCCGACTCGTCCCGTTCTTCCCGGAGTGATCGCCGCAGCCAGGCTGGCGAGCGTACGACGGGACTCCCAAATTCTCCCCGGGGCCTGACACTGACGCCTCGTGGCCGGAGTCCTGGATCCCGAAATTTCGGGCTGCTGGTTACAATATTGGGCGGTGTCTCGCGGTCTCTCAGTCGCCATCGCGCTTCTCGCGCTTCTCGCGCTGGGCTCTGACGCGGCGCTGCCGGCGGCCTCCATCGACTTCAACGCGGACGTTCGGCCGATCCTCTCGGACCGGTGCTACACCTGTCACGGGCCCGACGAAGCCACGCGGATGTCGCCGCTTCGCCTGGACGTAGAGGACGGAGTGTTCGCCCCGCTTGCAGGAGGCGGCTTTGCGATCGTCCGCGGAAGGCCCGACGAGAGCGAGCTCATACGGCGGGTCGAAGCTTCTGACGAGCGTCGACGCATGCCGCCCGCAGCCATGGGCCATGCACCGCTAGCGAAAGCCGAGATCGTGACGCTCCGCGCCTGGGTAGCCGAAGGCGCACGGTGGTCAAAGCACTGGGCGTTCGAGCTGGCCCGCAAACCGGACAGCGCGGAAGAGCGGCCCGACGGCTGGATCCGAAATCCGGTGGACCGGTTCGTGCTGGCGAAGCTGCGTGAAGAGGGCATGCAGCCTGCGGGCGAGGCGGAGCCCGCCAAGCTGCTGCGCAGGGTCACGCTGGACCTGACCGGGCTGCCCCCGACCCCCGAAGAGGTTCGAGCCTTCCTGGGAGACCACTCACCAAGAGCCTACGAAAAGGCAGTCGAACGGCTGCTGTCCTCGCTGCGGTTCGGCGAGCGGATGGCGTTCCGATGGCTCGATGCGGCGCGCTACGCCGACACGAATGGCTATCAGAACGATCAGTCGAGGGACATGTGGCGATGGCGCGACTGGGTCATCGATGCGTTCAATGCCAACATGCCGTTCGACCAGTTCACGGTGGAGCAGCTGGCGGGTGACCTCCTGCCGGAACCCGCCCTGGCCCAACTGATTGCGACCGGCTTCAACCGCAATCACCGGGGCAACGCGGAGAACGGGACGGATCCGGACGAATACCAGGTCGAATACGCCGTGGACCGCCTGGAGACCACCGCGACGGTCTGGCTGGGCCTGACGATGGGGTGTGCCCGCTGCCACGACCACAAGTACGATCCGATCTCCCAGAAGGAGTTCTATCGGTTCTACGCTTACTTCAACAACGTGTCGGACCGCGGCCGCTACTACAAGTACGGAAACACCCCGCCGATCGTGCACGCACCGACCCTGGAGCAGCAAGCGCGGCTGGACGAGCTGGACCAGCGCATTGCGCAGCTCGAATCGAGGTTGAGAGAACGCGACGACGAGATCGAGGCAGCTCTTGTAGCTGGCTCCCTGCCCCCGAGCGCCGACGAATGGTCCTATACGGTGCGCATGGCCGTCCGGCGGACGTTCGACGCCGCCGGCCAGGGCAACGGAAGGCGAGGCCGTGCGGCCCGGCTCGACGGGCACCGGCATTTCAACCTCGGCAACGAGGCGAACCTCGATTTCTACGACCCGTTCACTCTGTCCGCATGGATTCGGCCCGAATCCCCGACAGGCGGGATCGTCGCCCGCTACAACGCCAACGGTCCAAAGGGATACGGTCTCTTCCTGGTCGACGGCAAGCTGCAGCTCCGGGTGGACACCAGCAGCATCTCGGACCGTACTCGCATCGAAGCTGTCGACGCGATCCCGATGGGAGAGTGGACACACGTCGCCGGAGTGTACGACGGCACGCGCAATACCGACGGCATGCACCTGTTCGTCAACGGCATTGAGGTCGAGTCCGTCACCTTGATCGACGAGTCCTTGAATTCAACTCGCACGCCAGAGCCGTTGCGGATCGGGTACGGACCCGGTCCGAAGGACCGCTTCCAAGGGCTGATCGACGACGCGCGGGTCTATCTGCGGCCGCTCAGTGCCGACCAGGCAGAGGTGGTTGCGGTCGGCCAGACGCCCGGCGAGATCGCCGGCATGCCTCGCGAGCGGCGCACGGCCGCACAGCACAGAAAGCTCCGCTGGGCATTCCTCGATACCGCGGCGTCTGACGAAACGGCTTCGGTCTGGAGAGACCTGCAACGGCTGCGCCTCGAGCGCGAGGACTTCGTAGCCTCGCTTCCGACCGTGATGGTCATGGACGAGCGCCCGGACGTCCGGCCGACCCACCTTCTGTTCCGAGGGGCGTTCGACGCTCCCCGGGAGCGGGTCGACCCCGGCCTGCCGGCCGCCCTGCCACCGATGCCCGCGAACCTGCCCAACAACCGGCTGGGACTGGCGCGCTGGTTGACTGACCCGACCCATCCGCTGACGTCCCGCGTGACCGTCAACCGGTTTTGGCAAATGATTTTCGGACGAGGCATCGTGGCAACGGTCGAGGACTTCGGGTCGCAAGGAGCCGCCCCGACCCATCCGGAGCTACTGGACTGGCTGGCCTCCGAATTCATCGACAGCGGCTGGGATGTCAAGGGCCTCATGCGAACGATCGTGACCAGCGCAACCTACCGGCAGTCGTCCAAGGTTTCGCCAGGAGCCCTTGAGAAGGACCCGGAGAACCGGCTCCTCGCCAGGGCACCGCGGGAGCGACTGCCGGCCGAGTCGATCCGTGACCAAGCCCTCTCGATCGCGGGCGTACTGTCCAGCCAGTCCGGCGGCCCTTCGGTCAAGCCCTACCAGCCGGCCGGGCTCTGGAAGGACCTCTCCAACTGGGGAACGTACGAGAACGACCACGGCGACAGCCTGTATCGGCGCAGCCTATATACCTTCTGGAAGCGGACTCTGGGACCGCCGGCGATGCTGGCGTTCGACGCGGCACCCAGGGAAACCTGTGTGGTGCGGGAAGTCCGGACGAACACGCCCATCCAAGCTCTGAACCTGATGAACGACCCGACCTATACCGAGGCGGCCCGACTCTATGCCGAACGGATGCTGCGGGAAGGCGGCGACAGCGACCAGACCCGCCTGGATTACGGATTCCTGCTGGCCACAGCTCGACGGCCCGGCGACGAGGAAGCAGAGATCCTTCGTTCCAGCCTCAACCGCTACCGCGACCGGTACCGCACGAATCCAGAGGATGCTGACGAGTACCTCGCTTCCGGCGAGCACCCGCGCGACGCTTCGCTGGAGCTACCGGAACTGGCCGCCTACACAGCAGTTGCCAGCATGCTGCTGAATCTGGACGAGACCATCACGAGGGAGTGATTCATGACCTGCGAACCCGCTCTCGACCTCACGCGCCGGCAGCTCTTCTCACGCACGTCCGGCGGTCTGGGGATCGCCGCACTCGCGAACCTCCTCACCAACGACCTCGGTGCCGCGTCCGGCCAACCAGGACTGCCGGAACTGCCCCATTTCGCCCCGAAGGCGAAGCGCGTGATCTACCTGTTTCAGTCCGGCGGCCCCTCGCAAATGGACCTGTTCGACCCGAAGCCGGCACTACGGGAGCGCCAAGGTACGGAACTGCCGGATTCGGTCCGGGGCGGCCAGCGTCTCACGGGCATGACCGCGGCGCAAACGAGCTTTCCGGTCGCGGCGTCCAAGTTCAGCTTCACGCGTCATCCCGAGACGGGCCAGGAATTCGGGGAACTCATCCCCCACATCGCTTCGATTGCAGACCGAATCGCCGTGGTCCGGTCGATGCACACGGAACAGATCAACCACGATCCCGCGATTACGTTCCTGCAGACGGGTCACCAGTTGGCAGGACGGCCCAGCCTCGGTTCATGGCTCTCGTACGGGCTCGGCAGCGAGACAACCAGCCTGCCCGCGTTTGTCGTGATGGTCTCCTTGGGGAGCTCGGGCCAGCCTCTGTATTCCCGGCTGTGGGGGAGCGGTTTCCTCCCCACGCGCTACCAAGCCGTGAAGTTCCGCGCCGGCAGGGAGCCCGTCCTCTACCTGAACGATCCCGAAGGCTTCAGCCGCGAGGATCGCCGGCACTATCTCGACGGCCTGTCAGCTCTCAACCGGGTTCGCATGGACGAGTACGGGGACCCGGAAATCGAGAACCGCATCGCACAGTACGAAATGGCCTACCGGATGCAAGCCTCCGTGCCCGAGCTAACGGACCTGGCATCCGAGCCCGACCACGTCTTCGAGATGTACGGCGAAGACTCGCGCAAGCCGGGCACCTACGCCAGCAACTGCCTTCTGGCGAGAAGGCTGGTCGAGCGCGGGGTCCGCTGCGTGCAACTGTTCCATCGCGGGTGGGACCATCACGCCGCGCTCCCGAATCGGCTGGCCGAGATGTGCTCGGAGACCGATCAGGCATCGGCCGCGTTGGTCAAGGACTTGGAGCAACGCGGAATGCTCGACGACACGTTGGTCGTCTGGGGCGGCGAATTCGGCCGCACAGTCTATTGCCAAGGCAAGCTGACGACAGAGACCTATGGTCGTGACCACCATCCCCGATGCTTCTCGATCTGGCTGGCCGGTGGCGGCATCCAGGGCGGCGTGACGCACGGTGCAACGGACGACTACTCCTACAACATTGCCGAGAGTCCCGTGAGCGTCCACGACCTCCACGCCACGCTGTTGCACCTGATGGGCGTCGACCACAAGAAGCTGACCTTCAAATACCAAGGACGGCACTTCCGCCTCACGGACGTGCACGGAGAGATCATGAAGGAGATCCTCGCGTAGCGGCACGGTCCGGGCGCGTCCAGAGGATTGACCCGTCGGAGCCGCCTCCGATCAGAACGGAACTCCAAGATGGCCGAGCAACCTCCTATCGCCCTCGTCACAGGCGCCAGCCGCGGAATCGGCCGCTCGATCGCGGTCGAACTGTCCCGCACGCATCATGTGATCGGGACCTACCGGGGCAACCTGGCCGCCGCCGAGAGCCTGCGCGCCGAGACTGGGACCGAGATCTTCCAGCTGGATATCGCGAGCAGGGCGGACCGCGAAGCCGTCATGCGATTCGTGCGCGACGCTCACGGACGCCTGGACCTGCTGGTCAACAACGCGGGGATCGCCCCGCGCGAGCGCAACGACATCCTGGAAGCGAGCGAGGAGAGCTTCGCGGAGGTACTCGACACGAATCTCCGGGGTCCTTACTTCCTCACGCAGGCTGCTGCCAATCTGATGCTCAAGGCCGGGACCGGCCGGATCGTCTTCATCACGTCAATCTCGTCATACACCGCGTCCACGAATCGCGGCGAGTATTGCGTGTCCAAGGCTGGCCTGAGCATGGCCTCCCAGCTCTTCGCATCCCGTCTCGCCGGCGAGGGCGTCAGCGTGTTCGAGATCCGGCCCGGAATCATCGAGACCGACATGGTCGCGCCGGTGCTCGAGAAGTACAGGAAGCTGGCAGCGGGAGGATTGCTGCCCCAGGGACGGCTGGGCAAACCGCAGGATGTCGCCGATGCCGTCCGGGCCATTGCGGACGGCAAGCTGGACTACGCAGCTGGACAGGTGCTGGACGTGGACGGAGGCTTCAGCCTCCGGACCCTCTGAATTGCTGGCTTTCCAGTTCGCGCCCGGAAGTGCAGATCGGATGCCCGCGGGCCAGCTGCGGAAGCCCGGTGTCCGGCACGCGGGGAAGCCTGCGACTAAGGAAGGAGACTCTTGGGAGATGACGACGCGACGATCGCTGGCCAAAGCCGCAGCCCTGACCGCGCTTTCCTATAAGCGAGTTCTGGGCGCCAACGAACGAGTGCGCCTCGGCTTCATCGGAGTCGGCAACCGAGGCACATCCCTCCTCCGGGCCAGCAAGGAGTACGCTGACCAGCAGGTAGCCGCTGTCTGTGACATTCGGCGCGACTACATGGTGAACGCTTCCCGGATAGCCGGCACATCGCCTGCGCTCGTCGAGGACTACCGCAACCTGATCTCTCGGTCGGATATCGACGCGGTGATCATCGCGACTCCGGACCACTGGCACGCCCTGATGATGATTGACGCCTGCCGCGCGGGCAAGGACGTGTATGTCGAGAAGCCCCTGTCGTTGACCGTCCACGAGGGTCGTCGGATGGTGGAGACCGCCCACCAGACGAATCGGGTTGTTCAGGTCGGCATCCACCGCCGCTCGGCGCAGTACTGCCAGGACGCGTGCGATTTCGTGCGGTCCGGAGCCATCGGCCACGTCACAGTGGCTCGCGCCGCACGAGTCGCCAACGAATATCCGCACGGAATCGGCAGCGCTCCGGACACCGCGCCGCCACCCGAGGTTGACTGGGACCTATATCTGGGACCGGCTCCGACCGCTCCGTACAACGAGAACCGGTTCAGCTTCAAGTTTCGGTGGTTTTACGACTACTCCGGCGGGCAGTTGACTGACAACGGAGTGCACTTTCTGGACCTGATCCAGTGGGGGCTCGGCCGGGACGCACCGCTATCGGTTGCGGCCATCGGCGGCAAATACGCGGTCCGAGACAACCGCCAGACCGTCGACACGATGGAGGTGATCTGGCAGTTTCCAGGAGCCACAATGGTCACGTTCTCCGATTTCGGGTGCAACGCCGCACCCGTCAGCGCCACAAGACCATTCCTTGCCGAGTTTCGGGGGACGGAGGGGACCGTCTACGTGTACAACGACGGATGGGAGGTCATTCCAGAGCACCAAGCGTCCGTTCCGGCGCCAGGCGGCGGGGCATTGCCGGAGGAGCAGGAACGTCGGTCCATCCACCGGGACTCCTTCGAGCCCGTGATGGAAGCCCGTCAAGTCGAGGGACGCGCGGACACCCGCTTCCATGTCCGGAACTTCCTCGACTGCATCAAGACGCGCGAAACGCCGAATTGCGATGTCGAGTCCGCTCACCGGGCGACCACAACGGCCAATATCGCCAACATTGCTTACAAGACCCGCCAGCACTTGACCTGGGATCCGGCGAGCGAGCGCTTCCTCAACAGCGCCGAGGCAAGCGAGTACCTGCGCTACGAATACCGGAGGCCGTGGAGTCTCGGTTGAGACCCGCGGCCTGAAGTCCCTAGTTGCCCAATGGCAGACCTCTCAGGAGGGCAGCGATTACCGCGTGGCAACCCTCGTTCGGGTGGTTGTCGGAACCCGCACGCAAGGAAACTGCCTTCGAATCCGCGTTGGGTCAGTCCTCGCCACCTGCGAGATCGTGTGGATGCGCGTAGCGCTAGCTGCCGGGATGACGGGCAGAAACAATAGAGGCCGGGGACGACCAGTGGTCGGCCCTAACGGGATCACATTCTCGTTCCGGTCGCCCAACTGGTCGATCTTTCGGGGACTCGGGGGATTCGCGCTTGCTCCACCGACCCACCACATGCGGCGCTTGGACCCCGGAGCGGGTTGCTGATCCTGTATGCCATCTCCCGAACCCATCCCAACACCTCCGCAAGCACAGCACGTACTCAGTGTAGGGGGATAGCGTCATAGGCTGATCCCTGGCGGAAGCGGAGCGTCGACCTGGCGCTACTGCACATCCAGGACCGCTCGGGCTCCTTGGCCCTGTCTCGATAACGATCAGTTTGGTGACTGCGCGGCAGCCCTCGGCCTACATCGAGGCCGCCTCATCGCGAAGAGGTAGCCAGCCACGGCTCCAAGGATCGTGTCGGCCGCGCCGTCGATTTTCGACTCGACAGAGAGGATCACAGCGGCTCCGATCAGCCAGGCCAAGCCCACGAATTGAACAAACCCATAGCCGATACCCCTACCGGACTTGTATCGATGCCAAAGGGCCGCCGCCGGGGCACCCAGGATCAGAGCGAACATTGCATAGTGGATCGGATTTACCTTCAGCGCTACATTCTATCGATACCGTCGCGAAATCGATGGTTAACGCGAAGTCGCGACGGCCAGCGGGAAACGCCGTATTGCACACCGAATCGACGCCTTGATTGGCGTAGTCGGGACGAGGCAGTTGGGTTGCGCTTACGCAGTCCGTATCGCGACGGCGGGCGGTTACGAGAGAGTGTCGCGTGTAGACTAAAGCCCGCAGATCCAGGTAGGTTCCGGCTGAGACTGGCGTTGGTGAACCTAGCCAATCATCCGGGCTCGGGCAATCGAAGCTCGCTCAAAGTCCCCATAGCCAAGAGTCAGAACTTCTCGAAGCTGCTCCGACCGCCGGCCTTGATATACCGCTCGTACCAAGGGTGGTTGTGCGGCAGAGGCACTCCGTCACGCGTCCAACCGTCCCGCCGGGGCTCCACGGGCATTGTGTCTTCGGTCTTGACACGCCAGTTGTCAAGAAGCGTTCGAAGGCGGTTCATTTCGGCTTTGTAGGCCGGGTCGCCCGAGAGATTGCGCAACGACATCGGGTCGACCTGGAGGTCGTACAGCTCCTCGTAGGGACGGGGCTCCCGTAAGAGAAACTCCTGGGCCTCGGTCAGGCGTCCGGCGCGCAGCACTTGAAGATAGCCGGACCAAGTGATGGAGTTGATGGAATCGACGCTGTTCCACAGCGGCTTCTTCCAGTAGTAGTTCCGCACCAGCAGGAAGCGCTCGGTTCGGACGGCCCGGGTGAACTGCTCGAAGTCGTGCCAGTTGGCCTCGGCGTAGATCGCCTCGCGACCCGGAGCTTCCGGATTTCGCAGCATGTCGGCTGCGCTGATTCCCTGGGCCGACTCGAGATCGTAACCGGCCACGTCGAGCAGGGTGGGCACAAGGTCGACAACGCTGAACAAGCCCTTCTGCACGCTTCCCGCAGGAACCGTTTCCGGAAGGCGGACGATCATGGGCGTCCGGATGCCGGAGTCGTACAGCGTCGTCTTGGCTCGGGGAAACGGCATGCCGTTGTCGGAAACGTAGGCGATCAGAGTCGAGTCGAGGATACCTTGCCGCCCCAGTTCCGCCAGGATTTCCCCGACGTGAGAGTCGAACCGTGTCACCTCGTCGTAGTAGAGTGCGAGGTCCTGTCGGATCAGCGGGTGGTCAGGCAGGTACGGCGGAACGACCACATCGGCGGGGCTGTGCGGATTCGGAATGGCGTTCTCATCGAACGGACGGTGCGGGTCCTTCGAGGCTACCCAGAAGAAGAACGGCCGGTCCATGGGCCGTCCTGAGAGTGCCTTGATCGCCTCGACGGCGGTATCCCTCCCGGCGCAGTCGACGACAACGTCCCAGTGCCTCTGCTCGGCATCTCCGAGGTGCCACTTGCCGACGGACATGTTGTAGTAGTTCTCGCGACGGAGCCGACGGGCGATCGTCGTTTGGTCGGCCGGCAGCGGCATGTGCAGGTCCTCGGCCCCGGTCGAGTGGGGATAGCGGCCGGTCAAGATGCTCGACCTTGACGGGCTGCAGGAGGAAATCGTCAGGAAGGCGTTGTCGAAGCGCATACCCTCACGAGCGAGCCGGTCAATGCTCGGAGTGCGCAGGGTGGGATGGCCGTAAATGGAGAGGTCCCCCTCACCCTGGTCGTCGGCGATGAAGATCAGAATATTGGTGGGCTGGGCTAACGCATCGTGCGCCAACACGGCCAACAGGACAAGCAAGCCGATGAACATCCCCCGGATTATAGTCAGGCACATTGTTGCGGCTCTGGGACTTGGAGGTAATCAAAAGGTGCACGGCCAGAACTCGGTACTGGCGGTGGCAAGATCGCCTATGCTACGGGCAACGAGATTGAGCCAAGGGCGAGTGGCCTTAGGCTCGCGGAGGCCTCCTTGGAGGGGGACTCCTCCACTGAGACGAACCTGCGAGACCTGGAGGACTACCGTGCAGAACCTAACTCATTCCCAGGTTGCGGGATCCCGCATGTGGATTGCCGTGGCGAGCCTTATGGCTGGGTCACTCGGATGCGCTCCAGTATCGGTCGATCAATCCTCGCGACCCAACGTCCTGCTGATCACTGCAGATGACCTTGGGCTGCAACTGAGCAGCTATGGCGACGCGGTCATCGAGACTCCTAACCTCGACGCTTTCGGCTCGAGCGGGGTGCTGTTTGAAGTCGCATACGTGGCGCAGGCGTCGTGCAGCCCCTCCCGCAGCGCCATGTTCACCGGCCTCTACGTTCACAGCAATGGGCAGTTCGGGCTCACCAATGCCTCGGACTTCAGCCTCCACCCACACCTGCACGACGCCATGATTCCGAACATTCTCAAGCGAGCTGGCTACCGCACCGGATTGATCGGCAAGCTGCACGTCGACCCGGAGGAACGATTCCAGTGGGACGTCCGTTCGCGGGTGAACGCTCGCGACGTGGCGGGCATGGCATCGGCAGCCGAGGAGTTCATGGGCGGCGGACCCGAAGATCCCTTCTTTCTGATGGTGAACTACACCGACCCGCACGCCTACCGTGAGCGCGACCCGCAGACGGGCGAAGTAACTTCGGGCTGGACCTTTCTGGACCGGCACGACGGCCTTCCGGCAACCCTGGTCGAACCGAGCGAGAAGACGGTCTTCCCATTCCAGGGAATCGACACTCCGGAGCAGCGCAGACGAGTGGCAGGCTACTACAACGAAGTCCTGCGAGTGGATGCCGGCGTCGGTCTGCTGCTCGAGTCCCTCGAGCGGCTGGGCCACTCCGACAACACGCTGGTCGTCCTGACCGGCGACCACGGTCCGCCGTTCGACCGCGGAAAGACGACGGTCTACGAGGCCGGGCTGCGTGTGCCCTTCCTCGTCCGCTGGCCCGGCGTCTCGAAGCCCATGCGAAGCCAAGCGATGGTCTCGACGGTCGACATCCTGCCCACGATCCTGGACGCTACCGGTGTTCCCCCTGCGGTCGAGATGCAAGGGATGTCTCTGCGACCCGTCCTGGAGAGCGCGGAAGCACCTTGGCGAGAGTACCTTGCCGGAGAGTTTCACATGCACGGGGCACCGTGGTTCCCGCGACGAGCGATTCGTGACGGGCGCTTCAAGCTGATCCACAACCTGCTGGCGCCAACAGCAAGTCCGAGCATCCGGATCGACGGCGACCTGGGATATCTGGCTTCCCGCGACGAGCGCTATGCGGGAACGCCAATCCGGCAAGCCTTCGACACCTTCGCCGACCCTCCGGAGTTCGAGCTTTACGACCTGGAAGCAGATCCGTGGGAGTTCCGGAACGTCGCCAGCGACCCGGAACATTCCGAGGAGCTGCGGCGGCTGCAAGCCGCCTTGGAGGAGTGGCGCCGCGAGACGGCCGACCCGTTGCTCGATCCGGACTTCGTCGAGGAGATGCGCCAACGCGTGGACACCTACTGACGCCCCGCTGTCCGGGCACTACGGGCGAGGGCATGGAAGGCACCGCCCGTAGGCTCTCCGTCGTTACCGATTCCCTGGTCTCTACTGGCCGTCCACATGGCGGACCGGAGTCTCAGCGCATTCCGCGTCGGCCGTGGCCTAGAATCGTGGCGTATGCGCTTCCTTGTTCCCCTGCTCGTCCTCCTTCCGGCCATCGCGCACGCCCAGGATTCCACCCGTGCTGGCCGATTCACCGTCGAGCATCCGACGCTCCACAATTTGGGCTTCGAGTGGTCCATTGACGGTGACGACAATCGCAACGCCTCGGTGTCGGTCGCATTCCGAAACACGGGTGATGCGTCTTGGCGGGATGCGCTTCCGCTGGTACGAATCGGCGGGGAGCGGGTCTTCCGCAACAGGGAGCACCTCGATTACACGGTGCCTGAAGGCTTTGCCGGTAGTATCCTCAACCTGGAGCCCGGGACGGAGTACGAATGCCGGTTCGAACTCAGTGATCCGGATGGCGCATCCGGCGAAACCACACAGGTCGTCCGGGTGAAGACCCGGTCCGAGCCCCAGCCGTACGCGGGCGGGGAAATCCGGCATGTCTACCCGCCCTATCACGAAGGGGAGAAGCTGGAGCCCCATTTCACGAGTCTGCTGCAGGCGTACTACGGCGCAGGACTGGGCGACTGGAACGTCGTTTGGGAACGCCCCGTTGAGCCCGGGGACACGATCATGGTCCACGCGGGCCTCTACCGGAACGACCGATTGAACTATGTCGACCCGATGATGACGCCCTTCGACGGCACCAACTGGCTCACGATCAGGGCAACCCCCGAGCGACCCATAACGATCCGCTCTGCCGGCGACGGCGAGGTCGTTTTCGACGGAGCCGGCAACCACCGGCTCTTCGACGTCACGGCCTCGGCCCATCACATCTTCGACGGACTCACCTTCCGCAACACGGACGTCGCCATCTTCGCGGGCTTCAAGAACGTCACGGGAGCTGTCGGCCTCACGGTCCGCAACTGCCGCTTCGAGGACATCGGCTTCGGAGTCTGGACGGAGTATGAGGGATCCAGTGACTTCTACATCGCCGACAACGTTTTCCTGGGCCGGATCGAGCAACGCAACCTGCTCGTGGGCTGGACCGGCCCGCTCTGGCGAAGCGCGGGGCCCTACGGCTCCCACGAAGTCCGCAGCTACTACGCCGTCAAAGTGTACGGGCCCGGCCACGTAATCGCCCACAACGCAGTCGCCTACTTCCACGACGGCATCGGGATCTCGACTTACGGCACTCCGGAGGCGGACGCCGAGCGGCGCGCCTCATCGATCGACATCTACAACAACGACATTCACATGTCAGGCGACGATTTCATCGAGACCGACGGCGGGGTCCACAACCTCCGTGTTTACAACAACCGAGGCGTCAACGCGGCCCACGGGGGGTACAGCTCGCAACCGGTCTTCGGCGGCCCAGCCTATTTCATCCGCAACCTGCTGTATCACGTTCCCAGCGGCGTCGCCTTCAAGTTCTCCGCGAAGGCGGCCGGCCTCTTCGCGTACCACAACACCATCATCGGCGAGCAGGTGGCGGGAGATCCTACGTCCAACATGCACTATCGGAACAACCTTTTCCTAGGTCGGGACACCCCGGATCGCGGAGTGATGAGGTGGTCGAACGCGACCTCGGCGCACAGTTCGGACTACAACGGCTTCCGCCCCAACAGCGGCGTTACCGCGCAGTACCGCTGGCTCGCACCTCCCCAAGGCTCGACGCTGTATGAGCCGAGCGCAGCCGACTGGCGCACCTTTGCCACTCTCGATGAGTTCAGGACCGCTACCGGCCAAGAACAGCACGGTATCGAAGTCGACTTCGACATCTTCGAGCGCATGGTTCCGCCCGACCCGTCCAAGCGCCATGCCGTCTACCACGCCAGGGACCTCGACTTTCGCCTCAAGCCCGGCAGCAGGGCTGTCGACGCCGGGGTTCGCATCCCGACCGTAAACGATTCATTCGTCGGCGAAGCTCCGGATCTTGGCGCTATCGAAGTAGGCCATCCCGTGCCGCGGTACGGACCGAGGTGGCTGGACCACGAGCCGTTCTACGACTGAACATCCGGTTGCCACTGCCATTCGTATGCCCCCGACATCCACGAGGCGTCGTCATTCCTCGCCTCCCATACCTAGTACGGACAGGCCTCCGGATCCAGTGCGCTGACCGGTCCACTGGCGTGGCGACAGGACGCTAGCCCCACCAGGCCTCACCGTCGGCCAAGTGGGCCCTAACGACGTCCGGGTCGAGTTCGATCCCCAAGCCGGGCTTGTCGGGCACGTCGACGAAGCCGTCCCGCGCCAGGGGCCCCTCGTGCACGATGACGTCATCCATCCAGCTTCCGTCGAAAAAGAGCGTCTCGCATGCGAAGTAGTCACGGATGGTCGAGGCCCAGTGGACGGAGGCCATGCCGTTGACGATGCTGCCGGTGTTGTGGTTCGCCATCGGCAGGAAGTACAGATCGGCCAGATCGGCCATCCGCTTGTTCTCGAGGAACCCGCCCGAGTTGCGCAAGTCCGGATGAAGGATGTCGATGGCCGCGTTGACCACAAACGGAAGCGCTTCGGCCCGTCGCATCCAGTTCTCGCCGGTACAGATCGGGACCGGAGACATCTCGGCCAACCGTCTCCAGCTCTCGGAATAGGCGACCGGAAGCGGATCTTCCAGGAAGCGCGGCTTCACATCCTTCAAGGCGACCGCCATGTCGATCGAACTGCGCAGGTCGAACTCCCAGTGGCAGCCGATCAGGATGTCGTGCTCGAAGCCGAGCGCTTCCCGGCAGTTCTCGAAGCCCTGACGCAGCCGCCTCAGTTCGTCGCTGGACAGCATCCGGTTCGACGGGTCGCGCCCGGGATCGATGCCCGGGCTGTTCCGGAGAGGGCCGAACTTGTGCATGTTGATCCCGAAGGGGTTTTCCTTGACCTGCTGGGACCAGTCCCGCAACACCGCCTTGTCAAAGAAATCGTCGGGGCGCGAGTGGTCATAAAGCCGGACCCGATCGCGGAATTTCCCGCCGAGCAGCTTGTAGGTGGGGACATCGAGGAGCTTTCCGGCCAAGTCCCACAGCGCCATCTCGATGCCACTCATCGCCCGCTGCTGAGCGTGCGCACTGCCGTCGGTATAGCGGTACACCGTATAAAGGCGGTCAACCTGCAAGGGGTCCTGGCCGACGAACATCTCCCGGAGACCATCAATTTCCTGTCGGATGCCAAGGCCGGGGGAACCGTAGGCCTCGGCAAGGCCGTGAACACCGGCATCGGTGTCCACGCGGACGAGCGTGTACGTCCGCGGGCCCTGCAGCATCATCGTCCGGATATCGGTGATCTTGACCTTGTTGTGGTCCGCCGCACTCAGCCGGTGGTAGCCAGCGAGCCAGGTGGGAATGGCAGCACCGGTTGTGGCGGAAAGGAACGAACGCCGCGTCAGTTGACTCATCGCAGCCAATATTGTAGACGCGGCAGCGAAGAGCGGGATGGCCGATGCAAACGGTGGAGGGTGCTACCCCGAAACCGTTCGGCGCGGGTTACCGGCGCGGCCGTTCCTTCAGGCGGGCTGCCTTCCCCTTGAGCTTCCGCAGGTAGTAGAGCTTGGCGCGGCGCACCTTGTTGCGCTTGACGACCTCGATCTTCTCGATGAGCGGCGAGTGCAGCGGGAAGATGCGCTCGACCCCCTGCCCGAAGCTGACCTTGCGCACGGTGATCGTCTCGCGAATGCCGGGGTTGTTGCGCGCCAGCAGGATGCCTTCGAAGACCTGGATGCGCTCTTTCTCCCCTTCCCTGATCTTGACGTGAACCCGGATCTGATCGCCGGGCTCCAACTGCGGCACGGAAGGCTTGCGATGAGCCTGCTCAACCTTTTCGATAATCGCGTTCTGCATGTTCCAATCTCCAGTATCTCGTCTTGGCTCCCCGCCGGTGCGGGACCAGCCTCAATCCTTGCCTGTTCGCGCCGTGCCAGCATCAGCCGGCGTCCTGCCAGGCAGCAAGTCCGGCCGGTTGGCGCGGGTCTTTTCCACTGCTGCGTCGCGGCGCCAGCGCGCGATTTTCGCGTGGTGGCCGCTGAGCAGCACTTCCGGGACATCCCATGGTCCTTCGTCCGAGTGGGGCGACTTGTAGCTGGCAGGACGCGTGTACTGCGGGAAGTCCAGAGTTCCGACGCCTCCCCCGGCCTGCGGGGCGAACGACTCGTGTCTTGTGGAGGAATCGTTTCCAACCACCCCCGGAAGAAGCCGCGTCACGCTGTCGACGACCACCCCGGCCGCCCACTCGCCCCCGCTGAGCACGTAGCTTCCGATGGACAGTTCCTCGTCGACCAAATGGGTCGCCACCCTCTCGTCAACCCCTTCGTACCGTCCGCATACGAGCACGACGGCGCCCATGGCAGCGAGCCGCTCGGCAGCCGCCTGGTCAAATAGCGTCCCCTGCGCGGAGAGCAGGACCTTCCAAGGCTCACTGCTGGTGCAAAGCGACGAGACCTCGGCGAGTGCGGAGTCGATCGGTTCAATTTTCATCACCATTCCCTCGTCACCTCCGAACGGCCGGTCGTCCACGGTCCTGTGCACGTCCGATGTCCAGTTCCGCAGATCGTGGATCCGGATGCCGACCCGGCCCGAATCCCGAGCCCGGCTCAGGACGCCGTATGAGAACGGGCCCCGGAAGAAGTCCGGGAAGATTGTCACGATGTGGAACTCCACGTCAGGCCTTCAAGTCTTCCATCCCTTCCGGTAGCTGCACCAGAATCCGTTTCCCGTCGAGGTCAACGTCCTGGCAAATCTCGGCCGCGAACGGCACGAGCATTTCCTTGCGGCTGTCGTCAACTACCGAGAACAGGAGCACGCCGCCCGGTGGCTCGTAGACATCCTCGACCGAGCCCAGCACGCGGCCCGTCGAAGCATCCACCATGCTGCATCCGATCAGGTCATCGAGATAGTACTCGCCGTCCGGGAGGGGCTCCAGATCGCTTTTCTCGCAACGGACCTCCGCGCCGCGCAAGCGCTCGGCGTCCGAGATCGTTGCGAACCCGGCGAAGCGCAGGACCACTCGGCCCTTGTGCTCCCGGGCTCTGGCGAGCTCCAACTCAAGCGCGGTGCGATTCGGCAGGAGCACCTCCAGCCGGGTCCCAGGAACGAAGTGACGCAATCCTCCGGCGAGGTTGTCCGCGGCGACTTCGCCCTTGTTGCCCCAAGGTCGGGAAATCCTAGCCAGTGTTACGTACTCGGCTTCCTCCTTCTTCATGCACGAAACGGCTCCGGGAATCGATCGCGAGGCGCTAGTCCTCGAGAATCTCGAGAGTGTAGCGATGGTCGTATTTCATGCTCACCGCGCCGAGCAGCGTCCGGATCGACTTCGCCGTCCTGCCCTTCTTGCCGATGACCTTGCCGAGGTCCGAAGGGTGCACTGTGAGCTCGACGACGCAGCTACGGTTGCCGTCAACCGCCTCGACAGAGACCTCGCTCGGAGTGTCCACGAGGGACTTGGCGATCACCTCGACCATTTCGACCACTGATTCCGTATCCCGGCCCATCGCTAACCCGTCCCCAAGAACCCGCTGCCGAACCTACCGACCCAGTCGCCTCGCCCGAGGATGACCTCAGCCGATGTCCTCCGGAATCTCAACGTCGTCGTCCGTCCAATCGTCCGAAGCTTCTTCGCCAGTCGGCTGGCCGGGCTGCGGCGACTCTGACGCCTGCTGTTCCGGGGCTTCCTCTGCCTCCTGAAGTTCTGCTGCGGAGGCCTCCGCCTCCGTCACGGACTCCTCAGCCTCGGCCGGGAGCCGCTCATCGTATTGCCTGAGCAGGCGCGTGACGGTCTTGGACGGCTGAGCGCCGACCCCCACCCAGTAGTCGATCCTCTCGCGCTTCAGCACGATTTCGATCGGGTCCGGCCTCGGATTGTAGTGGCCGACGATCTCGATGTTTCGGCTGTCCCGCGCGCGGCGCTTGTCGATCACCACCACGCGGTAGCTGGGCCTCTTCTTGGCACCGGTCCGCGAAAGCCGTATTGCAACCATCGTTTCCTCCGAAACTCACCTTGGCAGCGCTAGCGACCCAGCAGCTTGCCGATATCCATCCCACCGGGACCCATTGGTCTCGGTCCCGGACCGAGCATGGCAGGACCCCGCCTGCGCTTGCCCTTCCGGTTCTTCTTCCTGCGCCGGCCGCCCGTCGCCGCCGGCGCCAGTCCGCGCATCATGTCCCGGGCCTGACGGTACTGTTTGAGCACTCGATTGACCTGCTGCACCGTGGTCCCGCTGCCGGCCGCGATCCGCCGCCGCCGACTTCCGTTCAGGATGCCGTCGTTCGCCCGCTCCTTGACAGTCATCGAGTTGATGATCGCCTCGGTGCGAGACAGTTCCTTGGTGTCGACGTCCGCGGCCTGGAGCTGTTTGAAAGGTCCCGCGCTGGGCAGCATGTCGATGATCGACTTGAGCGAGCCCATCTTGCGCACCTGTCCCAGTTGCTTGCGGAAGTCCTCGAGCGAAAACTGATCGGTCAGCATGCGCTCTTGCATCTCGAGCGCCTGCTTCTGGTCGATCTCATCCTCGACCCGCTCGATCAGGGTGAGCATGTCGCCCATCCCGAGCATCCGGGAGACGATCCGGTCCGGATGGAACACCTCGAACGCGCTCGGCTTCTCGCCGACGCCGAGGAACTTGATCGGGCAGCCCGTCACCTGCCGGATCGAGAGCGCCGCGCCTCCTCGGGCGTCGCCATCCATCTTTGTGAGCACGACACCGCTCAGTACGATCCGCTCGTGGAACTCCGCGGCCGACTTGACGGCATCCTGGCCGGTCATGGCGTCCGCCACAAACAGGATCTCCGCCGGCTCGAGCCTGCCCTTGAGCTGCTCGAGCTCCTCCATCAGCTCCTGATCGAGATGCAACCGGCCCGCCGTGTCGACGAGGACAATGTCCCGGCCCGTCTGCCTAGCCTCGCGCACGGCTCCGACAGCGAGGTCAAGAGGGCTCGATTCGGCTTCAGAGCCGCGGTAGACGGGCTGGGCGATCTGGCTGGCGACAATCGCTAGCTGCTCGCGAGCGGCCGGCCTTTGGACGTCGACCGAGACGAGCAGCGGCTTGCGTCCCTGCTTCGACAGCCAGAGCGCGAGCTTCCCGCTCGAGGTGGTCTTGCCGGAACCCTGCAGCCCGACCATGAAGTAGACGCTAGGAGGCACGGCCCCGTGCTTGAGCCTGGCGTGCCGCGTGCCAAGGAGTTCGACCAGCTCGTCGCGGACGATCTTGAGAAGCTGCTCCGTCGGCGATAGGGCGGTCAGAACTTCCTGGCCGAGCGCCTTTTCGCGGATGCGCCCGATGAAGTCCTTGACAACACGGAAGTTGACGTCGGCCTCCAGCAGTGCCAGCCGGATTTCCCTGAGGCCTTCCTGGACGTGCTCCTCCGTGAGCCTGCCCTGACCGCGCAGGTTCTTGAACGCACGCTGCAGCTTCTCTGAGAGATTGTCGAACATCGGGAGCGACCGGGGGGACCGCGCACCTCTTACGTTATCGAAGCGGTCTCGGTACCCTCCGCGTGATCGGGGAAATCGGCAAGGCTACAGGACGGGCCTCTCCCCCGCGGACGTTACCACGATTGTAACATCGAGGTTGATCCTTCCACGAAACCGCCAGGAATTCTAAAAGTAGCGGTCGTGGATGGTTCGGGTGGGATTGGCGGAGT
>CAYWUV010000104.1:0-21590 GCA_964461235.1 uncultured Bryobacterales bacterium | reverse complement strand
CCGGCATCTGCGGCGGCAAAAACCCAAATCAGGCGGCATTTAGAATTGCTGCCGAAAAAGGCCGCTCTCTAGCCCCCTTGCCGGTCACCCCCGGCCGGCCCTCAGGTCTAACGTCGGCATCCCGGCTCCGCGTGTCGAGCCGTTCGTCGACGCAGGGGTCTCGGAGCCTCGAGCAGAGTTTGAAGCAAGTGAGCGATCGGGTTACTCTAAGGCGTGCCAGCTCTCCTCCTACGGAACCGCCGGCTCCAGTTCGCCGGGGGATTTCTGGCCCTCCTTGGGGCTGGGTTGGTTATCAACACGGCCGAATCCCAGCGCCCAAGCCGCGGTTCGGGACGCTTTGCCGAAATGGAGCGGCGTGCGCTTGCCGATCCGTTCGTCGGCATCCGGACGGGCGGGCAGATCTCATCCGGCTTATTCGCGATCCGCCCGACCGGCGTTTCGACGAAGCCGGTCCTCCAGGCGGCAAGATCCTTCCTTGCTGCACTGACCGAAGCACAGCGCGACCGTGTCCGGTTTCCGGTAGACGCCCCCGAATGGCGCCGCTGGGCGAACCAGCACAGCTATCCCCGCCAAGGCGTCTCGTACCTGGAACTCGATGAAGCCCAGAGAAAGGCCGCTCTCGGTCTGTTGCAGGCCGGTCTCAGCAAGAGGGGCTTCCAGCAGAGCCGAGACATTATGCGCCTGAATCACACCCTCGCCGAGATCACCTCGAATTTCGAAGAATTGGGCGAGTGGCTCTACTACATGACGATCATGGGCGACCCGTCAGAGGAAGCACCTTGGGGCTGGCAGATCGACGGCCATCACCTGATCGTCAATTACTTCGTACTTGGCGACCAGGTCGTCATGACGCCCACGTTCATGGGATCGGAACCGGTGATCGCCGAGGCGGGCAAGTACAAGGGCGTGGCGGTCATGCACGAGGAGTTGCGGCGAGGCCTGACGTTAGCGCAGTCGCTCGCGCCATCCCAGAGGGACAAGGCCATCATCAGCACCTCGAAGGACGGAAACAACGCTGTGGCGGAAGCATTCAAGGACAACCTGGATCTGGACTATGCCGGTATTCGCGCCAGCGAACTGAGCGGGACCCAGCGAGACTTGCTCCTCGATGTGATCGATGGCTTCGTGGGACACATGTCGGATGGCCACGCGAACGTAAAGATGGATGAGGTCCGTGAGCACCTGGAACAGACCCGCTTTGCCTGGATCGGCGACACAACTGACGATGCGGTGTTCTATTACAGGGTTCACAGTCCGGTCGTGCTGATCGAATTCGACCACCAGAGGCCGGTATTCATGCGATCGCTGCCACGGACTCCACAACGCCAGCACGTCCACGCGGTGATGCGCACGCCGAACGGCAACGACTACGGTAAAGACCTACTCAGGCAGCACTACGAGCGCAGCCACCGGGCCGAACTGGATTAGCGGACCCAGGGAACCGGATCCCTCTGCGGCCGAACCGACGGGGAATTCCAGAGGCGCCGGTTCAGCCGTCATTCGGTGAATGATGCCGCCCAACCGCCGGGCGGTCGAACGAAATGCTCTTGACTAGGGCGTAGACACTCGTCCCTGCTGACAGGCCAAGATCCCCCGCGGCGTCACGGGTTATCCGGGCACGCAAGCGCCCGCCCCCGACGTCTACCAAGACCTCGGCGAAGGCTGTCTCGGGGTCCTGGGCGATCTCCAGCACCGTTCCGGCAAGAATGTTCCGAACGCTGATCGCTTGAGGCCTCGAGGTGGCGAGAGCGACATCGCGGGAGCGAATACGCAACCTCACCTCGTCGCCAACGCGTAGGTCAGCGCTCGGGATCACGAGTTGCTGGCCGTCAAGAACCAGCCGAGTCATCCGGAATTCATGATCGTGGCCAACGACGCGCGCTCGGAGGACGACTCCCGCCTCGAATGGCTCCTCGGCCAGGTCCAGGTCGAGCCGCTCCAGGATCCCGTCGATCGGTCCGTCGCATACCCGGCGCCCCTCTGCGAGCACGACCATGACATCGGCCAGCCTTGCCACCTCGCGAATGTCATGGCTCACGTACAGGATCGGAACGGCCAGCCTCTCGTGCAGGGCCTCGAGATACGGAAGGATCCCGTCCCTGGCGCGTCGGTCCAATCCGGACAGCGGTTCGTCCATGAGAAGCAGTCGAGGCTGCGATACCAAGGCGCGCCCGATCGCGACACGCTGCCGCTCCCCGCCTGACAACGCCGCCGGCGAGCGGTCCGCCAGACTTCGGATTCCGAGCAGGTCTACCACGTTGTCGAATTGAAGGACCGACCCCTCGGCACGGTTCACCGCCCGGCGTGCCCCGTACCGGAGATTCTGTAGTACAGACAAGTGCGGGAACAGGCTGGCTTCCTGGAAGACATACCCTACTGACCGCTCGTAGGGCCTGCGGAAGATCCCGACTGAGTCGTCCTGCCAAACCTCCGAGCCGACGCGCAGGCGACCGGTCAATCGAGTCAGGCCCGCTATACAGCGCAGGACCGTCGTCTTGCCGGAACCTGACGGCCCGTAGATGGCCGTTATGCCACGAGCCGGGACCTCGAAAGCAACATCCAGGGAAAACGACCCCAGCGAACCTCCGAATTGAGCAGCGATGACATCGCCCTTGCCGGTCATGCGTCGTGCTCAACAGTGCGGCCCTGTTGCACCATCATCAAGAGAATCACGGCAAACGAGAAGGCAAGCAAGCCTCCCGCAAGCACGTGCGCGTGCGCCCACTGCAAGGTCTCGACGTACTCGAAGATGGCAATCGACAGCACCTTGGTTTCGCCCGGGATGTTGCCCCCGATCATGAGGACCACGCCAAATTCCCCGATGGTGTGAGCGAAACCCAGCACGGCCCCCGAAACCAGACCCGGCCGTGCCAGCGGCACCGCAACCGTCCAGAAGGCGTCCCACGGGGTCGCCCCCAGGGTGGCGGCCACCTCGAGGGGCCGACTGCCAACGGCTTCAAAGGCGTTGCGAATGGGCTGCACTACGAACGGCATCGAGTAAATGACGGAGCCAATGAGGATCCCTTCGAATGAGAACGCGAACGAACGACCGCCCACCAGACCGGCTAGCCAGCCTCCTGGCCCGCCCGGACCGAGGGCTAGCAACAGGTAGAAGCCAAGGACCGTCGGGGGCAGAACAAGGGGCAAGGAAACTACGGCTGCGACCACCTCCTTCCAGCGAGCGTCCGTCCGGGCCAGCCACCAGGCAATCGGCGTACCGATAGCGAGCAGCACCAACGTCGAGGCTGTCGCGAGCCGCAATGTCAAAAAGATCGGCGGCCAGAGGTCGGCTGCATCGAACAAGGCGGGCTCACTCCGAGCGGCTATAGCCGTAAGTGTCTAGGATCGCACCGGCCTCGCGGCTCCGGAGGAACGAGAGGAACTCCTCGGCCGCGTCATTGCCGTTTCCCCGCTCAAGCAGTACCGCGTCTTGTCGGATGGGAAGGTGGAGACTGCTGGGGACGACCCAACGGGACCCCTGGGAGTGGCGGGCGATCTGCGCGAGGGCCACGAACCCCAGTGCGGCGTTTCCGCTCTGAACGAATTGGTACGCCTGCGCCACGCTCAAGCCGGTCACGATCCGACGGCTGAGATGCTCGTAGACGCGCAGGGTTTTCATGACCTCTACAGCGGCAGCACCGTATGGCGCGGTCGATGGCTGGGCGATCGCCAGCCGCCTGAACTGCTCGCCCCTAAGCGTGTTCGGACCGCTTACGACACCGTCGTCGGCGCTGAACAGTGCGATTCTGCCAACTGCATAAGTAAACTGTGTGCCCGGGACTCCTAGCCCTTCCTGAATGGTTCGGGCCGCTCGAGAGGAATCGGCGGCCAGAAACGCGTCAAATGGCGCACCATGCGCGATCTGGGCGTACAGTTGCCCAGTGGAACCGAAGGTGAACGTCAAGGAATTGCCACTCGAGGACTCGAAAGCGGAACGGATCTCGATCGCGGCTTCGCGAAAATTCGCTGCAACCGCGATCGTGGCTTCTTCCGCCCGTGCGGAAATCACAGTGGCGAGGGGTCCAACTGCGAGGACGATGATGACGGCGGCCGGAGACATCGGGCGGTGATCCGATCGGTTTCGGGAATGGTCGCTAGCCTGCATCTCGCAGCCCGTGAGTCACCTGTCCGACGAGGCCCAGAGTCCAGCAACCCGGTCCGTCTCGCGATGAGACTTAGTCTAGCCGGGCCGGTAGGCAACCCCGGGCCATGGGTGCGTGGCGTCTCTTTGAATAAGGCTCTGGTCATCTGGGCGGGCTTAGTCTGAGCGCCGATGATTTACTCAGGCATAGGCGCACCTGTGCCTGAATCCCTGCCCGACCTCGAATCGCGCCGCTCCCAGATCCTGCTCAAATCGCCTGCCTCAGCGCATTCCGGCGCGGTTCGGTTCATGCCGCCTTCCGCCGCTGCGGCAAGCCGAACTGCTCCTGCACCAGCGACGACCATCCCGGACGGGGCCCCAAGTCCGCCTCTCCTTCAAGCGCCAAGGCAAGACCGTCCAGCAGACGCTCTCCGAGCCCACCCAGGCCTGCCAGGCCGAGCGCGAGGTGGCCGCCTTCCGCCGCTTCGAGCAGAGTAGCGCCGAACTCGTCGAGGTCAATGAGCGCATCTGCCAGCTGCACCCGTCTGCGACGCAGAATCTGGAGCCAGCCTCCCCGGCACTGAGAACGAACGATAGGTGCGATCCAGGACGGCGTCCAATCCGAGGTCGCGAGCCTGCTGAGAGTGATCGTCAACTCCCGGCCCAAGCTCGGGCGTTCGACCTCGAAGCCCTGGCAGTGGAGACCCGCAAGGCCCCGCATAGGGCCGGGGTCCGGCCGCCGGAGGCACGGACAGAGGACACCGACGACGAGGGTCAGCCACCGCTGAGCACCTCCGGCGGCCCCATGCGCTACGACGGACGACGCCCCAAGCAACTGGTCAGACTACTCGGCAGGGTGAGCCTGCGACGGCCCTACTGTCGCTGCCGGCAACGCTGGCGGAACGTAGCCCCTCTCGACCGGAAGCTCGACATTGAACGTACGCAGTACTCCCCGGGCGTGGGACGTCTGCTCGCCGTGGTCGGCGGCAAAGCCTCGTTCGCTCGCGGTCGCGCGCTGCCGGAGGAGCTAGCGGGAATCGAGGGGCGTGTCAAGTCAAGGCGGTCGATCGGCAGGCCCGTGAGATCGGCGCATACTTGGCGGCGTGGGCTGAGTCGGACCGTCACCAAGCGGCCCTGCGGCGCTTCCCGTCCCGGTCGGGCGAGCCGATCGCCACACTCTGCATCGAACTGGACGGCACCATCTTCGCCGCGTAGCATCAAGAGGCCCTTACATTCGGGCTCTCAGGTCATTGCGTCGCCCATCTGCCTGCCGGATATGACCACGGCGTCGAACTGAGAAATCCCTGGCAGGCCCACCGTCCGCACGAACGACAGCGAGTCTCGTTGCGGTGCTTCAGTCCTGTCAAGCGACGGTGGCGCTCTCCAAGCTCATTCCGTGAGCGGCTTGTCCCAGCGAGCGCGACCCCGGGCTTGCCATTCTTGGATGCTCGATCCCGGGGCGCTGGCACTCATCGGGTGGTGTTGGCAGGAGGGTGCGGCGAGGATTGCACCTCCGGATCAGACCCCGCTGTCCGGTCGGACCCCGTCACGCCCGCTTCCTGGTCTAGCGATTTGGGCTCGAAGACAGGCAAGCTCGTCCTCAGCGGCCTTCAGTCGGTCTTCCGCATCGAGCCGGCCCTTCCGTTCCTTCAGCCGACCCTCCTCCGACTCCTGATAGGTCAGCAGGTCCTTGCCCGTCTGCGGATCCCGGAACCGCAGCAGGTGACCCTTCCCCGGTCGCCCGTCCGCCCGCACGTCCAGACCCAGCACCTCGCTGCGGATCGATCCGTCCGGCCCGCTCTTCAGCGGCTCGTACCCCAGGCCCCGTAGCTCTCTGCCCTCCAGCCGCGCTCCGGCCCGCCAGGCCCCCTCCAGCCCCCCGTCGGATGGAACCGCCAGTACTCCCTCACCCCCATCGACGCGTACAGGGCCTGCTTCTCCCCCCGGTCCCGCTCCTGCGTAGACGGCGAGGCCACTTCCAGCACGAACGTCGGCGGTCGCCCCGCCTCCCAGACCTTGTAGGACGGCTCCGGCAGGGCCTCCAGCCCGCGCACCACGAACAGGTCGGGCGTCAGCCGCTTGCGCGGGTCGCCCTGCTGGTAGTACACGAACATGTTCGCCCCGACCTGTACCCGGCTGTAGCCCGCGAAGCGGACCCGCAACGTCGCCAGCGCGGTGAGAATGGCGTCGACGTGGCGCGGGGACTCGGCCAGGATGCGGCCGTCCGAGTAGGGATACTCGACAGCGGGCGCCTTCGCAGACCGTGCTGCCGGTCGGGCCATGCTGATGCTCAGCATAGCACCGGGTCGGCCCGGACCCAGTCTGCTGGATCGGCAGCCACGATGAGCTCGCGGCAGGGGCCGGGCACTAGTTGTGGCTCGATTTCCTGACGGGCCGTTGGCCATCGGCAGCATCCAAACGTCCCTGAATTGGATGAGATCCAGAGCAGTATAGGGCCGGTCACGGATGCCATGGACTTCGTCCCTGCCCAAGGCCGCCTGTGGCACCTGCTAAACCTGCCCGAAGGAGAGTGTCCGTCCCCACCTCAACACGGCAAGTGCGCATCCCCTAGCTCCGGTCCACTTCGGTTCCGCGAGCCTTCGTCCTCAAGGCCCGCCTTACCCCGCGTTCTGACTGCTTAGTGTTCTGGCAGACTACCTTCCGTGATAGCCGGCCGATTCCAAGCATGGACCCAGAGAGTCCTTCGATGATCAAGCGAATGCCTGTCGGGCGCACGAGATGCCCGCAAACCAGTGGGCCAAACCGGACCGACACGGCGGGGGCCGACCTGGGAGTCAGACAGCGCCGGAGTTCGCATCCGAGTGATCCTAGCCGGGCTGCTGGGCTCGAGTCACGCCGTTGGAAGTCTCAAGCGACGACGCTAGCTGCGCTGCGGGAAGTACTGCGTGCGCCGGCTCAGGCGGCCGATGATCCCTCACCTAGACCGGACACCGTCTCCGCAGTCAGTTCCAAGACTTGTCCGGCCGGAATCTGGGCTTCGATCTCCTTACCGGCATACCGCACCTTGAATGGCTTACCCAATCGGGACTCGATGCGGGCTCGCACCAATTCTGAGTGACTCCATTCGACGTCCACCACGAAACCACCCCGGGCGCGGAGCCCCCGGGCATTGCCGCTTCCCAGCGCCCCCGGAACGGCAGGGAGCAGATGAAGGAAACCAGTCTCTCCAACTTGCACCGAACTCTCTCCGAGCGGCGAGCCGTAAGGGTCGTGACTCTGAAGGAGCATTTCCACGATGCCCGCCGCAGCGCCGAAGTTCCCGTCGATCTGGAACGGCGGATGGGCATCGAAAAGGTTGGGATACAGACCGCCCCTGCGTCCGTCCAGTTCTCCGTCCTCGGCATCCGGCACCGGGGCAAGGAGCCCTTCGAGAATCTTGAACGCGTGGTCTCCATCCAGCAACCGAGCCCATAGATTGACTTTCCAGCCCATCGACCAGCCGGTTGCTCCGTCACCACGGAACTCAAGCGACTTCCGGGCCGCCTCAAAAAGGTCCGGCGTTCCGTAGGGCGTGATTTCCACTCCCGGGTGCAAGCCGAACAAGTGGGAAACGTGACGGTGCTTGTTTTCAGGATCGTCGACATCGTCCAGCCATTCCTGCAACTGGCCCAGCCGACCGATCTGGTTGGGAGCCACCCGCGAGCGGACTCGGAGAAGTTCGGCCCGGAATTCCGCGTCCTCGTCCAGAATCTTGGCTGCGGCAATGGTGTTGCCCATCAGGTTGCGGATGATCTGGTGATCCATCGTAGGGCCCATGACAAGCCCGCCGTTCTCCGGCGAATTGCTGGGTCCTGAGATCAACCACTCGCCATCGGAGGACTCTACCATCGCGTCGACGAAGAACTCGCAGGCGCCTCGCATGAGCGGATAGGCCGTCTCCCGCAGGAAGGCATCGTCGCCACCGAACAGATAGTGCTGCCAGAGTTGCTGGCAGAGCCATGCCCCTCCAGTGGGCCAAATGCCGTGGTTCGAATGGTTGATCGGAGCAGTGCCTCGCCAGAGGTCGAAGTTGTGGTGGAGGACCCAGCCTCGCGCTCCGTAATGCTCGCGCGCGGTTTGGGCACCGGAGACCGCGACATCTTGAAGGGCGGCGAAGAGGGGTAGCTGGGTCTCCGGCAGGCCTGCCGGCTCGGCGGGCCAGTAGTTCATCTCCGTGTTGATATTGACCGTGTATTTGCTGTCCCAAGGCGGAGCGTCGAGATCGTTCCATAGCCCTTGGAGGTTGGCCGGCTGGCCGGCCCCACGACTTGAGGCGATCAAGAGATAGCGGCCGTATTGGAACAGCAAGGTAACAAGGTGCGGGTCCGGACGCGACGCGAACTGCTCGATGCGGATGTCCGTCGGCTCCAACGCGGCATCATTGACCCCCAGATCCAATCCCACCCGGTCAAAGAGCTCTCGGTGGTTGGCGACATGCTCTTCGCGGAGGTCTTCGTAGGACAGTCCTTCAGCCCCTGCCAGAGTTTCCTCGTTGCGTCGGCCTGGGTCCGCCGAAACGTCCCGGAAGTTTACGAAGTTTGTCGCCCCCGCGAGCAGAATGGTCGCGGTATTCGCTGAGAGGACACGCACTCGGTCACCTTCGACGGCGACCTCTCCGTCGGACGTGATGGCGAGCCTGGCTTCGAATCGAATGGCTCCTCCTTGGACCCGGCCCGCCATTCTGAGGGCCCCGTTCTCGTCACCGACATAGTCGATCGGGTGGGAGCTTCGGAGCCTAGCCGTGAATGCCAGCTGCCCGTCCCCGCTGGCAGAGAGTTGGACAACCAGCGCTTGCTTGGGAAAGCTCGCAAGCACCTCCTGCACGTGCCTTACTTCCCCAGACGAGAATTCGACGCGCGCGACAGCGTTCTCGATGTCCAGCGAGCGACGGTACTCGGTGACACCCCGGGCGTCGACTCCGTCTCGGTCGATGAGCAGGTCACCGAAGGACTGGTAGGCCTTCTGGCGAAGCGGGACGCTCATGAACCGCTCCATGGCCAAGTCTTCGGCTTCCTTCTGCTGGCCTTCAAACAGCAGGGAGCGGATCTGGCCAAGCCACCGATAGCAGCCAGGGTTGGCGTAGCTTCTCGGCTCGCCTTGCCAAACCGTGTCTTCGTTGAACTGGATTCGCTCTGAGGAGGTACCCCCGAAAACCATCGCCCCGAGCCTGCCATTCCCTACCGGCAGGGCTTCGGTCCACTCCTCGGCGGGCTTGCGGTACCAAAGCTCGAGCGGCGGCTCGAGCTTTCGGCTGCCACAAGCGGAAGCGCCGATTGCTGCGGCGACGGACGCGAGAAACTGTCGTCGGTCGAAGGTTGCTGACACTAGGACAGTTTAGTTTGTCCGTGGCCAGCCTCAACCCTCCCGTCGCACACATGCCATTGCAGACGACGGGGCCCGACCGAGTTGTTCAGCGCAAGTCGCCCGGAGCGATCCGACGGCCTCAGCCGGGCATGACATTGGGGAATACCGCCGTTGGGCCATCGGCAAAGGGAGAGCTGGATGGAAATTTCGCGCGGGTCGGGGTCAAGCCCTGCTCTCGGCGGTTACCGGGGCGTGATCGACCGATCCGGCGACGAGGTCGTTGGGAGCGCAGCCAGAACCGCTCGAACCGTGGCGGCACTCGACGTCGCTTCACTGGTGATGACCTCCTTTGCTCCAGCAACTCGCAGGGACTCTGAGTCCATTTCGTATTGGCCTCGCACCACAATTTCGGTATCAGGGAAGTTGTCGTGGATCGTGCGGACCACGCGTTCCGTGTCCCCGGCATCGTTAATGCTGAGGACGACCAAGCGGGCGTCCCTGCAGCCCAGCTCTGCCAGCACTTCCTTCTGCGTGGCGTCGCCCAGCACGGTCCGGTCCCCCGCTTCCCTGGCCACTCGGACGTTGTCGGGATTCGCGTCAACGGCCACGTAGGCGATGCCTTCGGAACGGAGGGCCTCGCAGACCGCCCTCCCTGTCGTGCCGTGCCCAACGACGATCACATGGTCACTGTGCGGCTCCCGGACGTCCACGCCTGGAGGCTCGGCGCCTAGCCTCCGGTTCAGCCACGGTACGCGCGATGCGCTGGAAGCCAACTTCGGCCCGAAGGGGATTACCACTGGTGTCAGCAGCATGGACAGGATGATCGCGACCAGCACGTTGTGCGAAAGCACCGGCTCCAGCAGGTCCGTTCCGGAAGCCGCGCTCAGGAGCACGAACGAGAACTCACCCACCTGACAAAGTGCCGCAGCGGAGAGGATCCCGACGCGAAGTGGCAGCCGAAGTAGCGATGCGGAGAGGAGAATGATCGCGAATTTGCCGACAACGATTGCCGTGAGCAGTCCAACAGTAGATGTCAGATGGGCGATGACGGCCGAGAGGTCGAGGAGCATGCCCACAGAGATAAAGAACAGGCTTGCTAGCACGTCGCGCGCAGGAATCAAATCAGCCATCGCCTGGTGGCGGAACTCGCTTCCGGCAACGACAAGCCCGGCGAGGAACGCCCCGAGAGCAAGCGAGACCCCGGCTAGGGACACAACCCATGCAGTTCCGAAGCAGACAAGAAAAACCGAGAGAATGAACAACTCGCGTTCCTTGGTGTTCGCAATGAAAACGAGGATGCGGGGCACGATGAAGCTCGCCGCAACCAGAACTCCGACAAGGATCGCGACGGCAGTGACGATCGCGACCGCAATCTCACGGGGGGAGTCGCTGCCTCCGGCCAGGAAGGGAACGGCCAAGACCATGGGGACCACGCACAAGTCCTGAAAGACCAAGATGCCGACGGCGAGGCGGCCGTGCGGCACATCGAGTTCACCCCGAACCGAGAGACCGCGGAGCACTACGGCCGTGCTGGAAACGGCAACCACGCATCCCAAGAAGAAGGCGGATCCGGTCGGAAGGCCGAACGATCGCGCCAGCAAGGCCGTGCAGGCGATTGTGATGGCAACTTGCGTGCCACCTCCAACGATCACGGCCTTCCAAAGACGTCGGAGACGGTCGAGAGATAGTTCCAAGCCGATTCCGAAGAGCAGCAGGACCACTCCGATTTCAGCTAGGACTTCGACCTGACGGGATTCCTCAACCAAGCCCAGCGCCGTGGGACCGACCAAGGTGCCGGTGAGGATGAACCCTGCGATCGAGGGCACCTTGGCCCGACGCAGCAGGGCGACAACGGCAACCGCCGCCCCCATGACAATCACCAAGTCCTTGAGATAGTCGATGTGTAGCACCGGAGCCGCCCTCTCACGGTACAGGACGCGTCGCGGGCTCTCGGAACCGCACGGCTGCGGGTCAGGATTTCGGAGTCCGTGCACGGGAAGGCGCTTTGGTGCTCCAATGTTGGCTCGTCCCTTTCGCCAGGACCAGTTGGGATCTTGGCGTTGAGGAGGCGCGATCAGGGTTTCTCAGGCACCCCAGTCACACCCGAATGATGCAAGCAGCCATGTCCAGAACCGGCACGAAGACATCCGACAGGCGTCGATCAGTTGCCAGCGCGTGCCCAGCGGCCCCGGTTCTAATGGCCGGCGGCTGGCTCGTCGCTATGGCCGCAGCCCAGCCGTTCCCACCGGGGCACATCGACCCGATACCCGTGCTGGACGCGGCAGCGAGAGCAATGGGCGTCGACCAACTGCGATGCATCAGCTTCGCCGGCGAGGGCTACTCGGGCATGGTCGGACAGAACCTGACTCAGGACACGGATTGGCCCCGTGGCGAACCGTTGGAACGGTACACCCGGTCGCTCGATTTCGTGAGCCAGTCCTCCGTCGAGCGTTTCTCCCGGACACCGGGCAAGAATCCGGCTTCTTGGAAGTACGGCCCCGGGTGGCTCGGAGGCACGCCGCTGCAACGCCACGAGCAACAGATGTTCGCTGTCGTGGAGCAACACGCATGGCACGTTGACGGGTCAGGAGATCCAGTCGCCGCCCCCGAGAACGCCGAACTCTGGCAGCTGGATATTTGGATGACACCGCACGGATTCGTGCGAGCGGCAAGAATGCCGGGCGCGGAACCGACTGCGATCTGGCGGTGGGAACTGGGAGAGAGCGGAAGGGACGGCGCCACCACGGGCGGGATCGCCAAGGTCGCCGTGGTTTCGGCGACCGTTCTGGGCAAGTATCGCGTCAATGCCACGGTACGACAAGGCAACATCGTGCAGCGGACGCAGACCAGGGTGCCCCACCCGGTCTTGGGCGACATGAATTACGAGCACGAGTTCACCGACTGGAAGGACCTTGGAAACGGCATCCAATTCCCGGCCGGGTGGCACCACCATGATGGCTGGGACGATGAACGCAAGGTCCCCGTCCTGACGGGAGGGCACAACAGCTTCGGCGGCAGCTTTCCTCGGATGCGGGCGAACGAATGCGAGCCGATCGATGTGCCGGCACAGGTGCGCGAGGCAGTTCCGCCGGACGAGCTCGTAGAACCGGTCGAGCTGGCAGACGGCGTCTGGCTGCTAGGCGGCGGCACTCATAACAGCGTGGCTGTCGAGTTCTCGGACTACGTCGCTGTGATCGAGGCTCCACTGCACGAGCGACGGTCCCTGGCGGTAATTGACAAAGTCGTCGAGCTGGTTCCGAACAAGCCGATCCGGTTCCTGATCAATACGCACGACCACTATGACCACCTGGGCGGGCTCCGGACCTACCTGCACGTCGGAGCAACCATTCTCACGCACCAGCGGAACCGCATGTTCTACGAAGGGGAGCTGCTGAACTATGTGCCGCGAACCCTTGACCCGGACATGGTTTCCCTATACCCGCCGACGGAGATCTCGGAGGGATACACTATCGAAGACATCGACGAGAAGTACATCCTCGGCGACGGCGAACGGTACCTCGAAATCTACTACGTGCAAGGTCTCGGGATCCACGTCGAAGGCATGTTGATGGCGTACCTTCCCCGCGAGCGAATTCTCATTGAGGCGGACCTGTACGATCCGAGACTCCTTCCCGCCGGTTATCCGCGACCGACGGCGGGTGAGAGCGCCCTGTACCAAAATGTTCAGCAGCATCGGATCGAGCCCGAAGTCATCGCGCCGCTCCACGGTGCCGCGACCCGCTGGAGTGAGTTTCTACGAGAGACGCATCAGGGCCCGTGACCCGGACGCTCAGGCGATGAGTTCCGGAATGAGCTGCCCGCCCACCTGCGAGAGCTGCTTGAAGCGGCCCCCGTGGAAATAAGTCAGGCGGTTGTCGTCCAGGCCCATCAACCTCAGCCATGTCACGTGCAGGTCGCGAATGGGGTGGACCACTTCCACAGCGCGATTACCGACTTCGTCGGTGGCTCCGACGACCGTGCCGGCAGGCGTACCTCCGCCAGCCATCACCACCGCCATCGCGTCGGCATTGTGCCCGCGCCCGTTGGCGTCCACACCGCCTCGTCGGTTGTTGTCGGGAGTCCGGCCGAATTCGCCCGAACAGACCACCAGCGTTTCATCCAGCATCCCGCGCTGCTTCAGGTCTCGGATCAGAGCAGCCATCGGCTTGTCGACGCTGAGAATGCGGGCGGAGTGGTTGCGTTCCAGGAAATCATGGCTGTCCCATCCTCCGGAGAAGATCTGGACGAACCGGACGCCCTGTTCGATCAGGCGCCGCGCCAGCAGACACTGCCGCCCGAACGCCTTGGTCACCTCCCCGTCGAGTCCGTACGCCTCCTTCGTGGCTTCCGATTCGCGGCTCAGGTCCACGATCCCGGGCACCTCTGCCTGCATGCGATAGGCGAGTTCGTAGCTCTCCATGCGCGCTTCGAGCTCGTCGTGGGAAGGACGGAGGTCGGCATGGCGCCGATTCATTTCAGACAGGATGTCGAGGCTGCGCCTCTGCTGCTCGCGGGTCTTCCATTCCGGCGGCCGCAGGTCAAGCAACGGTAAACCGGTCGGCCGGAGGAGCGTGCCCTGGTAATGCGCCGGCAGGAACCCGTTGGACCAGTTCCCCGCCCCTCCTTGCGGAAACGCGAGTTCGGTCATCACTACATATCCGGGCAGGTTCTGGTTCAAGCTGCCCAGCCCGTACGTCATCCAGGCACCCACGCCGGGGTCCGCTCCGAGTGTGCTTCCGGTGTTGAGGTGGTACAGCGCATCCGGATGGTTGACGGACTGCGCTTGACAGCCGCGGTAAATGCACAGCTCGTCTGCGACCTCCGGTGCGGCCAGGTGCTCGAACCGGTCACATATCTCGATGCCGGAGTTGCCAACCTTGCGGAAACCGAACGGACTCCCGACGTAGTAGGTCTTGGCGGTCAGCTCGACCAGAACCTGGTTCGGATCGCGGGTCGACTCCGTCAGGTGCAACTCGTTCAGTTTGGGCTTCGGGTCGAACGTATCCATGTGCCCGGGGCCGCCTTCCAGAACGATGAAGATGCAGGCCTTGGCCTTGGCGGGCAGCATCGGCTGCTTGGGGGCGAGCGGTCCGGTCGCAGCCACGGCATCCCGGGCCAGCAGGTCCGTTAACGCCAACGAGCCAGCGGATGCACCAAGGCCGAAGAGCAGTTTGCGCCGTCCGATTCGAGTCGCCTCTCTCGGGTCGCCAACAGCAGGCGAGGGGGCGGATGGGTTGTTGCGATCAGTAGACATATGCGAACTCGTTGGCGTTCAGCAGCAGCAGACAGAGGTCGGCCAGGGCGCGGGTTTCGGGGCTGACATCCCACGGCCTAGCATCGGCTTGGTAGTCCTCGTACGCTGGCAGCCACTCCTCGTACTCGAACGGGTCGCCCGTGAACTCCTCGACCAGTGAACGAGTGATACGGGTTGGGAAAGCGACCGGACGGGGCGTGTGCCGCCGGTGATGCGCTTCCATTTCGGCGAGATAGGTCGAGAGCTTGGCTGCCATTCCGGACCCCAGAGACCGTAAGAAAGCGAGCCGATAAGCGCGTTCGATCCTCTCCTCCCTGGTCCTTCTCTCGCGCTCGAGCCGAAGCGCGAACGCAATGGACCGGTTCGTCAGATAGGAGGAGTTCATCATCGTGAGCGCCTGCGGACTCACAGACGAGGAGTCACGGCGTTCGCAGGAGTCATTGGGGCTGGGCTGGTTGAAGACCTCCATCAAGGGATCCGCCTGACCCCGAACACGGTACGCGTAGATCGAGCGCCGATTGCGCTCGGCGGGTGTCAGTGACGGCTGGTAGGCGGGTGCGATCGAAAACTGGATCATGCGAGGCTGCAGTGCCACGTCCAGGTTGATTTCGGGCATGGCGGGCACGCCACCGAACTCGGCATTCAGCTCCCCGGAGAGCAGCAGGGCCGAGTCACGCAACTCCTCGGCCGTCAGCCGGCGCGGCTCGAAGTAAGCCAGCAGCAGATTCTGGGGATCCTGCAGACGTACCTGTTCCATGTCCGGCCTCTCCGTGCCCTGGCGGTACAGGGTGGAAGTCATGATCATGCGGTGCAGCCGTTTTAGCGACCAGCCGTTTTCGACGAAATCAGACACGAGCCAGTCGAGCAGGTCGGGATGCGTCGGTTTGGAGCCCAGTGCGCCAAGGTTGTTCGGCGTCGCCACTAGGCCGCGGCCGAAGTGGTAGGCCCAGACCCGGTTCACAATCGACCGGGCAGTCAAGGGATTGGCAGGATCCACGATCCACTGGGCGAGAGCCAAGCGTCGCCCATCCAGGGCATCCGGCAAGATGTACGGGTCGGCCCCTGCATCCCGGCCTGTCCCCAATGCAAGCGCGCTTAGGACACCCGGAGTCACTGGCTCCCCTGGAGCGTGGACCGACCCCCCTTCGTAGATCGACGACTCCGGGCGCCAGCTCGTGTCGATCTTCGCAGGGACACGAAGCTTTCGACCGTTACCGGGGATGTAGTCAGACCCGTTGAAAACGGTCTGCGCCATCGGCTCATACCGTTCCAACCGCCTGTTCCAAATCCATTCGTCCTGCTGCCGAACCTTCAGGCGGCCCTCGTCGGAAGGCGTCAAGCCGTAATGGCGCGGCGGCTTCTTCTCGTCAGGGAGTGATTTCCGGTCGGCGTTCGGCACGTATTCGAGTCCGCGCTGTTCGAACCACTCACGGGCGGCGTCCTCGATCTTGGCTTGCAGCGCATCCTTGTGCCGGGTCGCGAAATCTCGCAGCTTGCGGACGTGCTCTCGGCCCTGCTCGAACCGGGCCAAGTTCTCGTGCGGCAAGAAGTCGGCCGGCCGCTCGGCCATCTGCGTCGTGGCGAAGGCGGCATATATGCGGTAGTAGTCGCGCGTCGGGATCGGGTCGACCTTGTGGTCGTGGCACTTCGCGCAGCGTAGCGGCATGGACAGAAAAGCCTGGCCGACGCTGTGGACAACATCGTCCAAGTACGCCTGCCGGGCCATCTTTTTCGGCACCATGGCCGATCCCCATGGCCCCATCCTCAGGAACCCGGTTGCGACGAGCATCTCGGGATCGCCGGGCCTCAACTCATCGCCGGCCAGCTGTTCGATGACAAACTCGTCGTAAGGCTTGTCCGCGTTGAGCGAGCGAATCACATAGTCGCGGTACCGCCAAGCGTTGGAACGCTCGTAGTCGTTGGAATTTCCTGCGGTGTCCGCGTAACGGACCACATCCAGCCAGTGCCGGCCCCACTGTTCCCCGTAGTGCGGGCTCGCAAGGAGCCGGTCGATCAAGCGCTCCCACGCACCCTCCTCAGAATCAGACAGGAACTCGCGAGCTTGCTCCGGTGTCGGCGGCAGGCCCGTAAGGTCGTAGGATGCACGCCTGAGAAGATCGAGTCGGCTGGCTTCGGGAGCCGGGTCGATCCCCTCACTGGCCAACGCGGCCCGGTGGAACGCATCGATCGCGTTCGGGGCGCTCACCAAAGGCAGCGCCGGCCGACGAACGGGCTGGAACGCCCAAACGTCCTCCGGCTTGTAGAGGCGC
This sequence comes from uncultured Bryobacterales bacterium, assembly GCA_964461235.1. GTDB lineage: Bacteria > Acidobacteriota > Terriglobia > Bryobacterales > UBA6623 > VXMF01. The sequence continues at coordinate 4,681 of CAYWUV010000104.1, read as the reverse complement.
TGCGTCCAGTCGTCGTTCTGCCCACCGCTGGTGGCCACCTTGACGCCGCGAGCGCTTTCCGGCGCCCGGGGCTCTTCCTGGATTGCCGCGATGTCCTCTTCGGAAGGCCAAGGGGCGCCAGCCTCGATCCAGTCCCTCACGACAGCTACCTGCTCCGCGCTCAGCCGGTCGTTCTCCTTAGGGGGCATCGCGAGTTCCGGAGACACCCGCTCAATCGCCTGCATCAGCCGGCCCTCGGAGGCGTTGCCGGGAATCACCGCAGGGACGCCAGACTGACCACCCCGGAGCATGGCCTTGCGGCTGGTGAGGTCGAGTCCACCCAACACCACCTCGGGAGCCTGGCCGTGGCAGGCGAAACACTTCGCCGCTAGAATCGGTTTGACGTCGAGCGCGAACAGGCGGTCCCCAACGCCAGGGACGGGGTCAGCTGCCCCTGCCGTTGCGCCTAAGCCGAGGAGCAGCCAAGCAATCAAATGCGACCGAACCGATGAATCGTTCATGCGACAGTGCTCCGTGCTCGGTACCGGAAGCTCGAGACACGCTTCCGCGAACTGACTCTGCAATCTGTTATAACAGTTGCCCCACGAGCATATACGTACACGCAGAACGCTGTCAAGAACTGAACCCGGGCGCTTGGACAGATTGCCGAGCCATTGCAACAGCCCGAGAACCCATTCCGCTCAGTCGTCGCAGCCAAACCAGTCGTGGGACTGCTTCCCGTCGGATTCACCACCGATCCATGGCGGAGCCGTTGCTTCTGAGGGGCTTGCGCGCCTAGCAGTTACAGAGTCCCCGCATCGACTTGCATTATACGGGTCCGTCCATCTGCAGGCCGAACGACAACAGAGGCTGTCACCACGTCGTTCCACCCGGCACTTCGATATCGAAACGCCTCGGCCGCCGACGGAGGGCCCCCACGGGGGTCCAACGGACTACGACGCCGCAGTCATCGCGATCCCCGGACCTTCGGGGCGACCCTTGTTCGCCGAGCCTGCTGCGCCTCTTCGATGTTCCGGAATCTGTAGAGTCCCCTAGGGTGGGAGAACCCGGAAAGGCTCCTTAGTAGGGCATTGTGGCGGATGAAACGCCCGAATCCGGCTGACGCCCGCGGAGTCGGGGCAGCGTCGCTCCATTCCCTGATCGATCGAAAGCGTCGGACTGGCACCTGCCTCTAGCTAGCTCTCATCGGTCAACTGGAAACGGTTGCGGAGTGCAGCCGCGTCTTGCCAGTCAATCGGGCGAACCGTTCCCTTCTTCAGACGACACAACGCGGCCGGAGTGGCGACACGCACCGGAATCCCCTCGACATCCTTCAGTTCCGACTCAACTGATTCGAAAGTCGCCGTCTCACCCAGCTTGGCGATGAAGTCGTAGTAATACTGTCCGCTTGGAGGACAGTACCGCACCACGGCATAGTCTCCTAACAAGTCATCGTCCCGGATCTCCTCCACGAACGGGTCTTCCGGAAAGGCTGTCCGGAGAGCGGAACGGATTCGCTCGACATTCCCCTTTTCGGGTCGCACCAACATGTCGACGCCCTCGGTTGCGCGTACCACTCCGTGCATGCCCATCGCCATCGCGCCGATAATCACGTACTCAGCGCCAGCATCTTGAAGTGCTCGTAGCACCCGCAGGACTTCCTGCTGCTCCACGGTCTCAGGCTAACAGCACGTGGATCGTGAAGAGTTGATACTGCGTGATCGTCCACGAGCGTCGTCCGCACTGGAGGTGAGGGCAGAGTGGCTCTGGACGATGAGCCAGTATGCCTGCGTTAAGGACTCTCCAAAGAAGTTTCCGGACAAGGTCGTCAGGGGCGTGCAAGCCTGAGATCGTAGGGCGCGGGAGACCGCAAATGAATTCGGGATCTCGACAGATTCTGTGGGTGGCTAGGCGCAGCAGTCCGAACCTGCGCAGAGCAGCCGGTAGGGCGGTCTGTCTGGCGTCGAGAACGAGGATCTGAATCGCCTGAACCGGGCGAACCGGCGGCCGAGGATTGAGCACGAGATCGTATCAAGGGCAGCGGCATGGTTCGCCTGGGTGGCCGATCTGATCCCGTCTAGGTCTTCGGGGCCGCAGGAGCGCACTAGGGGCACCATCCGCTCGTTCGCCTGTGCCGTGTGGCGGTGGTTCCCATGAACGGGTACCTTTTTGGGGAGGATGCGACGGCTAAGCCAGCGCGTGCAGAGGGACTAGCAGCTGAGCAGGAGGATCGCCGCGATCGTTACCGGTTCGCGGGACTTCTGCGAGATTTCTTCCGAACTCTGCAAGGGCACGTCCAACTGCAGGCACAGAGCCAGACGGCGTCCTGCTGTTTCAGGTGCAGGACCGTGCTATCCACGGGTTCGCAGGTTCGCAAACAGACGCCTCCTCAGGTTTGGCATTGCCGTCACGGCTACCGTCTGAGTGCACCGCATCTGTGAGCGTCTCGGCGAGCCACGCCAAGAATGCCAGGGTCGCGCGCATATCGACCGTCAGCCGCCGTAGGCACTGTCGCAGCAGTCGCGAGGGCACGTTGGCCCGCCGCAAGCCGGGCTGCGTCACGCGGTCCGGCCGACACCTCCTCTCTTGCGGAGAGGGGCCGATCCGGCGGTCCCGCGCGCTAAGTCTCAATGCGTCCCCTTCCCACCCCGCGCAATCGAGGCCGATCCCAAGCTGGAGACATTTGGCGAACCGTGACCGGCGAAGCCCGAGACCACACGTTGTGACGGCCCGCCGGCCACTGGCCTCGGTGTTGCTTCGCGCCGAGGGTCGGGAGCACTGCGACGCCGCGCGAATCGAAGTCGCGGAGTCCGATCGGCAGCGGCTCCATCCGACCGTCAATGCCAGACCACCAACAAGGTGTCCGGTCCAACGCGGCTGGCGATTCCAGCTGCTGTCGGAGAGGCACTGGCAGGCCCTCACAAGCGTCCGCGCTATGCCGAACTTCGGACACGAATATGTCCTCCGCTCCCAATCGCTGCCGGACAAACGGATCTGGAAGCTGCTTTATCGTAGTAGCCCAAAGACGCCATTGCCGATCAGCGGGACTCGATGCAATGCGACCAACCGAAGCCATACTTGGAATGATCGCTGGCGGAATGCTGGCTTGCGGCTCCGGTGATGCGACGGATGGGGCATTGAGCAGGAGGCCCAACATCATCCTGATCATGGCCGACGATCTCGGAGCCGAGACGCTCGGCTGCTACGGCAATACGATCTACTCGACCCCACGTCTAGACCGAATGGCCCACGAAGGGGCTCGGTTCGAGAACGCCTTCGCAACGCCCGTGTGCAGCCCCACACGGGCCATGATTCTGACGGGCCTGCATCCGAACCGGACAGGGATCGTGGAACGGTTGGACAGCCCCTTGGACCCCGACAAGAGCAACCGGCTGCCCGTTCATCTGACGACATTCGCCCAAGTGTTCCAAGCGAACGGTTATGCAACCGCCATTGCAGGAAAGTGGCACTTGGGAGATTTCCAAGCCTACCCAGATCAACCGAACTCGCACGGATTTGATGAGCATTGCCTCTGGGTCCAGTATTGGGACGGCGAGCGACGCAGCCGCTACTACGCTCCTCACAACTGGGAGAACGGCCAATACACGCTCCACGGGGAGGAGACCTATGGCCCTGACTACTATGCCGATTTCCTCGTCGATTTCATTGAGCGGAACCAAGATGACCCGTTCCTGGCCTACTATCCGATGAACCTCGTTCACGGCCCCCTGATTTCGCCTCCCGCTCTCACGGACCTGGCCGAAAGCAAGTATCCCGACGACCTCGGACCGAACGAGCGAAGGGTCGGTCAAATGATCACGTACATGGACGCGATCGTAGGCAGACTCATTGACAAGATCGCCGAACTCGGATTGGAAGAAGACACGCTGATCATATTCACGGGAGACAACGGAAGCGCCACCAATCTGGAGAGCCGCCTTGGTGAGCTCACGGTGCGGGGCGGCAAGCGTACGATGAACGAAGCCGGGACTCGGGTGCCCTTCATCGCCCGCTGGCCTGGAACGATTCCGGCCGGCAAGCGCGGTGCATTCCTCTCGCTCCTGGACGTGAAGCCCACGCTGCTCTCGATCGCTGGCATCGAATCCGAGGAACCGGTCGACGGCATGGACCTCTCCCACAATCTGCTGGGGACTCCCGGGATCGACCGGGAGCACTTCTACATGGCCTTCGAGGGCGACGTGTATTTCGTCCGCAACAAGCGCCATCGACTCCACGAAGACGGGCGCATGTACGACATTCCGGTCACAAGTGCCGAAGCGCGCTATGGCATGGACCCGATTCCCGGAGAGTCGGACCCTCGGGATGCCCGCCGCCAATTGCAGGGCCTTCTGGATGCCTACATGGGGGTTCGAAAAACCGACGACTCTTACAGCGTGATCCCGTTCGGGACTGGAGGGGACCGTTTCAAGAACGCCCAGGACGCCCAGTTGCGCTAAGCAAGTCAATCAATCTCGCGAAGCGGGCTCGTTGATGCTACCGGTCATCCAGTTCCGGCGTCTCAATCGCGTCTATCCGCGGGGAATTGGCACGGGGATCGTACCTGTCGAACCGCGCTCGCCGAGGAAACTCAGGCCCGGATCGGCAAGCCCTCGCGAGTCCGTCCGGTTATGATGGATGTATCCGCACGCGCCCGTAGCTCAGCTGGATAGAGCGCTTGCCTCCGGAGCAAGAGGCCGCAGGT
>CAYWUV010000103.1:0-22297 GCA_964461235.1 uncultured Bryobacterales bacterium | reverse complement strand
TATCCCTTGCTACACATGGCCTGATCGACCTCCTGGCCGATGAAGTTCCGTCTAATCGTCTCGCTAGCCGGTCGCGAGATCGCTGAGACTGGTTTGTAGCACGCCGTGAAGTATGACCGAGGAGAGGTAGGATGCCGCGAAAAGCGCTTACGATAACGACTCTTTTTCTGCCTTTGTCAGTTATGGTTTCTTGCAATATGCCTCCGCCATCCACCATCAAACCATTGGAACAAGTTTTGGGGGAGCATTGGACATGCTACACAGCTCCAGATTCTTTCAAGAAGGCTGGAGTAGTCGTGGAAATTACCTCCGATGACAAGTACGTACATTTTATGAATTTCTCTAATGATGCTCAAGAAGGTCGCTCCGCCATAGGAAATCTGCACTACTCGGTCGACTTCACCTTATTGGGATTGGCCAACTTCCTTCACAAATTCGCGCAATTACGCCAAAGTGAGAACCTTAACGTGTCGACTGAAACTGTGAGAACCACAAAGGTTTCCTATAACGATACGCGCAAGTATGTAATTGACGCTGCCGCACTTGAGAAAATTGTGCAGCACGTCTCTGACGCACATCTTCATCCTACAAGTCAGTATGCGGTAATTCGAGAATCACACGGTGCGAAATCTATGTCCATACACATTGATGACGCAAACCTCTTATCGTTGGGAGTTGATGCCATAATTGACGATGATATCGGGGCTGCGCTTGAAGTTAAGAGAGACGTCGAAGGGGAATATGAATTGAAGCAAGAATTTGAAGACTATCTGGGTATCTGCACACTTGCGACCGACCTACAGGTAAGGCGAGGATTCGACGGTGAGACTGAGGTTACGCTTGGAAACACCCTTCAGTTCCCAAGAGATGTTGTTGTTGAAGAAAGATGATTTTATGTCGCGTTTTGGTAGAATGATAGCGCTGTGCGCATTGGGGGTGATACTTTTTGGCTGCGACCACACTAATCGCACTACAACACATGCATCCGAGGCGGAAGTTTCGCCCTGTTCTTCTTTTGATAATCCCGCTTACTCCGACGCTAGGATACCAAGAGGTTTACGGGACTCAACGTTTTCAACAAAACTTTTATGCCAATTGAGCGTGTGGGATGCCCTACCATCGTGGACCCAAGAGCTAGGTGATGCGCGCAACAACTGGGCTGATCAGTTGCACAAGAATGCCCAGAGCGAGGACTGGCCATCGGATCTGAAAAGTATAGCTGTCGAAATGGCAGAGCCGAGCAACGCCTTCCTCGGCTCCAATATAAGAAGTGCCGAAAAGAGAAAGATAGAGATTTCGCATTTAGCGCCTGTTTACTTGCAAGAGTTAATGACGATTTTACGACACCCTTTTGTTATGCCTAATTCCTCTGACCCCGACGCAAAGATGCTTATTGACCTCGGGCAGATGCCCGAGGCAGGAAGTCGTCTCGCACGTTTAGTTGGTGTTCTGGAGGAGACGTCATATTTCGAGGGACAAGATCTCTCATGGAATCCGTTGTTGATTTTTGCTAGCAGATTTATATATTATCACGAGCTCGCTCACTCGATGAATTTTCTTTCAAATAGTTTTACAGTACACTTCAATTTGGAAGAAGCGGAACTGGAATTCGCGGAGGAAATGCGAGCGGATTATATTGCCTTGCTTTTGTTCTTATCTGAGCTCAGGAATAATCCACAGCTTCTTCATGCGGCATTCTCTGGCATATCGTTGGCTATGTCATTTGTAGGCGTTAAGGAATTTTCTAGACCATACACAGCGAACTCCCGAAGCATAAAGGGCGCCGTATTTCGAGTGGCACGACTGAATTACTGGATAAGACAATACGAGGACATTGGAGACGTCCCCCAGGGTACGGCTGCATCATCGCTTGTGTTCTGGAACGCTTTTAAGCAAATGCTTACGTATGTGAAAGAAATACCTTCTCCGGTTTACGACTTACTGACCGGGTCGGCCAAGAAGGATAGGTCGGATTGGGACCGGACAAGAAACATAATCGTAAGGTGGATTACCTTTGGGGATAGAGAGTCTGTCCTAGCGGGCGTGAAGTCTGTGTATGAGTGGGCCAGCGTTAGATCAATTACGGACAGGAGAGCTTTAGGGGTGACCGAGATCATAGAGTATATTCTTGCACAAACTAAAGATCTGGAACCGGAACTGGGTCTAAGAGACACGTTGGCGAGTGTGGTCAAGTAATTGCCATGAATATACCGTGCTGCGGCGTCGAGCAGCACAGACATGTCCATGACATCATATCTGGACGCCTCCATCCTGCTGCCATGAGATGGCAGGTGCGTGCCAAGACGAGTTTCTATCGGAGTTTCGCAACCTGCCCAGGCAGGTGCAGGATAAGGTCTAGGCAGTCAGCCGATTGCCTGCAACGGTTTGGGCCGCAACTGGGCCGGTCCCAAGTGGATACGCTGAACGGCTCATGACATGCGAACATGAAAGAAATGCGGTTCCGCGGGGCAGGCGGAGAGTGGTGGGTTGCGATCGCCTTCGACCCCACGCGAGAGGCCGTCCTACTGGTGGCCGACAACCAGTCGGGCGGCAACGAGCGGCGGCGGCGGATCGAGGAACGGGCGGCGGAGCTGATCGCTGTACAGCGACAGGTTAATTGATGCGTAAGATGACACCCAGATTTACGAAGTGTCGTCTGGTCTGCATCGATGTCCCGGATGGACAACCTATTGAGAGATCACAGCTAGACGGCGCGAAATCTCTGGAGAAAGACGTGAAAGCACTTACCTTGGCTGCAAGCATCATGCTTCTTCCAGTGTTCCTAGCTGGTGCCGAATTCGCTAGGGCTCAGACTTGGCAGGAATGCAATAGCATGCTTGACAAAGACACGCATGGGCGACTGCAGCAACTGTTTCGATATGCTCAAATCGCAGAGCGCCCGAAACATCAAGACAACGACTATATGCGACACTGCCCCCTATCTGATGGGCAAATCGTCGCGGCCCCGACGAATGTCGTTCCGCTACCGTTTACCTCATCCGGCGTGCAGCTAATACACGCTAAGCTTCAGAGCTTAGCTGAAGAGGGTGGGTTTAAACGGGCGTACTTGGCAGTAGACGAGAACGATGATGCGTTACTATCAATTGGATGCCGTGGAAGAAATGATAGCTCTACCTTACCGATATTCATCACAATAAGAGCATACTTGTTCCTCGCTGCAGATTATTTGAATCTCGGTATCACCTTCGCGCCGGAAGTAGTCGACAGCGACGAGAACGGAAACTTCACACGAGTTGTTTGGGCCCCCTATTTTGATAAAGAAAGACAAGAATTTGTGTATGGTCTGCGAGGAACGGATCTCAGTGACTTAAGACAAGTTCTTGCCAACTATGTCGGAGAGAAATGTGCATTTCCAGCGGTAAACCTTGCGGTCAGACACGTCTGCGATTCGTTTTACAAAATGGTTCAGAAGCAAGAAAATTCCGACGCAACAGGCTTTTTTTCGGTTTCCGAGGCCGAACTGACGAACATGAGAAATGCCAAGAGCTACCGGACTGCACTTGCGGGTCACTCTCTTGGCGGTCAGGCGGCACAGTATATTGCAGCGAACCCACCGAAGCGATGTTCGTTTAACTGGGAGATTTCGGACGATACATTTCGTGCATATGCGTTTGCAAGCACACGAAACCCGTCGGAAAATTCGACTGGCGGTACACAAAGTGAATCGGAAATCTTGGAGAGCTACCTGCTTCATGGTGATGAGGTGCTGGCACATCTGGGTCTTGGGCAAGAACAAACTGGAAGGGTTACGACCTACTACCCAGATGACAATGCTGGGCTGGGTAACCGACACGGCATTGCCAACATACGGTACAGTATTTGCAAATGCCTACGTGGCTCCGGTCAATTCTCCACTCAATAGCGAATTCGGCTTTAGAGCCGAATCAGTTGGAGACTAAGTTGTTCCGGATCCTGCCAATCGTTGGCGGCGTCGGGAAGAGCGTCAGAAAGTCGAACGGTGCGAACCGGAAGCATGGCTGCAGACTCGGCGCTGGTTCCAATCCGACGCACGCTACGGCCCGAAATGGATGCCTGTGCATCCTCACCGCCAGCACCATCCTGGCCAGCGCGGCGACCGCGGACCATCGGCCCAAACCGGCGACCGCATGCGCCGCCTATCTCCATTCGGTTGCGATTGTTACAGCGGCAAAAAAACAGTGGGAATCACGGCCTAAAAGCGAAGCCGCCATCGTTGTCGCCGCGAGAACACGAGAGAGCTGTCGAGCGGCACGCACCAACGTCGTCGCAAAGCTCAGCGAACACTGGTTCAAGCCTGTGCCCGGACTGCTGGCCTATTTGGGAAAAGCGAGAGATGCAGGCGAGATCGCAACGGTGACAATGTACTGGCCGCCGGTGATAGAGTTATGGAAGCTCGCCGAAGTCAGCACCGCGCCTGTCAGCCCGCCGCCGTCCGTGCCCGTCATCGCTCACGCCCCCAAGCTGAGGATCAGCAGGGCGGCCAGCGTCCATACGACGAGGGAGTCGATGAAGGTCCCGAACATGGCGGTGACGCCCTGCCGGACCGTACTGGTCACTCACGCAGAGGCCCGTACGAACTGTACGGTCCGGCAAGGGGGTATCTTCGGTCTTGGGGGGCGTGGCCTTCTCGTTGCCAGGGGGAAGAAAGACGCTCCAAAGTGTGTTTCGACCCAATCCCGGCGGGTTACGTCCCGTCAGCCATCACATCCGCACGCGAGCACGAATACAGCGTGTTTGATCGCTTGACACCCGATTCGCGTGTGCCCAAGCTGGCTTCATGAAGCTGTAGCGCAGACTCGCTGGCTGCACTTGCGCGCTTCCAGCGACCGGTTCCGTGGCTCCCACCCGGCCCAGGTTAAAGACAGGAGGATGGGCCATGAAGCGACCTACCGCCGTTGCCGCCATGCTGGCTGGGGCGGCGCTGTACAGCCTTGCTCCCGCTGCCGCGCAAGAAGCTCACGGCGTCATCGCCGTCGGAGAGATCGCCGCGGGTGACGGCGTGGCATACGGGATTGCGTGGAATTTCCCGGCAAGGGAGGCGGCGCACGCGGAAGCAGTGAACGCCTGTACCTCGAGCGGCGGGACGAACTGCGTTCAACTCGCCCAATTCCGGAACGGTTGCGGGGCGCTTGCGATCGACCGGCACGGCTATGCCCAGGGAACTCCCGGCATGACCCGCGAGCAGGCGGAAGCACGGGCGTTGCAGACGTGTGAAGTGAACGGCGGTACAGGTTGCAACATCGTCGGTTCGACGTGCACAGTCCCGGACGGCGAGTCCCAGACGTATTCGGGGAGCGAAAGCATCCTCCCGGTGCAAGGTGCGCAAACGACGGGCACGGGACCGGCGGACGAATCGCTCACCCGTGAAGAACGCGCCCTGTTGCAGCAGACCCTGAGCGATCTGGGATTCGATATCGGTCCCGCCGACGGCGTCTTCGGGCCGCGCACCCGGGCCGTCATCCATGAATGGCAGAACGCCAGCGGGCATGAGGCGACGGGCTACCTCACGCGCGAACAATTCGCATCCCTGACGGCCGTCGACGCGTCGCCGGACCCGGACCCAGCGCCTCAGCAGGAACCTCAACAGGAAACGGCTGACGGTCGGTCTGAGAACGTGCTGGTTTTCGGGCTGGACGCGGGACCGAAATGCGCCGGCATGAGCGAGGGCTCCAGTTGCTGGAAGGAACTCGCCGACAAACCGGGCTGCCATAGCTGGGATGGCCACTTCGTTCCGAGCCAAACTGTTGCTTGGTCCGGAACGTGCCGGGAAGGCATGGCGTTGGGGGCAGGAACGTTGACGGTGACCGACGGCGACTGGTCTTTCGAGATGACGGGAACGCTCGATTGGGGACGACCGAACGGCCATTGGGTTGTGCGTTTTCCCGACGGGGATGTTTGGGAAGGCCCCTTTGTTGACGGCGAGATGCATGGCCGGTGGGTTGAGCGCAACGCCGACGGGTCAAGCAAAGAACGCTACTGGAACGAAGGACAGCCGGAATGACCGGCAGGAAGCGAGGGTAGATTTGCCAAGGGTAGTGTGGCCCAACCGTAGCCCAAACGCCCCTTGTAGGCCTTTCGGACTGGCGGGGGTGCTTTGAAGGTTGATTTTGTCTGACTTGCGTTGGGCGTACGAAATAATTCCGAGATTGTGAGGTTAGGCAGGGTACCCTCTGTTCCCGGAAGTCCTCGAAGCGGTGATCGAGGTTTGAGCATCGGAGGGCGAGGATGACGCTGGCGTCGCCTACGGTCCACTGCATGCCGTTGCGTTTGCACCGTTGGCCAACGACGTTGCGGCATCCGACTTCGACGATACCGGAGGGTCACACGGAGGCCCTGGGCGCCGAACTTCGGGCAGATCATGCGCTGGTGATTGCCGGAGAAGTCATAGCGTTCATGTGGGCTTCCCTGTAGGTGTCGGCATGGCCGCGCAGGGCGGCGGTCACCTCACGCCACTGCTCCGGGTCGGATAAACTGACGGCATGCGGCCTTGGAGCAACCTGACATGCCAGACCCTCGAAACCATCCGGAGCCCGCACGCTCCGAGCGGCACCGGCGTCGCAGGGGCAAACCTACGGCCACATCGACGACGCCTTCCGAGCCCACCATGATGGACGCGATCTTCGAACGGATCGACAAGATGGAACGGACGCCGGGCAGCGGCGTCGCGATGTGCCATCAACAAGGCAAAACGGCCGTCTACGTTTCCGAGGACCGGAAGTACCTTGTCGAGCATCCGCCACACGGGGCAATCCGGCGCACGCTTCGCCACCCTAAATCACAAGGCGGGTGATCACAGCGGGGAAGACGCCGGCACTCCTGGTTGTGATCGGCGCAAACGGGGCCGGGAAAACCACGTGGGCCCGCGCCAATCGCGGGGTTGTCCCTAAACCCTTCTACAACGCGGACTCGATCGCCGAGGGGCTGGGAGACCCAGACGATTCGTCGTTGCAGGCGAAAGCGCGGCAGATCGTCGACGTCGCCATTGAACGGGACCTTCAGGAGCGGAGAATCTTTGGGTTTGAAAGTACCTACTCCGGCATGTCCCGGCCGGACATCGTGCGACGTGCAAAGGACCTTGGTTACACGGTGCATGCCGTGTTCATCGGAACTGAAGCGTACGACATCAACATGAACCGCGTGAGGAAACGCGTGCAGGAGGGAGGCCACGACGTCCCGGCCGAGGAAATCATCCGGCGCTGGCACGACGCTCAGACGAATCTGCTCAGCACATGGGTGTGTTTCGACACGATCCGGATCATCGACAACTCAGGGCAGGAACCCGTCACCGTCGTCCGACAGCACGGCCTGTCCCTGGAAGTCGCATCAGCGCCTCCCCGCTGGATTCGGCAGCTGCTAAGGCAGCAGGCTGACGTTGCCACTGATCGCGAGAACAGCTGAACGAGACCAGTCTGTCTCGGAGGGGGCCGGGCACCCAAGACAACGGCCCAAGAAGCAAGCCGTGCTGCCACCCCCGTCGACGCAATCCCGTTTGAAGCAGAGCGGGGTCGCGACAACGCCAATAGCACCGTCACTGGGCATATCTGCCGGGAGACACCACTTGGCGCGTCTAGCCCGTTTGCTTCCTCTGCCTAAGTGGAGGTGGTCCCGCAGTCCAAGATGGCTTGATCGGCACTACATGCTGTGTCCTATGGGTTACTGCCGAGTCATCGGCGCCGTGGCGCAGAGCATTCGCTGGGAATGTCGCGCCCCGAGCACAGGTGCACGACCCGTGTCGCGTTCCCGCCAAAGTACGTGCGTGGCGCCTGAACCCCGGCAGTGTTTCGCAGAAAGGTTTCGCCAACCTCATGGCGCGTCCTCAATCACCGGACAGGCTAGAGGGAAGCGGCCGGCGCGCGTCATGCACCTCGATGCTCAGAATGGCACGCTGACAGTTTTCCACGGCCTGATGGCCGATGGGGTTCTCAGACCGGGACGCAGCTCACCATCTGGAGATCAAACGGCTGCCCAGAGCGGGTGGCGCAGCAGGTTCAGGCCGGCAATCAGTACGGGGCATCACGACTTGCAGCAAACTTGAGAAGCGACCTCCCAATAGTGAAGAGGTTGCTGTGGTGCAGGTCGATCGTTCGAGCCCAAGGTCTCCATTCGTATCTCAGCGCGCGCGCCGGATATGCTGAAAGTGGCCTACATAGAAGTCCGGCTGCGCCTGCACATTGTCTTCCGGCAAGCAGCAACGGGCGCGTATCAATAGCGACCCAGTGTGATCTCGGTCTGTGCCAGCACCGTCTTGTTTGCGTCGACCGCCTTGATCACCGCGAAGTAGCGGTTCCCGATCCCGCCGGAGCAGGGCGGGAGATAGCCAGGGGATTCCCACGCACCGGTCGCTCGGTTCTTCTTCTCAATCCACGTGCCGGCCGGCGTTTCCTCCGTGCCGCCCGGAACGGGAGGCAGGGTCGTCTCAGCGCCTCCAGCGTGCTCGAAGCCGACGATGCCATGCCCGCCACCGCTGCTCAGCGGCGGGAACGATGCATCATTGAACTCGACCAGGATGGCCACGGTATCTGCAGGGATTCCAGAGACTTTCAGCTCGGGCGTCGCGCCGTTACCGCCGAACTTCTCGCAGTGCTGCCCTTCGGGTATCTTGCTTCCCGTCCAAATTGGGTCCGCGAAACTTGCCTCCAACGTCGCGCCGGAAGCCGGCCCCGCTACGATTGCGAGGGCCGCAATCGCGATGATGCATGTGGTTTTCAGGTTCATCGTCCGATCCTGCCGATACCGGTAGTCGCTTGGCCGCCAATTTCTTGGTGAGGGCCGCGCGGCAACCTAAGCCTGTCTGCATTGGCCGTCAATGCCGGATTCAGCAGCAGGAAGGATCTTATAGGGGCAGTGACGGGTTCATTCACGCGTCTCGTTAAACTTTGGAACGAGTTCCAGGAGATACGACAACTACGGCGCCCGCGACGGCCAGCGGTGGGGAAGCATCGCTGCGCGGGGGGAGCATCAAATGCCCCTGATTCGATCCAGGGGAGCCGTGATGGGGCTGTTGGGGAACCGCGACATGCATGCATATAGCTAACGAAATAACAATGCTTTAGGAGATCATATACGTAAGTGACCGACATCTCCGGTTCTCCCAGGCCACTGATGATAGCAGCTGCCTTTCACGTCGATTGCACCGCCGCCAACCGGCCGATACCCTCCCGCGCGTGTTCATCCCCAACAGCGAACTCCAGCTAACCGAGCCCGACCGAAGGGCCGGATTACTGGCGTCGCTCGCGATGCTGAGGCGCGTGAGGATCAGGGCTCTGATCCTGCCCGTGCTCGCCGTCTTCCTCCTACTGGCGTGCGGGCTCTTGGCACTCGCCCTGTGGCGACTGCACGGCCCGTGAGCTACATGACGCAGTGAACCGAGGTTTGTCCGTTGGAAGCCCTCCCCCCTGATGTGAAACCCTACCGGCGAACCCCGGAGTTCACCGAAGAGACGATGCCAAGCGGGCTCAAGTCTTCGCACCGCACGAAATCGGGAGTGTGGGGCCGGATCGTCGTGTCGGAGGGAAGGCTTCTGTATCGGATCCTCCAGTCGCCGGTGGAGGAGTCGCGCTTGGATCCAGCTCATCCCGGCGTTGTGGAGCCGGAAGTCGAGCATGAGGTCCAGCCGCTGGGGAGGGTGCGGTTTTACGTCCAGTTTTATCGATGAGTGTTGCTGAGAAACTGTCTTCCGGACGATCGCGAAGAAGATGGGCTTCGAGGCCACGCCGAGAAAGAAAGGATGAAATAGACGGCTAACGACAGGCTAGGCCTTCGAAGCAGTCTCCGAAGCGCCATTCGTTCGTTTCCGGGAACAGCTACTCGATGCGACCGTCAGGCAGTTTGTGCGGGTGCGGCCCCGAAATCGTGCCATTGACCGACAGGCCGAATTCACGGCCCAGAATTACCTTCGCGTCTAGGTCCGCGCGCTTGCCCTTGCACTCCCACGCGAAGCAGCGCCGCTTCCAGACATCGGCCTGGCCTTCGCCTCCAGTGTCCTTCCGCGCACCGTGCTTGAAGCAGTACCAGCCACCTGCCGGATCGGCGTCGGTCGGCGTCGGCTCGCCGAGCGGGCGGCACGGGGCGATGAAGTGTGACTGCGCGGCCCAGGGTTCCTTTAACTCTGACGCCCGTCACTTGGCGATGAACTCGCCCGGCGTGATCTTGGCGGGCATCTGTCGATACGCTTTGCCGGCTCCCGCATACACACGCCCACGGATCGGTGACTTCCACGCCCGTTACGGAGAAGTCCCGAACGTTCAGGGCGGCCACGGCCGTTCCTTTGGAGCGCACAATGGCCGCAATCTGACAATCCGATCGGGAGATAGGGTGTCCTGCTCTATGGCTGGCAGAAGCAATCTCGGCATAGGCACGTGCTGCGGCAACTACAACTCCACGCCGCCAAGTGGTTTGAACAGTTCGTGAATCGCCGTCCTCAGACCTTTTTCCGGTTCAATTTCCTGCCCAACCGCCTTGCGCAGGGTGATCCTCACTTCTTCTTCCACGGGCCGGCCATGGTCCGCCGCCCGGATGAGAAGTCGGGTTTTCGCGTCGTCATCCAGATTACGAATTGTGACGCTGGCCACCGAACGCTCCTGTATGCGTTACCGCCTGCGTTCAAAGCAGTGCTTGCGATGCTATCGGATGGCGACCCATGGCTCACTTCAGCCCACGTGGATACGCGTGAATTTTGAACGGTGGCCCGCAGTGTTGATAGTGCTGCATCAAACATCACACGCCTTGCTGCCCTCGCGGTTGTCAGGGACGGCAGCGCAGGGCGTGCCAAGAACGCTGCCCCGAAGGTCTCACTCAATCGCCGCGACGGCTTCAACAGATGGGATGGATGCCCCGGTGTCAAGGCCCCATCCGACCTGGGAATACACACATCTGCCACGCGGCCTGCGCCGGGGATATGTCTCCCATCCGCTCCCCTGACGCGCAGACGTGTTCACGTGCTGTGTCACTGGCAAAGGAGGCCGTCACGGTGATGTTCGTGGCCCGTCCCGCGCCGCATTGTCGATGGTCTTGCGCGACTGGCAACGAAGCCATAGATCGCCCAACAAGCCGGAACAGCGGCTTCCGAATGCGGAGGAAAGGCGATGCACGCACCGCAGCCAGTTGTCGTCGATCAGGCCACCATCGATTGGGATCTCTGGGGTCATGCCGATCTCGCTGACGAGAGCAGAATCCGCTGGAAGCTGCTGCTCACAGGTGAACGCACGGACACCGTCGGGATCGTCACGGGGATCGCGGAAATTCCGCCGGGCGCGCGGCTCCCGTTGCATCACCACGAGCCGGAGGAGACCTATTACGTCGTGAGCGGTCACGGCCAAATTGAAATCGGTGACCGAACGACGGAAGTTGGGCCAGGTTGCGCAGTCTACATTCCGCCCAATGCCTCGCACGCCTTCCAGTGCGTCGGCACGGAGCCGCTGGTCTTCGTGTTCACCTTCCCCAGGGACCGTTTCGATCAGATCGTCTACTGCCTTGATCTATAGCGTTCACGCCGCCGCACTTCCCTGGCTGCTGGCGGCCCGCCAAGACTTGCGCAGATCCGTCCACAGAACTCGGACGGGCGGACGCCGGTTCCGCGCAGCCCAGGAAACGGTGGCCAATCGGAGATGGAGCCGCTGATGGTCGCCCGCGCGCTCGCTACTGGGCCGCGTGTCCGGGCTCCGCGTTTACTGCAGCGGGGAGGAGTGAGCCGGACCGACCCCCGCCCGGATCGCGGCGCTCGGACACCGATCATTGAGGGGCGGCCCCATCGGCGTCTGCAGCCGACAGCATACCGGGTTGCGGGCCGCCGTTTTTTTCTCGGCGAATAGACCCCCTGAATCGCCGACAAATATTTCGCCGATCATGCCCCTTGCAGCGCCGAGAAAATGCCTGTGAAATGGCCGATCAGCGCCGTTTTGGCCGTTAATTGATTCGCGCGTTGTGCGCGCCATCCGCGCGCCGCAAAGCTGCCTGAATCAAGGGTTTTGTGCGGGATTGTCCGAGGTGATCCGGAGTCATCCCAATTGGCCATTATTTTTGTCACCGGACAGCGTGGCTAT
Organism: uncultured Bryobacterales bacterium; assembly: GCA_964461235.1. Taxonomy (GTDB): domain Bacteria; phylum Acidobacteriota; class Terriglobia; order Bryobacterales; family UBA6623; genus VXMF01. The sequence goes on along the minus strand of CAYWUV010000103.1, from coordinate 10,256 downwards.
ATTCGGAGGTTGTGTTCGACCGGCTTCTACACCGATTGCATGGCTTTCTTGGCCCGGCTTCGCGCGCCCGCCCGTTCGAACGATCACTGCCGCGATCGATGGCGGAGTCGTCTTCGCGGGATTCACGCGCGCTCTGGGAGACCCGTTTTACGCGGGTTCTCCGCGATCCGGGTTGCCGGTGGTTAATCTGCGCGAACGCTGCCAGCGCGTCATTGGGGCTGGTTGATCGGGATCAACGGCTTATTTGCTCTCCTTCTTAATCGCCAAAAGAAACTTCCTTCCAGACTGAAATGGATGAGGCCAAATTGAGCAATCCCCGATCGGGCCGGGAGGGCCTCCGGGGAATCGTTGGCCAAGCGCAGGGCTATTCGACGCGTCGTAGGCGACGAGGCTCATGATCGAAAACCAAGCCGGAACTGTTCGTCAATTGAGGGTTGCGCTAGACAGCAGACGCCCCATTACGAAAGGTTAGAAGACGTACTCCCGGGGTAAGCCCCATACTCATTCTCTCTGTCCCGTAAGGGCAAAGAGGCGCTGGACTGCGCTGTCAAGTTCCAATGCGTTGGCCTGCGCAGAGGCGCCGCAAAACGGAATGACAAGCCCCCCATACCTCGATGCTGTTCCCGAAATTACGTCGGGATCGTAATCACGCACGACCGTATAATCATGATCAAGATTGCGCAATTCTACTGTAGAAGATTGGCTGTAGTCGCGTACAATGCTATAGAACGATCTGTCCATATGTCCAAAATCCATCTCGTATTGATTTTCTACTATGCAGTTACGGTGACAGTATCGGTCAGCATTGATGTAGTCACCAATCACAGTCATCACAAGAATTGATCCGGACGCATTTGCACTGTAGCGTGCGGGCGAATCACTTTTGCACGCATTCCTGTCTATATGGCTGGCCATCCACTTTACTGTTGTGTCGAGAGTAGATGCGGTAGTGGAGTTCGGCGCTGGCGGGCGACGTTCGGGCTCTTGCGCAATGGCCGCGCTGACTGCCGGTTTCTCGACCGCCTCGTCCGTGCCTTTTGTCGCATTGGCCGCTTCGATGCCGATGGTCGTGAGCGCTTTTGCTTCAGTCATGCGAAGGTAGCCCGTCGCGTCAAGCCCCTTGGCCTCCTGCCAGTCCCAGATTGCCGCCCGGGTTCTAGTGCCGAACAAACCGTCGGCTGGGCCGGCATCGAACCCCAGGGCAGCAAGGCCCATCTGCACCTGTAAGCGCTGCTCGCGGGTGAGCAACTCGTCCCGTACTGTCACATCGCCAGCCTGCGCATCTGCTCGCCGGTCGTCGTCCTCCACGTCCGAAACCGCGAGGATGTGCTCGCTGCCCGACCACGTGTCTGCCTCGCTACCGGGGCTCGCGCACTGCGAGCCCACCACGGTGCATCTCGATCCCCCTCTGGCCTCGCATATTTGCACGGCTCGAGCCTCCGCCTGTTCCTGTGTCATCGCGCCTTTTGCTTGGCCGTTGCCGTACTGATCTACCACAAGAGCACCGCAACCATTCTGGAACCAAGCCAATTCCTCACAATTCGTGCCGCCACCGACACGACAGGCGTTTAGGGCGGCGTCTATTGCTTCGTCCTTCACGCTGTAGTTCCATGCGAAACCGTAAGCAACCGCTTCACCATAGGCGGTTTGGCCAAAGGCGATTGCACCGTGTGCATCTTGAGCTAGTGCCGACAGAGGGGCTGCTAGAAGCGCGAGAGCAACGAGCCCGAGTGATCGCAAACACGCGCCCACTGTTGTCAGTGCAAGAAGTATCTTCATTGTGGTCCACCTTCGCTCTCGAGCATGATCAACACTCCCAATATCGTGTCGGTACGGTGATCACAAGGCTGATCCAGGTGGCAATCAGGTGCCCTTTGCGCTTCGCAGCGGACCCAGCATTATCCCTGTCCGTCAGAATCTACGATGGGTGCAGCCAGCCAGTCCTGTTAAACCAAGTCAGCACTTTTTCCGGCCGCCCGAGCCTGAACAAGTCAGTGTTCTTGCACCGAACCACCAAATGTCAGGTCGCAATGTGCTGAGCCCCCAGATTTGCGATTCGTGGTTTCGGAATTTAGTTGTGTGGCCGGGACTCAGGGGTTTGGTCAATATTGCGCTTGCCAGCCACCGTACCCCCCAGTGTGTGCGAAACAGGACGAACCCTGTCAGTGCCGGATGAGAACTCCCCAATGGTGCCGACGTAAAGATCCCCAGTCTGCCAGATTCCCACACATTACCGTCCTGTGGCGACTAGACATCCCTGCTCCCGATAACCCTTTGCAAGTGCCTCGCAAGGAGAAAGATCCATGAGAGCATTAGTTTTTGACAATATGCGTTACGAGCGCATTTTGACGACGATACATTTGACCAGCCCGCTCGGTCCGCCGTTCCAGTGCCGTTCGGTTCGAAACCGCCTTCGCCGCGCTCCCCATGCAGGGCACGGTTGCTCATATCCTATCCTGACGGCGCCGACAATACCCGCCATGAACCGCCCGGCCTTGGGGCCCGCGTGATTCCCATGGGGTTCCCGGCGCAGCTTCACGGAAGCGAAGAGCGCCCGATCGACCCGCATGTACCCTGAACTCTCCACCGGTAAAGAGACCAGGACCGAAGCGGAGACCCTGAGATTCTGGGTTTGAGGGTCGTAGGCTGACGCTTTACGCAGACGTTGCGTAGCGCCAGCGATCACGATCAGTGCTCTTGACCGACGAGGGTCCATTCGGTACTGACGGCCAACCACACAGGGAGAATGCGTATGGTGATTGAACGACAGAGTAATCTTCAGTTCGGGAAATGGAACGCTCTCCAGGCGGCCATTGGAAAACTCATCCGCACTGGTGCGTATGAAACATTTGTGAACATACACAGTCAAATGCGACCAGAGCCTGATGGGCTCCGCTACTCCCAGCATCGCATTCATGGGACCATGTCAGGCCCATTAGGTTATCGGAGATTCCTTCCTTGGCATCGCGCATATCTCGTCATCTTCGAGCGGGCAATCCGCCAAGTCGACAATACCTTGTCCATTCCTTATTGGGATTGGAACGAGGATGCCGGACGACTAGTAGGATTCAGAAACCTTTTGGGGTTGTCCTCAAGAAGAAACCTCGGTACGTCAGCATCTGAGACACCTGTGACAGGTAGGGTGCCTTGGTTTACTAATGACCGCGAGGTCGAAGAGCTTACCACTCACGGTGGTTCTTACTACGATTTTGCCAAGTATTTGGAAGACGCGCCACACAATCGGGGACATGCGTGGATCGGCGGAGATATGAACTCGATGGCTTCGCCAAGAGATCCTGCATTCTGGTTTCATCATGCGCAAGTAGATCGTATCTGGTCTATTTGGCAGAACAACAATCCAGGAGAAAAGGCATATCTATCCGGATCCGAAGCGGAATTAGATCCTTGGGAAAAAGAATTTACAGTCGAGTCAGTGGATGACATCCGCAAACTTGGAAACGATAGCTACGAGTACACATGATGTGACTAACCTACCAGGCTTCTGAAAAACTCCTAGCGCCCGTGGCCCTGAGGTGATTCGCTGCACTGTCAGCGATCGGGTGCGGGGCTGCACTAATTCTCCTTGAACGATAGTCGCTCACCATCTCGGAAACTGCTGTCTCGCATCCGTGCTGCTTGGAGTGCATAGTCATGCCCATGATTCGAACTTCACCTTCCTCTGTCGTCGAATTGGGGTCTATGTGATGGCCGACCTCCCCGTCGCCATAGGCGAAGCCGCACGTGCACTCGTTGACAAGCTTCCGCTGTCATTCCTCCGGCAACTGGATGAACTTGGTGGCGATGCAATCAGGATGCGCCGACTTCGCCGTTTGGTAAGCATCCTAGAAGAGGCGCATAAAATCGCCGAGGCGAAAGGCATCCATCCCGACGACATGAAGGTGCTCGCGGACCATGTGGGGTTGCCATGGATGGATAAGGCGTCTCTCCGTGACGATGAGGATCTGCGCAAAGCGTGGGCCAACCTATTTGTCACAATCACAACCCAAGACAACGACGACCTCCACGGTATCTGCGTACACATTCTAGGCGAAATGAACCCATGGGACTGCAAAGTATTGGACCATATGGCAAGAAACGCGGTTGTCCTACCAGCTGACGGTGGTGATGGATACGTCGCCATCCCAATGCAACTGGATAACGTCATCTCGGCTCTGGCCTCCGAGCGGGGACGTCGAGTCCAGACCCAAGTTTCTGTTGAGAATCTTGTTAGGCTAGGCTGTCTAGTTAAGAGTGTTCCGGCACCAATACAGGTCGGAGGTTCTGTCTACAGCACGCTACGCGAGGCATTGGCGGTGTCCACCACAGGAGTCAATCTCTTCTGCGCCTCAACTGGTCAAGAATTGAAATCTTTTGCATCAATTCGAACCGAAGATGAAATTATTGACATGCTTGATCTTCGCGATGTCCAGATTAAACGATCAGGGAACGGCTGAGTAATCACAGTTCATCCGCGCTGAGGTAGATGTTCCAAATAACGCAGGATTTTGGCACGCTCTCTTCTTGCTATCGGTTCCAAAATCGTCTATAGAGTGCATCGCCCTATGGATTGCGCGTAGACGATCAGGCAAGTGCCGGAAACCTCAAGCTTGCCATGTTCTGCTGAGGACGGCATTCGCGATTCTGGTCGGATAATCTTCGTAGCGAACCAGCATGTGGTTCGCCAGAGCCATGTTTTGCTGGATCTTTGCCATCATGGCAGCCATCGCGAGCAAATCACTGTCCCGACTGAACGGAAAGTACTCGCCGGCTTTGGGTTGATCTACAGCCATACTTCCGTCAGACTCGACTACGAACATCCCTGTCGTGAATTGATAGATCGCATATTTCCCAAGCACATGTATAAGTGAAGGGCGATTTTCGTGTGGGATATCGGGATTACACCTGTAGTACTCCGTCAGGGATTCGAATGCGGTATCCACAGTGGCTCCCTCGTAGGCGAAAATCAATTTGTAGGGCAGGTCCCAGCCTTGTTGGGCACCTAACTTGATTTGTGGATTCAGGCGGAGGGTGTTCTTGTCGATGAGCGGAAGCTCCTGAAGAGCATTTAAGGAATTCTCAAGTTCGGCAGTCGTGAGACGCGACTTTACTTCGGCTATGCAAGCCGTTCCCTCAATAGGAGCTATTGCCAAATGGCCGCTACCCATTTCGAATCGTGGGGAGAGACCCGCTGTAACAATAACGTCTGTCTGTCGTGACCGATGACCCTCAATATTAAAGACGTATCCGCCGCGAAACACTTCGCATCCCTTTGGCAGGTGACGTTCGAGGAACCGTCGAAATACCTCCTCTCGGTCCCCTCCTACCACCGAGGCGTTTTCGAGCAGAGCAGCTTGCCGTGCCTCGCCCTTGAGTTCTTCTGAAACTGCCGCGAAATAGCGAGCCATGTCCTCGTAGACAGATTTGTTCATTCGATGTAGCTCCTTTAAAACCGAAATCCGTGGCGAAAATGATTGCACGCTGAACGTCCCATGCCGCACATCAAAGAAGTTCGCGATGCCGCTCCGCCAGCGCTGCAAGCCGCGGGAGCCCCTTTGCCGCCAGATCGAGGACGAAGCCGGACGGCGTGAAAGATGGGTTACTGTAATGCGCCCTCAGGGCGTGCAGCACCGCAAGCGATTCGGAAGGGTAGAGTTCGACAATCCCCGCCAGAAACGCATCGGCGGGTACTGCCTCGATATTGAACCGGGTCAGGCTCCGCCCGGGAAAATCCACCAGATTGTCGGTGACGATGTACTCCGCGCCGCACCGGATCGCTGCCGCAAGGACATGGCGGTCATCGGGGTCAGGCAGATCGAGTGCCCCGACCAACGGCTCATATCCGGAAACCAGCGCGTCCGCGAAATGCTCGTCCATAGCACGCCGCTGGGAACGGACGCTCCGTTCCAGATTCGGCTTCTGATCGAGCAAATTCCGCGTCCATTCGTCGAGGACCCGCTCGGTCCAGCGCGCCTGGAACAGGCCGGCTTGGTGGAAGCGCAGCAGAATATCCCGCGTTCGGAACGGAAACAGGACATTCGCATCAAGGATGACGACAGGACAATCCGCGACGAGCGTCAAGACGCATCGAACTCCTGCCCGAGGCGGGCGAGCTCGTCGAGCGCCGCATTGCGCGCGGCATCGCGCCGGTCCTTGTAGGCCATCAGATCGGCATGCATTACGCGTCGGTGCGAGCCCACCGGAATAAACGGGATGTCGCCATCCCTGAGCAGCTTGGCAAGGTGCGGGCGCGAGACATTCAGGATACTCGCGGCCTGCCCTGTCGTAAGCATGGCGCCGGCCGAAACCAGCGTCACCGCCTTGCCGGCCGCAAGGCCGTCCAGCAGATTGATGACAAGGTCGGCGACGGCGGGTGCCAGCCGTATGGATGTGCCGTCCTCACGATGGATTGCAAGAATGTCTTCAGCGGTCCTCGCTTGGGCAAGCGCTGTCGCCGCGTCGGCCGCGCATGCAATCTCGTCCTGCGTCGGCGCGCGGCGCGTCAGATCGACCGCTTCAGCCGTATCGGGCATCTGGCTTCTCCTCGCTGGTCGCTCCACGGCACTCGATAGCAGTCCATGGAACCGCACACAAGTACAATAACGTCTTTATCAGAAACAAGTGTAACGGCATATCCTCTCAATGGAAGCCTTCGATAGCCATTCGCGAAGCGTCGCCATTGCCAGGCAGATCCATTACGGTCATCAGCGCGTCCGTGCCCGTCCCCCTTGCCTTTCGTATTGGGGCGTTCATAGCGCTCACGGTCTACCACATCGGTCGGTCGCCGAACTTTCCCGGTCGGGAGATTCGGGATAGTCTCGGCGGGTTGATCGGTTGTATCCGTTCGGCGCTCGGGGGATGAGCGCGGCGACGGACCGGACCGAACGGTTGCAGGGTGGCGGCTTAACTCGGGACCGCCTCACTCTGGTGGCGACCGAGTGAGTTCCGTCCCCCGGGACCCGAACGGATACGATCGGTTCGTGGCGCGAAAACGGAAATCTGGTGCCACGCGTTGCCAAGGGGCGTCCGAATTTTGAAAAAATCTGCATTCGGTTTGATGACGGAATGTGTTTCTCTTGAACTAAATTATGGATATCCCATTGAAATTACAGGAGAAATATAATATTACAACATACGTTCCGGGGGACGCGACCCTGCGCCGGGTCGTTCCTTGCCCGCCGCGTTGAACCCCACGGCCCCATCCTCTGGTCCGATGCGGTCGGGTGACACTCCGCCGAATATGGGCAGGACATGCGCCGGAACTGGCAGATGCCTGTCCTTCAATTACCCAGACTGAACACGTCGACTTCCCCAGCGCGCCCCCTTTAAGTGGTGTTTACCGGCAGGCTTCGGCGCAAAATCCGCGCCCAGCCCCGCTGCCGTTTCGCCGCTGACCAGGATCACCGCCTCGCTGCCCTCGGGATACAGCGTCTTGCCCAGCTGTTCGAGACGCTGGCCGACATTCACGGCGTCGCCGATGATGGTGTAGTTGATGCGGCCGGGCGCGCCGATGTTGCCGACCGTCGCGCTGCCGGAATGGATGCCGATGCGGATCCCGAGCGGCGCCTCGCCCTGCGCCCGCCGCCGGACATTCTCAGCCCTGATGCCGTCGGCGATGGCCAGCGCTGCGCGGCAGGCCCGTTCGGCGGCGTCCGGCTGGGCGTCCGGTGCGCCCCAGAAGGCCATCACCGAATCGCCGATGAACTTGTCGACCGTGCCGTCCTCGGCCTCGATGCAGCCGGCGACGATCTCGAAATGGCGATTGACCAGGGCCGCGACGTCCGGGGCCGACAGGTGCTCGGCGACCGACGAGAACCCGGCAATGTCGGTGAACATGACGGTGATTTGGCGCTCTGACGACGTAGTGTCGTCCATACCGCCGCGTTTGACCAGCCGCTCGACAATCTTCCTGGGAACGTAGAGCTCGAACCAGCGCAGCGCGCTCAACATGGCGTTGAACGACTTGGCCTGCCGGTCGAGTTCGCGGAAGGTACTGCCCGGCAAGTCGCCGATCTCGCCGATGTTGAGCTCGCGAACCTTTGCGGCCGCCTCGGAGAACCGGACGATCGGCCGGGCAATCCGGCGGCCGAGGATCACCGCGGCGAAGATCGACAGAACCAGGGCGCCGAGCCCGACAATGAAGGCGACGGTCATCCGGCGAAGCTCGGCGCTGACATCCTCGACGCGATACCAGACGCCGACGGTCAGCGGTTCCGGTCCGAAGCCGTGCAGCTGGCGGAACATGAAGGCATGCTCCCGTCCTCCTGTCCGCATCGTGTGTCCCCTCGTCCCCTCTGCAAGCGAAATGAGCAGATCGGAGCGTCCCTCCTCCCGCCATATCGCCGCCAGGACGGAATCCCGAAATCCCGCCAAACCGGGCAAGGGATTTTCCAGCGACAGGCCGGGATAGCCGTCTGCCATGAGCGGATGGGCAAGCACCCGGTCGCGTCCGTACAGAACGAACCGCGTGCCGGGAGCGCCCGCGCCCACCTTGCGGACCCAGGCCGAGAGTTCCCGGATCGATGCCGTCGCCACCGCGGCCCCGACGAACCGGCCGCCGCGCCGGACCGGATGGATCCGGCTGAAATAGGTCCCTTCGTGTCGCGTGATCCAATATGGCGGCACCCAGTGCGGTTCCTTCGGCATCGACGCCAGATATTCGCGGAACCTCGGATCGCCCGAGTGATCTATTTCGCCCAGCTCGGTGCGGCCGCCCTCGTAGCGCGCCGCATAGAAGGTCACAAGCGCGGGGTAGAAGAACGATATCGACTCGATCTGCGGCACGCCCGCGAGGCCGCCCGTGAGCAGTCGGCCGAACGTCGTGCGATCTTCGGGGTCGTATTCGCCGCTCTCGACGCGCTCGGCGATGAAGCGGGCCTGGTCCTCGGCCGGCAGCAGGTGGCGTTCGATCCGGTCGACCATGCCGGCGATGCTCTGGTTGGCGTTGGCGCTCATCAAGGCCAGGGTATTCTTGCCGCCGAGCCAGATGCCGACGCCGAGCACGCCGCCCACCGACACGAAAACGAGAAGGGAGATCGCCGTTGCCAGCGTGACCGTGATCGACAACTGACCGTTCCAACGGGCCGGGAACAGTCGACCCGGCATTCCGGGCTTGATTGACATGACGGATACCGGTGTCCAAATCGAAAACCGATCCGAGGGACAGCGGCAAACTCTCCCAGGGCCCGGCTTATCGGGTGTAAGTTGTGACTGTCTTCGCCTTTCTCCACCGCCAGCCCAAGCGAGCGGTCGATGCGGCAAGTCAACTCCAGATCGAGCGTCGTGGCAACAAGCACCAGGCTGCGCGGACGGAATGTTTCATGATCGAGGCGGCCGCGAGTGCGATGAAGAGTCCGAGGTTTGCGGCCGAGAAACCGTCGACGAATGAACGCCCGGATCGGACCGTCCAGTGGAGGCGCCGCATTGACAATTTCCATGACGAGTTGAGAATCGCGCGATGATCTTTCCTGCATTTGCACCGCGCGCGGTTTTGATCCTGTTCGCCGGCCTGTCGGCGGCCCTGGTGCTCGCGGCGAACGCACCGGAGCCGGCGAAGGCGCAGGGCTTCCGGGACGCGACCCCGCGCATTGCCGTGGTCTCTGCCTTCGCTCCGGAACTAGAGATCCTCAAGGGGGAACTGCGGGACAGGGCGGTGCGGTCGGCGAACGGCGTGGAGTTCGCGACTGGCACGCTCGAAGGACAGAAGGTGGTGCTGTTCCTGAGCGGGATCAGTGTCGTCAACGCTGCGATGACGGCACAGCTCGCGCTGGATCGTTTCACCATCGAGAGGATCGTGTTCTCCGGCATCGCGGGCGGTGTCGATCCTTCGCTGGGTATCGGCGACGTGGCGGTCGCGGAGCGCTGGGGGCAGTATCTGGAAATGCTGTTCGCGCGCGAGGTCGACGGCAGCTGGGCGACGATGCCGTTCTTCGAGTACCCCTACGGCAACTTCGGCATGATGTTCCCGCGCTCGGTCACGGTATTGCGTGCCGGAGCCGAGGGACCCGAGACCCGGTTCTGGTTTCCGGTGGACGAAGCGCTGCTGGCGGCGGCGCGCCGTGCGGCGGACAAGGTGACGCTGGCGCGCTGCACGGCGGACGGCCGCTGCCTCGACAGGCCGCCGCGTATCGCGGTCGGTGGTTCCGGCGTCTCGGGCGGGGCCTTTGTCGACAATGCGGCTTTCCGGACGTGGGTCTTCGAGACCTTCGGCGCCCGGGTTCTCGACATGGAGAGCGCCGCCGTGGCGCACGTCGCCTACG
>CAYWUV010000102.1:0-22610 GCA_964461235.1 uncultured Bryobacterales bacterium | reverse complement strand
GGAGGTAGTAGTAGGGGTGGCCGCGGATGATCTTCTTGACGAGGCTGGCCATGGGATTAGGTCATACATTAGCAGGGTTCGGGACGGCCTGTCAAGCAGGAATGGGAAGAAATGTTCTGATAAGCACATGATAATCCAGTATGTTACGGACAGGCATCCGGACGGATCGCCGGACGATCACGACGCCCTGTGTTAGGTCATACACAAACGAGGCGCGGCTGACTAGGGCTGCCCGTCAGGGCCATGTGGGCTAAGTCACATATCGTCAGCAACTTACGAGATTCTGACTCAGGCCGCATTCTAGCGCCATCAACACTTCGGAATCCCGAATCCGGTAAAGTCGGGCTAGGGGCGCGTCTCTTCGGCGAACCGATGCTAGGCGAGCGTTTCGAGCGGAGGGAATTGACGGCTCATCGACTTTCGGGACGCGCAACATCCATTACGACGATCGATACGGGCAGCTTTTCGTCAGTCGACAAGCTCTGTCTCAGCCTCTTCTCAAGCTCGGAGGCACTCTGCGCTCGTCCGGCGGCTCACAGATGCTGGCCCGTGCTCGCGCCGTCCCGTAGCAGGTTGGCTGGGGGCACCTGCCTCGACACTTTGCCTGACCTGCCCCACCGCTCACCAATTCCCTTTGGACAGGAGGACTTCATGGCCCACGACTCCGGCCCCTGATTGGGGACGGCTGCTTCGACCCAGGAGAGCCCGGCCTCACCGCGTAAGCGTGTCCTCCTCCCAAGGAGGCGTCGCGTGAATGAGCCGGCCGAGTTCCGGGTCCGTCTCCAGGATCCTCTCGCGCATCTCCCAGGCGACCTTACGGTACGAGAAATGCCCCTTGACCCCGGATCGCACGCGGGAAATGTACTCCGCTTCCGCGAAATCCATCTTGAACAGCGAGCGGCAGCGGGTCGCAAATGGCAGCAGGTAGTGACCGGCGGGCTCCGAGACTCCCGCTATGCGCCCGCGGGCGGCAGCCGCGGACCGGAGCGCTCCGTCGTAAATGCCACCCGCACCGGCCTCGTCGACCAGGGAAGGACGCTCGCATCCTAGGTGATCGCCGAATCTCTGGCGGACCTGCTGGCACCGCCGGTGCCGGTGCATGTCCCGGTAGGCCCCAATGTCGCAAACAATGTCGAAGACGTAACGGTATCCGCTGCAGAACGGATTCAGGAGCTCGTCGCGGGGGTTCCGCCCTTGGAGAGCGGTGTCGAGCACTTCGGTGCGCCGGGCGCGGTTCCAAGCGCTGACGTGGTCGAGTATGACCTGGAAAGGATGGTCCGTGACCGCGTAGAGCCAAGTCGATACGGTTTCGTCCAGCGGATCATTGGGGCGGATCAAGTCGACGTCCCGGAGCGAGCTGTACGTCCCCGGATCGAAGTTCTGCCGCGCCCAGGCTTCGACGCGCTCGAGTGCTCCGGACCGTGCCAGATCGGGTTCTGCATACTTGGCGAGGGTCGGGGCGATCGGCTCACCGGGCTCGCTCGTATCCCAGCCGCAAGCCGCTGGCGCGGCGCATGCATCGTGCATTTCAGCCGCGATCGAGCGGACCTCGGCATACGCCGAAACCCCCATCCGGCGCATCTGCTTCTCAAGGGTCCGGATACTGGCGACCTGTCCGACGTTCGTGGAAACCCCGGTGAACAAGAGGTACCTAGCGACATCGTAGGCGCGGGCGTCGATCGTCCGCTTGTAGGCGGCGGGCCGCATCGCAGCCGGCTTCGGGTGGAGTTCGGTGAGGTACTCGCGCAGGCGCTGATGCAGGGCGATATAGGCCTCCAGCAAGCCTGCGGCCGCGCCCCGGTAGTCAGTCTCCTCCGCGGTGCCCAGCAGTTCGTCCGGAACGACCGTGCGGCCCTTGGTGAAGTCCTGGTACCGGCTGGACTTGGCCTGCCCGTCCCACAGCTGCTCGTCCTCGATCTCAATGGCCGCTAGCTCTGAAATCCCCTCGAAGCAGAAGGTGCAGTGACCGAGATCTGCGATCGAAGCATGCCCGTACTGGAAGTAGAAGCTATCGAGGAACTTCTCCGAGCTGTGGCCGCGGACCCACTCGAGGCTGTCCACCACCGAGTCGGCCGACCGACTGTAGCGCGCGAGTGCATAAGCACTCTTCTCGGGCGGCATCGGCGCGACTACGACCACGCGACGGTCGCCGGAACGGGAACTGGAAGGCATGGAACCGCCGCACGAGGCCCATCAGAACCGGGATGTCCGGCGCGGAATTGCGATTGTACATCCTGGAAGGACCCGGGCTTGGAATGCGCGAGTCCGGATAACATATCGCCCGTCGCAGCCCTCCTGCGCAGGAAGCGCTTCCCGCCAAATCGTTATGCGCGAATATTGACGTACGTCAATTCTGACGTGCAGTAGGCGCGTCTGCGCGACTTGGCAGAAGCTGTTGACGGGATCGTCGATCGCCGGTTCAGTTGCCAGCCTGAACGCGGAGCAGGCCGTCACAAGCACGGGTCGGGAACGTCCGCGTTCCAGATCCCGGCTCATCGCCCAGGCGACTCGGGCGGCGCTGCCGAGTCCTCCTTCAGGTCGCACCACAAGACCTGCTGTGAGCGTCGGTCGACTGGACGGAATGCCCTGGACGAGCAACCGGCAGCGCTCCTAGGAGGCGCGCGGCACCCGCTGGCGGCCGCCTTGAGTTTCTTGTAGTCATCGCATATGACCGGATACGTCTCCCGCAGACCGCGCAGCGCCGGAATTCGGTCCAGAAGGTCCAGGCCTCGGATGCGCCGAGAGCCATGCGCAGCACCTCCCGGCAGCCGGGCTCGGTCGCGGCTTGACAGCTTGCTCCGAACTCGGGATGATTTTCTGTTCGCGCCCGGTAGCGGTGCGGGAGGCTTCTCATGGAAATGCTCATCGCCGGGGACTGGACCGCCGGACCGGACTCGATCCCCGTTCTCAACCCGTACGACGGCAGCGTGGTCGATACCGTGCCCCGTGCGTCCGAACAGGACATCGACCGAGCGATCGCCTACGCAGTAGAGGGTGCTCGCCTTGTCAAGGCTCTCTCCGGATACGAACGGTCGCGGCTGCTGATGCGGGCAGCCGACCTGATGGAGGAGCGGCTCGAGGATCTCGCACGGACGATCACTCTCGAGGAAGGCAAGATTATCGCCGAGGCGCGCCTGGAGGTCGACCGGGCGAGAGAGACTATCGTCTGCTCCGCGGAAGAGGCGAAGCGGCTTGGCTCCGAGGTCGTGCCCTTGGATGGCGCGCCCGGTACCGGCAACCGGTTCGGATTCACGCTCCGCGTCCCATGTGGCGTCGTATTGGCCGTGACGCCGTTCAATTTCCCCCTGAACCTGGTCTGCCACAAGGTCGGCCCTGCGTTCGCTGCCGGCAACAGCGTCATCGTCAAGCCGGCGACCGACACGCCGCTGGTGGCGCTCAAGTTCGCCCGCGTGCTGCTGGACGCGGGCCTGCCCCCGGAAGCCATCCAGGTCGTGACCGGTTCCGGCAGCGAGATCGGGCGCCAGCTGTGCTCCGACCCGCGCATCCGCAAGATCAGCTTCACCGGCAGCCGCGACGTGGGGGAGGCCATCTGTCGCGCAGCCGGACTCAAGAAGGTGACGATGGAGCTGGGCAGCAATTCCCCGGTCATCGTTCTCCCCGATGCCGACCTGGAGAAGGCCGCGAACGCGATCGTGGCCACCGGGTACGCGAATGCCGGGCAGGTCTGCATCAGCGCCCAGCGGATCCTGGCGCACGATGCGGTGTACGGCGACCTGCTGGACAGCCTGAGCCCCCTCGTCTCGTCCCTGCGCACGGGCAATCCGCTGGACGAGGGAGTGCGGGTCGGACCGATGGTGCGCGAGTCCGACGCAGTTCGCGTGGAGCAGTGGATTCGTGACGCAGCGGCCGATGGAGGGCGCTTGCTCGCCGGCGGCGGCCGCGACAGGGCGGTGGTCGAGCCTGCGATCGTAGCCGATGTCCGGAAGGACATGCGCATCTCCTGCGACGAGCTGTTCGGGCCGGCCGTCGGACTGACCCGATTCGACTCCGTGGACGAGGCGATCGCCAGCGCCAACGACACCAACTACGGCCTCTCCGCCGCAGTGTTCACTGAAAGCCTCGACAATGCGATGCGGTTCGCGAGGGAGGTCGACTCGGGCAATATCCACATCAACTGGGGTACGCAGTGGAGAGCGGACCTGATGCCGTACGGCGGCCTGAAGGAGAGCGGCTTCGGCAAGGAGGGTCCCCGCTACGCAATCGAGGAAATGACCGAAACCAAGATGGTGGTCATGCATCTTCCCTGATTCGGGAGCTAGTGTCGACCCTCCGCTCAGGGGGGATGGAGCAGACGCGGCTAGAATGGAACACGACGAGGGGAGATCAGGCCGGACTGTCGCTCCGGTGCCGGCACAAGGGGTCGGTCGCAGCCAAGGAGAAGGTGCCTAGGTGCGCGCAACAAACCTGCTGGGGCGGATCTGGAGCAGACGGGCCGCCGCGATCGCGGCGATTGGGGCGGCGGCATGGGCGGTAGCGGACGCCGCCGAGATTAGCGGCCACAACGGAGACGCCATCCGGTTCCTACTGGCGTTCTCGGTCATTCTCCTCGCCGCGAAGATCGGCGGCGAACTCTTCGAGCGGCTCCGCCAGCCACCGGTGCTCGGCGAGCTTCTCTTCGGCATCATCTTGGGCAATCTCGGCCTGATCGGGCTCGGTTTCGCGGAGACCCTCAAGGAAGCGCCGTTCCTGGGCATTGCGGCCGAAATCGGCGTCATCCTGCTGCTGTTCGAGGTCGGGCTCTCTTCCAAGCTCGACGAATTGCTCGCCGTCGGACCGTCGGCCCTAGCGATCGCCGCGCTGGGCGTCGCGGCTCCGGTCGGTCTCGGTTACGCGGCTTCATCGGCCTTCATGCCGGCGGACGCTGAATGGTACGTCCATCTGTTCGTTGGGGCGACGCTCGCCGCAACCAGTGTTGGGATCACCGCCAGGGTTCTGAAGGACATCGGCAAAACGGGAGCGCGGGAGTCGAGGATCATTCTGGGCGCCGCCGTGGTAGACGACATTCTCGGTCTGATCGTCCTCGCCTTCGTCCTGGGCCTGCTGCGATCCGCCGACTCGGGAGAGGACGTCGGGGTCGAGGTGCTTCCGACCGTGCTGATCGTGGCGAAAGCCGCTGCGTTTTTGGCCGGGTCCCTTCTGACGGGAAGGTGGGTCGTCTTGCCCGCTATGGCGCTCGTCCAGCGGGCGCAGTCGAAGTCGATGCCCCTCGTGCTGGCGATTGCCTACTGCTTCGCGATGTCCGCAATTGCGGAGGTGGTCGGCTTGGCCGACATCGTCGGGGCGTTCGTGGCGGGTCTCGTGATCGACGATGCGATCAGTCGTCGCTTCGGCCCTCTCACAGACCGCTACAGGATCGACAGCTCCGTAGCGCCGATCAGCGCCATCTTCGTGCCGGTCTTCTTTGTCTACATGGGCATGCGCGTGGACCTGCTCTCATTCGCTTTCAGGGAAGTGCTGGCCTTCGCAGCCATCCTCACCGCCGCGGCGATCGTTAGCAAGCTCGTGAGCGCGGCCGCGGTTATGGAAAAGGGCGTGAACCGCTGGGCTGTCGGCGTCGGCATGATACCCCGCGGCGAAGTGGGCCTGATCTTCGCTAGCTTCGGTGCGGCGGTAACCGTCGGTGGATCTCCCGTGCTCGGTGCGGAGGCCTTCTCTTCGATCGTCGCGATGGTCATGGCGACGACGCTGGTCACTCCGCCCCTGCTGAAAGCGGCCTTCGCCCTCCAGACCCGGCGCGAGGGGTCTGGACGGCCTCCGCTGGCACCCGCTGGCAGCCAGCGGTCCTGAGGCGGTCGGCCCTACGGCCCGTCCGCGGCGCAGCGAAAGCCTAAGTTATTGAGCCCGGAATCCGGCGCGGTCATCATCCTTGCCGCCACTCGGTAGCCGCGGCAGTAATTCTCGCTGCAAAGCCAGCTTCCTCCGCGCTGCACCTTGTCCGTACCGCTCCGCGGACCCTTGGGATTCCTCGTCGGCGAGTTCGCGAAGTAGTCGGGTGCGAACCAGTCGTCAACCCACTCCCAGACGTTCCCCGTCATGTCGTACAGTCCGTAGCCGTTGGGCGGGAATTTCTTGATCGGACCGAAACTTCCGTATCCGTCAAGCGCACGATCCTCCATTGGGAACTGGCCCTGCCAGATGTTTGCCTGATGCACCCCCCCGGGGGTCAATTCGTTCCCCCAGGCGTACTCGGCTCCCTTCAGCCCGCCGCGCGCGGCATACTCGAATTCGGCTTCGGTCGGCAGACGCGCACCGCGCCAGTCACAGTAGGAAGCAGCGTCCTGCCAGGAAAGATGGACGACCGGAAAGTCCTTCATCGCTTCGTGCGACGATCCCGGGCCGTGCGGATGGCGCCAGTCCGCGCCATCGCCCTTCGTCCAGCCGTTCTTCTGGGGATCGAAAATCCCCGACCAGCCCAGCCGCTCGGACTCCGTCTCGTAGCCGGTTGAGTCCGCGAACTCCGCATACTGGGCGTTCGTCGCCTCGTGCCGGTCGATGTAGAAGGAATCCAGCACGACCCTGTGGGGCGGGCCTTCGTACGGCTCCCCGTGGTCCGTGCCCATCATGAATTCCCCCGCCGGAATCAGGACCATTCCCGTTGTATCCGGTGGGGGTCCGGAGCTGCATCCGACCGTCACAGCAGCCAGCGCAACCACCTCGGCAAGCGCTATCTTCCGCACTTGCCGTATTGTACGCGACCGTGCCGAATCGGCTAGGGTCTAAGCTAGGAGAGGGTACGCACTCCCGAAACGCTGTCCGGCCATGCTGCGAGTACCCTCAGTGTCGACGCTAGCCCTTTGCGCTGCGGGCCTGCTGCTCGCTGCAGCAGTCTTGCAAGGGGCTCCGGGCTGGACGCGCCTCGGAGGCACCGGGGTCTCCGCGGGACTTGCCGGCCCGGCCGGGCGGCCGGTCGAAGGGGCGTGGTTCTCCGCAGACGGGCGGCGGCTCTACGCGGCGCTGCAAGACGGAACGTTGTGGGCGAGCGAGGACGCGGGCTGGACGTGGGTCCGGGAGGATGGCGACCCTCCGGAGCCCAAGGCCGCAGTGGATCGCGAGGAAGTCATGGGCTCCGCCGTGGTGCTGCGGAATCCGTACCGGGCCGGCGTGTCATATGCGCTGGGAGAGCACCTGTACCGTTCCGACGACGGGGGAGGCGAGTGGACCAATCTCACGGCGAACCACGGCAGCTCGGTCATCGGCCGTTGGCAGGCTGTTCTGGCGATCTCCCCGTCCGATCCGGACCTGATTGTCGTCGGCAACTCCATGGGGTTGTGGAAGTCGCACGATTCCGGCGTGACTTGGGCGAGCCTGAACACGCGGCTGCCCAATTTTCCAGAAGTACGGTTCCGCAACTTCGCGGCCTCGAACACGCCGCTGTTGGATTCCAAGCGGCTGGGAGCGTTGGATCTGGTTCGAACGCCTGCCGGCACCTCCTGGAGAGTCGCCCCCTCCCAGGATCCATCAATGGACCTGCTGCAGTCCTCTACAGCCGTCGGAGTCCTCGCTGGGCGTCTGCCGCTGCCTCCCGGGTATGAGGCATGGGAGCTTCCCTGGGACAGCCCGGACCAGGAGGAATGCGGGGTAGGACGCGCATGCTCCGCACGCGCCGTGACGGCAATGGCCTCGAACGGACAGATCTGGGCAGGCACGTCGGACGGGCGCATCTGGGTTTCGGGCGACGAGGGCGCGGATTGGTCGCTGTCTTGGTCCGACCCCGACGGACAAGAGGTCAAGCGGATCTGGACCGACCCGACGCTCCCAAGGACGGCCCTCGCCCTGACGGGGGGCCGGGTGCTGCGTTCGACGAACGGCGGTACGTCGTGGTTTGACATCACGTCCAACCTGCCCCAGGCGGAATGGACTGCTGTAGTGGGGCACCCGGTGGCGGGGACAGCGTTCGCGAGCGGGTCGCTGGGCGTGTATTTTGCTCGCGTCGACCTCCGCCAGCCGGGTCCAGCCGGCGAGTGGGTCCGGATCGGCGACGGTCTCCCCTCGGGCGTGGTCGGCGACTTGGCGATGGAGCCCCTGCGGGGACGCCTTTACGCCGCGCTGCCCGGACACGGTGTCTACTGGATGCGGACGCCCGAGGTCGAACAGGCCCTCCGGGTCGTTAGCGCGGCCGACCTGGCTCAGCGGCCCGTGGCCCCGGGTAGCCTCCTGACCGTGCTCGGCGGACGGGCACTCAGCGTCCGAGCGGACGGACGCCCGGCCCCGGTCCTGGATTTCGGTGACGGCCAGACGCAGGTACAGGTCCCGTATGCCGTGGAGGGACGCTCCGTGCGTCTCCAACTGAACGCCCAAGGATCCAGCCATGTCGTGGACATGCAATTGCGGAAGGTCTCGCCGGCGGTGTTCGTGGTCGGCGGCGATCCATTGATCCTGGACGCCGGGACTGGTAGCGTGATCGGCTGGCACCGTCCTGCGGTTCCGGGCGGGAGCATCCTAGTCATGGCAACCGGACTGGGCGAGGTCGCTCCCAGCTGGCCGGAAGGAGTACCGTCTCCGGAAACCGACCCGCCCAGGCCAGTAGCCCAGGTCAGGGCCCGGCTCGGCGGGCTGCCCGCGGAAGTCGTCTCTTCGTACCTGGCGGGCGGCTACGTCGGCATCTACGTGGTAGAGGTCGCGATTCCGCGGAACGCGCAGCCCGGGAGCGCGCAGTTGACGCTGGAAGCGGACGGCGAGCCCAGCAATGATGTCACCCTGATCATCGGCCGCTAGGCGGGAGACAGGTACTGCCTCGGCACGCGCTTGGAGATGCGGCAGAGCACTTCGTACGGCATCCCGCCTGCCAGCTCAGCCATGCCCATCGCGTCGTAGGGAGCGGACCCCAGCAGTACGACCTCGTCTCCTTCGCGCGCGCGGGGAGCGCCCGTCAGGTCCGCCATCGTCAGGTCCATGCTGATCTGCCCGATGATCGAGCATCGCTCGCCACCGACCGACACGGCACCCCGGTCGGATAGGCGCCAGTCCAGACCGTCGCCGTAGCCGACCGACAGCACGCCGATTCGCATCGGACGCGGGGCCACGAACGTCGCCCCGTAGCCCAAGGGGGCGCCCTTCTCGACGCTGCGGACGGCGATCAGGCAGGCCCGCCATTCCAGAACGGGCCTTAGCGGGTGGGTGGCCGATGGCGAGAGGCCGACCGGCGGCTTGACATAGCCGTACAGCGCCAGGCCGGGACGCCCCATGAGAACGGAGCCCGTGTCCGCGACATCGGGGATTTCCCGATAGAGCAGCGCAGCACTGTTCGCGGAATGCACGAACCGGGGGACGCACCCCGTGCGACGCAGTTCCGCCAGCTGCTCCGAGAACAGGCGCTCCTGCTTCTCGGCCTGGTCTGACACGAAGTCCTCGGCCGCCGCGTGATGCGTGGCCAACCCGATCGGCTCGACCCATTCGCAATCGGCAAGGATCTCCGGCAAGCCGCCGCGGGAGGGTCCGCGCGATGGGTCGAAGTCGATACCTAGCCGGTTCATCCCGGTGTTCAGGCAGAGGTGGCACGGGAGTCTCCGGCCCAGTCGGCGGCCCTCCTCGTTCCAGCGGCGGAGCTGGGCGCGCGTGCCGACCAAGGGCTGGATCCCGCGCTCCGACGCCTCCCGTTCGCCCCCACGCTCGACGCCGCCGAGGACCAGAACCAAGCCCTCGATCCCGGCATCGCGCAATTCCACTGCCTCAGCGAGCGAGGCGACGGCGAAATGCCGCGATCCCGCCTCAGCGAGGGTCCGGGCCACTGGCCCCGCGCCGTGGCCGTATGCATCGGCCTTGACGACGCAAGCGAGGACGGCCCTGTTCCCGGCCCTCTCGCGCAAGTACGCGTAATTGGCTCGCAGCGCGCCGAGGTCGACGATAGCCCGGCAACGCACCAAGCTCGAATCTAGCACGGGGCGCGAACTGGCACGCCCCCTCTACATCCGCTCGGGAACTGGCACGCCCATAACGCCCATCAGGTAGGCGAGTTCCTCGAGGGTGAGGCGGACGAGGGAGAGTAGGACGGCCTTCCGCTCCGGGTCGCGCTCGCCCAGGATGTGCGTGCGGTGATAGAAATTGTTGAAAGCCTGAGCGGCTTGGAATGCGTTCCTAGCCACCTGCGCGGGCTCCCCGGACTGGCGGGCGCGGGCCAGGGTCCAGCTTGACTGGGACACTGCCAGCAGGAGCTGCCAGAGTTGCTCGTCGGCGAACGCCCGCTCGAGCGCGCCGCGGGACGGCGTGCCTGGCGGCGAGGGCGCGGACCCACCCGAGCCCTCGTGCTTGCGCAGTATGTTCCGCGCCCGCACAGCCGCGTACTGGACGTACGGCCCGGTCTCGCCTTCGAACGCGAGCGCTTCCTGGAAGTCGAAGGCGATCACCGTGTTCCTCATGAAGCGCAGCATGAAGTAGCGCAGGGCGCCGACCGCGATTCCCTCGGCGATCGACCGGCATTCGCTCTCGGGGAGATCCTCGTGGCGGCTCCGCACTTCCTCGAGCGCCGTGCGGACCAGCAGGTCCAGCAAGTCATCCGCCTTGACGCCGAGGCCCTTGCGCCCGGAGACTTCGACGTACGGCTTGGACCTTTCCTCATCGGTCAGGTCGATACCGAGCTCCTCGCAGCAGCGAGGCGACAGGGCTACCATCTCGTACGAGAAATGCACGCTGCGCTCGGCCTGCCGGTCGAATCCGAGCGCCAGCAGCGAGGCACGAACCACGTCCTGCAAGTAGGACTGCCGAACGTCGATGACGTTATAGACCTCGGATCCGCCCCCGAAACGCGGCGCACCCGGAGCCCCCGAAAACGCAGTCGTTACCCAGACCGGGTTGCCGTCCGAAGCCTCAAGCAGAACGTACTCGAAGTCCTTGCCTTCAAGCAGGCCGAACTTCCAAAGCTGGTACGCGATGTCCTTGCCCACGTACGTAACCGTGCCGTCCGAACGCACGATGACCTTGTCGCCGTCGTCGTCCTTGTCGGTGCCTTCGGTGATCCGGAACATCTCGGCTGGCATCACCCAGCAGCCTGCGTTCTTGCCGTCGGTTTGCAGACGGATCGCCCTCCGGGCTTTGAGCAGTTCAAACGCTGCCGCCCAGAAGCGGAGCTTCAGGATTTCGCTCTCCCGGGGCAGGACGTCGTAGGACACCCCGATGCGACGCATCGTTGCCAGATGGCACGAGACGATCGAGTCGGCGACAACGGATCCGATTTCAGCCAGCTCGCCGACTCCCGACTCCAGCGCCTGGAGCGTCTCGGCGCGCCACGCCAGGGCGCCGGCGTCGCGCTCGGCAAAGCGCCGCGAGATTTCTGCGTACAGATCCCAGCAGTAGTAATCGAACCGAACCGTCGGGTCTCCGGCCAGCGCCCGCACCTCGTCGGCGCCCATCTCCCGCAGGAATCGAAACGCCGCTACGACGTCGGCAACCTGAACTCCGGTGTTGTCGATATAGTTCTGGACTTCGACGCGGTGGCCCAGTGCTCGCAGCATCCGGACCAAGGTGTCGCCAAGAACGGCGTTGCGCAGGTGGCCGATATGGGCGGCCTTGTTCGGGTTGATGTTCGTGTGCTCGACGATGGCCTTCGAGGAATTCGGTACTTGTTCCCGCCGGCCGGAAAGGAGCGCTTCGGCGTAGGCCGCACGGTCGATCCGCGCATTGACGTAGCCTGCCCCGGCAACCTCAAGCGACCGGATGCCGGGGACCGGAGGCAACTCGGCCACCAGTTCCGCCGCGATCTGCCGGGGGGCGCGGCGCAACGCTTTGGCCAGACTGAAGCACACGGGCGTCGCGAGGTCGCCGTGCGCCGCCTGCCTCGGCAGCTCGACCACCACCTCGACGGTGGCTCCGTAGCGTGCCCCGATATGAGCGGATAGGGCTTCGCGGAGGCGCTTCTCTAACGTCAGCAGCACGGCAGGAATCCCTCGAATTCGAGGATATCGGTTGCTGCCGCCCCGAAAAACAGCAGCCGTCCCCCGGAGTCTATCACAGGGCCCGAATCACCCTGACTGCCGGTTATCCTTGAAGGTGCCGGAGAACGGGAGGCGACCTCCGTGCAGCGCCGTCCGGCGTGCGAGGCCGCGCTTCCTACAATGCGGGAGCCATGGCCTACAAGCCCATCGAATCCTACGGGGTCATAGGCGACCTGCATTCGGTCGCCTTGGTCGGGAATGACGGCTCGATCGACTGGTGCTGCCTCCCACAGTTCGATTCCCCGAGCGTATTCGCGTCCATCCTGGACGAGCGGAAAGGCGGATTCTTCCGGATCGGGGTCGAGCATGAGTCCTCCCACCGCCAGCTCTACCTCCCGGAGACCAACGTCCTGATTACGCGATTCCTGAGCATGGAAGGGGTGGGCGAGGTCATTGACTTCATGCCGATCGTGCCGCGGGGCCATGCGAAACGGGCGGAGATCGTTCGCATCGTCCAGTCCGTGCGAGGGACGCTGCCGTGCCGGCTCGACTGCAGGCCGGCCTACGACTACGCACGTGCCGAGCATGAAGCGACCCTGACCTCCCGCGGGGCTGTGTTCCGGTGTCCCGGAGCGGATTTCGCCCTACTCAGCCCGGTGCCCCTCCGGCAGTCCGAGAGCGGCGTCTGGACACGATTCACGCTGGCCCCCGGCCAGAAAATCGTGTTCCGCTTCCGGCACGGCCGGGCCGAGGAGCTGCTGGACGCCCCGAACGACGGCGAGGAAGAACTGTACCGGACGACGAAATTCTGGCGCAAGTGGCTGAACAAGGGGAAGTACGAAGGGCGCTGGCGCGAGATGGTGGAACGCAGCGCTCTGGCTCTCAAGCTGCTGACGTTCGAACCGACCGGGGCAATCGTGGCGGCCGCCACCTCCAGTCTGCCCGAAGAGATCGGCGGCGTCCGAAACTGGGACTACCGGTACACATGGATCCGGGATGCCGCGTTTACCATCTACGCGTTCCTGCGCCTGGGCTACTACGAGGAAGCCGCCGGCTTCATGCATTGGCTGGAAACGCGGATCAAGGAGAAGGACTCCCCGACCGGCCCGCTGCAGATCATGTACAGGATCGACGGCACGCACGAGATGCCGGAGTTCGAGCTTCCCCATCTCGAGGGTTACCGGAAGTCCGGCCCCGTGCGCATGGGCAACGCCGCGGCGGAGCAACTGCAACTCGACATCTACGGCGAGCTGATCGACTCGGTCTATCTCTACGACAAATACGTCACGCCGGTGTCGTACGACCTGTGGGTCAAGATCCGGGGCATGCTGCGCTGGGTCGCGCGGCATTGGGAATCACCGGACGAGGGGATCTGGGAAGTCCGGACGGAACGGCGGCAGTTCGTTTATTCGAAGATGCAGTGCTGGGTGGCGCTCGACCGTGGCCTCCGGCTCGCTCTGAAGCGGGGCCTGCCCAACAACCGGGAATGGCTTCGCAGCACGCGCGACCGGATCTACGAATCGATCATGAAGAACGGCTGGAGTCACGAGCGGAGGTCCTTTGTGCAGTACTACGGCTCGCAGGCCTTGGATGCGAGCAACCTGCTGATGCCGCTTGTCCGCTTTGTCTCACCCACCGACTCGCGCATGCTGGCCACGCTGGACCGGACGACCGAAGAGCTCGTTTCGGACTCCTTGGTCTACCGGTACGAGATCGGCAAGGGTGCCGGGGATGGTCTGTCGGGGACGGAAGGCACGTTCAGCGTCTGCACATTCTGGCTGGTGGAGTCGCTGGCCCGAGCGGGACGCATCGACGAGGCGCGGCTGATCTTCGAAAAGATGCTGACCTACGCCAACCCGCTGGGCCTGTACGCCGAGCAGATCGGACCCAGCGGGCAGGCCCTCGGCAATTTCCCGCAGGCATTCACCCACCTGGGGCTGATCAGCGCGGCGTTCTGCCTGAACCGGCTCCTGCGCCGATAGCCTCAGGGATCGATAGTAGCGGTCAGGCCGAGCGGCACCCCTCGGCGAGTTCCGGGCTGGGGGCTGTCTCGGACTCCGTCGCGGCGTCCTGCTCACCAGCGGGGGTTGCGGCGCCCCGGGCGATGCGCCGGCTCTCCTGCCAAGTGTGGACGATCCGGTGGATGACAGTCAGGTTGGACAGGACGGCCATGACCCACAGCACCGGCGCCATGCGGTCGAAAAGGGCCCCGATAATCAGCAACACGATCCGCTCCGGGCGCTCCAGGAAGCCCACCTTGCACGAGGAGATCAGGTTCTCGGCCCTCGCCCGGCTGTAGCTGACGAGCACGGAGCCGGTCATGACCACCGCGACCAGAACGATGTAGCTGAATCTGTCGATGCGGGCATAGTGCACCAGCAGGCCGGTCAGCAGAATCAGGTCCGAGTACCGGTCCATGACCGAGTCGAGGAAACCTCCGAAACGCGTGACCTTGTTGGCGTTGCGCGCTACCGCACCGTCCGTCAGGTCGAATACTGCCGCACCCAGAATGACCAGTCCGGCGTAGGAGAACTCGCCTCGAGCCAGGATCCAGGCCGCGATCCCGTTCACCACCAGGCCGACGAGGGTGAGCACGTTGGGATGCACGCCGCTCAAGGTCAGAAGACGGACCAGCTGGGTCAGAACCCCGCCCAGGAATCCGCCGATTGCCTTCGTGAACGACACCTATACTCCGCGCCTACATGCCTCTACTTGGCGTGAATCGTCACCACCTTGAGGATTTCGAACTCCTTGACACCGCCCGGCGTCTTCACCTCGGTGAAGTCGCCGTCCCGCTTGCCGAGCAGCGAACGGCCGATCGGTGAGGATGTCGAAATCCTGCCCGAGGCCGCATCCGACTCCTCCGAGGTCACGAGTTCGTAGGTCAACTCGCGATCCGTGTCCGTGTCGCAGACGACCACCGTCGAGCCCAAGCCTGCGGTGTCAGCGGGAATCTTCGACAGGTCGATGAGCTTCAGCTTACCAAGCCGTTCGGAAAGCTGCGCCATCCTCGCATTGAGCAGACGCTGCCGCTCCTTGGCCGCCGCGTACTCGGCGTTCTCGCTCAAGTCGCCCAGTTCCCTGGCCTTCTGGATTTCGTGGGGTAGCTTGTCGTGAAGCTCCGACTCGATCGCCCGGATCTCGTCCTCGAGCTTCTGAATCACCGGTAGCTGCATGGCGTCGGCGGTGTCGCCCGTCCGGCACACGACGCCCGGGCGGCGCCGGCAAACCGAGCCGCCCCCGCCAGGCCACGGGTGATCGCGCTTTCCTATTCAAGATTATACGGACTGCGTTCCGAACCTCGCTAGGCCAGGACCACGGGCCTTCCGTCCCGGGCCGATTCGTAGACACCCAGCACCAGGCGGAGCGCCGCGAGGCCCTCGTCGCCGTTGACCAGCGGCTCCCTCCCCGATCGCACCGCGTCCCCGAAGTCCGCGAACTGGCGCTGCAGGTTCTCGATCGAGATCGCCATCGGGTCCGCGGCGCCCGAGTCGACGCCGCTTGCAAGGGGGGCGTCGGCGCCTGCATCGCCGTCGACGTCCCAAGCGGTCAATTGGTCCCCGGTTATGATCGCGGTCCCCTTCGTGCCATGGATCTCGATCCGCTCCGGATACCCCGGCCACGCGGCGGTGGTGGCCTGGAGGACGCCGCTCGCCCCGCTCGCGTACACCAGTACCGCGCTGACCCAGTCCTCGGCCTCCATTCGGTGGGCGGCCGCCAGCTGCCAGTGTGCAAACGCCAGCCGCACCGGGCCTCCGAGGAATTGCATGACGTCAGCCGTGTGGATCCCTTGATTGATGAGGGCACCGCCCCCTTCGACCGCCCAGGTGCCCTTGCCGGGCCGGTCGTAGTAGGACTGCGGCCGGTGCCACTTCACGTAGCCGTCGACCTGGAGGACGCGGCCCAGCCGACCGTCAGCGATGGCCTTCTTCAGGAACATCGCCGACTCGTCGAAGCGATGCTGGCTGACGACCCCGAGCCGGACACAGGCGTCGCCGCACACGCTGATCATCGTCCGGCACTCCTCCAGGGTCAGCGCCATCGGCTTCTGCAGCAGAACGTGCTTGCCGTTTCCAGCCGCGTGGCGGCATATGTCGACATGCGAGTCCGGGAACGTGCAGACGTCCACGAAGTCAATGTCCGGCCGCGCGCAGAGGTCGCGGTAGTCCGGCACGAACTCGCAGCCGTGCCGCGATGCGAAGTCCTCGCCCTTGACCCGGCCCCGGTTGGAGCAGCACACCAGTTCGTATCCGATCGCGTTGTAGCTCTCGGCATGCTTGTGGGAGATCGCTCCCGTGCCTACGAGTCCGACCCGCATGTTCCCCCTTACTCCGAGCCGCTCCCGGCCGTGCGACTCAGGCCCCTCCCGCCGATGTCCGTCCGGTAGTGAACCCCGTCGAAATGAATGGCCCTGGTGGCGCGATAGGCACCGTCGAGGGCGTGCCGCAGCCCGGCGCCGCGAGCCGTCACCCCGAGAACGCGGCCGCCGGCTGTGACCGGCCGGCCGGCCTGAAGAGCCGTGCCGGCATGGAATACCTTGGCGTCCGCGCCCCCGGCGTCGCCGAGCCCGGAAATCGGCAAGCCCGTTTCGTACCGTCCAGGGTAGCCGCCGGACGCCATCACGATGCATGCCGTCGGCCTCGCGCCTGCCCGGACCTGGGACGAATCCACCGCACCTCGGGAAGCCGACGCCAGCAGGGCGGCGAATCCGCCCTCGAGACGGTACAGCAGGGGCTGGGTCTCCGGGTCGCCGAGCCGAACATTGAACTCCAGCACTTTCGGTCCTTCGTCGGTGATCATCATCCCGCAATAGAGGAACCCGCGGAACGGCGTGCCCCGGCGCCGCATTCCTGCGAGAGCCGGCTCGACGACCTGATCAACGATCCGACCGCGCATGGTCGGCGACAGGATCGAATCGTCGCAGTATGCCCCCATCCCTCCGGTGTTCGGACCGCGGTCGCCGTCGTGGGCCCGCTTGTGGTCCTGGGTGGCCGGCAGGGCGCAGAACGATCTGCCGTCGCTGAGCACCATGAAGCTGACTTCCTCTCCTCGCAGGAATTCCTCCACGACGATCCGATGCCCGGCGTTGCCCACCATGGCACCCGCCAGCATCGAGCGCGCGCAGTTGCGCGCCTCCTGCTCGTCCTGCGCGATGACGACGCCCTTGCCCCCGGCGAGGCCATCGGCCTTCAGTGCGACCGGATAGCCGAAGCGGCCCACAGTCCCGTCCACGTCCGCATCGCTCTCGAGAACGATCGACCGGCCGGCCGGAATCCCGCACTCGAGGAAGAACTCCTTCGCGAACACCTTGCTGCCCTCGAGGCGCGCAGCGGACCGTGCCGGCCCGACGATCGGCAACCCCCGGGCGACGAACTCGTCGGCGATGCCCGCCACCAGCGGCGCTTCAGGGCCGACAACCGTGCAGTCGGCTCCGAGATACTCTGCTAGACCACCTATCTCCTTAGGATTCAATATGTTACCAGGTATGCACGATGCCTCTGCCATGATTCCGGCATTGCCAGGAACGCAGTAAACGCTCCGAACCTCCGGATCCTGGCCCGCTCTCCAGGCGATCGCGTGCTCACGCCCGCCGCCGCCGACAACCAGTACCTTCATGCCGTTACGGACTCCCGCGGGCTCCCGGACGGGAGCAACTGCCTAGAATAACAGGGGAGAGTTCCCGTCGTGCCAGCACGCGCCAGCATCGCGGACCGATACGACGTCGTCGTCGTCGGGGCCGGCCATGCCGGCTGCGAAGCCGCGGTCGCTGCGGCACGGATCGGCTGCCGCGTCGCCCTAGTGACACTGAACCTGGACCTGATTGCCCAGATGTCGTGCAATCCGGCCGTTGGCGGGATCGCGAAGGGGCACCTGGTTCGCGAGATCGATGCGCTCGGCGGCGTGATGGGCCAGGTGACGGACGAGGTCGGCATCCAGTTCCGGCTGCTGAACACCAGCCGGGGACCGGCAGTATGGTCTCCCCGGGCCCAGTGCGACAAGAAGCAGTACCGCATCCGGATGCGGCAGCTGCTCGAGCAGGAGCCGAACCTGGAGATCAAGCAGGCGGAAGTCGTGGACCTGCTGGTCTCGAGGCAGCGGATCCGCGGCGTCGAACTGCTGGACGGACGCCGGATCGAGTCGGGAGCCGTCGTGATCACAACCGGCACGTTCCTGAACGGTCTCGTCCATATCGGAGAACGCACCTACCCGGCGGGCCGAAGCGGTGAGCCAGCGTCGGTAATGCTAGGTGAAGTGCTTCGTAATCAAGGTCTTAGGTGCTGTCGGCTCAAAACCGGCACACCACCCAGGCTGGACGGACGGACGATCGACTGGCATGCGTTCGAGCCCCAGCCGGGGGATCGGGAGCCGACGCCTTTCTCCTTCCGCACGGAATCGATCAACCGGCCGCAGATCGAATGCCACATCGCCTACACCACCGATGCGACAAGACGCCTGCTGGCGGACAACATCGGGCGGTCCCCGCTGTATAGCGGCCAGATCGAGGGCGTTGGACCGCGCTACTGCCCGTCCATAGAGGACAAGGTCGTCAAGTTCCCCCACCGACTCCGCCATCAGCTGTTCCTGGAACCGGAGGGCCTGGACACGAACGAAGTCTACGTCAACGGGATGTCGACCAGCATGCCGATCGACATCCAGCGGGCCATGGTGGCATCCGTGCCGGGCCTGGAGGGGGCCGAGATGATCCGTCCCGGCTACGCCATCGAATACGACTCTGTCGACGCCACCGAACTGGAGTCGACCCTGGAAACCAAGCGCATCCGCGGCCTGTACCTGGCTGGCCAGATCAACGGAACAACAGGCTACGAGGAGGCCGCATCGCAGGGCCTGCTGGCCGGAATCAATGCCGCGCTGGCCACGGCGGGCGGGGACAGGGTGGTCCTGGGACGGACCGACGGGTACATCGGGATCCTGATCGATGACCTGGTGACCAAGGGCACGGACGAGCCCTACCGAATGTTCACGTCAAGGGCGGAGTTCCGACTGCATCTGCGCATCGACAACGCCGACCGCCGCCTGATGCCGATCGGTCGCCGGGCCGGAACCGTGGGCGACGATGACTGGCGGCGTTACGAGGCTACCCGCGAGGCTCGGAACAACGTGGCGGGATTCCTGGAAGAGCACAAGCCGCCGCTGTCGAGCACGCTGTTCGAGAGGCTGTCGCCTCCCAGCGGCGGCCGCGTCAGCCTGAGCCAGCTGCTACGGCGCCCGCAGGTCGGGCTGGAGGACCTGCGCCCCGAGTTGCCGGAGGGTCTCGGACGCGGCCTGCGCAAGGCCGACTGGAAAGCGATTGAAACCGAAATCAAGTACGCAGGCTACCTCCAGCAGCAACGCCGGCAGATCGACCGGATGAAGCGCGCCGAGGCACGCCGCATTCCGGAGCGCTTCGAGTACCGGGGCCTACCGGGGCTCTCCAACGAAGTGGTCGAAAAGATGGAGCGGATTCGACCCCGGACGCTCGGCCAGGCTGGGCGCATTCCAGGAGTCACCCCCGCCGCCCTCTCGGTTCTGGACCTGCACCTCGACGCGTGACATTCGAAGCGGCGCTTCTCGCGGCTCTCGACCAAGCCGGCGTCCAGGCGACACCCGCGCAGTTCCAGTGCTTCTGCCGGCACTTCGAGCTGCTGCAACGCTGGAACGCTCGCATCAACCTCACCGGCATCCGGCAACCTGCCGAAATCGCCCGGAGACACTTCGGCGAGTCGGCCTTCCTGCATCGCGCCCTGCCCGCGGCGTCCTCCTTCGTCGACATTGGCTCCGGAGCCGGGTTTCCGGGACTGCCGCTGGCGACCCTCCGCCCGGGAGCCTCTGTCGTGCTGCTGGAATCCAAGCGCCGCAAAGCGGCCTTCCTGAGGGAGGCATCCATGGGCATGGCAAACGTCACCGTGGCCCATTGCCGGGTCGCGGACTGGCAGGGCACCGCCGACTGGGCCGTTCTCCGTGCCGTCGCGGCGGACCGCGTACTGCCGGATCTTTCCGAACGCGTTGCAGCCGTGGCCATTCTGGGCACGGAACGACCACCGGAAGGCCCATTCCGGGGCTGGAAGAGCCAGCCCGTACCCGGGAGCAAGCGGGGCAGGCTCTGGGTCAGCATCGCCGCCTAGGATCCTGCCTATGTTTCACGTGAAACAATCCGGCCGGCGACGTTTCACGTGGAACATCGCCTCGAATGGGAGCGTCACCGAGGGCCGTGGTAGCCTAGCCTTCACGGGCCTTGCGTGTCGATCTGGATCGCCATAGCCAACCAGAAAGGCGGCGTCGGCAAGACGACGACGGCCATCAACCTCGCCGCCTCCCTGGCGGCGGCTGACTGCCGCTCCCTCATCATCGACTGCGACCCCCAGGCCAACTCCACCAGCGGCGTCGGCATCGAACCGGATCCGG
Organism: uncultured Bryobacterales bacterium; assembly: GCA_964461235.1. Lineage (GTDB taxonomy): Bacteria > Acidobacteriota > Terriglobia > Bryobacterales > UBA6623 > VXMF01. The sequence continues at coordinate 2,319 of CAYWUV010000102.1, read as the reverse complement.
AGCGGCCCGACTTCTACCACGTGCTGATGGGCGAGGCCCGCTTCGAACAATCCGTGGTGCCGACCACCGTCAGCGGACTTGACGTTCTGCCCTCCGGCAGGCATCTGGCCGGAGCCAACGTCGAGCTGGCCCACGAGCCCGACAGAGCCCTGCGCTTGCGACAGCTCCGCGATCGTGCCCGGATCTCCCACGATTTCCTGCTGCTGGACTGCCCGCCGTCGCTGGACCTGCTCACGTTGAACGCGCTCGCCGCCGCGGATTCGCTGCTGGTGCCCATCCATTGCGAGTACTTCGCCCTCGAAGGGATTTCCGCGATCCTGGACACCATGGATCGCGTCCGAGCGACGCTGAATCCTGCCCTCAGAATCGAGGGTATCCTCCTCACGATGGTAGATTCCCGCACGTCGCTGTCAGGGCAGGTAGCCCGCGAGCTCCGCGACCACTTCGACGGCTTGGTATTCGATACCGTGATCCCGAGGAACGTCCGCCTCGCAGAGGCCCCCAGTCACGGGAAGCCCATTCTGCAATACGATGTCCGCTCCAAGGGTGCCGAGAGCTACCTCGCTCTCGCTCGGGAACTTCTCGCGCGCGTTCGCGCGACCCGCGCTGCGCTTCAGACCGACTAGGATCCGACCCATGGCGACCAGACCAAACCAATCAGACCGGCGCAAGGCACTGGGGAAGGGCCTCAGCGCACTCCTGCCGAGGGCAGGCGCGCCCGCCGCGCAAGCCACAGCCGCGGTTATGCCCGTCCCTGTCGCGAAGATCGACCCCAATCCCGTCCAGCCTCGCACCACGTTTGATCCCGAGACCTTGCGCGAGCTTGCGGCGTCCATCCGATCCGATGGGGTTCTCCAGCCAATTCTCGTACGGCCCGACGGCGACCGCTACACCTTGGTGGTCGGGGAGCGCCGCCTGAAGGCTTGCCAGATTGCCGGCCTGCCGACGATTCCCGCCATCGTGCGCGAGATCGATCCCGATAAGATCCTCGAGGTCACGCTCGTCGAGAATATCCAACGCGAAGACCTCAATCCTATCGAAATCGCAACGGCACTCGACCGCATGAGCTCCGATCTCCAGTTGACGCACGAGGAATTGGCGGTCCGCACGGGGATGAGCCGCACCTCGGTCACCAATCACCTGCGGCTGCTCAAACTGGCACCCGCCATCAGGCGGCTTGTCGAGGAACACAAGCTCCAGATGGGACATGCCCGCGCGCTGCTGGCGCTCGACCGCGCCGCTGACCAGCAGTCGCTGGCCGACCGCGCGGCCACTGCCGGGCTATCGGTGCGGGACGTCGAACGGGAGGCCCGCAAGCTCCTCAAGCCCAAGCGCACCAGGACCGAACCGGAGGTCGATCCCAACGTGGCGGCGGCTATCGAGGAACTCGAGCGCGTGCTCCAAGCTCCCGTGAGGCTGCGACAGCGCGGTACGGAGAGCGGCTACCTCGAAATTGCTTACTCGTCACAGGACGAGCTCTCTGCCATCTACGACCGCATCGTCGCGCATCCCGTCTGATCCAGAGCCGGTGAGAGCCTCGAGGCCCGGGCCGTGCCAGGAGCCACCGTGCTTTCAGCTCCCGGACCACCCCAATCGGAGATCCTCACGGTCCGGATCGCGGAATTCTCTTCCCGGATTCGTCCGAACCGCCACCGGGTCACAACTCGGTTCGCGCGGCGTTGCGCCGCTGGATCGAATCACCCCCCCGCCGAGCCAACGCAAGGGCCGCCATCCGAATCCAACCAGACAGCACAGCAGTCCCGGCAGTTAATGCTCATCACTTACGGGGGCTCAGTGGTCGGTTCGACTGAGTACGATAATAGTAGCCGAACGACTCCTATTTCACACAGAGCCGCTCCCAAGTCATCGATGCAATGGCCAACCTATCGGGCCGGTTCGACGGAATAGAAGGCGTCTTTCGGCCCCGTGCCATTGCGGCATTCAAGTATAGATCCCCAAAACCATGCACTCCTCGCGTTTCCTCCGAGTGGCGAGGGAGTGTTGGAATTCATGCCCTGATCCGTTCGAGAGACGTGGAACTCGACACTCTAAGGCGCAAGCCGCCTCAGCCACTGTTCGCGACGACGGCTTCGTCTCAGACGAGACCCGGGTCGGTGCGACCCGCTCACGCCCCACTGCCGGACCGAGGCCGAACGCGACCATGTCCGGTCGGGTTTCCTGCTTTGCTACTGGGAGTTAGACGTGACTTTGCGACCTACGAAACTGCGACATACGCGGGCGGCGCGCAAATTCGCCGTTCTCTGGCTAGTGTTCCGTGTCGGAAATTCGTTGACAGTAAGTCTTGAGCGATTCCAGGAT
>CAYWUV010000101.1:0-22737 GCA_964461235.1 uncultured Bryobacterales bacterium | reverse complement strand
ATGATCGAGCGACTTCGAACCGAATCTCGTCGGTCTGAGGCGAAGCCTCGCTAGATTTCGATTGAGGTGAAAAGGGCGTTCGCCTGGTATGCGATCGATGGCGACACCGTCGTTCCGCTCAGAACTGCCCGACTTCCGCAAGTGGATTCGCGAACACGAAGGACACTACGAAGACTGTTCTGAGAGCACATGCCTGGACGCGGCCGGCCCTGTGCCTGACGGCTCGACAGTTCCACCTGCTGGCTGAGAGGTAAGCGACTGGCGTATTCTGGCTCTCACCTGTGACATGCCTTGGGTCTACCGCCCGTCGCTGGTGGAGTTCCTGAAGCCCTTGGAGTGGAGGCCGTGCGGCGCACGGGGAGCGGCGGCCGCTTCGGTGAGAGGGACCACGGTCAGACGGCGAAGAACTGGGCTGCTACAAACCGGACATCTCGCAAGTTCTCGACGGCACGATTGGCGGATGAAGGTCAATATCACTACATCGATCGAACGACTCAGTCCTGAATCCTCCCTGTCCTGCGTACCAGCTAGATTCGCTCGCGAGATCCCTCGTGGCGGTTCTGCATGAAATGAACCGCCGGTCTTGGCGATCTACAGTCTCGCTCAACTTCATCTGACCTTTCCAGGCGCGGACCTGCCGTGGAGGACGACAATCCGATGCGCCGGAGAACGCAGAAACCGTTGCGCCGGAGCCGCGTGCTCGTCTATGATCGGCGCGTTGGGATGGCCAAAGCCAAGATCCCAGGGCAAACGGGGAACGCGCCACGCTCGCCAGCATTGTCCATGAGGAGAGTCCACCACATCTTCCTCCTCTCCCTCCTGGCCTCGGCCCTGTGCGCTCAGTCCAGCGGCGATCCGCGGAACCGCCGTAACAAGGGAACGAATCTCAAGCCTGCAACCGTGGCCGTGTTCGCTCCTGGAGACTTCTCCGGGATGCCGTATCGGCTGATCCAACCGCTGGAGATCAAGGATGGTGTTCGCTACCCCCTGATTCTGAACCTGCACGGCCGAGCCGGTATCGGGGACGACAATCTCAGCTCGCTTCGCCCCTGGTCAGCCACCTTCGCCGATCCGGAATGGCGCGCCGCGTATCCCTGTTTCGTGGTCACGCCGCAATCCTGGTCATCCTGGGCGGCATTCAATGAACGCCCTCCCGAAATGACACCCGAAACCATCGCACAGTTTCCGAAGATCTGGCACGGCTTCATTCAGGCGCGACTCTCTGACGGAGCTGAGTTGTCCACCGGCAGTCTGACCATGACATTCCTACTGCTGGATCAAATGGCGAGGGAGTTCCCGATCGATACCGACCGGGTCTACGTGTTGGGACATTCCATGGGAGGCGCTGGCAGCTGGAATGCGATCTGGACGGATCCAGAACGGTTTGCCGCAGCCATTCCAAGCGCCGGCGGGCTGCCTCCATGGAAAGACCCGGCGAAGTTCAAGAACGTTCCAGTCTGGGCCTTCCATGGGACCGACGATCCGACCGTGCCGTACGCCTTCAGCCAACAGATCTTTGACCGACTCGCTGAAGTCGGCGGCAACATCAAGCTGACCGCCATGGACGGCGTTAGGCACGGCTCCTCCACCCACGCCTTCGTCTATGAAGGCGATGATCCGGATAAAGGCTGGATAACGTCCAGTTCCAGCGAGCAATGCGACCCGACCCCCAGGATCTGGGACTGGCTTTTCCGGCAGAAACGTTGAAGTTGGTCGATCTCGCGCCGCGTCTCGCCTACGCCGCCGTCCGCACTCCGCGGCTGCCCTATCGGTGCCTAACTCTGGCCGAAACTGCTGGGTGATCAGGTAAGGCTTAATGCAATTGAGTCGAGATGATCCTCTCGACTCTCTCCGGTGTTCCGTGGAAACGTGATCTGTTTCCTTGGTGAAGGAACCCTCGGTTCCGAAGAGGATTCGGGTCGATTCTCGCAGCAAGCGACGGAGCGCAGGCTGGGGACTCTCGGCCCTCTAGCCTCGGTGCTCGACCTGATAATTCGGGGCCTCCGTGGTGATCAGCACGTCGTGCACATGGGCTTCGCGCAGGCCTGCAGCCGAAATCCGTACGAACCGGGTGGCGGTTCGCATTTGCTCTATATCCCGGCAGCCGCAATATCCCATCCCCGCGCGAAGTCCGCCAACGAGCTGGTGCACCATGTCGCCGAGAAGCCCCTTGTGGGGCACTCGCCCTTCAATGCCCTCGGGCACGAGCTTGCCGGCTTGGGACGCGACCTCGTACCGGTCGCTGCCTTCCTGCATGGCACCGATCGAGCCCATGCCACGGTAAGTCTTGTACGTTCGGCCCTGGTACAGCACGGTCTGTCCCGGGCTCTCTTCCGTGCCGGCGAACAGGCTTCCTAGCATGACCGAGTGGGCTCCGGCGGCGATGGCCTTCGAGATGTCACCCGAATACTTGATCCCTCCGTCGGAAATGATCGGCACGTCGGAGCCTTCGGCTGCCTTGACACATTCGGTAACCGCGGTGATCTGGGGCACGCCCGCTCCCGAGACGATCCTCGTCGTGCAGATCGAGCCGGGGCCGATCCCGACCTTGACCGCGTCGACGTCGAGGCGGATGAGGTCTCGTGTGGCCTTCGCGGTGGCGACATTGCCGACTACGATTTGCATGTTCGGCATTGCCTTTCTCATGCGCTTGACGGCCTCCTCGACACGGCTGGAGTGACCGTGCGCGGTGTCGATGACGATGAGGTCGGCCATCTTCGCAGCTAGTTCCTGGGCGCGCTCCAGGTAGTCCCCTTTGGCCCCGACGGCGGCCCCCACCAGGAGCCTCCCTTGCCCGTCCTTTGCGGAGTTCGGGTACTCACGCTTCTTCTGGATGTCCTTGACCGTGATAAGGCCTTTGAGATACCCCTCGGAATCGACGACGAGCAGCTTCTCGATGCGGTGCTCGTGCAGCAAGTTCTCGGCGTCCTCAAGGGTCGTGCCAACCGGAACGGTGACGAGATTGTCCTTCGTCATCACGTCGCCCACCTGAAGGTCGAGGCGCTTTTCGAAGCGAAGGTCCCTGTTGGTGAGGATCCCGACCAGCTTGTTGTCGACGGTCACGGGCACACCGGAAATCCGGTACCGGCCCATCAAGTCGAGGGCGTCGCGGATCTTCCGGTCCGGGGAGATCGTGATCGGGTCGACGATCATGCCCGATTCGCTGCGCTTGACCCGGTCCACTTCTTCCGTCTGCCTCTCAATGGACATGTTGCGGTGGATGATCCCGATGCCGCCCTGGCGGGCGAGGGCCACCGCCAGCCTGGACTCTGTGACGGTGTCCATCGCGGCGCTGAGAATGGGAATCTTGATCGACAGGCCGCGGGTGACGCGGGTAACGGTATCCACCTCGGTCGGCAGCACCTCGCTGTAGGCTGGCTGTAGCAGTACGTCGTCGTACGTGAGGGCGAGGGGCAGCGGCTCCGTGACCATGCACAATTCTATACCGCAGCCTCTCGGGCGGAATTCCGGAGAGTCTACAGTGCACGGCATCTCCTTGGAGCCGCGCGGATGCGGTTTGGGACAATGACGGACGTGGCAGGATTCCCGATTCGATTCGTCAGCCGATTCATGGTTTCGGCTCTCACTCTGTTCGTTGCCGCCGACATGCTGGCGGCAGGAGTAAAGGTCGGGTTCATCGGCCTGCGGCACGGCCATAGCTGGCGACAGCTGGCCGAAATATCGGAAATCGAGGAAGCGGAGTTCGTTGGCGTGGCCGAGTCCATCTCCGGATTGGTCGAAGAGGGCAAGAAGGTCCAGCCGAGCGCACACTTCGAATCCGACTACAGGGAATTCGTCCGCTCCAAGGCCCCGGAGATAGTCTGGGCGTTCGTCGAGAACAACCGCCACCTGGAAATCGTCGAGTTTCTTGCCCCCCTGGGCATTCACGTGATCTTCGAGAAGCCTCTGGCGGGCAGCTACGCGGACGCCGTGCGCATCCGGGACCTTGCCCGAAAGCACGGCATCGAGGTGATGACGAATTACCAGATGGCGTGGTGGCCGAGTAATCACGAGCTGCGTAGGCAGGCTCAGTCCGGGAAGGTCGGCAAGGTATGGCGGCTTCACGGTGTAGTCGGCAACCCGGGACCTTCGCCGAGGGACTTTCGGCGCAAGGTGTTCTTCGATTGGCTCACCGACCCGGAAGCGAACGGCGCGGGAGCCCTCGTTGATTTCGGGATCTACAGCGCGACATGGGCGGCATGGCACCTTGGATTGCCAAGCCAAGTGTTTGCCACCGCCCACAGCTTGCAGCCGGAGCGGTTCCCGAAGGTGGAGGACAACGCCGTAATGGTGCTCTCCTACCCGGAAGCCGTGGGAATCTTCGAGGGGAGTTGGAACCTGCCACGCGGGTTCCAGCAACTGGAGGTCTTCGGGCATGAAGGCAGCCTCGCGATGATCCGGGAGTCGCTTGCTTTCAGGGCCCGCCGGGGAGACGAAATCGAGCTCGAGTCAGCACCGCTCACCCCTGCAACCAGCCACCCGGTCCGATACATGATCGATCGCGTGACTGGCGGGAAACCTCTGGAACACATCGTGGCGCTCGACCTCAACGTCAACGCGGTCCAGATCCTGGAAGCGGCCAAGCTGTCGGCCAAACAGCGGCGAGCCGTGCCGCTTCCCTTGGCTTCGAATCCCAGCCGTCCGTAGACCCGCGACGCAGATGGCGCCAGGCGGCTTGCATCGCCAAGGCTGTTCGAGGGATCAGAGGAGAGGTTCCCGGGAATGGTGCTTGAGCCCGCCTGCAAGATTGGCACCAAGGGAGCCGATTTCGCCTCGAACTGACTCACGCGCTACCGCCGGATCGAAGGGCGCGGGGACCCCTCCCGCCCGGCTACGCATCACCGGCCAGCCTGCGAAGCACTCGGTTTCAGGGAATATCGGACCGCTTTATTGAACCTGTCCCGGGAACCGAGATTGCAGAGGACCACGACATCTCCATGGTGGTCGGTCAGAGACTCGGCTTGGACGGGCTTGCCGACCCAGGGGCAGGTCTTGGTAATGCAATCGGCAATGTCGGGGGTGCGCATCGTGCCGTCCATTGTTCTCGGTCGAGCTTGAACTGGAGCGAGCTCTCCGCGCACTACTGTGTGCCCGTTTCGGACTCAGGGGCTGGGGTCTCGCACTGTCGCAGCAGGATCTCCGTCCCGAGGCCGTCTCGGCATTGGAGTTGCAGCAACGTCTGCCCGAATAGAGAGATCCACTCGGCCCCGGGAGGTGCCGTCATCTGTTCCGGGCACCAAGTGCCGCGCAGCAGCAGCCGAAGCGTGTGTTCCTTGGCGCGCTGGAAGGCAAAGTGGCGCGATGCGTAGGGCAGGCCCCGAGAGACGATTTCGTCCTCGAACTGCCATCCGATATCCGGGACACTGGCGACGAGCCGCAGGGGGCCAGCCACTGTTTCGGCCCCCTCCATCGGTTCTCCCTCCTGGGCCTGCTCCTGAACGATCACGGCCGCGGGTTGGTTGACGGCTCGGATCAACTGGTCGTCGGGCGTTTCGACCGTGCCGTAGAAGGCGTAAGCCGTAATGCTCTGCTTGGGAAAATGCACGAGGTGCATGTTCGCCTGATCCAGCACCTGGTAGTAGGCCGAGGTGTCGGTCGCCAGCTCGTCGAGCTTCGTCGCGTCCGTATCGGCCGGGATCAGCACATAGCGGTAGCTGTCCGCTTCGGGCTTCATTCCGTGATCGAGATAAGCCTGGGTGTAAGCCCCCTCGGTCACTTCGTAGTCCTCGGACATGCTCTGCTGAAGCTTCCGTGACACCACCAGTTCCGCCGTGCTGGTCTCCAGGTAGAAGCTGTTTCCTACGCTGTCCGTCATCTTCACGGCGGTGCCCGCCGGGTGTTGCAGCAATGTGTCGAGCCCGGTCAACTGCTCGCCGTTGACCTGCGTGGGGGTGTCCGTTCCTTCCAGGTAGGTCTGGAAGAGCGTAGTGTGCGTGGGGTCGTTCTCCGTACCGCCGCGGATGTGGCTCCCGAGGGCCAGGATCTGGTCGCCCACGAAGAAATAGCTCTTCCAGCCCCTCAGGTCCGTCGGAGCAGTGAACGGCACGGCTTCCAGATCCTGCACGAAGAATCCGTGATCGCCCAGGCTCACCCCTCCCACAAAGGTCCGGGTGTTGTAGTTCCGATGCGTGGTCCGCTGCTCAATGCCCTGCTCGCGGCGTGAGTTCCGCAAGACGCGTTCGGGACGCTCCTCGAGGGGATAGTAACTGGCGGTTGTTCCCGGGACGTGGTACCAGTCCCAGCCTTCGAACAGGGCGTAGCCGGACCCTCGCTCGCTGACCGGCGCACCGGCGCTGAAGACGTTCAGCGAGCCGTACGCCCAATTCTGTCCGAAAGTGTTCTGGTGCGTATCCAACTCGCCCTCGTAGTCCCAGAAGTACTGGCTGAAGCCCTTCGCGGTCACCAGCCAGTCTCCGCGCCGGAAGAAGCCCGCCGCGGCGTACGGCCTGATCCAGGCTCCGGCAGGAGGCTCGCTCGGCTCGATGCTGGCATCCCGCAGCCCGGCGATCATGCGGTAAATCCCCATGCCTCGGATGGCTAGCCCGCGCGAGCCTTCGAAATAGGGTCGTTGCAGGTCCTCACCGAAGAAGTGCGCCTCGTCGAAGAACTCCGCGAAACGCGCCTTCATCTCGATGTCATTGAAGCCATCCGCGTGAGCGAGATACGCCATGGCCTTGGAAACGGCGCGGGCGACACCCTCGCCGCTCCCCCTGATCAGACGTCCTCGAAGCGGCGCAGAAATCGAGTACTTTTGCATCATCACCCGATAGGTCTCGAGCGCCATCTTCACGGTTTCGACGTTCTCGGTCCGGTAGAACGCCGTGCCCTTCGCCAGATAGAGCAGCTGGGCGCTCGCTTCCAAAGCGAAGGGAGTGTAAGCGCCGATGTATGCCGCGCCATGGTGGAATCCCGTCCCGTCCGGCTTGAAGGTGCCGTACACTCCGGGCTTGGTCGCGACGTTCGTATCGATGACCTGGTAGAGGATCGCGGCCATCGTGCTGCGCTCGCCGGCATCTTCGACGAGCAGGTAGTAGGGCCAGAAGTAGTCGACGAAGAGCCGCATTCCGTCAGCATTGAGGTGGTACTGGCGCTCGACCGGAAAGGGGTTCGGATAGGCGATCCCCGCGTCGGCTCTCGCAACCTGGAAGAAGGCACCGTACATCGTTCCGCAATTCACGACCAGGTTGCGGACAACTCCTCTGTACTTGTCCAGCAGGCCCGCATCGGCGAGCGGTCCGCGCATCAGGAAGACGCTCTGGATGAAACCGCCGAGACGCAATGACACCTCGGAGAAGTCACCGGAAGTGCGCACCAGTCCTTGCTCCAGGGCATCCGCACTCGCGTTTCCCGCGTGATCGGGCAGCCACGCATTCTCCGTGAGTCCACGACTGTAAGAGTAGTCGAGCACCGAGAGGTACTCCTGCAAGATGTCCGGATTCTGGAAGTACGGGTTTGCGGTGTCCGCGGACCCCGGGGTGCGATACGCGTACGCCAGCGTCAGCGCGGTCTGATTGAAGAGTCGATGGAATTCGCCGTCGGATTCACCGGTCGTCGGCTCTTCGGGTGGCGGAGCCGTCTCTGGCCCCACGGTCTCCGGACTCTTGGCGTAATATGCCAGTTCCCCCCGGCGTCCGAATGCGAACGCCCCAGCGAATCGCACCGTACGCCGAAACCTCGCCAGCAGATCGCCTTCAAGCGCTGCCTTGGCGGCCGGGACGTCTTCGTAGTCGCTAGAGCGAAGCAGCAGAAGATCCTCGTACCTCTCGATCAAGTCGTCCATGTTCTCCGACGCTGCGTCGAGCGTCCCGGAGAGACCGAGGCACAGGCAGGCAAGCGCGGTCCAAAGCCCTGACGGGAAGCCGGATGGCCTGAACCCCATCCATTTCGTCTGATAGTTCTTGCGCCCAAACCCGGACAGCTCGGATTGGCAGCCTTCGCGGGACCGAGATGTCGAAAGCAACTCAGCTGGGGGCATTCGCGATGACACTGCCGTGGACTCATCCTAACAGCGGCTGCACATGCACGCGGACCCAGTGAAGCCGGGGAGGAGCGCACCAAGTCTTCGCCAAATGCGACCCCGCTTCGGGTCCTGGCAAGTCCACGCTCGGAACTCCGGTCCGCTGCCCAATGTGCTCGCGAATGACAACGGCGATGCGAAGCCGGTCCCTGCCCCCTGCACTTTCGAAGCTAGGTGCCGCAGTCCCTGTTCGCCCCATCCCTTCGCCGCTATTGGGATGACTCTGTTGCGCCTTCTGCTTCGACTCGGGCGCGGAACTCGCTCAATCGACCCTTGAGGGCTGCCACGATCTCGGGCTGCTCGTCCGCGACATTGTAGCGTTCCGACGGGTCCACGTCCAAGTGGAAGAGCTCCTCGCCCTCCACCGTGCGCAGTTTCCAAGGACCGACCCGGATGCCCTGCGCCTGGCTGCCTCGGTGGTAAATGAACTCCCTGCGCGGAGACTGCTCCGTTCGGCCGGCCCAAAGAGCAGCGAGGTCGTGACCGTCAACGCCGGACGGGAGTCCGCCCTCCCCAGCCGTGATCAGGGTCGCATAGAGGTCCACGGTCGCTCCGACCTCCGCAGTGACGGCACCGGCCGGAACTGTTCCCGGCCAGCGCACGATCAGCGGCACCCGCACGCCCCCCTCGTAGGTGGTGTGCTTCGCCCCTCGCAACATCCCGGGAGATCCCGCGTGCCAGGGGACTACTCCCCCCGAGAGCATGCGGTCGGGCAGGTTGAGCCACGGCCCGTTGTCGCTGGTGAAGACCACGATGGTCTCGTCACGCTGGCCGGTCTCGTCCAACGCTCGCAGGAGTTCCCCTGCCGACCAGTCGATCGCCTCGATCACGTCGCCATAGAGACCTCCCCGGGACTTGCCGCGGAACCGGCCTGCTGTCCGCAGAGGGAGATGGGGCATGCTGTAGGCCAAGTACGCAAAGAACGGCTTGTCGGACTCCTCGCGGATCACTTCGAGTAGCTCCGCCGTGTACCGCATCGTGAGCTGGTCCTGGTCGACCGGATGCTCGACCCTTTCGGCGTTCCGGTACAGCCACAACGGCTCGTCGGTCTGCACCCAGGGCTTGATCATGTCGTTGGAATACGGCAGCCCGAACCACCGGTCGAAGCCCTTGCCCACGGGCAGCAACTCCTCGCGGGCGTACCCGAGATGCCACTTGCCGGCCATCGCGGTCCGGTAGCCCGCCGCTCTCAAGGCCTGCGGCAGGGTGACCAGATGGGACGGGATGCCGCCGTCCCCGCCCACGCTCGTACGATTCACGATGGCCCGGCTCGGATACCGGCCCAGAAGGAGCTGCACTCGGGCGGGGACACACGAAGGAGCCGAGTAGAACGACGTCATGCGCAGACCCTCCGCGGCGAGGCGGTCCAGGTTCGGCGTGCGAATCACCGGGTTCCCGTATACGCTGAGGTCCCCGTAGCCGAGGTCGTCGGCGAACAACAGCAGAATGTTCGGTGCCCCGGCGAGTGCGGGCGGTCCGAGGAGCGAGAGGCAGGTGACCAGGAGGAGGGCGCGACGCATCGGCGCCATTATCGCGCCTGCGGCGGGGCCGCCGCCAAGTTGTCGATCAAGCGGGTCGAACCGAAGAATGCCGCGACGGCGATCCGAACCGGCCGGTCGATGCGTTCGATCGGGCGGAGTGAATCCGGATCGACGATGTCGAAGTAGTCGAGACGGAGGCGGGGCTCGCCGTCCAAGGTCCGCCGAGCCTCGAGACGGAGTTTCCCGGCGTCCGCTTGTCCTTCCTCGATCGCTTGCCGCACGGCACGTAGCGTCCGTACCAGCACGGGGGCTGCTGCCCTCTCCGCCGCATCAAGGAGCACGTTGCGGGAACTCAGTGCCAAGCCGTCCGGCTCTCGAACCGTCTCGACCCCGACAATCCGTACCGGGACATTCGTGTCCTCGACCAAGCGACGAATGATGGCGAGCTGCTGATAGTCCTTCTCCCCGAAGCAGGCGAAATCCGGCTGAACGATGTTCAGGAGCTTGAGCACCACGGTCGCGACGCCTTGGAAATGACCGGGCCGGCTCGCGCCGCACAGGCTCGCGGCCAGTCCGTCGATCGCAACGGTCGCAACAAGCGGCCGAGGGTATATCGCGTCGACGGGCGGCGCGAACAGCACGTCGACCCCGTGAATCCCGCAGATGCGGAGATCCGTATCCCTGTCCCGCGGGTATCGGGCCAGATCGTCAGACCGATCGAATTGCAGCGGGTTCACGAACAGCGTGGCGACAAGCAGGTCGCAGTCGGCTCGGGCTCGGTCGAACAGCGCCGTGTGCCCCGCGTGAAGCGCCCCCATGGTGGGAACGCATCCGACACGCAGGCCCGCAGCCCGGGAGCGCACCACTCGCTCCCGGAGGACCGGGATGGCCGTAATGACCTCGGTTTCCATGGAGCCTAGCGGGGTGCGCTACGGCTCAGAGCCCGTTTGCGGGCAGGCGGGAACACCCCGTCGCGAACCTCGCGGACATACTCCTCCGCGGCAGCGGTCACCTCCCGCCCAAGCTCGGCGTACCGCTTGACAAAGCTCGGCACGAATTCGTCGTAGAGCCCGAGCACGTCGTGAATCACCAGTACCTGCCCGTCGCATTGCGGACCGGCTCCGATGCCGATCGTCGGGATCTCAAGTGCAGCGGTGACCTCGCCGGCGACGTCTTCGGGAACCGCCTCGAGAACGAGCGCGCAGGCTCCGGCCGCCTGCAGCGCCCGGGCGCTGTCGAGAAGCTTGGCAGCCTCGCTTCGGCTGCGCGCCTGCTTGCGGAATCCGCCTATCCGGTGGACGGACTGCGGTGTCAGGCCGAGATGGCCCATCACCGGGATGCCCGCGTCCGCGATCCGCTGTACCGCCTCCAGTACGGCGTGGCCTCCCTCAATTTTGACGGCCTGCACGCCGCCTTCCTGCACGAGGCGTCCCGCCGCGCGGATGGCGTCAGGCACTCCCTGGTGACAACTGAGAAACGGCATGTCCCCGACCACGAGCGCTCGGGCTGCCCCTCTCGACACGGCGGCCGAGTGATGCACGACCATGTCGAGCGTGACCAGCAGCGTGTTCTCGTGTCCGAGCATCACCATCCCCAGCGAATCGCCGACCAGCAGGATGTCCACGCCCGCGCGGTCGAGGAGGCGGGCCATCGAGAAGTCGTACGCGGTAAGCATGGCGATCCGCTCGCCGCTGCGCTTCATGCGCAGCAGACTGGGAGCGGTCACGGCCTGATCGGAACGGCGCACCTCAGCGTTTCCCGCAGGGATCGGACGGGAGCGCTTCCGCATCCACCGGTCAGCGGCCCCGCGACCCCCATTGTGACACTCTTATTGTCACCCGGCATGCCTTGAAACACCCTTGGACCGAAGACGGGCCCCTCCAGTCCACGAGAATCATCGAATCCGAAGCGGCCCCGAACACATTGACGGGTGCGGTGGCGACCACGCGGGTGCTGTCCCGACGGCACTCAGGCGAACGAACGGTCCGGCCGGTTCTGCCGCAGGAAATCGGCGATCGACTGGAGCGAGGCTCCAGGCTGGAAGACTGCCGCCACGCCCTTGTCGCGAAGGACCGGCACATCGGCATCAGGAATGATCCCTCCAACGATTACCTGCATGTCGCTGGCACCCTCCTTCTCGAGCAGGTCAAGCACGCGCGGAATGATGGCCATGTGCGCTCCGGAGAGGATCGACAGTCCAATGAATTCCACATCCTCTTGCAGGGCGGCGCTGACGATCTGCTCGGGCGTCTGGCGCAGGCCGGTGTAGATCACCTCCATTCCCGCGTCTCGCAAGGCTCTGGCGATAACTTTCGCGCCGCGATCATGCCCGTCAAGCCCGGGCTTGGCGACCAGGACACGGATCGGTGTCGAAAGGGAGTCTCGGTCCACGGAAATACCTCGTCGATCGCCCTGCCCGCTCACCGGGAGTTTCTGCCCGCCGACAGTCGCCGTGCAGCGAATCCGCGGCTCGCGGGAAACCATGCGACAGTCGGATGCACCATATCTGTTGATACAATAAGCCACTTCAAGGCGGCGTAATCCAAGTCAACCAGATGCGAGCGAGAAATCCCCTTACTCCGTGCTTAGCCCTCGTTCTGCTTACATCGCTGGCGACGGGTCCTCGTTCGGAAGCCTCCGACCCATGGGCATCGTGGCGCGGCGTCAACTCGGACGGTGCGTCCGCAGACACGGGTCTCCCGGAGACCTGGTCCCCGGACGGCGAGAATCTGCTGTGGAAGGCTCCGTACGGGGGCCGCTCGGCCCCCGTCGTCGTGGACGGGCGGGTCTGCATAATCCGGCTCGCCGAGCCCGAGACGGTGCCGAAGTGGCAGGAGCAGATCGCGTGCCTCGACGCCGATACCGGAGAACTGGTCTGGGAGTACCGCTACAACGTCTTCCAGACCGACATCCCCCACCACAGGGTCGGATGGGCCAGTCTTGTGGCCGATCCCGCCACGGGCAACGTGTTCGCGCACGGGGTGGAGGGCATGGTGATCGCCTTCGATCCGCAGGGTAATGTCCTGTGGTCCCGCTCGACGTCGGAAGAGGTCGGCAGGATCTCGGGCTTCGGGGGACGGACGACGACACCGATCCTGGACGGTAACCTGCTCGTGGTGAGCTTTCTCTCGGCGGGTTGGGGCTCGACGTTCATACCGAGGCATCGCTTCTACGCCTTGGATAAGCGGACAGGCGAGACCGTGTGGCTCTCGACCCCGGGCCAAGCCCCCTACGACACGACCTACACGGTGCCGGTCGTCCGCGAGATCGACGGGCAGAGGCTGGTGATCACCGGCAACGGCGACGGCGGAATCTACGCGATGCAGGCCCTTACGGGACTCAAGGTCTGGGAGTTCCCGATCTCGAAGCGGGGCATCAATTCCTCCGTCGTGGTCGACGGAACGATAGTCTACGCTTCGCATAGCGAGGAGAACGTGGACGAGAGCACGTCGATGGGACGGCTCGTAGCGCTGGACGCGAGACGGGTGGAGGGCGGCAAGCCAGCACAGGCGTGGGCCGTCGACGGATTCGCCGCGGGCTATGCGTCCCCCGCAATCCAGGATGGCATCCTCTACGCAGTGGACAACTCGGCCAATCTTGTGGCCTTCGACGCGGCCGATGGGACGGAACTATGGCTGACGAACATCGGGATCGCGCAGCGGGCCTCACCGGTGATAGGCGACGGCAAGCTCTATGTCTCGGACGTCGACGGAAAGCTCCACATCCTCAAGCTCGCGGGGCGGGAACCGCCGGAGAAGACCGATCTGGACGAATTCGAGAACGAGGACGGCAGCGCAACCCAGATCAACGGATCGCCCGCGATCGCGAACGGCCGGGTCTACTTCATCACCAACAACATGCTCTACTGCATCGGCACGCCGGACGGGAAGGCCGGCCAGCCCAGCCCGGTCGTGGGCGATGCGACAGTCGCACCGGCCGGAGCGCAGGCGGCGCACCTGCAAGTCGTTCCTGGTGAGATCAACCTGGTGCCGGGTGCCAGCGCGAGATTCGCGGCGCGCCTGTTCGACGCGAAAGGCCGGATGATCGGCGAGACCAAGGCGGAGTGGGCGCTGGAGGGGGCTCTGCAAGGGGATCTGACCGCGAACGGCGAGTTCAAGGCCGGAGCCCAGTTCCCCCAGGGCGGCCTCGTGGTCGCCACGGCGGCCGGACTCACGGGCAAGGCTAGGGTGGCCGTCCGACCGGCAGGAGGCTTCACCGACGACTTCGAGCGATACGCGGTCGATGCGGTGCCCGACGGCTGGTCGGCCGCCCGCGGCCGGTTCCAGGTCGTCGAAACCGACGGCGGAAAGATGCTCAAGAAGCCCTCGGGCAACCCGCGCTCCTGGAGAACGACGGTCTACGTCGGCTCTCCTACCCAGGCCGGGTACGAGATTGAAGCGGAGATGATGTCTCTGGAACAGCGCAGGCGGATGGCGGACATGGGCCTGGTGTCCCACCGCTATACCCTGGCCTTGATGGGCAACGCCCAGACGCTCATGATCCGCACGTGGATGTCGGAACTGGAGCGGTTCTCCAAGGAGATCCCGTTCGAGTGGGATCCGGACGTTTGGTACCGGGTCAAGCTTCGAGTCGAGCCCGCAGACGACGGCAGCACGTCGGTCCGCGGCAAGGTCTGGCCCAAGGACGAGGACGAACCCCAAGCATGGTCGATCGAGGCTTTCGACGCGCTCGGTCACGATCACGGGAGCCCGGGGATCTACGGGTATTCGTCGGCCGACATCTACTATGACAACCTGAAGGTCACGCCGTTCGGCGGCTGATCCCGAACCCACCGGAGTTCCACATGCTAGCTCGCCCCTTACCGACAATCTGGCTCGCCGCGGCGATCGCGGCCGCCGGCGCGCCGTCCGCGACCGGAGCCGACTGGCCGATGTGGGGAGGCAATCCTTCCCGCAACATGGCCTCGCCGGAAACCGGCATCCCGCGCACTTGGGACGTCAAGAAGAACGAGCAGGTCAAGTGGGTCGCCGAGATCGGATCGCAGTCCTACGGCAACCCCGTAGTAGCTGACGGAAAGGTGTTCGTCGGAACCAATAACGAGCTGCTCCGGGACCCGGAGCAGGACGGCGACCGGGGCGTCGTGATGGTGTTCGACGAGGAGACCGGCGAGTTCCTCTGGCAGATGACTCACGAGAAGCTGGCCGCCGGGCGGGTCAACGACTGGCCGGAGCAAGGAGTCTGCTCCTCGCCCGCAGTCGTGGACGGTGTCGCCTATTACGTCTCGAATCGAGCCGAGGTGCTGGCGCTTGACGCCGAAGGCTTCCGCGACGAGGAGAACGACGGCCCGTACCAGGACGAGAAGCACTCCTCGAAGACTGACGGAGACATCATCTGGGTCCTGGACATGTACAACGACCTGGGCGTGTTTCCCCATAACATGGCGGCGACGTCACCGCTGGTCGCCGGGGACTTGCTGTTCGTCAACACCTCGAATGGGGTCGACGAGAGCCATATCAACGTCCCGTCGCCCCGCAGCCCGAGTTTCCTGGCGATCAACCGTCACAGCGGCGAGGTCATCTGGGAGGACCGCTCGCCGGGCCGCAACATCCTGCACGGACAGTGGTCTTCGCCCGCCTACGGGGAGGCCGGCGGAAAGATACAGGTAATCTTCGCTGGGGGGGACGGGTGGATCTACAGCTTCGTGCCCGAGACCGGGGACCTGATCTGGAAATTCGACGCGAATCCGAAGGAGTCCGAGTGGAAGCAGGGGCGCGGGGACCGGAACAACATCATTGCGACACCCGTGCTGCACGAGGGCATCGTCTACATCGCCGTAGGGCAGGATCCGGAGCACGGCGAGGGCGTCGGGCACCTATGGGCCATCGACGCCTCGGGAGAAGGCGATGTGACGACCAGCAATGTCGTATGGCACCACCCGTTCCGCCGAACGATCTCGACTGTGGCGATCCAAGACGGCGTCCTGTACGCGCCGAACTTCTCCGGGTTCTTCCACGCGCTCGACCTGAAGTCGGGCGAGCTCCTGTGGGAGTACGACATGCTGGCGGCGGTCTGGGGATCGCCGTACGTCGTGGACGGGAAGGTGATGCTAGGCGATGAGGACGGGGACCTAACCGTGCTCAAGGCCGGCAGGGAGATGGAGGTTCTGTCGGAAATCGGGTTCGGAAACGTGATCTACTCCACGCCGATAGCCGCGAACGGCACGCTCTACATCATGACCCGGTCGCACCTCTACGCGATTGCCGCCGATTGAGGCGAGCCGAATGCCTGACCAGCAAGAGAGAATTGACGCGGCCCGTGCCGCCCTGGACGTGCAAGTCCGGGAAACGATCGCATGGCACTTCGATCCCGCCACGGGTTGCCCGTTCTGGCTGGAATTCGCCAACGAGCGCTTGGGCTGGGATCCCAGGGACCGGATCGGCGGGTTCGAGGACCTGAAGCTCCTTCCCAAGTTCGAGGACGAGTGGCTGCGGGGCGGCCCGGTACGGCGCTGGGTCCCGAAGGGTCTGGCGGACAAGCCCGTTTACGTCTTCGAGACGGGTGGTACGACAGGCGTACCGAAATCCCGCATCAATGTCGAGGACTTCCGCACCGATTATTCCGAGTTCTCCAAGACACTGCCGGACGAGTACTTCCCACCGGGAGCCGACTGGCTGCACCTCGGCCCGAGCGGTCCCAGACGGCTCCGGCTGGCGGTCGAGTACCTGGCCCAGGTCCGGGGTGGGATCTGCTTCTGCGTCGACCTCGATCCGCGATGGGTCGTCAAGTTGCTCAAGCGCGGCCACTACGAGGAGGCGGAACGCTACAAGCAGCACTGTCTGGACCAGGCGCTGACGATTCTGAAGGCCCATCCCGGCATCCAGTGCGTGTTCGCGACACCGAAGCTGCTGGAAGGGCTCTGCGAGCGGACATCGCTACGCAAGTACGGAATCACGGGAGTCTTCTGCGGCGGCACGGAAATGACTCCGGAGTTCCACCGCTTCGCCCGGGAGGAGTTGCTTGAGGGAGCGTACTTTGCCGCCACCTACGGCAACACCCTGATGGGCCTCGCCTGCCACAAGCCGTTCGATCCGGCCGACAACTACGCCATCATCTACTACCCCCCGCAGCCCCGGGCCGTGCTCGAGGTCTGCAACCCGGACGACCTGGACGAGACGGTCGGATACGGCGAGACGGGGCGGGCGGTGCTGACCACCCTAACGAAGGAGTTCTTCGTGCCGCGATTCCCGGAACGGGATAGCTGCGAGCGCGAGGCTCCGATCGATCTCTATCCATGGGACGGAGTCCGAAACGTTCGGCCGTTCCAGGATCCGAAGGGCGGCTCGGTCACGGTCGGGGTCTACTGATTCCACCCAGGGGGACCGAAATGCACCTGAAACGGGCAGCGTTGCTTGGTGTTGCCTTGGCGGCGGTCGCGGCGACCGCGGCGACTTCCAATGCCGCGGACGACGACGCGATCAAGGACCTGGTCGCCCGCTACGCGACCGCGCGCGAATCGAGGGATGCGGAAGCGATCCGGAGGCTCTTCACCGAAGACGCCGACCAACTGGTGTCATCGGGCGTATGGCGGAAGGGGCGAGAAACCCTTGTGGAAGGGATGCTGGGAAGCTCGCGTCGCAACCCGGGCTCCCGCACGCTGACCGTGGAGACCGTTCGATTCCCTACCCCGGAAGTCGCTGTGGCCGACGCCCGATACGTCATCAAGGGGACGGACGGAAACCCTGACCGCCGGATGTGGAGCACGTTCCTTTGCCTGAGGACTGACGACGGGTGGAGGATTGCGGCCATCCGGAACATGCTTCCCGCACCGTAGACGCAACCCTCAAGAGGGCCCGGGTGCCCGTGCCGGGTGCGCTTGCTGCAGGCGTGTCGGATGCAAGCGCTCGTAACGTTTCGGGATGCCGGTGCCGACCGGCTTCTCAAATCCGGTCGGGCGTGCCCCTCGACCTGCTGGCGCGGCGATCGCACCAAGGTCCCGCATCGCGCAAGAACCGTACGGGGCTTCGCGACGGAGGATGATGTAGGCATGAATCGCCGTCAGTTCATCGGTGCGGGCGGCTCGCTTGCCGCGGCCGCCCAACTGCAAGCTCAGTCAAACGACCGAATCGAAAGGGACCGGCAAATCGCCTTGGACCTGCTCAAGCCCAGCCAGCGCGATCTGAATTACGGGCTCCAGCTCCATCGCGAGTCACTGGTCTTCGACGCCTATGGCTTCTCTCCAAGGGCTGCCATGGATGGTGACGCCTTCCGTGCGCTGATGGAGGAAGGCGCTTCCGAAATGGAACTGCAGGACCAGCGCGAGGACATGACGATGACCCGCGCGGCAGTGGTGCAGGCCGAGCGAGAGGAGTTCGTGCGGGCATGGAACGCCTCGGGAGTAACGAGCATCTTCCAGAACTGCGGAGAGGAGAGCAGCGATCCCCTGCGTCTCGTCAAACGCCTGGCACGCTTCACGTACCTCACCGACCACTTGACGGGAGTGCTGCGACGTGCCGTGACGCCTGACGCTGTCACCAAGGCGCACGCAGACGGTGTGGGCTGCCTCTACTTCACGGGTAACGGCGTGCCGCTGACACAGCAGTGGAACTCGGTCGAGGACGAGTTGCGCTTCGTCCGGATCTTCTTCCAGCTCGGCATCCGGATGATGCACGTGACCTACAACCGGCGGAACCGGCTCGGTGACGGCTGCGCCGAGACTGCGAACGGGGGCCTCAGCGACTTCGGAAGGATCGCGGTGGCGGAAATGAACAGGGTCGGGGTGATCGTGGACGTTGCCCACAGCAGCTGGCAGACCAGCGTGGACGCAGCACGCATCTCCTCGAAACCGATGGTGGCGAGCCACACCACGTGCGGGGGAATCTACCCCCATATCCGGTCCAAGCCGGACGATGTGATCCGCGCGATCGCGGACACGGGCGGATACGTGGGAATCTGCTGCATCCCGCGGTTCCTGCGGCGCACAGGCGACGTCAACTCGCTACTGGATCACATCGACTACGCCATCCGGAAGTTCGGTGCCGACCATGTTGCAATCGGCACGGATGTCGCGTACCGATCGCAGTTCTCCGAAGCGGAATCTCGCAAGGTTCCCAGGCACCCGCCGGCCCGGACGCGATTCGCCGCACTATGGCCCCCCGACGACTTCGTGACAACTGCAGCAATGACGGACAGCCTGGCTTGGACGAACTGGCCGATGTTCACGGTCGGCATGGTCCAACGGGGATACTCGGACGAGTCCATTCGGAAGATTCTCGGCGGCAACGTGCTGCGCGTGGCGCGCGCCGCATTGTCGTGAGGCCGGCCCAAACGGCCGCAAGCGGATCGAGGGACCGCCGACGCGCATCTACTGGACTCGGTCCGGCCAAGTCCGGTGATTCGGCTGGAATCGTAGGACGAGAGTTCCAACAGGGCGCCCTACCTCCACTCGGGCCATTCGAGCAGACGCCGCTCGGACCAGTAGAGGTCGTGATAGGGCACATCCTCGGCCGGAGGTTGCCAGTTTCGAAGGGCCTCGGCGATCCCCGTGCCGATCGCCCTGGCATCAGCGTCGGTCATCACCCGAAGGTCCAACCACAGCTCATGCCTGTCGGGATCCGCCCGAAGCACCCAGATGGGCGGACTGCCTTCGCGAAGTCTGTTTGCTAGGGCCCGCGCCGGCACATCCGAACGTTCGCGGAGCGAGACGATCGCCAGGAACGGCTCCGGGCCAGGCCGCACAGTAAGGATCTCCGCGAGGATGCCCGTAAGGACCTCCCAATGGCGCTCCTGCTGGGCCGTGTCCCGCGAGTACCACCGTTCCACCGCAGCCATGCAGCCGACGATGCCTTCCTTGCCCACCTTCATGGCACGACCGATGCCGTAGTTCTGCAGGTAGCAAGCACGAACCAATTCCAGATCACCGCAGATCATTCCGGAGGTCGGTGCGCCCATCTGCTTGTGGGCGCTGGTCATTACGAGCTTCGCTCCCGCGTCGAGGTACGGGCGAACGTCCGGCCCCGCGGCGGTATCGACGAACACCGGGATGTCCATCGAGCCCGCAATCTCGACGCACTGAGCCACGGTCGGAAACGAGCCGGCGGGGTTGACATCGCCCGAGTCGACATAGAAGACCGCTGCGACCCGGCTGCTCAATGCTCCTCGAACGTGGAAGCCGTCACAGTGGCTGGCCGTGCCGACCCGAATGACCCGGGCTCCGCTGAGCCGGATCATTTGGGAGATCGGCACCCCGAAGTTCACGTCGTGAGCGAGGGGAAGTACGACTTGGTCCGGCATGGCTTGGGTGTCCGGCAGCCGAGCGACGGCAGCCAGATCGGTCCCGGTCATCGCCGCAGCAGCACAAACGGCCAGCGCCGCCGAGCAGGAGGACGTCACGCAGCCCGCTTCCGCGCCGGTGCACCTGCTGATCACCCGGCAGGCCGCCGCCTGCAGCTCGTCGATCTCGACGCTGATCTGAAGCATGGAGTCGACGGCCGAGCGCACGTCGCTGGCCACAGTGTTTGCACCCAGGATCGTCGGCATGCCCATGCCGTTCAGCGCGCGCTGGAAGCCGAAGCGGCTGCAGAGTTCGTGTTGGTCGTTCATGTCTTGGCAGCCCGCCAGTTGGAGGGCTGGCATTCCGGCCTAGGTGGCTTCGGCACTCACGGTGAGGTCCCGGCCCAGTATTGAGGGGCACCAGTAGCGTTCTATGTGCTGGATGACGAGTTTCGTGCCTTCCTCGTGGCTGACGAATGGCCTGTCCCGCGGATCGTACATGGAATCCGTCAGGTCGCGAGCCAGGACGACGTTCTTGCCGAGGCGGACCTGTTGGCGAATGCCGAAGGGCCGGCCGAGCACGCAGATGTTGGTGTGCACGCCCATCAGCACCACGTTCGTGATTCCCTTCTGCTCGAAGTAGTTGAAGATCTCCTGGCCGTCATCGCTGATGCCGTCCTCCGCCGCAATCTGGAGGTCGGGGTGCTGGCGGGTCCAGGCCCTCTTGCGCTCCCCAACGACGTCGTCGTCACAAGGGTTCTCGTCCTCGATCGGAAGGGCAGCCTCGGATTCCGGGTCGAGGTCGCACCAGTTCGCGATGGGTACCGGCGGCTCGGCATGAGGGGCAGTCAGCATCCGCTCGCGCTGAGGCGTGCCGTCGTAGACATCCATGGTCCCGCTCGGCGCGTGAACGATCGTCACACCGAGACCGCGGGCTGCCTGCATCACTCGGTTCATCTCGGGAATCATCGCTACCAAGCGGCTGACCGAGTTCTTGCAATAGTGGTCGTCCCACATGTCGCAGATGATGATCGCGGTCTCGGACGCCTTCCACAGAAGCGTCTCTACTTGGGGCTCGGCAGCACCGTCCTGCCCGACGCGCGAGCGCGCGCTGAGGCGAATGACGATGCCCGGTTCCGATGGTCGGCGGACGAGCCTCTGGGCCCCAGCAATGGCGCCGATCCCTCCCACACCGATGAGTAGCGCTTGCCTACGAGTCATGCTTTCCCTCCAGTTGCGGCTCCATTCTATCTCCGCAGGCGAACCAGTGGCGTGCAAGCCCGCCGCCCCGAGCCTCGTCGGGACGGCCCATGGGCGGTCGTCGGCACATTCGACAGCGTAGGGGCGGTCCCGCTCGCACTGCCCGGCGTTCGCGATGCGCAGTGACTGTCTCTCACTCGGCGGCGAGTGAGGCCCCGAGAATCTCCTCGTCGTTGCGAACGAACACGCTCCGCCCTGCGTAGGCCGGGTGCGACCAGTGAACCGCACCGAGCTCGCGACGGGCACCAGGAGCCGAGGTCGGCCGAATCAGGGGAGTCCTGTCGATCTCGTCGTAGCCCGTCGGAGTCAGGCGGGCCACGATCAGCTCGCCCCGGTCGTTGCTGATGAAGTAGCGATCGTCGTTGCGAACGATGAATGCCGATGCATTGCGAGCCCGCTCCCGGGTCACGGCTTGCGTCTCCCAAACGCGCTCGCCCGTGGCGAGCCGAAGGCATCGAAGCTGCCCGTAGCTGCAGATTCCGTAGATGTAGTCGCCATCAATCACTGGCGAGTTCATCAGGGCGTGCAGGCCGTCGGTCTCCACCCCGCTGTCGCTGCTGCCCCTCCAGAGCAGGCGGGCATCTGAATGCCCGAGGCGGTACAGCCTTGAACCGTTGAAGAAGGCCGATACCAGCATGTGCGGTGCCTGCCAGACGGGTGTCGCAATCGGGGTTTCCATGCGGATGCGAAAGGACTGCTGCCAAGAGACGGTCCCCGTCAGCGGCTCGAGCGCAGCAATCCCGCCGGCATGCCAGACGATCAGCGTCCTGCGCCCCTCGTGCTGGATGAGGATCGGCTGCGAGTAGCCCGGACCCGAGTCCTCGGACGGCAGAGCCCTCCAAACCTCCTCGCCCGAGAGCTTGTCAAAGGCCACCACCTTTGCGTCAGGCCGGCCGAACACAACAGCAATCACGAGCCTGCCGTGGACGATCGGGGCGCTCGACATGCCCCAAGGCGGCAGTTCCGTGCCGAACTGCCGGGTAAAGCTGCGCTCCCAGACTACGAGTCCGTCGGATACCCGTGCGCACACCAAAGTCCCTGCAGCCCCCAAGGCGTACACGCGGTCGCCGTCAACCGTGGGTGTCGCGCGTGGCCCCGAAGCATAGTTGATTCCGGCGTAGTCGGCACGCCACCGGTACTCCCAAATGCGCTCCCCTGTCGACTGGTCCAAGGCAATCAGGCCCTCGCTCCCCTTGCGTCGATCGCTCGGACGGAAATCGGTGACAAAGACCTTCCCGCCAGATACGCTTGGACCCGCATAGCCCGAACCTAGAGGCTTGCGCCAGAGCACGTCGAGCCCTTCGCCGGGGAAGCGGCTCAGGACGCCCGCTTCCTTCCAGACACCGAGGCGGCCCGAGCCACGCCATTCGGGCCAGTCATCCGAGACGAGCGAGGCGGGAACAGCAAGCCAGGTGGCAAGTAGCGCGGCTCGACCGAACTGGTGTCCGGATCTCATCGTCTTCAGTATCAGCGAGACGTCATAGGAGCCGCCCGCGAGGCTACTCTGCGAGAGGGTGCCCGTATCGCCACGCGACGGGGTCGCCCCGGCACTCGAACCGGGGACGGAAGCGGCGAGCGCACCTCTGTATGATCGCCACCCCCTGCCTGCATCCCGGCTCGCGGCCCACGTGAACCACCCTGTATTGATTCACGTCCGGCTCGCTGATTCCCGAGAGAATACAGTCCCACAGGCGTCAGCAATTCTAAATGCCGCCTGATTTGGGTTTTTGCCGCCGCAGATGCCGGATT
>CAYWUV010000100.1:0-22775 GCA_964461235.1 uncultured Bryobacterales bacterium | reverse complement strand
ATGCCGCCTTCCACGACCACGTTGGGAACCTTGCGGAAGTGCTCCCGCAGGCTGATGCGCAGCTCCACGACCGCGTTGGCTTGCAGGGGGTTGTCGGGCAGGAAGTGGCCGTCCGAGTCCGGGTACGTGAGGGGCTCGGCGACCGGGACGGGCAGGGCGCGTTGCTCGATCCTGCCCTTCCTCGCCATGCGGGGCGCTGCGGGAGCGGCCGTCCCGCGCAGGTCGAGCATAGCACGGGGCGACGCTCCGCGGCCGGACTAACGAGCCGGAAACGCCCGTCGAGACCCGGCAGTGCGCACACGCCTTCCGACTCTCTCCCGGCCGCTCGAACGGTTACGCACCCAGGGCCGTTGCCCCGGATTGCCCGTCAGTCGCCCGCGTCCCGGAGGTACTCGTGCTTGGCCTGCTCCCAAACCACCTTGAACGGCACGCCATGCTCCAGTGCCAGCTTGCGGCAATCGTCGTACTCCGGCGCGAAGTTGGTCGCACTGCCAGCGCCTCCGGCGACCTTGACCCGCACGCTGCCGAACCGCGTCCGCACCTGCCTCCAGGTGCGCGGAAGTGTCCGTCGTCGCGCGAGAGTCTCACGGATTCCGATCGTCGACGTTTCCGCCAGCATCAGCTCGCCCAGTGCGGTCCGTGCCTCGGGTGCGGCCAAGACCGTGAGCAGGAAGCCCGGGCGGTTCTTCTTCATGTAGACCGGCGCGAGGGTCACGTCAAGCGCTCCGGCGTCGAGCAGCCGTTCCATGGCGTACCCGGCCACCTCCGGGGTCATGTCGTCGATCGATGCCTCCAGGACCCAGATTTCGCTTGCGTCCCGTTCCGGCTCGTCCGTTTCCCCGACCAGCACGCGAAGGACATTCGCCCGATCATCGAGTTCCCGCGTACCGGCACCGTACCCGCTTGCCCGGATCCGCATCGCGGGGGGCGGGCCGAATCCGGCGCTCAGGGTGACGGCGAGGGCCGCCCCGGTCGGGGTCGTGAGTTCGACCGCAGGACCGTCCGAGTACGTCGGCACGCCTTCGACCAGGCGGGCCGTGGCGGGGGCCGGCACGGGCATCGTGCCGTGAGCGGCCCGGACCGTCCCGCTTCCGAGATTGACAGGGGAGCAGTGCACGCGCTCGATGCCCAGGGCCCGGAGTCCGGCGCACGCACCGACGATGTCCGCGATCGAGTCGAAGGCGCCGACCTCGTGGAAGTGGACTCGTTCGATCGGGATGCCGTGCGCCTCCGCCTCGACCTCGCCGAGCCGCCGGAACACTCGCACGCTCTCCTGCTTGGCCCGGCTGTCGAGTCCCGAGTTGTCGATGATCCCTTCGATCGCGGACAGGGACCGATGGGAATGGTCCCGGGCGGCGGCCACGTGGACCTTCGTGGCTACCAGGCCGCCTCGCCGGACCCTCTCCGCCGTGATCGAGAGGCCCTCGATGCCAAGCTTGTCGATCTCCGTGCGCAGGGCCTCGATCCCCAGGCCCGCATCGACGAGGGCTCCCAGCAGCATGTCTCCGGCAATTCCGGAAAAGCAGTCCAGATAGCAGACTCTCACTTGGCGCGGGGACCCGGGCTGGCAGCCGGCTCGCCGCTCATGCTAGCACGGCTGCCGGCCGGTCCGGACTTCTCACGCGTCTTGGCGTTGCGGCCGCCTGCCGACCAGCTCCAGGAACGCGAGCGACGCTTGCGAGAGCGCCCTGCGGGCGGGATAGACCAGCCGGATCGTTCGCTCCACGTGTAACTCGCGGACCTGAACCTCCCTTAATGCTCCGCTCCGGATCTGAAGGTCCACGCACATCTTCGGCAGGAAAGCGACGCCGAGATTCCTCTGCACCAGGCGTCGGATCGTCTCGATCGTCGGCATTTCGATTGCCATGTTGAGACGGACCTGGTGCTGTCGGAACGCATCGATCACGCGGGCCCGGTACGGCGACACCACGTTGTGGGCGATGAACGTTTCGTTGCCGAGGTCGCCGATCCCCACCTCGTCGCGCGTCGCGAAACTGTGCGACGGCGACACTACGAACGTGAGGCGGTCCTGGTAGAGACGGTGAATGCGGAGCTGCGGATCGCCGGGGTCGTAGCTGATCGCCCCCAGCTCCAGCGACCCTTCGAGCACGGCTTCCGGGATTCTGCTCGACAGGCTGCGGCGAAGCTCGACCCGGATGCCGGGGTATTCCCGGCGGAAGGCCTCGACGTGTCCCAGCAGGTACAGGGCGGTCGACTCGTTCGCCCCGATCATGAGCTTGCCGGCCCGGCGGTCCCGCAACTCCAACAGCGAGACGCGCATCTCGCGCTCGCTGGCGAGGATCCGGCGGGCGTGGTCGGATACCTCCTTGCCGGCGTCTGTGAGCCGGGCCCTGCGGCTGCTGCGGTCGATCAGGCGCACGCCCAGGTCCGCTTCGAGCCGCTTCACGGCCAGAGAGATGGCAGGCTGGGAGCGGAACAGCTTCCGTCCGGCCGCGGAAAAGCTCCCCTCGGCCGCAACTGCCTCGAATACACGCAATAGATCCAAATCCATAACAGGCGCTTATCTTATTCCGAATAATAATAAATTTGCCTTATCTTCTGGCGTGCGCTCTACTAGATGGAGGTTCCGAGACGCATGACCGATCGCGTGCATATCTTCGACACGACCCTCCGGGACGGCGAGCAGTCCCCGGGCTGCAGCATGACGACCCCCGAGAAGCTTCGTGTGGCCCGGGAACTCGTCGAGATGGGCGCCGATGTCATCGAGGCGGGCTTCCCCATCGCTTCGGACGGCGACTTCGAGGCCGTCCGAGCAGTTTGCCGCGAGCATCCCGGCGCGCACATCGCGGCCTTGGCGCGGGCCGTGCCGGCGGACATCGAACGCGCCGCCGCCTCGCTCGACGGTCACGCCAGGCCGCGGATCCATTGCTTTATCGCGACCAGCGAGATTCACCTCAAGTACAAGTTCGGCAAGACCCAGCAGCAGGTGCTCGACGAGGCCGTGGCAGCCGTCGAGCAAGCGAAGCGTTACGCCGACGACGTGGAGTTCTCGGCCGAGGACGCGACGCGCACCGACATGGACTACCTCTGCCGAGTCTGCGTGGCCGCTGTCGACGCAGGCGCGACAGTCGTGAACATCCCGGACACGGTCGGCTTCATGACGCCCGATGACTATGCCGAGCGGATCGGGCGGATCGTCGAAGTACTTGCAGGGCGGGCCGAGGTGAGCGTCCATACTCACGACGACCTCGGGTTGGCGGTGGCGAACTCGATTGCAGCCCTGTATGTCGGAGCACGTCAGATCGAGTGCGCCCTGAACGGGATTGGGGAGCGGGCGGGGAACTGCTCCCTCGAGGAGGTCGTGGCGATCATGAACGTCCGGTCGGACCGCGTGCCGTTCCATTGCGGGATCGACGCCACCCGGCTCTACGGCGCCAGCCGGACGCTCGGCGAGTGCATCACGTTCGGGCCGCAGCCCAATAAGGCGATCGTGGGCCGCAACGCATTCGCTCACGAGGCCGGCATTCATCAGGACGGCTACCTCAAGCACCGCACGACCTACGAGATCATGACTCCCGAGTCCGTCGGCGTGCCAGCGTCACAGCTCATTCTCGGCAAGCACAGCGGCCGTCATGCGCTGCAGCAGCGCATCGCCGACCTCGGCTACGGCCAACTGGGCAGGGAGGACACGAAGGCCGTCTACCGGGCCTTCACGAAGCTGGCCGACACGCGCAAGGGACTGACCGACGACGATATCACCGCGTTGCTGGATGAGCTGGGATTTCACCCGGTCGGGCGTGTCGTGGCGGTCCCGGCATGAGCGCTGGCGGGTGCGCCCGCTGTAACCCCGCATAACGCCGTATCGTCTCTATGTCTTCAGTACCGCAAGGCCTGCTAGGCTGGTCGAAACCTGTGCATTTTTCCGTCGCGCGTCCCGATCGCGGCATCGCTGGCCTGGAGGGTTCATGGCTCACCTTTTTTCGAAAGTCCTCGCTGTATCGCTAAGCGTCCTGTTGACGGCCGCTGCGCTGGCGCAGGGGCCGGAAGGAGCAATCCACATCCGAGTGCTCGCTGGCGACGGCGGGATCAACAACATCAACAGCAACGTAGCTGTCGAGCCTGTGATCGAGGTGGTTGACTCGACCGGCAGGCCCGTAGCGAAGGCCACGGTCACGTTGCGAGCGCCCGCGTCCGGTCCGAGCGTAACGTTCTTCGGCGCATCCAGGGTCTCCACCCTGACCACCGACGATCAGGGCAGGGTGCGCGTCACGGGGATGGTGCCGAACACGATCGAGGGCTCCTTCCAGATCGAGGTCGCGGCCGAGTTCAGCAACCTGACTGCCACCTCGTCGATCACCCAGGCCAATGCCGTGGCGCCCGGTGCCCCGCGGCCGAAGCGGCGCGGTATCGGGTGGCGGATGATTGCGGCGATCGGTGCGGCTGCGACCGTCGGAATCGTCGCGTCCGCATTGCGCGGAGAGGTCGAAACGGTCACTCCGACAAGTATCCGGATCGGCGGCGTGTCCGTGACTACGCCTCGTTAGGGCCGGGATGTCGCGAACGATGCAGCGCCCTAGACCCACCCACAAGAGACAAGCCATGAAGAGCTTCCTGACAGCGATTGCAACACTGGTCCTCGCTGCGGTATCCGCCATGCCGGTCGCCGCGCAGCTTGGCGTAAACGTGGAGGGCGTGAATGACCCGTCCGTCCTCGGGGACACGGTCGTGTTCGATTCCGATGGCATCGGCCAGAGGGTCACCAAGAGGGTCTTCCTCAATTTCGATGCCAGTACCGATCGTGACATCACCTTGCGGTCTGTTCTGGTCAAGGGATCGACGGATTTCACGTACGAGATTAAGGACGTCCCACGGCTGCCGGTAGTGATCCGGAACGAACTGCAGCTGGAAATGTTCATCTCTTACCTTCCGTCGAACCCCGGTCCTGCGGAGGCTGTGATCGAGATGACGCTGCAGGTGGGTGGTTCCGACCTCGACTCTGCTGATAGCGTGTACAGCGTCAATGTCGTTGGACGGGTCCCCGCGTACTCGCTCAGCTATGCGCTACCCGGCCTAGCCGCCCGGCCCGTGTCTGTCGAAGGAAACGTCGACTTCGGCAATCGGGGCATCGCGCAGCCGACCGAGGCTTCGCTGGTTCTCACCAACGGCGGCAGCGGACCTGGCACCCTGCAGAATGTGCTCCTGTCCGGCAGTTCCAATTATCGGATCGTTAGCCCTTCGTCGCTTTCGGCACGGATCGAGCCGGGAAGGAGCATTAGTATCCAACTGGCTTTCACGCCCACGAGAACCAGTTCCTACACAGGGCAGATGACCTTCGATTTTGGCGTGCTCAAGCGACGGTACCATTTGGTCGGAATCGGCGGGGACCTGCTCCGATACTCGCTGAGCCGCCAGTACGCAGACGGCTCGTCGGGACCCGTTGCGCAGCTGCCGTCCGGCACGACCATCGAGTTCGGCCGGGGCGAGACCGTCATCGAACTAACGGGTACGAACATCCGTCAAAACGCCGAACTGATCGAGTCAGTCGCTGTAACCGGACCCTTCCAGATCCTGGACCCTCCCACCCAGCCCACGAACGTGCAGCCCCGGGGCAGCCTCAGCGTGCAAGTCGTACCCAGAGTCAACTCGACTGGTGACTACGCCGGGTCGCTGCTTATCGGCGAGGCTTATTTCCCGCTGTCCCTCAGTCTGCCCGACCTGTCCGGTATTTCGTTCGGGCAGGAAGGCGGGGTCGTGGATCCGGCGGCGAGGGTTCCGCTGAACCTGAGCATCGACCAGCCGTACCCGTACGATCTGTCGGGTGTCGCCTCCCTCGAGTTCGTGCCGACGGACTTCGAGAACGACCAGTCTGTGCAGTGGTCGACGGGCGGCCGGCAGATCGCGTTTGAGATTCCCAGGGGCTCCACGGCTGCGACCTTCGCAACCGTGGGGGGCGAGGTAGCATTACAGGCCTCCAGAATCTCCGGTGAGATCGTTGTGACCGCGTCCGTGCGGTCCGATGACTGGGGGCTGGATCTCACGCCGGACGACGCGCCGGAGGTCCGGTTCAGCGTCGAAGTACCGGATGCCCCGGAAGCTAGGTTCTCCCGGACCGGAGGTCCGGTGGATCCGGCATCGCAAGTTCCGTTGAGCCTGAGTGTGGACCGCTCGTACCCGATCGACATCTCGGGTGTCCTGTCGCTCGAGTTCGTGCCGACGGATTTCGACGACGATCCGTCGGTGCAATGGTCGACGGGGGGCCGTCAGATCATGTTCGAGATCCCCAGCGGCTCGACGGCTGCGACATTTGACGGCGGAGTGACCGAGGTCATGTTCCGGGCCGCCAAGGCTTCCGGCGAGGTAGTGGTCAGGGCCTCGATGCGAGCCGAGGACTGGGGACTGAACCTCACTGAGGACACTACCCCCGAAATCCGATTCGGCGTGGAGATTCCAGAGCTCCCGAGAGTGTCATTCTCCCGTAACGGGGAGACCGTCGGCGCTGCGGATCAGATCCCGCTGGGCCTGAGCATCGCCCAGGCGTATCCCACTGACGTCATCGGGCTGCTGACCCTGTCCTTCGAGACTCGGGCGATCGTGAACGATCCGGCCGTCCAATGGGTGACCGGCGGTCGGTACGCGACGTTCTGGATTCCGCGCGGAACGACCAATGCGGTCTTTTCCAGCTTGTCGGACACCAATTCGTTCCAGACCGGGACGATTGCGGGTGAGATTGTGGTGACCGCCCAACTGGTATCCATCAACGAAGCGATCCCCCGGACCATCGAGGAGGCGATGCGGCTGGAGACTGCGATCGAAGTCACTCCTGACTCGCTGCCCGAGGCCCGCTTCAACGTCATGGAGTCCGCTCCAGTCGTGCAGAGAGTCTCGCTCGGGTCCACCGGGCAAGGCCGGTTCAGTGTTGCGATCACCGGGTACGCCACGTCCCGCAGGATCGATACGCTGTCCTTTACGTTTAGCGGAACTCCCGGGTCGGAACTCAGCACGCCTACCCTGGAAGCCAGCGTCACCGAGAACTTCCGGACCTACTACGGCGGCAACCAGTCGGCGAGCTTCGGGAGCCAGTTCACGGCGACCGTGGATTTCTCGCTGGACGAAGGGGTCTTCGAGGACCTCAGCAACGTCTCGGTGACCGCCACCAACGGTTCCGGGACGTCGAATTCCGTGTCGCTCGTGCTCAACTAGAGCTGCGACACGCAGTGAGGAGGGCGGCGTGGAACCGCCCCGGCCACACGTTCGGAGGCGCGGTTCCGCGATCCCGGTCACGCGCTACGCGCCCAGTCCCACGGGGTACCTGCATCTCGGGCACGCAGCCCACATGCTGTATGTCTGGGGTCTGGCCGAACTGCTGGGCGGCACCGTACTGCTTCGCATCGAGGACCACGATCGCCAGCGCTGCAGGCCGGAGTACGAGGCTGCGCTGCTAAATGACATGCATTGGCTGGGTTTCGAGCCGGCCAACCCTTTCCGTCCCTTGGGGCGCGACTACCGCCAGAGCGATTGCGATTCCGTCTATGCCAGTGCACTGGAGAGCCTGTCCTGTACAGGGCTCGTCTACCGCTGCACGTGCACCCGGCGGGACTTGGCCGCTTACGCCAAGCGGGCAGCCGGTACGGCGTTCACCTGTCCGGGCCGGTGCAGGGAAGCGAATCGTCCCGCCTCGCCGGACGACGGGCTCCGCTTCGCTTGGGAGCCGGACGCGCCGGCCGAGGAGTTCAGGGACGGCCTGCTCGGATGGCAGTCCCAAAGACCCGAGCGGCAGTGCGGCGACCTGCTGGTCCGGGACCGCCTGGGACAGTGGACGTACCAGTTCTCAGTGACCGTGGACGATTTCCGGCACGGTGTCGATTTCGTGGTCCGAGGCGAGGACCTGCTGGATTCGACGGGTCGTCAGCTCCGCTTGGGGAAGGCCCTAGGTTGGACCGGACCGGCCCGGTATTTCCACCATCCTCTCGTGCACGACGGTTCCGGCACGAAACTGAGCAAGAAGCAGCGGGCTCCGGCCATCCGGGACCTGCGACTCGCCGGAACGGCACCGGAGGCTGTCTTGGGGGCAGCGGCACACGCGGCCGGCCTTCAGGCCAGCGCACGCGCGTTAGCCTGCCGGGACGCGGCCGATCTTGTGGCCGCAAGGTACGGCCAGCTGCGCAGCTAGGGTCGCCTGTGTGCCGGGGAGCCCGCTTCCCGGACGGCCATGGGGACGAGTTCGCAATGGTCGAGGAGGCGCTGGACGGCCCCACTTCCGATGCGATCGATGAGACTGTCCGGCATGGGCTTGTAGCTGCCCATCTCGGCGGAGTTCTCCGGCGGCCTCCGAGTTGCCGGATCCAATGGCAGTCCCGTCGTGGCCAGCAGGCACCTCTTGTGGTGATAGAGGTGCTTGATGATCCCGCCGGCAGTGTCCAGAGCCCATTCGGTCGGACGGTGGTCCCCCAGTGAGTCGAGCAGGAGCACATCGACATCCGCGATCCTTTTCGCGACTTCCCTTCCTGCGTCCGCGGCGGCCGGATCGGCTCCGTTCCTGGACCGGAGCATCGCCAGGAGCCTCTGGTAGTCGAAATACACGCCGCTAAACCCCTTTTCGACCAAACGCTTCAGTGTCGCCACGGCGAGGTGCGACTGCTCCGTCGGGGACCCGCCATGGAACAGCAGCCCCCGTGCGGTGGTAAGCGGGAAATCGTCGACGAACCTCTGGGCCCTTCGCATGGCGGCGGTCAGGGTGTTGTACCGGAGCCTTTCGTTCCGGTAGCTCCCGGCACTGAAGGTCTCGAACGACTCGTCCGAGAATCGCGGCGGCAAGCCCAACGCGAGGCCCGCGGCTGCCTTCTTCTGCTTGAGGAAGCAATCGCAGCGCTGGGCGGCCGGTCCCCGGGGCGTCACCACCTCGATCCAGCCGGTGTCCTGACAGCTCGGACACTGTGTGCTCGAAGCCATCTGAGATTCCGATCGGCCTTCCTATCCTATTCGACCACGACCAGCACGTCCCCGGACGAGACCGAGTTGCCCGCCCGGGCGGGCACTGCGCGGACAGTGCCCGCCCGCGGTGAGCAAAGCTCGTTCTGCATCTTCATGGCCTCGACGACCAGAAGGCCCTGGCCGCTCTCGACGCGATCGCCTTCGGAGACGTGCACGGCGAGTATCTTCCCCGGCATGGGAGCGCGTACCTGCTGGGGGCCGGTACCTCCTGCCGAAGCGCGCCGTCCTGCCAGGCTGCGGGGATCCCGGACGGCGACCTCGATGACCGACCCGTCCACGGCCACCTCGTAGGAGCTCTTTCGAGCCGCCACCAAGTGGACCGTATGCTGGCTGCCGTCGACGATCACCGAGTGGCTGCCACGGCCGAGATCGACGAGATCGACGCTGCTTCGCTGCCCTCCGATCACGCAAGAGCCCGACCCGGTCTCGACGACGCAAGGCTCGCCGTTCACAAGCAGTTCGAAGCGTTTCATGGGGCTCCGTTTCGTCGTTCCGTGCTGGCCCGGCGGGCCTCGGTCTTCCATCGGGAGTCCTGGCGAGCTGCCCGCGGACCATCGGCGGATCGGCCATGGTGCGCCCGCGTGGCCTTGAGCGCGGCCAGCATGGCTGCGCGCCTGGCATTGGCAGAAGGCGCTGCGGACCCTTGCGCGGCGAGACTGAGACCGCGGCTGATGAAGTGGGTGTCAACCTCGCCGGCCTGGAATCGCGGGTCCTCCAGCAACTCCCGGAAGAATCCGAGCGTAGTGGCAATGCCCCCCACGACAGCCTCGCGCAACGCGCTTCGGAGCCGCTCGATGACCTCCGCCCGGCTGGGTGCCCAAGCGCACAGCTTCGCAATCAGCGGGTCGTACTCCACCGGTACCGTCCATCCTTCCTCGGCACCGGAGTCGACGCGGACCCCGGGCCCCTCCGGCATCACGAGCCGGGAGATTCGTCCTGGGGACGGCAAAAAGCCCGCGCTCGGGTCTTCGGCATAAACCCTGCATTCCATGGCGTGTCCGCGGTGCTCGATGGCTTTCTGGGCATGCCGCAACGGCTGGCCCGCGGCGACGCGGATCTGCTCCCGCACCAAGTCGATCCCTGTGACCAGTTCCGTGATCGGGTGCTCCACCTGCAGACGCGTGTTCATCTCCAGGAAGTAGAATCTCCTCTCGGCGTCCATCAGGAATTCCACGGTGCCTGCGTTCGCGTACCCGGCCGCCCGCGCAGCCGCCACGGCCGCGCCGCAGAGATCGGCGCGGATGTCGGGATGACCCGCCAGGAGCGGGGACGGGGACTCCTCGAGGACTTTCTGGTGACGCCTCTGGATGCTGCACTCGCGCTCGCCAAGGTGCACGATGCCTCCGTGCTCGTCTGCCAAGACCTGGACCTCGACGTGCCGGGGCCGGACAATCGCCTTCTCGATGTAGACCGTGTCGTCGCCGAAGGCCTTGGCCGCCTCTCCCCGCGCTTGGCTCCAGGCGCTGGCCAGGTCTGCGGAATCCTCCACAAGCCGCATGCCCTTGCCGCCGCCTCCGGCCGCTGCCTTCAGCATGACGGGATAGCCGATGCTGGCCGAGGAGGAAGCAGCTTCGCTGGCATCACGAGCGGGCGTGGCAGTCCCGGGCACCACCGGAACCCCCGCCTGGATCATGATTTCACGTGCTCGAGTCTTGACTCCCATCGAACGGATCGCTCCCGGAGGAGGACCGATAAACTTGAGTCCCGCCGCTTCGCAAGCCTCTGCGAAGTCCGCGTTCTCGCTGAGAAACCCATAGCCCGGGTGAACCGCGTCTGCGCCCGATCTCGCGGCTGCCTTGAGGACTCGGCCGATGTTCAGGTAGCTTTCCGGGGCCGGGGCCGGGCCGATCGAGTGGGCCTCGTCAGCCAGCCTGACATGCTTGGCTGCCCGGTCGACATCCGAATACACCGCTACGCTTGGGATGCCCATTTCGCGGCACGTACGGATCACTCGGACCGCAATTTCGCCGCGATTGGCTACAAGAATCTTACGGAACACGGCGGACGGGCGATTGTATCAGTGTCCTCGTCTGGGCGGGCCTAGGACCCCGGCTCAGTTGACGTAGAGGAAGGAGTTCAGGTTGAACATGGCCAGCGCGAATTCCCGGATCGGAGCGCTCGCCAGGAACGCCGAGGCCATCCGGATCTCCACCTCCGTCGGAGGCCGTCCGGCCGCCAGCTGGTAGGCTGTGCGGACGATCTCCTCGGGACCGGATCCCCCTTGCGCCTCGAGCCTCGCGGCGAACAACCCGGCCAGCTCGTTCGAGATCCGACCGTTCAGCAGCTCCAGGGACTGCGGAGGATGCGTGCTCGTTTCCCGACGGGCGCAGCTCGTCAGCAGCGCGGGCTGGTCGAACACCTCCATGAACGGCAAGCGGAGGTTGCGCTTGGCGATCAGGTAGACCGACCGGCGGCGGTGCTGGCCCCGGTCGTCCGGCACCCTCCACTGAGTAGGATCGTACAGCAGGTCCACGAGTGCCTCCTCGACGGGGAGCATGACGCTCTTGCCGCCGTAGGCCAGGTTCAGTTCGCCCGAGACGGCCAGCATGGCATCCCGGACCTCCTCGGCGCTGAGACGTCGGCGAGGCCCGTGCCAGAGCAGCCGGTTCCCGGCATCCTTCTCCATTCCCAGTCCGTGCATGGCGGGATGGCTCGCGGCTTGGCGATAGGTGCTGCTGGTCAGGATCAGGCGCTGGACGTGCTTGAGGCTCCACCCGCTTCGGATGAGCTCGTTCGCCAGGTAGTCGAGCAGGTCCGGGTGGCTAGGACGTCCTCCCATGAAGCCGAAGTCATTGGGCGTATCCACGATGCCTTGGCCCAAATAGGCCTGCCACATGCGATTGACCGCCACCCTTGCCGTGAGCGGGTGGTCGGGCGACGCGAGCCAATTGGCGAGTTGGGACCGCGGGTTCTCCACGTCGGCCGGAAGCGTGGGGGCGTCCTCGGGCAGCAGCACTCCCGGCGGGCGGGGATTGACTGCCTGCAGCGGCTTGGTGTGGTCACCCCGGCCGAGCACGTGGACGGTGGTGGGATCCTCAGTGTCGTTGCGCACGGTCGCCAGTGTCGGAGGTGGTTCCGGAAGCTGGGACTCAAGCTTGTCGTGCTCCGCCTGGAGGCGTACGCGCTCCTCCCCGTCGGCCAGCTTGATCTTGCCCCGCAGCGACTTCATCTTCCCGGCGATCCCCTTGGTCTTCTCCTGCCATTCCTCGACAGTGGAATCGCTCTCGAACACCACGTTGGTTTCACGCGACGGCCCGAAGTATGCCTGCAGCCGGTAGTAGTCGACCTGCCGGATCGGGTCGAACATGTGGTCGTGACAGCGCGCGCAGCCGACAGTCAGTCCAAGAAAGGCGGTGCCGATGATGTCCGTGCGTTCCGTCAGGACTTCGTTGCGGCTGGACGCGACTTCCTGGTTCCCGGCGTTGCGGCGGACGGGGCCGAGCCGGTGCAGGCCCGCCGCCGCGAGAAGCGTCCGGTCCGTTGGAAGCTCGGAATTGCCGCCGGACAGTTCGTCGCCGGCGATCTGCTCCCGGACGAACCGGTCGAACGGAATGTCCCGGTTCAGTGAATCGATCACGTAATCGCGGTACCGCCACAGGCCGGGCAGATAGCGGTCATATTCGAAGCCTTCCGTCTCCGCATAGCGCACGACATCCAGCCATCGCTGGCCGGCCCGCTCGCCGTGCCGCGGGCTCGCCAGTAGCCGGTCGACCAGCCGGTCCCAAGAGCCCTCATCGGTTTCGCTTAGGAATTGCTCGAGTTCCGCCGGGTCGGGCGGCAAACCGGTCACGTCGAAGTACGCGCGCCTGGCCAGCATGCGCGGATCCGCCTCCGGCGCGGGTTGCAGCCCTGCCGCCGAGAGCCGGGCCAGGACGAACGCGTCGATTGGATTCCGAACCCACTCGGATTCCACGGCTGGCGGGGCAACTGCGGAAGGCGGCTGGAAGGACCAGAAACCGCGTTCCCGGTCGCTGTACTCTGCGGCTCCCAAGGTGCCGGGAAGACCCAGTGTCAGCAGCAGCGTCCCGATGCGCTTCATGTGCGAGAACCCGGAATCAATTGTAGACGAAGGTCCCGCTGCTCCGCGATCCCGGCGGCCGGCATGTCGACGGCTGCTCCATTGCAACCCGGGACGCAGTCCAAGCTCCGTCACGCCCTGCCCGATCCGATCAATGTTGCGATCCAGCGCGTGGTGGGATAGTTCTCCAGCGCGATCTTGACGCTGATGGTCAGAGGGGTGGACAGC
Organism: uncultured Bryobacterales bacterium; assembly: GCA_964461235.1. Lineage (GTDB taxonomy): Bacteria > Acidobacteriota > Terriglobia > Bryobacterales > UBA6623 > VXMF01. The sequence continues at coordinate 9,577 of CAYWUV010000100.1, read as the reverse complement.
AGCATCCCGACTCCTCCGATCAACCAGCCCCAGAAGATCAGCGACATGAACACGACGAGGGGCGAGAGCCCGACGCTGTCCCCCATGAACTTCGGTTCGATGACGCCGCCGATCGTGAGGTTGATCGCGAAATAGCCCGCAGCGACAACCAGTCCAGTTGGCGCCCCGAACTGGACGATCGCCATCAGCACGGGAGGGACCGCGGCGACGAACGAGCCGATGTTCGGCACGTAGTTGAAAAGAAAGGCCAGCAGCCCCCAAAACACGGGATGATCGACACCGAGGATCCCCGTCCACAGCCCGGCCAGCAGGCCCGTCGCGAGGCTTGTCGCGGTCTTGACGGCCAGGTACTTCTGGACCGACTTGGCGAATCTGCGGAAACCGTCCCACGTGCGATCTGTCTGGCCCAGTGCCGCGGTCATCTTGGCGGGCATCCGGAACCCTTCCAGCAGCATGAAGATGATTGTCAGGACGACCAACAACGCCTTCGTGACCATGTTGCCGAACTGGAGCAAGGTGTTGCCCGCGAATCCCGCCGCCGACCTCAAGTCGAGCTGGCTCCACAGATCCGCCGCGGCGAAGTCGATCCTGAATCTCTGCAGCAGGGTCTCCATGCTGGCCGTCACAGCTTCCGCTTGGATTGCCAAGCGCTCCTGGTACGACGGAAGGTTCTGGTTGAACTCCTCCAGCGAGTTCAGCGCAACGCTGCCGACCAAGGCGAGCAGACCGGCCACGAAGCAGACCACGACGAGGATGGCGAAGGCCTTCGGAATGCGATGACGGTATAGCCACCCCACGACCGGCCCCGTCAGCACTGCGATCACGGCTGAAATGAGGAACGGGGCGACGATGGCACTTGCCGCTCTTACGCCGGCCAGGAAAATTACCAGCGAGGCGAGTGCGACGAGGGTGGAAGTCAAGCTCGGATTGCCTGTCTTCATGCCAAGATCCCCTGGACTGGCAGCCGAGGACCGCGCGCCAGCCGCGAAACCGTCCCTCAGTTCAGCATACTGCGCTGGCGGGCCGCAGCCGGATGGTCCCGGTCCCGTGGGGTACACTGGCTAATCCGCGCTGGAGGGGGATCGACTATGGATTCATCGAATAAGCCGTTCTTTGGGCCTTGGATCATTGCCTGCTGCTTCATCACATTCGGACTGTCGACCGGCTTTCCGTACTACAACATCTCCTTCTTCTACGACTATTTTCGAGACGGCCACGACTGGACCCAGGTACTCGTTACGACCGGAGCTCCGATCGCGGTCCTGCTCACCATCTGGATCGGGCCGGTCATCGTTCCCAAGGTGTCTCCCCGCCTGCTGATCCTCGTCGGCACGGCTCTGACGTTCATATCGTTCCAGTGGTTCGGGCGATTGGGCGGCAGCGAATGGGAATACTACGCGGCTTGGTGCGTCTACATGGCGGGGTACTTCCTCTCAGGGCCCATTCCGCATCAGATCATCATTTCCAACTGGTACAAGCGCAGGCGCGGGATGGCGATGGGAATCACGTACGTGGGTGTCGCTGTCATCGGCGCGCTGTGCAACAAGCTCGCCCCGTACCTCGCGGCCAGGATGGATTACACCGAGGCGCTGCAAGCCATGAGCTGGCTCATGGCGATTGCGTGGCCCCTGGCCCTCTTCGTGATCCGCGACAGGCCCCAGGACAAAGGTCAGCTTGCCGACGGCGCCGCGAGCGAAGAGGAGGTAGAGGCTGCCGCCAAGCCCTCGGAGGCGCTTGGGGAACCCATGAGCTTCAAGCAACTGGCAAGCCGCGCATCGTTCTGGCTCCTCCTGGTTGGCAGTGCGGCGTCTATCGGATCCATTGCCGCCGTGAACTTCCTGATGAAGTTCGTTTTCGAGGAGCAGGGATTCACCGACCAGGCGGCTCGGGACCAGGTCTGGTCGGATGCCTCGTTCACCTACCTGACGTCCAGCATCCTTGGACGACTCATGGCGGGCTGGCTTGCGGACCGCCTGCCGCGCAAGTACGTGATGCTCGTAACCTACGCGATCGTGGCGTTCGCCATACCCTTGCTGTTCCTCGTCACACCGGAGCAACCCAGCATGGTGTACGTCTTCGCGATCGTATTCGGGTTCGCCATGGGAGCGGACTACATGCTCATTCCGCTGATGGCCGCTGATCAGTTCGGCTTGCCGTCACTGGGTAAGGCGATGTCCGCGATCCTGCCGACAGACACGATCGCGCAGTTCTGGAACCCCCGGATCATCGCGGGGATCGCCGAGCGCATGGCTGGGTACGGCCAGGCGCTATGGGCCGTGTTCGGGCTGGCGGCGTTCGGAGCGGTCGCGATCGCGTTGCTGCCGAAGAACTCCCGCGACTAGCGGCCTGGGCGATTCGAAGGGCAGGCGGTGCTTGTGCACCTGCCCTTCCTCGCCGGCGGCTTCACCAGCACTGCCCCGCACGGCAAACGGCAACGGAGGACGTCGCAAGTCGCGATTGGCACTGCGCACTGCGTCCGGCAATGCGGTAGGGGGCCTGCTTCAGAGGAACTGAAGGCTAGCCGATCCTCTCTACCGACCGAATGAGCACGGGTGTCACCGGTACGTCCTGATGACCCGCTTGGCTTCCGGTAGGAACCTGCGCAATGGCCTCGACAACTTCCTCGCCCTCGATGACCTTGCCGAATACGCAGTACCCCCATCCGTCCCGTGCCTGGTCCTTGTCCAAGCCGCGGTTCGTCTGGTGGTTGATGAAGAACTGCGCGGTGGCGCTATGGGGCTGCATCGTGCGCGCCATGGCAATCGTGTACCTCAGGTTCGAAAGCGTCCCGGCTTCGTTCTCGACCGGCGGGCGGGTGTCCTTCTCCCGCATGGAAGCCGTGAATCCGCCGCCCTGGATCATGAAGTTCGGAATGACTCGGTGGAAGATCGTTCGGTTGTAGAATCCGTCGTCCACGTACTGAAGGAAGTTCTTGACCGTTGCCGGCGCCTTGTCCGGATACAGTTCCAGAACCATGGTTCCGCTGCTGGTTTCCATCCGGACCCTCGGAGGACCGGAGGGTTCGGCGGGGGGCTGTGGTTCTGGCTCCGTCTCCATGGCCTCCGGCTCGGGCTCGGGTTCCGGGACTGGCGGTGCCTCGGTCATCTCGGCAGACTCGGCCGGAGCGGATTCAGGAGGCGCCTCTGTGCCTCCGCATTGGGTAAGGAGCATCATGGCAATTGCGGCGAGAAACGGGAGAAACAGCTTGACGGGCATGGAGGCATCCGTTGCCGCCAGCCCGCCATAACGGGCCGGCTGGCTCCCAGTGTACACCAGCCATCCGCCCCGCCCCAGGCTCTGCGGGTCGAGGCCAGCACCCACCGTGAGACGCTTCGCCAGGGATCAGCGCCGAAGTGCGGGGCGGGCCCGCTCAGGCGGTAGCTCCGCTGCAGCTCGATCCCGCCCCGGCCGTGCAGCCGTAGCAGTGCTGGCCGGAGACGATCCGCCGTCGCCCGAGCTGGTTCGGGTCGAAGTCTCGGATGTGACGGGGAGCGCCGAAGCCGACCTCGAGATCCAGCATCTGGTTGAAATCGCAGTCGAAGAGCCGCCCGTCCCATCCGACGGAGATCATCGTGCGGCACATCACGCTGGTCGCGGCGTCCGGATTGAAGGCAGCGACCAGCCGATCCATGTACCGCTGGTAGTTGCCGGTGCGGAGGAGGAACTCCAGGTACCGGCTGATTGGCATGTTGGTGATGGTGTAGAGCGAGTTGAACTCGATCCCGTGGCGGGCAAGCAGCTCGCGGCGGAAGTCCGCTTCCAGTGCGGACTGCTCCGCCGGGAGGAAGGCTCCGGTCGGGTTGTAGACGAGGTTGAGCGCGAGTCCGCTTCCGGCCCGCCCGTAGCCTAGCGAGTTGAGTATGAGGAGGGCCTCCACCGACTTTTCGAACACCCCGTTCCCCCTCTGCGCGTCGGTGCGGGACTCTAGGAAGTACGGCAGGCTGGCGACTACTTCGACCTGGTTTCTGGCGAGGAATTCCGCGAGGCCGTCCTGGGACTTGAGCGTCAGGACGGTGAGGTTGCAGCGGTCGGTCACATGGCATCCCAGCATCCTGGCGTTCTCGACGAACCAGCGGAAGTTCGGATTCAGCTCGGGGGCGCCCCCGGTGATATCCACCTTCGGACGCCCGATGCGCTGGATGGCTTTGAGGCACAGTTCGAACGTTCCGCGCGACATGTTCTCCTCCGCACGGTCCGGTCCCGCGTCGACGTGACAGTGCTTGCAGGTCTGGTTGCAGAGCTTTCCGACATTGACCTGGAACACTTCGATTCCTTTGGCGGCCAGCGGTGCGAGCCCCGACTCGGCGAGGGCGTCTACGAACGGCTTGAGCGTCCTGCCCTCGTGCCCGTTGCCGAGGATCCGCAACTGCTCCTGGGGCGATGCCAAGGGGTGGTCTGTCGCTCGAAGACTCGTCGGCACGGTCCGGCCTACATGCTGAGCTTGGCTGCCGCGTTCCGCATCTGCAGGCCATGCACAAGCGTCGCTCCACCCGTGATTGCCGAGGCGACGTGAACCGCTTCCGTCATTTGCTCCGCATTCGATCCCTTCTCCAGACACTCCTGGGTGTAGGCGTCGATGCAGTAGGGGCATTGCACGGCATGCGCTACGGCCAACGCGATCAGGCTCTTCTCGCGTTCCGTCAGAGCCCCTGCGCGGAAGACCGCGCCGTACCAGGCGTTGAACTTGTCCCAGAGATCCGGGGAGTCTTCCGCCATTTCGGCGAAGCGCGGGAGGTCGTCTTCACGGTAGTATCCGGGCATCGGCTTCTTGGCCCTTCCAGCACCGGACGAGCCGCTCGTACCGGTTCAGTATACAGGGGGCTCCCCGGGCCGAATGGCCCCTCCCTCCTTGCGGTTAAGGCGACGTCGGTGGCCGCAGAAGGCGGGTTGCGCACCCCGGCCGTGTTGTGCTTCCGGCCCGCGTCGGGTGGCCGCCCGCCTCCCGACTGGTGGATAATTGTGCGGACCCGGGCGCCTCGGGCCACTGGCCTGTATGGGGGCGTCCGCCTAGGTTGGCCCGGGCAATGGCCGGAATCGCTGGCGGTGGGCGCGGCCCGGGACGAACGGGGGTACTTGAAATGGAACAGTTTCTTCATAGCCTGCACTTCGAGACGAGAGGAAAGGGCCTGCTCGAGATCACGCGCCCGGTCGTGGACTGGGTGGAAGCGAGTTCCGTTCGGACCGGGATTCTCACCGTGTTCGTCCGGCACACCTCTGCATCGTTGACCATCCAGGAGAACGCGGATCCGGACGTGCGGCACGATCTCGAGCGCTTCCTCGACCGTCTGGTTCCTGAGGACGACCGCTTGTACCGGCACACGATCGAAGGGTCCGACGACATGCCCGCACACATCCGGGCGGCGCTGACGCAAACGCACTTGGCCATACCAGTCACGAACGGCCGCCCCGTCCTGGGGACCTGGCAGGGAATCTACCTCTTCGAGCACCGGCGGCGGCCTCACCGAAGGGCCGTTGTCTTGCACCTGATCGGCTAGGCGGGACCGGGGAGGGACGCCGGCACCTGCCTGGCCGCGGCCCGGGCTCAATCCGGCCCGGGCCGGAATCCGGCATGTTACGCTAGCCGGAACGGGGGGCTTCGTTTGCGTACAGGACGATTCCTGCTTCTGCTTCTGCCATCCATGGTGGGGGCGCAGGTGCCGGAGGGCTTCCGGCCGGTATTCAACGGCCGGAACTTGGCGGGGTGGCACATGAGCCTGACCAACCACCACGGCGACACCAAGGAGTGGCGAGTCTTTGAAGGCGCCTTGACCGGCAAGCAGGATCGCGAGGGCAATGGCGGCATCCTGCTCACGGACGAGTCCTTCGAGGACTTCGAGGTCCATGTGGAGGTCAAGCCGGACTTCGGGTGCGACGGCGGTCTGTTCCTGCGTTCCAGCGCTAGCGGCCAAGCTTACCAAGTGATGCTCGATTACCTGGAGGGCGGCAACGTCGGAGGCGTGTACGGAGAGCGCCTGGAGGGCGTGGAGACCAAGCTCTCGGACGGGTGGAGGGAGGCTTGGAAGGAGGAGGGCTGGAATACGATACGAGCCCGCATCGAGGGAGTCTCGCCGCGAATTCAAGTCTGGCTCAACGGCACGCCCATCGTGGACTTCCAGGATTCGGAGAACCACCTGCCGAACGGAGCCACGACAGGACACATCGCCGTGCAAGTGCACGGGGGCACCCGGTGCAGGCCCGGGCTCGAGCACCGATTCCGCAACATCGCCGTCCGCGAGCTCTAGGTTGCATCCGTCCCGTCGCGGCCCGGTATGAGGTAGCCTGCGGCCAGCCACACGAGTTCCATGCCGACAATCCATAGGCGCATCGCCACAGCGAGTGCCATGGCGGTTCCGGGTGCCAGAACCTGTCCCAGCAGCAGGCCCAGAATGCCTTCACGCACTCCGACTCCCGCCGGTGCGATCATCGTAAGCAGCGCGACCACCCAGGCCAGGGCGTAGCAGCCCGCGATGAATGTGAATTGCTGGCCGGCGACGCTCGGCAGCAGTGCCCTCGCGTAGCTCGCCATTGAGAGCGCGAGCAAGACCCACATTACGCAGTACATCGCCCAGATCCGGATCATGTACCCGGTCCCGATTTCGAGCCGCTGGAACGGTTGCTTCAAGAGCCTGGAGAGCGGCTCGGCCCATGCGTTGAAGACGCGTGGAACGACGAACACGGAGGCGACCGCGGGGAATGCGAGCAACGCAGTCTGCTGCCAGGGCCTCAGGGTGGTGGACGCCGATCCTGCCATCCAGGCTGCCGGGACGATTGCCGCCAGCGCGGCCAGCGTCATGTCGAGCATGGTCGCGCCGAGGCAGGCGGCGGTGCCCACGCCGTACCTCCTCGTCAGGTAGATGCGGGCGGCGAACTGCCAGATGCCTCCCGGCACGTAGCGGCTAAGCTCCGACTTGCGGTAGACGCGATAGATCTCCCAGTACGGCACGTCGTGGCCGAAACCGCGGATCAGGTGGGTCCAGCCCAGCGGACGGATCAGGTACCATGCAACCGCCAAGACGAACGACAGCGCCAGCCACTCGCCCTCCAGACGCCACGGCTCGGCCCGGACCTGCTGCCAGTTCCCGTAGATCATCCGGCCGATGAAGACGGCGAGGATCAGGGGGACAGCGAGTTTCAGCGCCGGCAGGACGCGCCTAATCACGGGACTCCCCGACCACTAGGGCTGCTGTCTGCGGGTCGCCCCATGCTCCATCCCGAAGGATCTCGGCAAGCCAGCCGGAGACAAGGAGCACAACTGCGGCGATGGCCAACGCGACGGCGCCGCCGAATGTCGCCAGTGCAAGGCGCCAGCCCGGAACGACAGCCAGCGAGGCGAGCAGCAGGCCGGAGGCCCCGATGAGGCATCCGAAGGCCGCGAATCCGAACAGGTGAGCCGGTCTGTCCCGGTAGCGCGTTCGCAGCAGGACCGTCCCGAGGTCGAGGAAGCCTTTCCCCAGACGGCTTAGCCCGTACTTGGATCGACCGTGCCGGCGGGGACGGTGCCGCACCTCGATCTCGCCGATTCGAAAGCCCTGGTGGGCTGCGAAGACCGGGATGAACCGGTGCTGGTCCCCGTAGATCCGCAAGGATTTCGTCACCTCCGCGCGGTAGCACTTGAATCCGCAGTTCATGTCGTGCAGGGCGATTCCCGTGGCATGGCGCAGGACGAAGTTGAAAATGCGCGACGGCACAACCTTATGCAGGGGATCGTGGCGGACTCTCTTCCACCCGGAAACCACGTCGCATCCGCTCTGCAGCTTCTCCAGGAAGGCGGGAATTTCGGCCGGATCGTCCTGCAGGTCGCCGTCCAGTGTGAAGACGATCGGCGCCCGTGCGCGCTCGAACCCCGCCATCAGAGCTGCCGACTTTCCGCTGGGCGCGCGGAGCCTCACCAGTCGGACTCGGCCGGGATCGTGAAGGGCCTCGAGGCGGGTCCACGTGGAGTCCGTGCTGCCGTCGTCCACGAAGAGAATCTCGTGGCTGGCCGGCAGCACCGCCTGCAGTTGGCGCTCAAGGTCGGCCACCGTCGATTCCTCGTTGCGTACGGGGATGACCACCGAGATTTCCGGGGGACCTGGCATGACCGAAGAAACGCCGATCATAGCGATTCGGGTTACCCCGGGCAAGAACGGCGCGTTCTGCCCGGTCTCGCTGCGAACGAGGCGGTTATCGCGGAGTCGCTTCAGCGGCGCTCGCTCAGCAGCGCCCGCAGCACATACTGCCGGAATGGTGCCTTCCCGAAGAAATCCCGGCCCTCAAACCCGGAAACTGGCCGGTGGAAGGACTGCAGCTGCCCGCGGACCGGGTCGGCGAGGCTGCCGAGCTGGTGCAGCGAATTGGCGGCGCGGAGGGCGACCCGCTCGTCGCTGTGGCGCAGTTGTTCGAGCAGTACGCGCAGGGGCCGGTCGCAATCTCCGCCCGCGCAGAGAGCCTGCGCGGAGATGGTCGCGACGGCTTGGGACGGGTCGTCCAGGGTCTGCGCCAGGGCTCCGCTGGCGGAACTCGACAGCGTTCCGTTGGCCAGCAGGCCGACCGCCGCCCAGAACCGTACCGTCGCGTCTGGGTCGCCCAAGCGCCGCTCCTGCCGGCTCGCCAGTCGGTCGCCCAAGCCCACCCAGTCGGCGGTCTCGAGGATACGCTCGATCGGGTAGAGGGACGGGTCGTCCGAGAAAGCCTTGGCGGCTGCCCCGTCGTACTGCAGCCACATCTCGGATTCTGGCAGGAACCCGAGGTCGCGGTGTTCCAGCACCCATGCACGGTGAACCGCCCGGAGTTCCTCGAGCTTGTCACGAAATGCGGGGTCCTGAGCCAGGTCGTTGATCTCGTGCGGGTCCGCCTCGGTGTCGAACAGCTGCTCGCGGGGTTTCCGGCGGGCCATGTAAATTGCCTCGAACGGCCGCAGGAGCCCGCCGGCCGCGCGCTCGTGGAGGGCTTTCGCCACCGGATGGGTGCTCGGATAGAGCCTGGTCTGCTCGAAGAACCACGGCAGATGGGGGGAAGTAGTTGCGGATGTAGTTGAACCGCCCCGCCCGCACGGACCGGATCAGTTCGTAGCGCTCGTCCATCCTGTCGCGGTAGCCGAATGCGTGCGTTCTCGGCGGCCCGGCGTAGGGGCCGAGGAACGCTGTTCCGTGGAACCGTTGCGGAGACTCGATGCCGGCCAGGCTGAGCACCGTGGGCGCGAAATCAACGAACGAAACCAGGCGATCCGTGTCGGATCCCGGGGGGCCGGGGGCCCATTGCGCGAAGCGCTCCGGGAACCGCACGAGCAGCGGGACGCGGGTCGAGGATTCGAACAGGAACGACTTGCTGCGGGGCATGCCGGCTCCGTGATCGGAGTAGAAGAAGACGATCGTGGACTCCGCGAGGCCGTCCGACTCGAGCTGGTCGAGGACTTCGCCAGCCAGCCGGTCAGCGTAGCTGATGTTGTCCGCGTAGCGGGCGTATGCCTGCCTGACCGCATCGGTCCCGGGATAGTAGGGGGCCACGGCGGCCTTCGCGGGATCGTGCCTGTGGGGCTTCGGTAAGGGGATTATAGTGCGCCAGGGAAAGCCCTGGCAGGGAGGATGCGAATGAGCTG
>CAYWUV010000099.1:0-22885 GCA_964461235.1 uncultured Bryobacterales bacterium | reverse complement strand
GGGGCGGGGCACCCGCCAAGACGCCCAAGGCCGTCTTCGTGTATCCGCTGCAGCGAGACTGGCAAGCGGTCCTGCTCGGACCCCAACGCCCTGCGCGCTCGCGCTGAACGCCCGCCTCCTCGGGCCTCCCGAGCCTCGCCTCAGCCGACCTCTTGCGCCCCGGAACCTGAATGCTTACCGGCTGACAGCGGGACCCAACTGCGGAGTTTAGCTTGATTTGATTGCTGGATGTCAATGGAGACCAAGCCCAGGGCGGAGCCTGATCACTTACAGGACAGAACGTTGGGCATGAGTATCGAAGGGCTGCTGGATGTCGGAGTATCGTCGGCGAGATGTGCGAATTGTGGAGAACTCCATCATTCGGTCTACCGAACCGAACTCCGGAGCTTCATTCTTGGACGCTTCAGAGGGGACTCGTCGGCAGGCAGGCTTATCGACGAGCCCCCCCTTGACGAGTGGGGCAACGGAGCGGCGCGAAGCCTCAATCCAATGCGGTACGGGATGCTTCGTTGTCCTCATTCCCGTCGCTACTGCCGTGAAGGAGCCAACGGGCAGCAATTCGGCAGTCGTCAAGAATCAGATAGAGGGAGGGTACCAACACCAGCGTTACCAGCGTGGCGAAAAGGACTCCAAAGGCAAGCGCAACCGCCATTGGAACCAGAAACTGTGCTTGCAAGTCACTCTCGAACATCAACGGAGACACGCCGGCCGTAGTGGTCAGGGAGGTTAGGATGACCGCTCTGAATCGTGACTGTCCGGCCATGCGAACGGATTCAAAGCGCGATCTCACCCGCTTAGTGCGTTCCTGGACGAAACTCACTAGAACTAGCGAGTCGTTGACAACCACTCCCGCCAGCGCGACGACACCGCACGCGGAAATGAAGGTCAACGGGATCCCCATGATCACGTGGCCCCAAATGGCTCCGACAGCGCCGAACGGCACGGCCGAGAGCACAATTGCCGGAGCGACATAACTCTTTAGGGGCACCGCGAGAGTCGCGAACATCACGAAGAGCGCGATCGCTAGCGCAGTCCCCAGCGCTTCCGTGGCCTCGATCAACTCGGCCTGATCGCCGAGAAACGAGAATCGCACCGAATCGTAGTCCTGCAGCAACGCGGGAAGAAAACTGGTCTCGAGGTCCGCGAGAACCTGTTGGCTCGTCGTCACCGACGTGTCGACGGCTGCCAGGACATTGATCGACCGATCTCGGTTCACTCGAGTGATCAATGCCGGGCCTTGACTCAGCTTCGCCTTCGCCACCGTCGAGAAAGGGACCTCGGCTCCGCTGGGAGTGCGAAACCGCATGCCCTCAAGGTCGCCAATCGAGCGCCGGTCCGTTTCGGGATAGCGCACCATGACACGAATGTCCTCGCGGCCCCGTTGGATCCGCTGCACCTCCTCTCCATAGAACCCTTGGCGCACCTGGCGCCCGAGTTCGATCAGCGAAAGGCCCAGGGCTTCGCCTTCCGGAGCGAGTGAGAGCTGGATTTCGGGCTTGGCCCCGCGAGATGTGTCGGTGACATCGAAGACTCCGGGATACTGATCGAGCCGTTCTTTGGTCCTGTTCACTACGGCCTGCACTTCATCGAGGTCCGCTCCGCTGAACTGGATGTCGATTGCCTTGCCCCCGCCGAACAATGCGTAAGTGATCGTGAGTTCATTGACCTCCGGAATTCGCCCGATCTTTTGCCTGAGCCGCCGAGCGACCTGCTCGGCTCGGACGGTCCTGGTTTCAGCGCGTTTCAGCTCAATGTTCACTTCTGCCAGATGATCGCCCTTGGGTGGGTTGATCCGTGCACTGGGACCGCCAAGCACCAGCTGGTAGGGTTGCTCTCCGATCGAGCTGAGAACGTGCCGGAACTGGTCGTCGCCCTCCTCCATGGCGATCTCCTCACGGAGTGCGAACGCGGCTTGCTCTACTTGGGCAACAGCGGCCCTCGTTGCGTCGACTGAGGCTTCAGGCGGCATTGTCACAAATGCCACGACCTTGTCGGACTCGTCCGTGGGGAGCAGGATCACCTTGATGTGCCCGCCCGCCACGAATGCGCCTGTCAGCACCATACATGTAATCGCGATCGCAAGAGTCAAGTACCGCCAGCGGAGCGCGGCCGTCAGAGCCGGGCTGTAGAGTTCTTTGGCGATCCATTCCAGCGAGATTGAAAACCGGTCGGTCAAGCGACCCCAGGCGCCGCCAACTAAGCCGCTTGGGCGTCCAGCACCGGTTCGACGATGGGCCAAGTGGCCAGGCAGGACGAGAGTTGATTCCACCAGTGAGAAGAACAGCACCGGAATGACGATCAACGGGATCGCCACCATCAACTTGCCTTGGGTGCCCGGAACAAAGAACATGGGCGCGAATGAGACCATCGTCGTCAGGACTCCGAAGACCACCGGCACGCACACCTCTCGGGTCCCTTCGATAGCTCCTTCTACGCCTTGCTTGAGCCGGGCCTGCTTGCTGTCCACGTGCTCCGCGACGACGATCGCGTCGTCGACCACGATGCCCAGCACCAAGATGAACGCCAGCAGGGAGATCATGTTGATCGTCACATCGAATACCGGCATCAAGGCGAACGCTCCCATGAACGAAACCGGAATGCCAATCGCTACCCAGAACGCGAGCCTCAGGCGCATGAACAGGGCCAAGACGACGAACACCAGCACCAGCCCTGACAGAGCGTTCTCGATCAGTAGACGGGTCCGACTGCGGAGGGTGTGAGCCCAGTCCTGCCAGACGGAGATCTTCATTCCACTGGGCAGACTGGCAGCGGCATCTTCCACGTAGGCATAGACTGCATCAGCGATTTTCGTTGCGCTCTCCTTCCCGACCCGGTAGACATTGAGAACGACAGCCGGCGTTCCGTCGAGGGCTGTGGAGTTCGCGATTTCTTCGAAGCCGTCGATCACGCGGGCCACGTCTCCCACCTGAATGACGGTGCCATCGGGGCGCGTGACCAAAGGCAGCGCTTCGAACTGCAGACGCGTATCGGCGCGCCCGCTCGTCCGGAGCAGGATCTCTCCACCTGCGGTCTTGACGGATCCCCCCGGCAAATCAACAGAAGACCTACGGATAGCGGCTGCAACCTGATCGAACGTCAGACCCCAACGCCGCATCGCCTGTTCCGAAACCTCGATCGAGATTTCGTAAGGCGGTACATTGGCCATTTCGACCTGGGAGATCTCAGGAAGGGCCAGGAGGTCGTTCCGAGCCTGCTCCCCGAGTCGCTTGAGCGTCGCCAGGTCCGCAGCACCGTAGATGGTGACGCCAATCACCTCAACGCGGAGCGGAATCGAACGGACAACGGGTCTTTCTGCGTCTTCCGGAAACGCCTCGATCGCGTCGACCTTGGAATTGATTTCTTCGCGAACCTCATCAACGTCGTAGCCAGATCGGACCTCAACTACTGAGACCCCGACACCCTCGTCGGCTGAGGAGGTGATCTTGTTGATTCCTTCGATCCCCTGAATCGCTTCCTCGACGAGTACGCATATGGATTCCTCCACATCCGGGGGAGCGGCACCTCGATAAGGAACCGTTACGGTCACGACATCGAGGGTGACGTCAGGAAATAGCGTTGAGTTGAGGCTGGCGATCGAAATCCCGCCAGCGCCAACGATGACGATCAGGAGGAGGTTGCCGACTACACCGTTTCGCGCGAACCATGCGATCGGGCCATTCACGAAGCTTCTCCGTCAGCTGCCCGCCTAGGTCCTATTCGCTGCGCGCCCTGGAGGCGGGGGCACGGCCACAGGCTGGCCCGACGGTCTGTAGGTCCCGATGGTATGTGGCAAATTCCCGACCATTCTTCCCGTGCTCGTTACCGCAGTCGCGGGGGAATGCAGCTTCCGAGAAGGCTGCCATCCCTTTCAATCGATCCCGCTTGCCGAGAATATCACGACAGGCCGGCAACCCGAATGCGAGGTGCGCTAAGGCGTTGTGGCCTATCGCGGACCGTCTCCGGAGTCTTGGCCCGGGCGAAGGGTCGCAGGAGTCCAGCGAGAGGGGCGTTGCAGCCATCCGGTCAAGCGCAGTAGCGACAATCTGCACTCGCGGAGATCCTGGCATCCACCTCCAGATACATATTGTGCGAATGGCCGACCTGGTAGGGGGCAAGGCAATCCTCGCACTCGTGCTGTCTGCAAGACCTGCCGAACCCCGCCAAGTAGCCGGGAAGGACCCTCCCTCATCCCCCGGGGGCACTCGGGCATAGGCGTTACCTTGTTTGCGAGTAATCGAAGTGGGATTCGAGCTGCCCCAGGCGGAGGCGAGGAGGATCGGCCAGTTCTTCCGAAATCTCGTTCCATTCGGTGATCACTTGGGCCAGAGGCAACTGCGGCTCGATAGCGCGCTCGACTTGATTGAGCACGAACTTGAAGTCGCGCCAAGCGCTATGCGGCCGACGGTGCCGCCAAGCGGTATCCCCAGGGGGAAATGGCGATCGCGTGGCCGATCAGCTTCTCGACCAGCAGCGCCACCAACAGCTTGCCGTACAGCCACGCCTTGGCACTCTCGTCGTTATGTTTGGGCAGGTGCCCCAGTTCCGCCAAGGATTTGAAACGCTTGAACACCAACTCGACCTGCCACCGCAGACGGTACCACTCCAAGACCTCCGAACCGCTGAACTCCGCGGCGGGGAAGGTCGTGAACACGATCACGTACCGGGCGAACTCCAAGGTCTGCGGCTGCACTTGGCGTCCCTTCCGTTTCGCGTCCCTGCGGATGCCGTCCTGCGCGATCCGGATCGCTTCCTCCGTCTTGCGGATGGCGCACACCCGGCCCGCCACCGCCGGCCCCTGCGGCGCGACCACACGCACCGGCCAGGATCGCTCGGCCCCCGCCGTCCGCAGCGTGCAGACCTGCTCCAGCAAGTCGAACGGCTCGCCCTCCTCCCTCTGGAAGGCCAGGCTGCCGGTGTTCACTCGCACCGTGACGCGCCCTCCCGCCGCGGCGGCATAGCCGATCCCGGCCGCCGTGGAATAGCCCCGGTCCGCCAGCAGGTAGTCCCCTTCCCGGATCGGAAACTGCCGCAACGATTCCCCCGTGCCCGGCCCCTCCGTCTCGGTCAGCTTGAAGTAGTCGCACGCCAGCGAGGGGAGCCGCACGCTGTAATGGATGCGCCACAGCGATCCCGACTTGCCCGGCTCCTTGACCGTCGTCGCGTCGATCGCCCGCACCTGGAATCCCGCCTGCCCCGCCAGCTCGACTCCCCGTTCCCGGAACAGTTCCACGCACAGCGCCTGCAGCCAGTCCTGTGACTTCCGCAGCCGCTTCCACAACGCCACCGACGACAGATCGGCCAGCTGTGCTTTTCTCGCTCGCACAGCCGTCTCCCGCAACGAGCGCCCGCAGCCCAGGTGGATCAGCAGTACCCGCAACAGGTTCTCTGCCGACTTGTCCTTGCGCAGGCCCTTCAGCGCCCCCGTCTTCGCCGCCAACTCACGCCAGTTTCCGGGCAGGAACGACACCAGCAGGCGCCAGTCCTCCCGCATCCCCGGAGGGGCTTCCTGTTCCATACTTCCATTCTATACGATCCATGCCAAACAAGTTAACGCCTATGGGGCACTCGGGAGTCAGTCCGATTCACGGTCTCGAGTGCTGCCGGCAGTTGTTCCGTACTGCGCCTCTCGTTCGCCATGGCATCGAGGCTGAGCGTTAAGTCCGACCCGCTAAAGATACTTCTAGCAGTATGGTCAACTGCAAAGACTACTATATATTGTATTGTCCGGCGCGATCTGCCCTCATCGGGACTGGGCTGGTGGCTGCTAGGGATGAGCTATACTGACGATACACTCAAGGTGAGATTTGGCCTCGGCGACAGAAAAGTCCGTACTCCTGCTGAAGCCACGTGGCTTTTGTGCGGGAGTTGTTCGGGCGATCGACATCGTGGAACTGGCCTTGCAGTCCTTCGGTCCACCGATCTATGTCAGGAAGGAAATCGTCCATAACCGGTTTGTCGTGAACGACCTCGCTTCACGTGGGGCCGTATTTGTGGATTCGGTGGAGGATGTCCCGCCCGGAGCCCGCTTGGTCTACAGCGCGCACGGCGTTGCGCCATCCGTCCGTCGGGACGCAGACGCGCGCAACCTTCGGGTCATCGACGCCACTTGTCCTCTGGTCGCGAAGGTGCACCTGGAAGCGATCAGATTCGCCAAGTCCCACAGCACGATCCTGCTGATCGGGCACCCCGATCACGACGAGGTGATCGGGACCATCGGAGAAGCGCCCGAACAGACGATCGTGGTGTCCACGCCAGAAGAAGCAGAGACAGTTGAGGTTCCCGTCGGCAACGTTGCCTACCTGACGCAGACTACGCTAAGCCTCGACGAGGCCCAATCAATAATCGACGTGTTGAAGCGGCGGTTCCCGCAAATCAAGGCGCCACCCGCCAAGGACATCTGCTACGCCACCGAGAACCGCCAGATCGCGATCAGCCATATTGCATCGAAGGCGGATGTGCTGCTGGTCGTCGGGTCGCAGAACAGTTCCAATTCGATGCGGATGGTTGAAGTTGGAGCCCAACGCGGCCTGCCCGGTTACCTGATCGACGACGAGGGGGATATCGAGCCTGCCTGGCTCGAAGACTCACGCACCTTGGCTCTGAGCGCCGGTGCCTCGGCACCCGAGTCGCTAGTGGAGGGAGTACTGGAGCACTTACAGGGGATGGGGTTCCGTGATGTGATCGAAGTTGAGGCGGTGGAGGAGGATGTCCATTTCCCACTCCCGCCGGAACTTCGCTTGTCGG
The DNA here is from genome assembly GCA_964461235.1 of uncultured Bryobacterales bacterium. GTDB lineage: Bacteria > Acidobacteriota > Terriglobia > Bryobacterales > UBA6623 > VXMF01. Next base: position 16,141 of record CAYWUV010000099.1, on the reverse strand, counting down.
AACATCTGGTGCAGATCGCAACCGAATAGCAGGCAGTCCCTTGGTGAAGGCCCTAAGCCCAATCCCAACCAAGGCTCTCGGCGGACGTGTGCCTTGCGGTTCGTTGCGATTGGCTAGCTTCAATCCAGAGGACGCATTCTACGGCACGTGCAACGCCAGGCAGAACTAATCGAATTCCACGCTTACCCTGACCCCTGGGAACTAGTCCGCCACCCGGAGGTCGCTTGTCCGCCGACCACAGCATGCAGTAACGACCTGGGTGGAGTGCCAACCCCACGGGGCACGCTTGGATCGACTCGACCCGACGGCCCTTAGCAATTCGCTGCACCAGACGCCAAACGGGGCCGGCGAGGTAGTTCCGAGGGGACTTGATCGCTGCAGGTGATCGCGAGGTTGGGGATCTCGAGGGACCCCGCTTGCTCTGTCGACGTGAAACGGCCCGCCGGCATTCCGGGATCTGGCACGTAGGGGTGGACTTGGAGAAGTCGGGAACTCGGACTCTGCCCCGACCGGACCCCATCTGAGCGTCCTCCAATACCACACGGTTTGCAAGTCGCATCGATGGGCTGATTGCGAATGCCCGCGAGTTGCCCGTTCTTGATCGTCAATTGGCACCAGTAGGCCATCGCGACGATCTCAGGAGTACGGACGCAAGCTAGGTGGCGGATTTCGCGGTCCGCTACTGGGGGCGGTCAACCGCGGTGCTTCAAGCGGCCCCGATTCGAGCTGGCGAGATGGGAGCCGCTGCTGCCGTTCGTGGCGCTCGTGATCTGCGCTAAGGTGGCATTGGTGATCGACGGCCCGCAAACCTGAGTAGAATCAGTTTCGGGTCGTGTTCCCTCTTAACTCCGCTGGTTAGAAATCTGGGTTCGCTTGCCCACGAAACGAGGGCAACCTCATCATGAGCATCAACGCGCTACTACGCGTCGGCCTGCTTGTTGTCGCTGCCAAGCTCAGCGAAGGCATCTTGGCACGGGTCGGTTTGAGTGCAATCGTCGCGTACACGCTGGCCGGAGTGCTGCTCGGACCCGTAGCTGGCATCGTCGTGCCGGCGGACGACATTCAGATCTTTCTGGGCGTAGGCGTATCCGTATTCTTCTTTCTCATCGGCCTCGACGAACTCGACCTCCCTGGCTTCAAGGCCACAATCCGTGGCCCGTATTTCATTGCCGCGACCCTATCAGTTGTGATTTCGATCCTTGTTTCCCTGATCGTCACGTCGGACCTCTTCGGCGTGGAATTGTCGTTGGGACTCCCATTCAACGACGCCTTGGCGGTTTCCGGCATTCTGTCGCTGTCCAGCCTAGGTCTCGTAGTCAAGGTCCTGGCCGACTTAGGCGTTCTCAACCAATTGATCGGGCTCAGAATTTTCACCACCGTCATCATTGCGGAGGTGCTTGCACTGCTGCTGGTCGGCGTCACGATCGGCGAGGTCGCCCACGACATGAGCGTCGGCGGGACGTTACGGCTGATCGGGCAGATCGCCGGCTTCGCGGTGGTCACCTGGGTCGTATCGGCGAAAGTGTTGCCTGTCGCAATCGATGTTCTCCAGCGGTGGCTCCGCGTATCAGAGTTCTCGTTTGGGTTGTTGGTCGGTAGCCTCTTTCTCGTGGTCGCAGGCGCCGAGTTGATCGGACTGCACGGCTCGCTCGGGGCGCTATTGTTTGGGGCTTCGTTGTCAGGGCTGCCCAACCGGATGCGCAGGGACATCATGCCTGGCATCCGGAGCATGGCGGACGGCCTCTTCGTTCCACTCCTCTTCGCGTCTGCAGGTCTGTACCTGGACTGGTCGTTCACCTCTCTGCCCGCAGGGACGATCGCCGCCGTAGCGGTCATCCCGTGCGTGGGGAAGTTCGCCGGCGCCGTCATCGGCACGTACCTAGCGCGACTGGACACCCCGGTGGTTCTGGCAACAGGGTTGATGGCCAAAGGCGTCGCCGAGATCGCTCTTCTGCTTGTCCTGCTCGATACCGGCGTGCTTGCTGGGGAAGTGTTCTCGCTGCTCGTATTGATCATGTTCGGGTACATCCTTGTAATGCCCGCTGCCATCGGTTTGGCAACCAGCCGGGCAAAGGACCCGGAGAACTCCAGGCCTCCCATGACCGTTCCGCCGTCGTTCGCCCGCCATGCGCTGGAAGGCGTGCGCGTGGGGTCCTTGACGGACCGCACGCGCGTCTACCCCGGTCCCGAGCTCTCGGTGGCGGCCTTCCTGAATGAATGGACGGTCCCGAATCAAGCGGACTACATCGTGATCGAGGATGGCGTTCCGGTGGGCGTCGTTTCGCTGGCCAAATTGCGCCGCGTGGGCAAACGCTCGTCGTCGGAGACCCCGCTGCGAGAACTGCTACGTCCCAATATTCCGCGAGCCTGGTCGGATGAGCCGGTTGACGACGTGTTAGAGCGGATGGCGGGCCACTCGCTGTCCGTTATTCCGATTGTGGAGCGGGACACCGGCCAGTTTGTAGGCTCCGTTGCTAGCCACGATGTTCTCGACCTAATTGCACTGATGCATGAAATTGAGGGCGAGGCGCAACAGTCTGGCGCCGAGGAGAATTCGGCTCGCAGTTGAGTCGTGGGGTGGTGGAAGAATCAGATCCGGTTCAGGAAATGGTGACGGGGTCGGACGAGCATCCAGTGGAGCCCGGCGATTGGACGGGTGCCGACACGAACAGGAAGTCCAAGCGATTAGTGTCCCCGGCTGCCTCGGCGACGGCCGCCGAATCAGCCGAGTCGAAAGGATGCGCTCCCAGTTCGAGCTTCCGGGTCTTACGGAGCAACCCTCCGTTTTTCCACCAGATGCGCTTGGGAGGAATCCGCGTCTAATGACTACAAGCGGTGATCGCGGGCGTTGGACTCAGCGACTCCAGCGGGCGGGAATCCTCTGCGTTCAGCTGCGTCTCGAACTCGAATTCGGGCGACCACCTCCCGATCCGGCCCTTGGCCCGGCAGACGCTGCACGTCACGTTCTCCAAATCCTCCAGCAGCGTGCGGTCCGCGGCCCGTCGCGTGACTATGCTCCGCGTCGCGCCAGCCGGCGACTCGGCTGCCGACGCCGGACCCCGCGCGCAAGCTCGCTCCCTATCAATCTTGTGACCGCTGAGGGCCATTCGGAACAGCAGGTGGGCGGGACGCGGGCGCAACCGATTTGTCCATCGATTGGGCTTGAACATCATCGGGACTCTTGGCCTAGCAGGGCAGTATGAACATATTCAAAGTGTAATCTTGAGCTGGAACACAAAACGGCAAAATCACAGTGTGATATTCCGGGATATCACGTTTGATCTAAAGAAATCGGCCACTTGGGCACCCTCGGTTACGCTCACTGGTCCTCGGCAGAGCGGAAAGACCACCCTATGCCAAGCGGTCTTTCAGGATCATCCATACAGGACGCTGGAGGCACCGGACGAACGTGTTTTCGCACAAGAGGATCCCCGGGGATTTCTGGCGCAATTTCCTGACGGTGCCGTGCTGGACGAGGTGCAGCGCGTGCCAGACCTGCTGTCGTACCTTCAGGGCATCATCGATGCCGACCCCGCTGCCGGACGTTGGATCTTGAGCGGTTCTCAGAACCTGGCATTGCTCGATTCAGTGAGCCAGTCACTGGCCGGAAGAACTGCGATGCATCAGCTACTGCTCCTCTCTTGAGATGAAGTCAGGCGTTTCGACACGTGTCCCGTCGGGCTGGAAGAGGCTCTCTTTACCGGCGGCTACCCTCGGATCCTCGATCGAAGGCTGAATCCGTCAGACTGGCTGCGATCCTACGTTGCCACCTACCTGGACCGGGAATTGCGCGCGATCAGCAGTGTCGGAGATCTCGCTGCATTTCAGCGCTTCGTGACGCTCTGTGCGGGCCGTACCGGACAACTGCTGAATCACTCGTCTCTCGCTGCCGACTGCGGGATCTCCCAGCCGACCGCCAAGGCTTGGTTCAGCATCCTGGAGGCGAGCTTCATCGCCTTTGGTTTGCCCGCGTTCCACGCCAACCTGCGAAAGCGATTGGTGAAGATGCCGAAGCTGTTCTTCTATGACACTGGCCTGGCGTGCTTCCTGCTAGGAATCCGAGAACCGGACCAGATTCGGACACACCCGCTGCGCAGTGCCCTGTTCGAGACTTGGATCGTTTCGGAGATCGTCAAGCACCGAGCGAACCGTGGCGCGAGGGGCGGCCTGTCGTTCTACCGGGACAGCCGAGGAACGGAGATTGACCTCCTCGTCGACGACGCGGACCGACTGACCCTTTTCGAGGCGAAGTCCGCCGCAACGCCGAGTTCGACCTTGTTCGGCGGTGCCAAGCGGGTGTTGCCGATCCTTGCCGGTCTCCGCGGAGAGTCTGACCTGGTCTTGGTGTACGGAGGCAGGGAACTCCAGCGGCGCTCCGACGGCCTCCGGGTACCGTGGCGCATGGTGCGGGCCGCCGCTCCTCCGAGAGTGCCTCCCACCGTTCAGGTTTCTGCCAACGGCCAACCGGTTGCGGGCGCTGTGATAGCCGCTATCTCTTCCGACAAGACAAGGCAGTCTGCGGAATCGGACCAAGGCGGCTGCGCGCAACTCAATCTCTGTCCCGGTCACCTGCCGTTGACCGTATTCATTGCCAGAGACGGATTCGCGGCGCACGTGGAAGCGGAATGGGTGCCGGACGAACGGGCACTTCATGTCCAGCTAGCGGCGCGACGTGGGGGTGGATCGCAAATCGCTTCCGGACTGGTTCCAGGCGTCCCGGTTGACTTGATGGTCAAGGGCAATCGGATCGCGATCGAGCTCTCCGCAGGCGAGAGCAGTGTCGTGCACATCAGTGGGCCGGAGAGTCAGGGGCCATCGGAGCCGCGGCCCAACGATGACCGTGAACTGGTGATTGAGGTTGTCGAGGTCGCCGGTAACGTTGCACTGCTGAACTACTTCGCGGGCGGTGCTGGAGCCGGGCAATTCCAAGGTTGACGGTTCGAATGGCGATCGGAATCACGGCTGGGAGTGGCAATCTCTGAACCGGGAGATTAGGGGGCCGAGCGGAGAGCTCCGCCAACGAGGATCGCGGAGCAAGACCTTGATCGGCTGGCTTGCCAGGTGATCACAGCCAAGGGAATCTCCGGGACCCGAGCCTGCGTTGATCGCGGTCCTGCAACTTTTCGCTCGTCGCAGTGTTATTCAATACAGGGCTCGCGCCATGCGGGTGAGATGACTGACTCGGGGGCGTTCGAGGACTTCGTACGGAGGTACCAGGACATGGTGTTCGCCACGGCTGTTCGGTTGCTCGGTGATCCGAGCGAGGCCGAAGACGTCGCCCAGACTGTGTTCCTGCGGGCATTCGAAAGGTTCGACAGCCTGCGGTCCAGCCCGTCCGCCCCGGGCTGGCTACGGACGGTGACCACCAATCTCTGTCTCAACCACCTCAAGAGGTTCCGTTCCCGGGTCCGGCTGTTCAGCCAGCGACGCGAGAGCGAGCGGCGCGGCGAGACGCCCTTCGAGGCCTCGGTCGCCGACTTGGAGTCTCCGCTGGCGACCCTTGAGCGCAACGAGCAGCGAGAGCACCTCGAGCGTGCGCTGCGCCGGCTTCCGACCGCCCAGCGCGTTCCGCTCGTGCTGTTCCATTTCCAGCAACGCAGTTACCGTGAGATCGCCGCACGACTGGAAGTCTCGCTCTCGAAGGTCAAGACCGACATCCACAGGGGCCGCGAGGCCCTTCGGCATTTGATGGAGGCCACTGATGACCTTCGTTGAACTCGAATCCCTGGCCGATCGCAAGCTGCGCGCCTTGGCCGAGCCCAACGCCCCTGCCTCGCTGCTGCCTCGGATCCTGGACGGGATCGAGCGCGCAGGGCGCAGGCCCTGGTACAGGCGGGCTTGGCGCTCATGGCCGCCAGCGTGGCAGGCGGCCTCAGTTGCGGCCACGACCGCGATGGCGTGGGGTGCCGGAACCGGCCTCGAGCGGGCAGAGGCACAGATCTCGCCGATGATCCGAGCCGCAGGCGTCCTCTGGCGTTTGGTTCTCGAGCCGAATGCCGCCTACCTGGCGATTCTGGCGTGCTTGATGGCCGTTGCGGCGGCCGCATACTGCGCGGCGATTGCCTGCCTACTGTCCGAAGGAGCCACAAGACGATGAAACCAAACCCCCATTTTTTGAGTGCAGTCGCCCTCGCGATTGCATGCACCGCCGGCTTTGCTCAAGCGCCGGCCGAGCCGGAGCCAGCGGCTCCGCCAGAGGTGGCCGATGAGACCAGGCCAACAGAAACTGAGGACCGCCGCAGGATCGAGTCGGTGGAGCGCGTCGGCTCCGATTACTCTCTGGACGCCGGTGAGACGGCCCGCGAGGTGGTGGTGATTCAGGGCGAGGCCAGGATCGACGGCACCGTGCTCAGGGATGCCGTGTCGATTCTTGGCGGAGCCCGCGTGGGCGGCACTGCTGAGATCCGGGGCGATCTGGTAGTCCTGCTGGGGTCACTGGAGATCGAGTCCGGGGCGGTTGTCGAAGGGGACGTAGTCGTCATCGGTGGGTCACTGGACGCGCCGGAAGACTTCGAGCCGCGAGGCGACCTGGTTTCTCTCGCGAGCTTCAAAGGTCTGGCTCCGTTCGCGGCTATCCCACCCTGGTTCTCCAAGGGGTTCCTATGGGGCCGCCCGGTCGTTCCGGAACTGCCGTGGGTATGGATCGTCCTGCTCGTCAGTGCCCTCATCTACCTGGCCGTGAATTTTGTCTTCGAACGGCCCGTACGCGACTGCGCGACGGTGCTGGCCGAACAGCCTCTGACAACGTGCCTTGTCGGCGTACTGGTCCTCGTATTGATCGTTCCGGTGACTGGCGTCCTCATCATGTCGATCCTCGGCGTGCCGGTGGTGCCGTTTCTCTGGCTGAGCGTTGTCTTGGTCGGCCTGTTCGGCAGGGTGAGCGTCTTTCGCTGGATAGGGGCCCGGGTCATGCCAGAGAGTTCGCCGGGAGACCAGTTGCAGGCGGCCCGGTCGCTCGCAATCGGGATGGCGGCCATCTGCATGGCTTACATGGTGCCCGCCTTGGGCTTCCTGGCGTGGACCACCGTCGGTGTGTTCGGTCTCGGCGCTGCCGCGACCACGGTCTTTACCAGCTTGCGCCGGGAGCATCCCCCGGTACCTCCCAGGGAAGAGTCCGAACTTGAGGAGGAGGGTGCAGGAGGGGACGAGGAGGCGCCTTTCCCTACCAACGGACTGGCCGACTATCCGGTTGCCGGCTTCGGTCCCCGCCTCGGGGCTGTCGTGATCGATATCGTCATGCTGGCGCTCCTCATGGCGATTCTCGACACGAGATGGGTGTTGCTCACCGCGCTCGCCTATCACGTCGTGCTGTGGGGCTGGAAGACCACCACCGTCGGCGGCATCGTGTTTCGCGTGCGGCTCGTGCGGACGGACGGTGCCCCGCTGCAGTTTTCCGATGCCTTCGTCCGAGGGCTGTCGTGCATCATCTCGGTAGTTGTGGCAGGACTCGGCTTTCTGTGGATCCTGTGGGACCCGAAGAGCCAGGCCTGGCACGATAAGCTCGCAGGGACGTATGTCGTCCGCGTGCCCCCCGATCTTCCGCTGCCGTGACCGGCACCCCCGGCAGCCGCCCGGGATTGAGCAGCCCAATCAAGGTGCGGGCGTCAACAGTCCCCGGACAAGGGCCCGCCCGAGCGGACGCAGCGTCACGACCGGATTGACCCCGGACTCGAACCGGTCGGCGTCCAGACGCAGTCGCTCCACAATATCCGGATGCGCTGCGGCGACGTCCGTGCTCTCGGTCGGATCGTCGTCCAACCGGTATAGTTGCGGCGAGTCAAGGGCCCGGGGCCGCCTGGCCCGGCCCTGCTTGTCCGGCGCCCGCTCGCGCAGGTGCAGCTTCCACGGGCCTGACCGCACGGCATTGACCTTGCGGCGGTTGCTGAAAATGAAGACGCGCTCCGGTGCGGGACCGTCTCCCCGCAACAGCGGCAGGATGTCCTCCCCGTCGTAAACGCGGCCCTCGGGCACCGGCGTGCCCGCCAGGGAACTGATCGTTGGAAACAGGTCCAGGAGCGTCGCTGGCCCACTCCGACTCTCACCGGCTGGCAGCAGGCCCGGAGCGCGGGCGATGAATGGCACGCGCAGGCCGCCCTCCCATGTCGTGCCCTTGAAGCCCCGCAGACCCCCCGTCGAACCGCCCCTCGTTTCGTCGTCGCCCGTCCACGGACCGTTGTCGCTCGTGAAGAAGACGACCGTTTCCTCGTCCAGGTCCAAGTCTGCCAACATCGCGAGAAGCTGCCCGACACTGGCATCGAGCTCCTCGATCACGTCTCCGTAGACGCCGTATTCCGAGCGTCCGGCAAACTCCTCGGAGGCCGCGAGCGGCACGTGCGGCATCGAGAAGGACAGGTACAGGAAGAACGGCTTGTCGCGGTTTCGCTCCATGAAATCGATCGCGTGGCCCGTGTAGCGCCGGGTCAGGAGGCTAATGTCTGCCGGAGACTCGATCGAGCGGTCGCCGTCGAACAGCTCGAAGCGCGGCCACTGGACTCTCTTCAGCCAGACCATGTTGTTGCTGTAGAGAACGCCGAAGAACTCGTCGAACCCGTGGCGCTGGGGCCGGTAGCGCTTGCGTCCGCCCAGATGCCACTTCCCGATGCTGGCCGTCGTGTATCCGGCCTCCCGCAGATGCTCCGCCAACGTGATCTCCGAGGCCGGCAGTCCCTGCACTTCCTTGGGAATAAACACCCTCGTCATGCCTGTCCGCAGCGGATGGCGTCCTGTAAGCAGCGCGGCCCGGGCCGGCGAGCAAGTGGGTGCCGGAGTGTAGAATTCCGCCATGCGGACGCCCTCGGCCGCCATGCGGTCCAGCGCGGGGGTTTGGATTTCGGTGTTGCCGTAGCAGCCGAGGTCGCCGTATCCCAGATCGTCGGCCACGATCACAACGAAGTTCGGACGGTCAGCCGTAGCGGCTACTGCCCAGACGGGTACGCACGCAAGCAAGGCAGTCAGCCGGAGCGACTGGCCCGAGGGGGTGCTCCTGCGCAATTCCGTTGAACAGCCCGCAGACACTCCCTGCGGCCTCATTCCCGCAGGTCGCGGAACCGCTTGGCCTTCGCCTGCCAACGGGGCAGGCTCTTGTACGGGACGCCCCGCACCTCGACGCGTACGCCGAACGAGTCGCGTACCTGCTCCGCAATGGCCCGGCATTGGGAAGTGGATGCCTCGACTTCAATCTCCGCCTCGTCCATGGCCCCCTTGCGGACGACAGTGATGCGAAACTCGGCCGCGCCCGCCTGCTCCCTCACGACGGACTCAATCGCCGACGGGTGCAGATTGATGCCCCGCAGGAGCATCATCTGGTCGACCCGGCCCAGGATGCCGCCTTCCAGCAGGAGCCGGTCCTCAAGCCGCACCGGCCGCACCAAGTCTCCCGTCCTGTAACGGACGACCGGGTAGCCCCACCGACCAAGATTGGTCAGCACCAGTTCTCCGGTTTGTCCGTCCGACACCGGCTCGTCGTTGTCGAGCGCGAGCACCTCAGCAATGAACTCCCGCTCGTTGACGAATACTCCGCGGCCCTCGGGGCACGGAATCCCGTACGCGCCGATCTCGCTGGCACCGGCGTGGTCGAACACCTTGGCCCCCCACGCCTCCTCCAGCTGTTTTCGCAGGGGCGCCATGCTCCCTCCGGGTTCCCCTGCCAGAATGACGCTGCGGATGGACGATCCCGCGAGGTCGATGCCCCCGCGGGCGGCGAATTCTGCCATGTGCAGGGCGTAGGTCGGAGTGCAGAACAGCAGCGTGCAGTCGGTCTGAGCCAGCATCCGCAGGCGTCGGGAGGTACCGGCCCCGCCTCCCGGGACCATCAGCACGTCCCGGCGCGCCGCGGCATCGTAGGCGGACCAGAAACCGATGAAAGGTCCGAACGAGAACGCGAAGAAGGCTCGGTCCTCGGGACGGACTCCGCATACGTCGAGCACCGCGTCCCAGCAGTCACACCACCAGGCCCAACTCTCCGATGTGTCGAACACGGTCAAGGGGTTGCCGATCGTGCCCGAGGTTTGATGGAGCCTGGTATACCGCTCGATCGGATACGTGAGGTTGGATCCGAACGGCGGGTGCTCACTGGCATCGGCGGACAGGTTGCGGTTCGAAGTTAAGGGGAGCTGGCGGAACTCCTCCGCAGTCCGTGGGATCGGCGCGCCGTGCAGCCGGTGCCGCCAGAAGGGGTTGGCGTCGAGGACTGCGCGGAGCATCTCCTGCAGTCGGACCAGATGGTCCCACCTGTCAAGCCCGGCCAGGCCGGGCGGGCTACCGGCCTGCGCCACGTGCATCAGGGCAACAGCCGCCCCACTTGGGCGGTAACGAAGCAGACGAGGAACGCGATTGCCAGCGGCATGAGGGCACCTAGGGCGGTCCACCGCGCGTTCCGGGTCTCCTTCCAGATGGTCAGGATGGTGGTTGCGCACGGATTGTGCAGGAGCGAGAACAGCATCAGGTTGACGGCCGTCAGCAACGTCCAGCCATGCTGGTCCACCAGCACGGCCCGGATCTGCTCGTACGTCGTTATGTCCATCATCATACTGCCGCTCAGGTAGCACATCAGCATCGTCGGCACGACGATCTCGTTCGCGGGTATCGCAATGACGTATGCCAGCAGGATCACTCCGTCGAGGCCGATTGTTTCCCCGAGGGGGGCCAGCCACTCGATCGCGTGCGAGGCGAGGCTGGCGTTCCCGGCTTGCACGTTGGCCAGGACCCAGATGACGGCGCCGGCCGGAGCGGCTGTCAGCATGGCCCTTCCCAGCACGAAGATCGTTCTGTCGATCAGGGACGTGTACAGGATGCGCAGGATGCTCGGGCGTCGGTAAGGCGGCAGTTCGAGCGTGAACGCCGAGGCCTCCCCGGACAGGACGCTCCGCGACAGCGCCCACGAGATCGCCAGGGTGAAGCCGACGCCGAGCAGCACCACGCCCACTACGGCTCCCGCCGCCGCCATCGATGCGACCGCCGGCGGGAACGAGGCGGCGACGAAGATCACCGCCAGCATGATCAAGGTCGGGAACCGGCCGTTGCACGGCACGAAATTATTCGTCAGGATTGCCAGCAGCCGTTCCCGTGGGGAATCGATGATGCGAGTCGATGTCACACCGGCGGCGTTGCACCCGAATCCCATCGCCATGGTCAAGGCCTGCTTGCCATGCGCGCCAGCCTTGCGGAACAGCCAGTCGAGATTGAAGGCGACTCGCGGGAGATAGCCGAGGTCCTCGAGAATGGTGAAGACCGGGAAGAAGATCGCCATGGGCGGCAGCATGACGCTGACCACCCACGCGAGGCCGCGGAAGACGCCGTGCCAGACGAGCCCCGTGATCCACCATGGCATCCCGACACTCTCGAACCATCCCGTGGCGGCCTCCTCGACGCCGAAGAAGGCGGTCGCCAGCATCTGTGAGGGGACATTCGCTCCCAGGATGGTGATCCAGAACACCATGCCCAGCAGCGCCATCATCAGGGGCAGCCCGAGCCAGCGCGATGTCACGAGGCGGTCGATTCGCTGGTCGAGGTCCCACTTGCCGGCACCCGTCTCGCTGACCGAGCGTGCCGCGATCTGGCGGGCGTTGTCGTACAGGGAGGACACCATGCGGTCCCGGAACTGGTCCCCGATGTCACGTCGCAGGCTGTCGCTGCGGTCGAGGATTGCCTGGGCGTCTGCGGGCATGGCGGTTACTGGGCTCCGGCGATGGCCGTGATGCGGCTGCTGCGCGACGGCGCTGCTTCGAGCTGGCGGCCCGCCAACTGGGCGAGTTCCCCGGAAAGGAGGGCCTCGCGCACCTTGTGGTCACCGTCCAGAAGGCGCAGGGCGACCCAGCGCGCGTTCGCGAGCCCGGGGGCCGCGCCCTCGATCAGGGGGACGAGACCGTTGATTGCCTCCGTCACGTCGGCCGGGGGCTCGAATCGGAGCGGTTCGGTACGGATCTCGCCCGCGATGACGCCGGCTACTGTCGACACGAGTTCCGCCATGCCCTGCTTGGTTCGGGCCACGGTAGGCACGGCCGGGACCCCCAGATCGCGGGACAGGCTCCTCACGTCGACCTCGATCCCCTTGCGCTCGGCCTCGTCCATGAGGTTGACGCAGACGACGGCCCGGTCGGTGATCTCGAGAACCTGCAGGACGAGGTTCAGGTTGCGTTCCAGCGCGGTCGCATCCACGACGATGACCGTGCAGTCCGGCTGTCCGAAAAGCAGGAAGTTGCGGCTGATCTCCTCGTCCTGAGAGGCGGACAGCAGCGAGTACGTTCCCGGAAGGTCGACGAGCTTGTAGCGCTTGCCCCCGAACCCGAAGGCGCCCTCTGCGCGGGTGACCGTCTTGCCGGTCCAGTTGCCGACGTGCTGGCGGAGGCCGGTCAGCGCATTGAACACCGAGGACTTGCCTGTGTTCGGGTTGCCGGCGAGGGCGACGACGTGATCGCACTTGGCGGTATTGATTCCCATCTGGGCGAGTTGGGCATGCGCCGGGCAGGCCTGGCAGTCAGCGGGGTTCATCGAGGTCCCTCCTGAGTGGCGCGGGACCGCACCCACACCTGCGCGGCCTGCTCCTCGCGAAGAGCGATGGCCGTTCCGCGGATCCGGAAGGCGCGCGGGTCGCCGAACGTGTTGTCCAAGGCGACTTCCACGTGCGCACCCGGGGTCAACCCGAGGTCCAGGAGCCGGCGACGCGTAAAGCCTGTGCAGGCCGGGCCAAGATCGACGACCTCGCCGGTCGAGCCGGTGCGAAGTTCCGAGAGCGGCAGCGCGTCTGTCGGCAGCATGTCTGATTGGCGGACTGCCGTGACGTGGACGTTGGCGGCCACCGTGCGATCAATCCGACGCTCCGCTCCGTCGCATTCCACGACGAGTCCGGCGGCATCCGATTGCAGGATCCGAATGACCATGGACGGGCGGAAACCTGCCGACAGAACCTGTTGGAACACCTCGTCGGGTTCGTCCTCGATGTGCGCGACCGATGCCGGCTCGTGAGGGGGCCATTCGTTCAGGCTTACGGCGTCGAGCTCGGCCACTGTTCCGTCGGCGCTCGGAATGGGATCCCCGTGGGGGTCGTGCTGGGGATGGCCGAGGTGCGCGTCCAGCCTCTCGACGTCCTGGCGGCTCAGATTGTGCTCCGCGCGTTCGGCCGCCTGGTGCAGCCGGCCGAACGGCATGTTGGCGTCGTCCGACAGGTAGCGTTCCCATAGCCGGTGCGCCCGCACCACCCGCAAGGCTCGCCTCTCCCCGCCCGACGTGAGGCGGATGCCAGCTGCACCGCACTCGATCCATCCGGCGGCTTCCAGGCGCTTCGTGATCTGAAGGGCCTTGGAAGGCGCGAGGCCGAGTCCTCCGGCCAGGGACTCGAGGCTCGCCGGCTTCGAGCGATGCTGCCAGGCCAGGATGTGCTTCAGTGCGTCCTCTGACCGGGATCGATCGTGGAAGGCGCGAAACCTGCGCCAGAGGGAGATGCCGCCGACCCGGGGCGCCAGGAGCAGGGCGGCTACGAGAGCAAGGCCCGCCAGGATGCCTAGCGGAGTCATGATTCGGCCCCTTCCGCCAGCCGGACACGGATTGCCGCCGCGAGTCGCGGTCCGAATGCGTGTATCTCGCGGTCGTCGGCCACGCGAAGCATCAAGGGTCCGTCGAACGGGCCTCTCTCGACCATGTGGAGCCGCACCCCCGGCTTGATGCCGATGCGCGAGAGATACTGCAGCATCTCCGGATCCTGGTCCGAGACTCGTGACACCCTAGCGCTTGTTCCGGGTGCCATGTGGACGAGGCTCGTGTCCGAGCGTTTCGGGATCGTGCCGTCGCGGCGGGGGATGGGATGCCCGTGGGGGTCAAACTCGGGATCGCCGAGCACCCTTGCGATTCGATCTTCGAACCGTTCCGAGATCGCGTGCTCGAGGCGCTCGGCCTCGTCATGGACCTCGTCCCAACTGTAGCCCAGGACGGAATGCAGGAACAGTTCGATCAGCCGGTGGTGGCGGATCACCTCCAGGGCGCGAGCGCGGCCGTGCTTGGTCAGCCGGGCCCCGTGGTGTTTCTGGTACTCGATCCAGGGCGGACGGGCTTCGGAGAGTTTCTTCAGCATGCCGCTGACCGATGCGGGGGCGACGCAGAGTTGTTCGGCGAGGGCGGCGGTCGAAGCCCGCTTGGACTCCCCGGCCAACTGGAAGATCGCCTTCAGATAGTCGTCGACCGCTTCACTGGCCATATTTAGGCAGCCCTAAACTTATTTTGCGACGATATCAAAACACTGTCAACAGGCATGCCCTCGGCGTGACTGGTAACGGGGAGTTCTGTGGTTCCAGAATGCACGCATTGTGCTGCACTTGACATGTGGATAGAGGAGGGGAGGCGATCGTTTCGCTACCTGCACATGACGGAAAGGAGAAAAAGGATGATGAAGAAGAGATCGACTGGATTCAGGGGAAATCCCCTTGACGGAGGTGCCACGACAAGGGCGTTCTGAGCTTGTAAGCGTCGCTTCGCTCCGAGGTGTTCAAAATCAATCGGAACGACTGTTCAAATCAAATCGGAACGCTGTTCAGATTCCTTCGGAATGGTGTTCAAATTCAGCGGAATAAGCACTCGCCCACCACAGTTGGTAGCCGAGGAAATTGAGCCTAGCAAGTTCACCGTCCCGGACGTGCCCAGCTAACCCCTTACTAGATCGGGGACTTGCGTCGCAGCGCAACTCGCACCGGCCTTTCTGACACTCGCTCGATTTCACCGCTTTCTTGCGCTCTCGCAAGCCACACACGAGCTTGCCCACGAGTGAGCCCCAGTGCCTCTTCTATCTCACCCGGTCGCCTTGGCTGTGCCTGTAATAGAAGCTGCAAGAGCCGGAGAAACTCGCTATAGAGTGCGCCGGTCGAATCGACGCGCGTCTCGGCCACGTCGCGGGCAGTCGACTGCCCAGCCACCCCCGATCCCTGCCCTCCGGTATCGCCAAGAGTGAGTTGGCGAGGAGTCGGATCGATTCCCTGCCGCCCGATTTCAGTGGTCCGGTTCAACTTGTAGACCTTAGTGACGTACAGGGTCTGACCTGCAGAGGTTCTAAGCTTCCATGCCCGTACCGAGATCGACTTGGAAGCTGGTCTGGGTTCCACTAGCGGCACAGCTTTGACTCGAGTGAAGTCTCCCAGAGCCAATTGATGAACACCGTCTCGCTCAAGGTCGGCTAGGATGGACTGTGGCGCCACCGGTTGCTCCACCGGTCGCGGTTCCGTTCCCGCCGGACCTCGCGCAACCCGATCGGCAATGTGCCGCAGATAATCAGCGTCTTGAACATTGCGCCACGGTGCCGGGAGCCACTCATCGCCCGCTAGGCAGCCCAGGAGGCCACCGGTCATGGCCGCTAGCGTATCCGTGTCCGCTCCCTGTTCAAAGGCGGCCCGGAGCACGCCTTGCGTCGGCTGAGCTGCATGTCTTGCTGCAAGATACGCCGCTCCGGCGGCGGTGACGGTGCCTGCGCCTTTGGACTTTCCGAAGCACCCCAGATCGGCGAGCACGGCCCGGTCATTCGCCAACACTCCCCGCCTGATTCCGTCCTTAGCGTGTTCCAACAGTTTCCGCATCTCACCGACCGTACGCTCCCAAACATACTGGTAAGACTCGCCGAACACGAGATTGGCCGCAGCAAGCCATTTATTGCCACCACGTTCCGCGTCAGGAAACGCCCCCCAGGAATCGTGTTCGTCGATAAGCAGATCTAGCAGTTCACCGAATCCCAGTGTCCGGTTCAGGCGCACCAGCGACCAAGCTGCGTATGCCCAAGTAGTGGCACCGACCAAAGCGCGGGGATGTCCGTGGGTCGCTGCCCCGTCTCGGACCACGTCACGTAACAGATCCGTTGGATGGTCGTGTCCGGCGAGAAACAGTGCGTGGGGAAGCACTCGCATAGCTACCCCGTTGCCACCAGCGTGAAAATACCGATGCACTTCCCCAGGGCCACCTGACAGCCACGGTGCCCCGCCTCCACCCCAGGCGCGAGCCGCCCGCATGGTCGCGCCACCACCACCACGTTGATAAATCGTCCAGCGTGGCAGTTCCACGCGCTGGAACGCGTCCCTCCATTCTTCACCGTGATTCGCCCGGCAGCGCGCCACTGCAGGGATTCTAAATTTGGGGGGCCTGACTAGGGTATAGGGCCCCGGGCCAACGC
>CAYWUV010000098.1:0-22915 GCA_964461235.1 uncultured Bryobacterales bacterium | reverse complement strand
CGTCAGTCATCACATTTCCCCCGCACTTCGCTTGACAACGAACACGGAAGCTCAGAACGGACCAGATGCGCGTCTCCCGCGCGTATTGAATGATCTCCGCCGGTTTGGCCTTCTCTGACTTCATGACGCTGTGAAGACCCTCGAGTGCCACGTCGAGACCAACGTGCCTTCTGAACCGAAAGCAATCGACCACGGTCTTGGCCGGATTGAAGATCGGCACCGCCACGCCGTCGATGCGGTGCACCTCCACGCCGAGCGAAAGCGCCCGGCTTTCGAATCGCACGACCCGGATCGCCGGGTACTCGAACTTCGGCTTTCGCGCCTTTGCGCCGATGGCGATCCAGACTCGGCTCGGGATCTGGAGCGTCAGCTCGTGAAACTGGAGGGCCGAGATAAGGCAGACGACCGCTTTCGGCACCAGCTTCGCGACCTCGGCCATGGTATGGGGCGCAGTGATGTCGGCGTCGGTGAGCTGATAGAGTCCACGGGCGACGCGGATGAGGCTCCCGTCCTCGACCAGCCGTGCGAGCGTTTGCGGGTGCACGCGTGCGGCGGTCAGTTCGCTACGACGCATGGCACCATGCTGCTTGAGTAGCTCGACCGCCCGATCGCGTTGTGACTTCCGTCCTATTCCAGCCATGTGACGTCTCGTCAATATTTGGATGTCATCGTCCGATATTTGGTCACACTCGTGTTCTCCACGACAAAGCAAAGGACTGCATCCACTCGCCCATCCAGACAGCCCGCGTAGCCCGGCCACCGCGTCATGGTGAAACGCGGGATGTCTGGAATGCCCGAACAGGGCTGAACCACGTTCGAGCGGAGTTACGTGTAGGGGGATCTCGACAGCGAATCCACCGTAGAACCGGGACAAAAAGTCCCCTCCCCCCGATTACCTGCTCTTCGGCTTCGTCGTCGGCTGCACGATTCGCATGATGCCGCGCGACGCCGACTCCTGTCTGATCGGTTGCGCCGCATTCGACCCTGGACCCCACGGCCAAGAACTTGTCGCACCCGCGTTGCGCCTCATCGAAGGCAATGCGGCTCCGCCAGATGTCCTCGCATGTCATCAAGTCCTGACGGCCGGAAATGTGGATTCGGCCTGCCCAATCAACCGCGCGTCGCGGAGTCAAATCCAGCGGAAACCGGGCCCGAGTCAGCGTTGGGGCCGGGAACGCCGTCGCCGAAGACGACGAAACCTGAGGTACGTGGCCAGCCGGAGAGGGCTCCTCCTGCCCTAGGAGCCGACACCGGTATGCTGTCGGGCAGCAAGATGCGTGGAAGTAGGATGAACGAAGGAGTCGCTCGAGCACTGGCTGATGCAATCCAAGCGGATCGCTTGATCGAGACCGCTGTCGGGTTAATAGAAGTTCCCAGTCCGACGCGGTCGGCGGCAGATGTATCCGAGCGGCTGGACGAGATCCTGCGCGACGACGGCTTCTCGGTCGAACGCCCGGCAGCCGGCTGGCCAGACGCTCCGGCAGTCGTCTCGACGTTTTCAAGCGGACAACCCGGTCGAACACTCCAATACAACGGTCACCTGGACACGGTGCATCTGCCGTTCGTTCCGCCGCGAGTCGAGAACGGCATGCTATACGGCAGCGGTTGCTCGGACATGAAGGGCGGTATCGCGGCCTGCGTCGAAGCGATGCGGTCCCTGCGCGAGACAGGTTTCCTGACACATGGAGCAGTCTTGCTAACCGCGCATGACTTGCACGAGTCGCCATGGGGCGATGGAACCCATGTGAATGGACTGATCGACGAAGGTTACGTTGGCGATGCGGTCCTGCTTCCGGAGTATCTTGCCTCGCCACTGCCGGTGATCGGTCGAGGGATGGCTGTCCTGACGATCAAGATCACTCGCGAAGGCCAACCAGTGCATGAGATGTTGGGCGGACTCGAAGGGCCTAGCGTGATCCGAGCCGGGTCCGAGATCGTCCGTCGCTTCGCGGAGGTCGATCAAGACCTCAAGCAGTTGACCCATCAGATGGCTGGCCGCGAGAGCATGTTCGTCGGGCAATTCACGGCCGGCGAGATCTACAATCAGTCGCCCATCGAATGCAACGTCGCTGGCACTCGCCGGTGGTTGCCGGGCACGGCGCTGACGGATGCCGAAACTCAGTTTCGTCGGATCCTGTTGGATGTGGCCGAGCAGCACGACGTTCGGATCGAGGGAGGATTCCACGTCGCTCGCGATGCCTATCAGATCAATCCGGATGATCCTTTCGTCACGGCATTTCAATCTGCTCATTCAGCGGGAACGGGCGAAGCGCTACCCATCGGGGCAAAGCCATTCGTGGATGATGGCCATGAATTCGTGAATCGAGCGGGAATCCCCGCGATCACTCATGGTCCGGATGCCAAGGGCGCTCACACGATGAATGAGGAAGTGGCGGTCAGTGAATTGGTGCGGGTCGCTTTGGTCTACGCGTTGACAGCCGTCGCGTTCTGTCGCGGTAAACAAGGTTAATTGGAGTCAATCATGGCCACAGATCACACTCGAGACGCGGTCGAGTTCCTTTCCGAGGCTGCGGCCGCAGACGAGCAATACCTGCGGCACATCTTCATCCGGGCTCAAATGACGGAGTTTGTCCAAGACCCATTGCTGATGGTGCGAGCCGACGACGTCTATTATTTCGATGTCCTCGGGAAGCGCTACCTCGACGCATTGTCCGGAATCTACGTTGCCAGTGTCGGTCACAACAATCCTCGTGTGATCAAGGCGATCCAGGAGCAAATGAACAAGCTCTCCTTTTCGCCGGTCATGCACGGCAGCAATCCCTTGGCCGTGCGACTCGCGAACAAGCTGGCGGAGATTGCGCCAGGAGACCTCGATGCGGTCAAGCTGCTCAGCGGCGGATCGGAAGCGACGGAAGCCGCCATCAAGATGGCTCGCCAGTACCACAGGCTTTCCGGCAAGGCGACGAAGTTCAAGATCATCTCTCGCTATCAGTCGTGGCACGGATCGACCATGGGTTCGTTATCGGCGAGCGGTCTTGCTTCGCGGCGAGCGGTCAACGAACCACTGGCTCCTGGGTTCGTTCACGTCTTCCCCCCGACGTGTTATCGCTGTCCATTCGGCAAGGAGTATCCAAGCTGCGAGCTAACCTGTGCGAGCTTGATCGGCGATGTGATCGAGATGGAGGATCCGAGCACGGTCGCCGCTGTAATGGTCGAGCCGATTGGTCACACGGGCGGGATCATCGATCCTCCTGATGAGTATCTGCCTCAGCTGAGAGAGATATGCGACCGCCACAATGTGCTGTTGATCTTCGACGAGATCATCACTGGCATTGGTCGCACGGGAAATATGTTTGCCGCCGAGACATTCGGAGTTACTCCGGATCTAGTCTGCCTGGGGAAAGGCATTAGTGGTGGGTACGCTCCGCTGTCGGCTCTGATCTGTCGACGGCACATCGCCTCTGCGTTCTGGGGAGACTCGACGAAGAACCCGGGATTCGTCGAGGGGCATACCTTCGAAGGCAACCCGATATCTTGCGCCGCCGGCTTGGCAACGATCGACGAGATCTTGCGACGCGACCTATGTGCGAATGCGGGGGCGATGGGCGAGAAGTTGCGGAGGGGTTTGGAGGACATGAAGCATCGCAATGTCATCGGCGACATTCGCGGAAGGGGCTTGTTCTTGGGAATCGAGTTCGTTTGCAACACCGCTACCAGGGAGCGCTTCGATCCACCGATCGGGATCGACATCGGCAAGCGAGCACTCGCGAATGGGCTGCTGACGCGATTCGATCCGCATTGGATAGCTTTGGGGCCGCCGTTGACGATAGACGAGCAGTGCGTCAATGCAATCGTGAAGTTGCTGGATGACAGCATCGGCGAAGTACTCGCTGACCGAAATGACCCGGCCGAGCTAGGTCCGAGTGCTACGTAATGACTGCTGCCCCAGGATTCCGTCGAATGCCAACGTACGCTCGACCGGATCGCCGCCTTCAAGGTTTCCGCCCTAACCCGCGAAGCGACGACGAGCGCGAACCGGGCATGCTCGGCACCGAAAGCGAGGCGGCGGGCCCCGCACCTCACCAACTCAGGCGGCTTGGCCGGCTCTACCGCCTCTCGTAGATGTCAACTATCTTCGGCCGTTCGCCTTCTGTCGAGATTCCCGCCGCGAGCATCAACTTGGTAATGGCTTCGATCGTCCGGGCATCGGGCTGTGGCGAACGATCAGCGTAACCCTCGGCGATGAATAGTGGTGTCCCGCCTGCTTCGTTAGGGTTATTCCAGACTTGCGGATCGGCTCCACGCTCAGCCAGCAGGTTCGCGACAAGCGGGTAGGCGTTGTACGCGGCTCCGTGCATGGCCGTATCGCCATTGTTGTCCACGGTGTTGATGTCAGCGCCCAAATCGAGCAGCATCTTGACGGCTTCCAACGCTTCGCTTTGCTCGCCCGCTTCTTGGTCCGGCGATGTCGTGCCGACCCCGGCAGCAGCCATAAGCGGCGTGGTGTTGTTGGAGTTCGGCAGGAGGGGGTCGCCACCCAACTCTAGGAGCAGATGCATCAGTGGAACGTCGGCGCGATCGGCGGCCAAAAGAAGCGGTGTCGCCCCCGCTGCTCCCACCGTCGAAATGCGGGATGTCGTGCCGGGCAGCCCCTGTGTGTCTGGAGGGAGGCGGAAATTGACATCCGCTCCGCGCTTCACGATTTCGCGCACGAAGTCAGCGCTCGAGAGTCGGCCCGCTCCCATCGGCGGCGCGCCATCGTTGAGGTCGTTCGAATCCGGCTTGCGGACCCCGGGAATCATGTGAAGGGTCGTGAAGCCGGTCCGAACATCGTTCGGATCGGCACCCGCATCGATCAGAGCAATCGCAAGCTCGAAGTGGCCGTTCTGGACGGCGAGTAACAGCGCACATATGGCCGGATGTCTCCTCCGGGGGTTCCATCTCTCCGCAGGCTGCATCATCGTGTTCACATCGACGCCGGCCTCGATAAACGCCTGCACGACGTTGAGGTGACCCTCGCGTACGGCTAGGAAGAACGGCGTGAACCCGGAATCGAGGCGGGCGTTCACGTCGGCTCCAGCCTCGATCAGGGCGCGCACGACCTCGCCGTGGCCCTCGGCCGCCGCCCACATCAAGGCCGTCTGGGCGAGCCGCTCGCGCTGGTTAGGGGCGGCACCGTGCGCGAGCAGCGCCTCCACCGTCTCAGCATTCCCGGACCGTGCAGCCAGCATAAGGGCTGTCTCTCCGCCCTTCATTCGGGTATTCGCGTCGGCACCAGCCTCCAGCAGCAGACTCACAATCGCGGCGTTGCCATTTGTGCAGGCCTCCGCCAGGGCTGACGCGCCATAGCGGTTTACGGCGTTTACGTTGGCGCCCGCTCGCACGAGCAACCCAACCATCTCGTCATCCTCGTGATACGCCGCCCAATGCAGCGCAGTGGTCCCGTCGACCTGCTCGGCATCGACGTCGACGCCGGCCCGGAGAAGGGTGCGAACGCTAGCCTTGTCGCGTTGTTCGGCGGCGTCAGGTAGCGACACCGCGACGGCAGAACTCAAAAAACCCAGCTTCAGAAGCACGATTCCAGCGATCGTTCGCCAGCGCATGTGTGCGTCCCTCATGCTACGTCGGTCAATTCGAAAAGGTCTTCGACTGTTCCGGTGCTATCCACGAAAGAATCCATATGGATTCCAACGCGATCGAGCAACGTGAGATGGAGGTTGGCCAGATTGGTTCCCTTGTCGTACTTGATATGCTGGCCGCCCTTCAGGCCGCTCGTGGAGCCGCCCGTCACCAGGATCGGAAGGTTCTCGTGATCGTGAAGGCTCGGATTGCCCATGCCGCTGCCGTACAGGTAGACCGAGTGATCGAGCAGTGAGCCGTCGCCGTCGGGAGTAGCTTGCATCTTCTGCAGGAAGTCAGCAAACAGCGAAATGTGGAACGTATTGATCTTCGCTATCTTCAATACCTTTTCCGGATCGTTTCCGTGATGACTGGTTGGATGGTGGGGATCCGGGACCCCGATTTCCGGATACGTGCGATTGTTGTGCTCGCGCGTGAACTGGAAGCTGACGACGCGCGTAATATCGGCCTGAAAGGCCAGAATCTGTAGGTCGTACATGAGCTTGGCGTGGTCGGCGAACGCGGCAGGGACTCCTACAGGCCGATCGGTGTCGGGCATCTTGTCTTCGGCTGCCGCTTGCTCGGCGCGCTCAATCTCGCGCTCGACTTGACGAACGCTCTCGAGATACTGGTCTAGGCGCGCACGGTCGGGCGCTCCCACCTGTCCCTTGATCTTCTCGATGCTCCCGTTGAACGAGTCCAGAAGGCTTGCACGATCGCGCAGCGCCGCTCGGCGCTCCGCCGCGTTGCCGCCCTCGCCGAACAGGCGCTCGAAGACGACGCGTGGATGGGCCTCGGCCGGGAGGGGAGTCGTCGGCGAAGACCACGAAAGACAATTCTGGTAGACGCAGGCGTACCCGTTGTTGCACACACCGGCGAGCGGGGTCAGATCCATCGCGAGTTGGAGCGAGGCTACCTGTGTGTCGCGGCCCATGCGCTTAGCTGCGATCTGGTCGACGGTTGTGCCCAGATAGTAGTCCGAACTCTCGGTGTGTTTGGCGACCGCCGCGCTCAGAAACGCCGAGTTGGATGTGTCATGGGTACCCGGATAGGCGTTCGGCAACCGCATATTGGTGATGACGGTCACCTGATCCCTGACCGGCTCCAGCGAGTTCAGGATGGGGGAAAGCCCATTGAGTCTTCCCTCGCCCGGCGGGGTCCATCGCGAATGGTCGCATCCCATCGGGACAAACACGAAACCGAGCCTCGCTACCGGCTTCGCAGGGGTCTTGGCCCACGCCGTAGCAGCGGGAATCATGGCGTCGAGCAGAGGCAGGGCCAGCCCGGCCCGTGCGCCTTTTAGGAGCGTCCGCCTGGGAATCGCCTTCTTGGTTAGAAACGCCATGATCTCCCTCTCCTATGCTCCTATAGGTTTCCTGCAATCGCACCAGGCTTGGATGAATTATCGCGTTCAGTGCTTCGCATTTGAAAGGGAACGCTCTCGATAATCCCGAGAATCAGCGAAGAGAACCGGTAGTCGTCCTTCTCGGCGTCCCTCACGATCTTCCGAACGGCCGGTGCGTCGTAGTACTCCACGCCTCGCCCGAGCGCGAACGTCAGGAGTTTTTCCGTCAGCGTAGTGACGAACAACTCCGGACGGTCCAGAAGTGCGTCTTCGAGCCCGTCAGGCCCTCGGAAATCCCCGGCACCAGGGAGGGCCCCCGACGCATCGACGAGTTCCCCGCCTATCTCCCGGTCGCGCCACTGTCCGACAGCATCGAAGTTCTCAAGCGAGAAGCCTGCCGGATCAATCGTACGATGACAGCTCGCGCAGACCGCGTTGCTGCGGTGTGCAGCCAGGCGCTGTCGCATCGGGAGGTTGGCCGCCACCGCGCCCTCGTCGAGCGCCGGCACGTTCGGGGGCGGCGGAGACGGCGGCGCTCCCAAGAGATTGCTCAGCACGAAGACTCCGCGCAGCACCGGTGATGTCCGGGTCGAATATGAGGTGACCGACAGCACGCTGCCCTGCCGCAAGAGGCCGCCGCGCTCGCTTTCAGGGGCCAGCGTCACGCGGCGAAACCGGCTTCCGTAAACGCCGGGAATTCCGTAGTGCTTCGCCAGGCGCTCATTGAGGAACGTGTACTCCGACCGAATGAAAGTGAGGACGTTGCGATCCTCGCGCAGCACGCTATCGAAGAAGAGCTCGGTTTCCCTTCGGAAGGCTTGCCGCAGGTTGTCGTCGAAGTCCCGAAAGAGATTGGCGCTTGGAAGGACAGCCTCGATATTGCGCAGCCGCAGCCACTGTCCGGCGAAATTCGTAGCGAGGTTGATCGATCGGCGATCGGCGATCATCCTGCGCGTCTGCTTCTCAAGTTCCCCCGGCTGCCTCAGCTGGCCCTGAACGGCCACATCGAGCAACTCATCGTCCGGAATGCTGCTCCATAGGAAAAACGACAATCGCGATGCCAAATCGAGATCGCTGACTTGGTAGATGCCGCTCGCCGGTACGTTTTCCGGGTCGCGTTCCACACGGAACAGAAATCCCGGGTTGGCGAGCACGGCACTGACTGCCTTGGCGATGCCAGTGTCGAAATCGCCATCGGCACGTCCTTCGCGATAGAAGGCCATCGGACCGTCGAAGTCCGCTTCGGTGACTGGCCGGCGATAGGCGCGCCGCATCAGCGTCGACAGAATCCCCCTCGCGCATTCCTCTTCCTCACCCTTGTCCGGCCCGGACGGCCTGCAGACAAATAATCGACGTCGGCTCGGCGTGTTCCCGGGGCCTTTGGGACCATAGGGTCCCGTCACCAGAACCTGATCGATAGCGGGCGCCGTGCGCGGATAGCGATTGTCGTTGAAGCGAGCCAGCGTAGGTTGCCGGAGCGTCTCGGTGAGCGACGACCCCTCTTTGACGAAGGTGACAGCAAGGTTGTGCGGACCGGCGCTGACGGCAACGCGCGCCTTCAAATCCTTGTCGACCGGCGCGACCTGCCTGAACAGGGAGTCGTCGCCTCTGGCCGGTCTCTGGATCGTGAAGGTCTTGACCGGCTCTCGGTCGAGTAGGACCAAAAGCTCGTGCGGACGGTCATCGCGCATCCCGCTGACGGTCCCTGTCAGATTGCGTGCGAGAAGGATCTGGATATCGTACTCGCCGTCCCGGGGAAACACATAGGACGTCGACAGGCCGCCGCGCGTTCCAAGCGGCAGCCCGTCCAAGTGACCTTCCTGTGTCAGATCGGGAGCCACTCGAACGATGTCGCCCTGCAGAGTGTCCATGGTCCCGACCGCGAGGCGGCTGATTTTCCGGGCAGCCGAAATATAGCGGGTCAGGAGCGTCGCCGATAGATCGCCGACGATAACGTTGTCGAAGCCGTGACCGCTCTCATCGGCTGGCAGTAGCGCCGTTGCGTCGACGTCGAGATCCAAAAGGTCCCGAATCGCGTTCTGATACTCGGCGCGAGTCAGGCGCCGCAGCGATTCGGTGCGGCCGGGGTTCAGGTTTGCGGCCGCCCCGGCATCGAGTGATGTTCTCAGCCATGTCAGCATCGCGCGGCGATCGGCTTCGGATGGCTGCGGCGCTTGGGGAGGCGGCATGAGGCCCGTATGCAGCTTGCGCACCACCCTCTCCCATACCTCGGGTCGCGTCGCAGGCCTGGCCGCGTCCACCTGCTCCAGATTCAGCCCACCGGTCTTCAGGCGCTGGTTGTGGCAGGTCGCGCAATAACGGTCGAGGAATTGACGCTGGCCCGAGGTGGGGGAAGCACTCGCAGAGGTCGTATTCCCCTGCTGTGCCCGTAGTGTCACGTGCACCGAGAGCAACAGCGTCGCCGCCAGCCCGGCAGGGACTAGTTTCGGCGGTCTACGCAACCACACCGGCTCGGTCATCTGTTGTGCTCCGCCAGCGTACAACATGTTATCTCCCAAGCCGCCTTCTGCTGGGAATGGGTCCCGGTGCTCGTTACGATGGCTGTGGGACCTTTCGTGCGCTGCGTGCGTCATTGTTCGACGAACACGCAGTCCCTCCGTCCTCCACTTCCGATTGCCCTGTCGTTAAGCTGTGTGCGCCGGTGACAATCTGGGCCAGATGGGCGGCTTTGGCGAAAGCTGGCTGCGTGACGCCGGCGTCGGTCTTGACCTCGCCGTTGCTCGAGACAGAAACGCCGCAACGGCTGATTGCCCCCCGATGGCTCTACGCGCGCGATCGGGATGTGCCACGAGGTTGCAGCGACGGAGAGCGCTTGGTCGTGGCGGAGCCGGGCGACCAGCGTTCGACAACAATCCGCGTGGTTTCAGTAGGGGAATTCCGCGTACAAGCTCTGGTCCCGGCGTCCCGAGCCGTGAGGTTGGCTCGGCGGTACAATCACGGGGTCGTGAGCGAGCCTGCCTGTAGCCGCTCAATACACGTAGGGCTGGGCGGCGGTGGTGACATTTCTGGAGCCGCTGACATGCGGGGTCTTCGCCGGTTCGACGATCCGAGGGAACCGGCGGGGAGAAGGCGCTCCCGACCGTTCAGGCATCTATTGCCGCTTGCTCTGATCGTATGCTCCTCGGACGTCACGGCTCAGAACGAGCAACTCGGTTCGGCGCTGTTCGGCCAGTACTGCACGGTCTGCCATGGCGCATTCGGGGAGGGGGCCTCGGCACCCGATCTGACCAACCCGCGCTGGCACGCCGAGACCGATGACGCACGGCTCGACCGGCTGATTCGGGACGGCTTGCCGGGGCGGGCAATGCCGGCGTTTGGGGCGGAACTAGACGCCGGATCACGCTCTGCGGTCATTGCTCACTTGCGGGAACTTTCGAAACAGTCGGTGCAGCCGACGACAGAAGTGCAGGCACCCGAGATCGGAGTCGACAACGCTCGTCTCCTTGGGGCGGGGGCCGATAGCGACAACTGGCTGATGTACGGGCGTGATTACGGCAACGGGCGCTACAGTCCGTTGACCCAAATCAACCGGGAGACCGTACGCAATCTCGTCCCGGTGTGGAGCTTTCAGACCGGTGTCGCCGACGGCCTTCACTCAACGCCGCTGGTCATTGACGGTGTCATCTACTTGAGCACGGCTTGGAACCATGTATTCGCCATCGATGCTCGGAACGGAGCGGAGCTTTGGCACTACCGACGATTGCTGCCCGAGAATCTGAAGTACTGCTGCGGGCCCGTGAATTGGGGAGTTGCGATCCTCGGCGACACCCTGTTCCTAGGCACTCTCGATGCGCACTTGGTCGCAATTGAAGCGCGCTCGGGACGCGTGCGTTGGGATGTGGAGGTTGGCAAGCCGGAAGACAATCTCAGTATTAAGTCCGTCCCCCTCGTGGTGAAAGGCAAGGTGCTTGTTGGAATCGCTGGAGGGGATTTCCCCAGCCGCGGATTCATCGACGCTTACGATGCCGTCTCGGGTGAGCGGGCATGGCGGTTCTACACGGTGCCTGATCAAGGCGAGCCGGGCGCGGAGACTTGGAGCGGCGACTCCTACAAGACCGGTGGCGGGGGCCCGTGGGGTTTCGGCTCTTACGACCCCGAGTTGGACGTCGTTTATTGGGGCGTCGGTCAGCCTTACCCCGACTACGACGGAGACGCCCGTGAAGGTGACAACTTATACACCGATTCGGTGGTCGCCCTGAATCCAGAGACGGGCGCGTTAAAGTGGCACTTCCAGTACACGCCACACGACATGTGGGATTGGGACGGCGTCAACGAGCTTGTGTTTGCCGAGGTAGCACACAAAGGCAGGCAAGTGAAGGCGCTGCTGCACGCGGACCGCAACGGGCACTTTTACGCCCTCGACCGCGAGACAGGCGAGTTTCTCTACGCCAAGCCGTTCGTGAGGGTGACCTGGACGAGGGGCTTCGAGGCGAACGGGCGGCCGGTCTTCGATCCCGCCGCGTTCCCGACCTATGAGGGCGTGACCGTGTGCCCTGGCGCGGCGGGCGGGAAGGAATGGAATGCCATGGCGTATGATCCGGTCCGGCGAGTGGCCTTCGTCCCGGCGATCGAGAACTGCGCTGTCTTCTCGAATTACGGCGTTGTAGCGAAAGCGAAGGGCCTCAAGCCGGGTCCCAGCGGATTTCGCTACCTCGAGGGCCAAGCCTACGGGAAAATGATGGCGATCCAGGCCGACACGGGTGAGACTGACTGGGAAGTCAGGACGAGGACTCCCGCCGGAGGAGGCGTTCTCGCGACCGCCGGAGGACTCGCCTTTAGTGGAGACGCCGAAGGCAATCTGCTCGCGTACGATTCGGATTCCGGGGAAGAGTTGTGGTCGTTCCAAACGGGCTCGGGTATTCGCGCGGCACCTGTGACATACAGACTGGACGGTGTGCAGTACGTTGCAATTGCGTCGGGGATGGGCGGCGCCGTGCGCGGTTATACGGGTCCCGGTGCTCCTTGGATGGCCAACTATCGGTCCGGGAGCTCTCTGTTCGTTTTTCGGCTGTTCGAGGCGAACGCTTCGCGCGCCTTCCATGGAGGGGCAAAGGCGACTCAACGCTAGCGCGTTCGCATCGGGGCTAACATGATTGCGCCTCATGGATCGCCGAACCTTTCTCAACCAATCTCTCGCGGGTTTCGCAGCGACTGCGGGCGCAGCACGGGCGTCGGCCCAGGGGCGCGAGCTCAAACCGATCCCGCCGGTTGAGGCGCCCCAAAGCCGTCGGATCATCGACGTGCATGTCCACGACTGGTTCAGGGACGATCCGTCGCCGGAGCCCGAGTTCGCTCCGATCCTGAACAACAGCCGGCCCGACGCTACCTATCAGATCAACGCGACTTGGGAGCAGTTCGAGTACGATCTCGATGTCGTCCACAAGGCCTGCGTGCTACACGTCGCCCTAGGTGACGTAGGCATGAACGGGAACGATCGAATCGCGCGGCTGGTTAAGCGCTGGCCCGAGCGACTGATTCCATTCGGTTCGGTCAATCCTTTATTCCCAGACGCTCTCGACGAGTTCAAGCGGGCCGTCGAGGTACTGGGCATGAAGGGCTTCAAGCTGAGTCCCATCTACCAGAGCTTCCATCCTATGGACCCGCGCGCGGTAAGGATCTACGAGCAGGCCCAGGAATGGGGCGTTCCCCTGATCTTCCACACGGCTACCGCACAGGCCTCGAACATTCCGCTGAAGTGGGCAAACCCGATCCTGTTCGATGACGTGGCACACGCGTTTCCCGAACTGAGGATCGTGATGGCTCACCTGGGTCATCCCTGGCAGAAAGAGTGCTTCGTGATGGCGCGCAAGCACCCGAACGTCTATACGGAGCTGTCGGGGAACTTCTACCGACCATGGTTCTTCTATCAGTCGCTTCTATTCGCACTCAACTGGGGTCAGACATACAAGGTCATGTTCGGAAGCGACTGGCCGATAACGACTCCCAGGGAGACGATCGATGGCTTGCGCAAGGTGAATCAGTTCGCAGGGGGCGGGCTCCCGGAAATTCCGGAGGCGGTGATCGATTCGATCATTTATCGTGACTCGCTGGAACTACTCGGGATCGAAGCCTAGCGGAGCCTTCGTTCAACTACGAAGGGCGTCGGAGCCACAGCGCTAGTCGATGCGCCCTTTCTCGCGTGCGATCCCAACGATGAGCAGTTCAAGAGGCTCGGTGGTGTCTGCCACGAACGAGTGCACGTCGTTGTACAGAATGCTGATCGCATCGCCGGCCCGGACGGCAGCGTCGAGCTCCGGGCCGGCCGCCGCGCTAATCTCTTGACGGGCTTGCGTGTCCGCACGCTTCTCGGCACCTGAGAAGCCCTCATAGCGAGGCTGCAGTAGCAGCCGTCCTGCGCCATTGATGACGTAGTAGACCTCTTCGACCAACGCGTGGCGGTGCCGTCCCTCTGAGCTGCCGGCAGGGAGTACCAAGTGATCAACGTAAGCCCAGTTGCCAACGTAGACGTGCGACGTGATCGCTCGGCGATACAGGGCCGTCCCCTTGCCACCACGATGGTTCTCGACCTGTTCCAGACGGTCCCGCTCGAGGGGGATGTTCATAAAGACCGGCCGGGGGTCCAGCGGCACTCCCACGCGGTCGTCGTCGAGGTTGAAGAAATCGAGCACTGCGGGCTCGCCGGTCTGCGGACCGACCGAGATGTTCATGAATTGAATCGGCTGGTCGGTCGGATTGTAGATCGCGTGGGAGTGACGCATCCTCAAAGGAACGCCGACCGGTCCCTTCAGCAGCGACGTACGTCCATCGACCGTGAACTCTGCCTCGCCGTCGAAGATCAGATACATCTCCTCGCTCTGATTGTGGAAGTGATGCCCGATGCTGCTCTTCGGCTGAACCGTCCCGCGGTGTACGAACAGCAAGTTCGAATTCAGCGTGTAGGCGTCGACGATTGGCATGTAGTGCACTTCGCCCCTGCCCGCGTGTACGTTCTTGGCGATTCCGTATTTTGATGGGTCCGTGCTCGTGATGCGACGTTCGACCTCGGCGTGCTGCGCCAGAGCGAACAGCGGGATCAGCCAGAGCAGGATTCGGGGGCTCACAACTGTTGCTCCTTCGTCTACCGAACCTAAGCTACCACCACGACCGACTGGGCAACGCTGCTGGGCGTTGCCGTGCTGTCACAAGACCGCACGCAAGGTCCGCCCCCACTGTTCGGCGCTATTCTCGCGCAGGTCGACTGCCCCATAGGGCCGACTACCCGCAAGGTTCCGGTTGCCGCGACCGTCGAGGAACGTGCCGATACGGGTCTGTCGTCTTGTATGTCCCACCAGAGCCTTGCGCCAATCTGAACCGCTCCATGCGCTGCCCGGCGAGCGCCCTCATCCGAACCGCTTCGACTTGCCAGCTAGACGTAACTGCTCAGGCGAGCCGAGAGGGAACCGGAAGGCGTGTGCGCGCCACCCTGTTTCGACCGGCGTTTCCGGCTCGTCCGCCCGGTAGCAGATCGCCACTGCGTGCGATGCTTGACCGGCGCGGGACAGCCGCTCCCGCAGGGCCCCGCATGGCGAGGAAGGGCAGGATCGAGCAACGCGGCCTACCCTTCTCGGTCGCTGAGCCGGTGCCGCGGCGCAACAGCCTGCGGGGGCATTTCCGCAAGGTTCCCGACGTGGTCGTGGAAGGCGGCATGTTCCTGTACTACGCCGAGGGGGGGCCGACGAGCGGGTCGTGCTGGGGATGCGGGTCGGCAAGTACGTGGCCCCGGACCTGATCGTGGTGCTGGACCACGACCTGGGGGGCCGGGGCACGCACAAGGTGTGGGAGGAGGGCAAGCCGCCGGACTTCGCGCTGGAGGTGATCTCGCCGTCGAGTCAGGTGCGCAATCGGGTGGCCAAGAAGGAGTTGTACGCTCGAATCGGAATCGGAGAGTACGTCGTGTTCCAGCCGGACCCGGAGCGGGCGGCTCTGGCTGGCGGGGTACGCGCTGGAGCGCTCGGGGTACCGGGAGCTGGGTCCGGAGGCGGGCTCGGTGCGGAGCGAGGCGCTCGGAGTATCGTTCCGGCCGGAAGGCTCGTTCCTGCGGGTGCGGGACCTGCGGAGTGGAAGGGACTATCGCTGCCACAAGGAACTGGTGACGCAGGCCGGGCCCGATGCCGAAGCTCGCCGCCAGGCCGAGGAGACAGCCGCCCGGGAAGCCGAGGCGAGAGAGGGGGCGGAGGCGCGCATCGCCGCTTTGGAGGCCAAACTCGCTCGCAGACGGCAGTGACCCTTACGTCCGCGCAGTGGGGTGGAGCACGTTGGTTTTTGGGAGGGCGTGGCCGAGCCGGTAGAGCCTGACGGGGAGGATGGTCTGCGGATTGAATCCGGAGGCGAAGCCCCGGCTGGAAGCTGGGCTGCCATAACGACATTTCTTGCGGCCAGCGTCTTGTCCAAGTTTTTTCGCTGTCCCCCCTATCGGCTTTCACGTTCCTCAATTCACGGCCCGCTCGAACGCTTACAGCCAGACAAGAGCGCAGGCCGACCTTGTAGTAGGCTTGTCCTCTATGTCACTTTCCGGTGTTCTCGAAATCAGAGCGGGAGTTCAGCAACGATACGCCGACGTGCTTACCCCCAGAGCCCTTGATGTGATTGCTGACTTGGCTGAACTGGATCGTGACCGCAAGGACGTGATGCAGGCCAGGCTGGAAAGCCGGCGCCGGCGTGCTCAGAACGCGGAGAGGATTCAGTTCCTGGACCCGGAATCCACAATTCCGCGTACGCGCATCAAGGTGGCCGACGCGCAGGCGGGGCGCTTCACCGGATCGGCGATCCCGGACGACCTGCAGTGCCAATGGATACAGGGCACTGGCCCGGGTGCGAAACCCCGGTCTCCGATCGACAAGAGTATCCGGAACGTGGCTTACGCACTTCTCTCGGGCGCGGACGGGTGGATGTTCGATGGCGAGGATGCTCTTGGACAGATCGAGACCATGTCACTCGACAACCAGCGGAACCTGCGCTTGGCATTCGCGAAAGACCCGGTTTTCCTGAAGGCCGCCGAAGCTGTGGCGGGAGAGATGAACAAATGGGCGGTAGGGTTCTTCGGGCACACGATCATCGAAGACTGGCAGAGGCAACTCGATTTCACCACCAAGATCTTTCGGGCACGCGGCCTTCATTTGGAGGATCGTCATATTCGCACTGCTGACGGCAGCGGATTCTCAGCGTCGATCGTGGATGCTGCGCTCTACGTTTCCGCGAATCACGAAACACTGGCGAATCAGGGCTCAAGCCTGGTTCTCTACCTTCCGAAGATCCAGACGGCGGAGGAAGCTGCCCTGTGGCACGAGATCCTCGGCGGAGTCGAGGCGTCCTTGGGCTTGGAGAGCGGGGTGATCAAGACCTATGTTCTGGTCGAGCAGATCGAGGCCTCGTTCCAGCTGATGGAGATCCGGGCGGCACTCGGAAACCGGTTCGTGGGATTCAATACCGGCCGCTGGGACTACATCAACAGCGTCGCCGACGCGATGGCTTGGGATCCGGGCTTCGTTCACCCGAACATCGATGCCGTAGTGATGACTTACGGCTACATGCGCAACTACGAGGACCGGGTGCGCAGAGCCACCAACACTCGCGACGCCAAGGGTCAATGCGCACTCTGGCAGGGCGGCATGGAACCCAATATTCCGGTGGGTTCTCCGGAGGGGGTGTCCGCGAGCATGAGGAAAGCCACTCTCGGTGCCGAGCGCGAGCAAAGAGAGGGTGCCAGCGGCAAGTGGGTTGCCCACTGGAAGATGGTGCAAATCATTCGACCGGTCTGGGAGAGGGTCGGTCAGGCGAACCAGGCGGGCCGCTCGTTCCCGCCCCTGACCTACACCGATGCCGATGCCGACGGCCTGGTGCTGCTCGAGCCTGCTCCGCGAACAATTCGTGGGGCCCGGGACTTGATCAGCGTGGCCGTCCAGTACGGAAACGCCTTCGAACAGGGGTTCCAGGCGGCAGCTCTGAAGCCCGCCGACTTCTTCGGCAACGAAGATGTTCTTTACCTGATGGAAGACATGGCGACAGGCGAGATCCGTCTCAGCATCCTTTGGGAATGGCTGCACAAGAAGGCCACCCTCACGGCAGCGGACGAGGGCACCGGCGCCGAGGCGGGCGATACCTTTACCGAAGAGATGTTCTCACGGCTGCTCGCTGAAGAGTTCACGAAGCTCCAACAAGCAAGAAATGTCGACGTTCATGATGACTCCAAGGTCACGACTCTGCCCGTCTCGCGTGTCGTTGTTGACGAGTACGTGAGATGCGGACAAAAGGCCCCTTGGATGGTTGACCTGCTCAACATCAACCTGACGGTCGAGCAGGAGGCAACGGCGAGGCAACGGACGCAGGATTTCCTGGACCTGTTCGCTACGCAGGGTGTTCGGATCACCAAGAATCTCGATTTCGAATCTCGGTAGCTCGTTTCGTAGCCCCGGCCGCCCGGCGCCCGATCCACACATGTGTGGACCCCAACGTCTGGTTCCTGCAAGTCGGCGGCATCGGAGCATTCAGAAGGAAGTTCGAACCCGGCTCTTGCGGAACCGTCGTGATACGATCCACTGCGTGATGGGTGGCTGGCCTTCGGCGGGTCCCATGCCAGAGTTCAACCGGCGGGACTTGATTCGCTGCGCGATATCCGCTGCCGCATGCGGCACGCCGTCGTTGCGCGGCGGTGAGCAAGGCAGGAATTCGGAGATCCTGCCCTTCGGGCATGGGGGCGGGATCAAGATGCTCTACGACGTGAGGCAGAGACCGCAAGCTGTCTACTTGCGCGGCAGGGTCTTCATCGGATTCAAGGGAGGGGCCTCACCGAACCATTCGGGCAAGTCGAAGACGAGCCCAATGTTGATCAGCTACGACCCGTCGAGTCGGCGCTTCTCCGAAACGCTCACGCTGGGTCGCAAGACCAGCGACCATCATCACGGCCCGGTCGTGTGGGCGGATGAAGAGGAGTACCTGCACGTACTGTTTGGTTGCCACAAGACCCCGGGCACGCATCTCGTTGCCAATCGTCCCGCAGACATGGGCAGGGATCTGTCCGATTGGACCCGAGCGGCACCCATCGCCCCGAAGCTCTCCTATCCGACCGTGTTCAGGATCCACCGCGCCAAGGACTTGGTCTACTACCGCACCGACGGCCATGCCAGTTCCTGGACCTACCGGATTAGCGATGACAACGGCGAGACCTGGACTGGACCGGAGAATGACGTAACCGATCTGGACAGCCGCGGCAGAGCCGAATGGTCCTCCTATCAATCGAAGCTTCCCAGCAAGGACGGCAGGTACTTGCACGTGGTGTTCACCGACTATGACGATGTCAAGTCCAACGACCCTAAGAGGCTGTTCAACAAACGCTACAAGCAGCCGGTGAGCAACGCCTGGAAATACAATCTCTCCTACGTCAGGGTTGACTTGGAGACGCATGCCGTCCGCAATGCGGACGGGGCCGTCCTGAATACGCCCGTCGACATAGACCAAGCGAAACAGAAGGCCCGGATCTGGGACACCGCAGGGCGCGGGGCCGGAGTCCCGCCTGCGATCGCACTGGACGAAGAGGGCGAACCCACCTTCCTTCACGTCCTGTCAGAGGACGATCTGAAGACCCACAACTACTACTACGTCAGGCGCGAGAACGGGAGATGGACCCAGACTGCGATCTGCGGATCGAATCACCAATGGAACAGCGGCCACCTTGCCAGGGACAGGAATGGCGTACTACACGCCTACCTTGTCGTCGGAGACGGGTATTTGGACTCGTCGAACCCCCTGGACAAACATGGCGGCGGCTGCCTCGAAGAGTGGGTCTCGGCGGACCGCGGAAAGAGTTGGAGCAAGCGCCGAGACTTGATGCCAGATGGCAAGCAATACGCTGGCTGGCGGTTCAACAATGTTCAGCCCGTGACTCGTCCCGACGGCACGGCGATCGAGGGAATGTTGCTCTTCTATGGATGGAATGGCCAGAACTTGGCTGGGGCAAGGGCCTTCCTCATGCACGAAACTCAGCTGTAGACGACCTGCGGCGCGCCGGTGTGGAACCCTGGCAGCTGGTTTGGCTCGGTCGGCGGCACCGACGGGATTTCTCGACCGTGAGCGTTCAGGCCGACGCTCTACCTTGCGGTGGATTGCGCTGGATCTTTGCCGAGCCAAGCCGGCACGCCATCGGCAAGGAGCTTTTCGACCTTTCTCCCGAATGAGTCGGAGCCGCCCT
The DNA here is from genome assembly GCA_964461235.1 of uncultured Bryobacterales bacterium. Classification (GTDB taxonomy): domain Bacteria; phylum Acidobacteriota; class Terriglobia; order Bryobacterales; family UBA6623; genus VXMF01. The sequence goes on along the minus strand of CAYWUV010000098.1, from coordinate 3,785 downwards.
CCTCGATCGATTTCGGCACGGCGTTCTTCTTCGGCAAATAGGCCGCCAGCCTCGCCTTGACCTCTTCGTAATTGGGGTCAGGGGCCAGGTTGAGGTGTTCACCGGGATCGGATCGATGGTCGTAGAGTTCCTCGGCCCCGTCGCGATAGCGGGTGTACCGAAAGTTCAGGTCGCGCACCGAATGATTGTTGTAGTGCCAGGTCGTTACGGCCGGCTCGAAGCGGCGGTCGGTCGGATCTTCCAGTAGGGGCAGCAGGCTCTGCCCTTCGAGCCCCTTGACGGCGGGAAGGTCGACGAGGTCAAGCAACGTCGGGTAGATGTCCAGCAGGCTCACCGCTTGTCCCGAGCTCTGGCCGCCGTTAACCGACTTCGGCAGGCGGATCGCTAATGGAACGCGGGTCGACTCCTCCCATAGGGCCTGTTTGCGCCAGTGCCGCTTCTCGCCAAGGTGCTGGCCATGGTCCGACCAAAAGACGACGATCGTATTGTCGGCGTACGGGCTTTCCGCAAGTGCGCGCAGCACCTTGCCCGCTTGGGCATCGACGAATGTGACGCAGGCCAGGTAAGCCCGGACCATCTCCCTCCAGTAGTTCGGCCCCACGTCGAGTACGTTGCGATGGTCTCCACCTTCGAGAGTCCCGAGAGCCATGGCCTTGCCGAGGACCGGAATGTCGTCCATCTCGTCGGGCGGCACTACCGGCATTTCGATGCTGTCGAGTGGATACAGGTCAAAGAACTGCCTGGGGGCTGTGTAGGGCACGTGCGGTCGGACGAATCCCACGGCAAGGAAGAACGGTTTGTCGTGCTTCTGCTGGAGTCGCTCGACTGCCCAATCGGCAACCTGTTCGTCCGGCATGCCTTCTGGCGGCATGTCGTCCTTCTCAAGCGCCCCCCAGCACAGCGACTGCCCACTGACACCTTCCTGATATTTCTGGTAGATCGCTCCTCCATCCGGAGGAAACGGATGGAAATGCCCGCCGCTCTTGCCTTGGTAGCCGTGGCCCCGCTCGGCTAGCCACTTTGGCCACTTGTATTTGGAACGCGTTTCGTCCCAGTAGTCGTAGCCCTTAACGTCGCTGGTTCCGCTGTGGAAGATCTTTCCCGCGGCCATCGTCTTGTAGCCATTTCGCTTGAAATGCGTAGGCAGCGGAACGGTGTCGCCTAGGGTTCTTTCGTAGTCGTCCTTGTCCTTCGAGGAGTTCGTGTACCATCCCGTGGTCGACGGGCGCAGGCCACTGAGCAAGGCATGCCGCGAGGCGCTACACACGGGAGCGGCGGTGTGAGCATTTCGAAAGAAGACACTCTGCGAGATCAAGCGATCCAGGTTGGGCGTCTTGGCTTGCGAATGTCCGCCCGCCGCGCCGACCCAATCGTTCAAGTCGTCAATCGCGAGAAAGAGGACATTGGGACGGGAACCGGATTCGGCCTTGAGACTGGGCGACGGGCCGGCGGATCGGGTTGTTTGCGAAGCCAATAGGCTCGTGATCGTGGCGAGGGTAAACAGCAGAAACAGCCGGCGGGACTTCATGGCAAGTTCATTCAAGTTGGATACACACACAGCGGACGGGGACTGTGCTAATCGCAGAAGGTGCGATTGTAACTCTGACTGAGCTGTGGTCCGAACGGTGCGCCGAAAGACGTATCACCGAAACAGGGACCGGAGAGGAAGCCAAGCGGCGCGTCCATGAGGCCGGTACGATCCCGAATCACTTGAGTACGGCGATTCGATGACGGGGAGCCATTCGAGCCGTCCATGAAATGAGGCTGCCGAACCGGCGATCGAGGATTCCCCATTCGAGGCAGTGACGAAGACCTTATTGGCGAGTGTCAAGATCACCGAGGGTTTGCGGCTGGAGGCGATGCAGGCAGAGAAGGAATGGGCCTGACTTCGGGCAGCTCTACCTGCGTTTCGACGTTCTTCGGACCCTTGCCCTTGGCTGCGCTTCCATTAGGTTTCCCTGCATGGCCTTGGCTTCCAGAGGCAGCGTCTTTCTGGAGACGAGTCGACTGGTTGCGGTGACACGGAAGAGGCCGGGGACAGGAGTCGAGTTACTCTTGCCGCCTATGTAGGAGGAATCGGTCGTCGGGCACAAGCAGGACGGATCGGTACCTCGAATTTGGGTGATCAGTTGCTCGACTTCCACGTAGTGGGCCCGTGTCGGGTATTCCCCGGTCTCATCAAGAAACCAGCTCTGGATCTGTCTCTCGCCCGGTTCCAACTCGGTCTCGACAACCAGTTCCTGAGCGTTGCCATCGACGCGTCTCTGGAGTTCCAACTTGCATGTGCGCAGCCGGGCCTGCGAAATCGGCAAGCCCTTCCCGGCCCTCACGGTCCCGAATTCGCCGTGGAGCGGCGGGGCCGGATCGTTCAGCCCAAGACCGGACTCCTTCGGCCGCCAGCATCAGCTCGTTCCACCATTGCTCATAGCGGGCCCTCATCTTGGCTTTCGTATCGGGAGACCCATCGGCAACGTCCTGCCCCTGTCCCGGATCCTCCCCGATGCCGCACAGTTCCCTTCCGTTGACGAGGCGCCACTTGTTCCACATCACTGCGGCGTCCCGGTGCTTCCCGAAGACTCCTCCGTACTGAACGACCCAGCGTACGCTCGCTCAGATCCTGCTCTTCGCCGCGCAACACCGGTCCGAGGCTGATTCCATCGAAAGCCACGTTGGCCGCAGGGCCGGGACGCCGCTGAGGTCCAGCAGCGTCGGCAGCAGATCCCGTACGTGCGCCATGGAGTCGACGTCCCGAGGGGAGCCGAGGTCTCCGGCGGGCCACCGAAGGAGTAGTCGGCCAAAGACGTAATCCCCCAGGCGTCGTGATGTACGGCCTGCCGAATGCCGCGGTCTTGCGGGCGAAACGGTTCGTTGTCGCCTCGGTGCCACTTGCCAAGGAGTCCGGTCGCGTAGCCGCGCTCTGGAAGATGTCTGCCTTCGTAGGCAGGTCCTTCCCGATCAGCGACCGGCCCATGCACACGAACGTGGCGCCGTTGGCGATCGCGCCACGTCCGGTCATGAATTGACCGCGGGTGGGAGTGCACATGGGAGCGACATAGAAATCGGTGAACCTCACACTCTCGGAACGGAGCTTGCCACGCTCGGCGTCTTGATCAAGGGATTCCCGTGGGTCGAGAGGTCGGCACAGCCCTGATCGTCGGTCGTCACGACGATGCCATTCGGCTCTTTCGCGGATTGAGCGAATGCCATCGAGGGCGTCAGCTGGGCCAAAGCGCTCATCAAGAAGGCGATCCGAGCGCGAACGAATTGAATCATCGACGAATCCCTTGCCGGCCCGTCCTTGCAACAGCGTTGATTCCCCTTTTCCGGGCCGGTCCTCGGCTCCCGCCGTGCAGTCGACAGCCGGAAGGCGACGCCGAACCCGCACGGGTTCTCAGTGACGGCCCCAAGAGTATCGATCCAGGTTCGATCCCCAAACTCCGAGCGGTCAACCGGTTTCCCGCCGGAGCAGGCTCGTCACGGAACCGGAGATGTACGGCTTTCATCCGGTCTGTATAATGCCCGCGAGTTTCATGCGACGCTTCCTTCCGGTTCTCGCCAACTGGACACTATTCAGCGCGCTGTTCGGTTTGGCCGGAGCGACGGGCGCAGAGCTGCGCATCAACATCGTGGGGCCGGACAGCGAGCCCGCTTGGGCCAGGCTTGAGGTCCGCGGGGAAGGCGGCCAGATGCACTTGCCTCCCGACGCTCTGCGAGACCGTACAGCCCGCACCCAGGGATTCTCAATTTAGCCTTTTTGGGTCTCGCAAGCCGCTGCGGGGCCGGCA
>CAYWUV010000097.1:0-23354 GCA_964461235.1 uncultured Bryobacterales bacterium | reverse complement strand
CCGATTCGGCCGGATCGGGTGTGGGAGGTGTTGAGGGAGAAGGGGGTGGCGGGGTGAGGGGGATTCACAACTATCAGCTGGTCTCCGATCTACGGAGCCGGAGTGGCGAACCAACCGCCAAATGACATGGACAAGAGGATCGCGCGATAAGGGTCGTCAACTCAGTCCAAGCGCAGAATCCGCAGTATGACCTCCGAGTATGAGAGCTGGAAGGAGTACCAGCACGCAGCTGCTAGAGTTTTTCGGGACCTCGGTTGCACCGCCGAGGTCGACAAGGTCATTACTGGCGCGCGCGGACGTCACAAGATTGACGTTCTCGTAACGTTTCGGCAGTTTGGCAACCAATGCCGCTGGCTCGTAGAATGCAAGCTCTGGAATAAGCGGGTATCCAAAGATGTAGTTCACACCCTCCACAACATTGTCCAGAACGCTGGTGCCGACCGCGGAATAATCTTTGCCGAAAGGGGATTTCAATCGGGCGCCCGTGAAGCCGCGCAGAACACCAACATACTCCTTCAGTCTTCCCTTCAAGAGTTTGGCCACACGGCACACGTGCATATGACCCGTGTCCCACTCGTCCGCCGGGATTCCGACGACGGGAACGCACCTGTCGTACACGCTTTTCCGCAAGCGTGTAGACCGCACTATCTTCTGAAACACCGGGGTCGTCTGTTCGTGGGAAACTGGGGAATCCGACAAGGCGGCAACATCGCTATCGTTGATCCGAAAACCAGGTCGATAGAGAGCATCATCGATCTCGACAAATACGAGGGCCCTCGCATGTCTTCAGAACGCCCAAACGTATTACAGTATTCGCCGGGCGATATGGCATGTGCGGATGGCAAGCTATTCGTCGGTCAATTGTTCTCAAGGTTTCTTCTTGTCATCGATATCCACACGCAATCAATCATTAGGCGGATTGCCATTCCCGGCGGCGGAGAAGGCTCCATGGCCAGTTCCCCAGACGGAAAGCACATCTATTTCGCGAGTAATCGCATCAATCGGTGGTTTGTCATAAACACCGCAACATATACATATAGAGCCGTCGATTATCCTCAAGGTGGGCGCGGCAGTATGTGTATTCTTCCGCATCCCTCGAAACCGCTGCTTTACATTGGGATTCAACGGGGTGGGGTACTAGACGGCACCTCGTTGCCAGGCGGGAATTGTTTTCTGGCCACCTACGACCTAGCAAGACAGAGGTACGCCAACACTCTGTATTTGGCGGAGGTGTTTGGTAGTCGAAGCGACGACGCTACGCCGGTGTGCCTGACCTATGACGACGAACAGAATCGGCTCTTGGTGGGCATGTTCCAATCACTGCGCGGGATTTGTACGGTCGACGAATCGGGTAGCCGAATCATGTCCAATTGGCGTTTTGAGCGTAAAGCGAGCAATAGCCATTTCCGATGGGTCGATCCTTTGTCCCAAACGCTTTATCGAGACCTACTGCTCTCTGTCAATCGCAACAACCGCGAACTCGTGATCCTCGACAGGCAGTCCGGCTATGTTAGGCACTCAGTGCACCTAGGGGAAGCACCGGACGGACCACACTCGGTGGTGGTCGTGGACGATACAGCGGTCATCAGCTACCCAGCGCGCGGGGGATTGATTTTCTGGAACCTGAAGGCGCTCTCAGTCAGCGGTAGCCCGTAGGTCTGAGTACGGCCGAAGAGGTGATCGCGGCATTCGTCGAGCGCTACAAGGGTGGCTGGCTTCTGCAGCGGCACGGGTACCTGACGCCGGTCCGCGCCCGAGAGAAGCTCAGCAGAACTCTAACGCTACGTGAGGAGATCAAGGGAATCATGTGGAGCCTCTTCGATCGGTTCTATAAGGCTATGACTCGTTGTCGTTCCTTCGAAGCGCTAATCCATGGGTTGATAGATCCTCAATAGCCGTCTTTCCCGGCCATCGTTCACCATCTAGCATTGTCTCTGTCCCGCCCCATCTAATGCTCAAGACAAAACACCCTCGGGGTCCAACGACTAGACTGGCTTCCGATTTGGATTGTCGAGGCAGAGCCAAGCGTATGCTCACGAAAACCGAATCCTCTATACGTACGTTCTTGATCGGGTCTTCGTATTCCTGTAGAAGGTCATGTATCGGTTGTCTAGCATGCCACGCTGCACTGGCTGCTTCCAATCTATGCTTATCGCGAACCTTTTCGACACAATTCCCCAATACTGTCAGCCAAGAGAGCCATTCTGTCATACCGTCCGCACTCCTGAGTGTCTCAGCCCAAGCAAGCTTATCGGGTCGAGTAGGGACACTGGGATCCGATGATGAATCCCAAAAGAGAAAGGAATCAGCGATTCGTTCAACGTTCGAGTGATGTTGCTCGACGGCCGGCACTTTGCGTTCTGTGTCATGGTGAACAGCACCTTCCACCCGCCGAAGCCCAGGCGGGTTCTCTGGAGTACCATCTGATGAGGTAAGCAGACTAAGAGGGGAGCGCGTCGAAGGGGCGCCTTTCTCCAGCGTGCTTCGCAGGGCTGGTGAAATGGGCAAATCGATCGTGGTAGATTGTCGCTGGCCCGCAAATATCGCGAACCGGTACTCCCGTTGCGGAGCATACGTGCGCCTCTGCTTTACGAATATCATCGCCAACATCAGCGTTGAGTGGTCCGACCAAGTGTGTAGTGTCTTGTAGGGATCATCAACATAGAGAGCTGGGCCGTGAATGACCCACAGGAATCTATGGCTAGACACACGGGTCTCACCGTTCAATGTGTGTGTAATCTCGCTTTCGTCTGGCCCGGGCCCGAGGTGCTCGGCTGCCATCGCACCGAGTGATTGTGCAAATGTGCGAGGACGGTATATCCAAGAAACGTGGTTGTACTTTGGATCAAGCGCATGAAGCCAGTCCGGGGAAGGCGGATCGTCTGGTGTGAACATGGCTGTGCTAAACACCCACCAATCGTTCCCATAGTTGATTGAGCGACCTTTGGATCTCGTCCTCTTGGTACTGGTGGTGCGGCGCTTGATATCATACCTGGATCCTGCCAACTTGGCCGCCCGCATGGTTTCCTGATCCCGCGCGTTGGCCTCTCTTAGGTCGTCTGGATGGTCAGTTCGCTCATATAGAGTAGTATTGGTACTTGCCTTGCCCTCGTTTTCGTCATGCACCAAGCCGCTGCCGGATTCACGAAACAGGCGGGGCTTCGTTATTCGGAGTGTCGGAAAGGTCTCAAGCGCATACTGTCTCTCGCACGCTTTCACCAGCGTCTGAATGGGAGTGCGCTCGTCGGCATTGCGCAGGTCAACAAAGGTTGTGGTGATTTGGACTCCGGCATCATCTAGGAAGGATCCTTCGTTCATCCATATAGCGTGTCTGCGCGACGACATTGTGGCTCTCCGTCAGTTGGCTTACAGCAACCGGGACGGAGATAATCCGCCCCACTCCTCTTCTGGTAAGTAGGCCCGATTCAACTCGTCGAGGCGCACCCTCCAACCCGGCATGACTCGGTCGAGTAACGCACGAAACCGGTCGTTGTGAGCCCGCTCGATCAGGTGGATCATCTCGTGAACTACGACGTACTCTAGGCACGACACGGGCTTCTTCGCCAGCTCCGAGTTCAGCCAGATCCGGCCGCCCGCCGCGTTGCACGTACCCCAACGTGTCTTCATTCGGCGGATACGCCAGTCGACCACTGTCACGCCGACTATTGGTTCCCACTTCGCGATCATCGCGGGGATGTGTTCCCCTAGGCGTGCCCGGTACCACCGATACAACATGGCCTCGCGGGCGTCGCGGCTAGTTTCGGGACGCACTCGCATCTCGATCCAGGAGTTCCCGCGAAGGCGAATGCCGGTTGGGCCACCCGACTCGACCACATCCAGGCGATACCGCCGCCCCTCGAAATAGTGGCTCTCCCCCGTCACAAACTCCCGCCGCGACTGCCGATCCTGTCCCTCGAACTCGGCCCTCTTCCGCCGAATCCAGGCCAACCGGGAGATCACGGCCAGGCGCACCGCGTCATCGTCGAGGTGTAGTGGCGCAGCCACCCGCACCCGCCCCTCCGGGGGATAAACGCCCAGATGCAGATGCTTGATGTCCTTCCGGACGATCTCCACCGCGATGCCGCGGATCTCGATGCGGCTGCCCTCAGTACTCACTTTGCGCCTTCACGATTTCCAGGATCGTCAGCGTGTGGGCGTTGTAAGGCCCGAGCGCGTCCCGGATCGCCCTGCCGACACGCTTCTCCTTGATCGGGTTGCCGCGCCAATCGTCCATCAGAGCCTGGTGGACCGCGCGGTCGACCTTCAGCGCCACCGCCTCGCGCGGGTCGGTTTCGTGGTCCGACTTCGGCGTCGTCCCGGGCTCCGCTACCGCCTTCGCCAACACTTCCTTCGGCAGGTTGTCATAGATCGCCCTCAGCGCCCGGGTCTTGATCGTCGCGGGATATGATCCGCCGCCCTCCCCCCGCTTCACCATCTCGGCGAGCTCGATGACCTTCTTGAGGTAGGCCCCATACCCGATCGCATCCTCCTTGCGCTGCTTGATCAGCGCGTCGAGCACGGCCGACATCTTCTCGTAGTACTTCGGGTTGACGGCCATCTCGTCGACGATCAGGCGGCGTACGTTGTTCTCGATCGTCTCGGCGACGGCGCGGCGGCTGCGTCGGATGCCCGGGGGAAGCTTGTCGATGGCTCCGGCCCCGTCCCGCACGAGCAGGTCCACGAGGGTCATGTCATTGAACGCGGACACGACTTTGCTGTCATCGGCCCGGATGTAGGTGTCGAGCAGGTGACGCATGGCGGGCTCGTACATCTTGAGGTCGACGTAGTCGCCACTCGCCAGCTTGACCTCCTTGCGCACGTTCTCGTAATGGCTGACTTCGTCCCGGATCGCGAGGCGTTCATCCTCCGTGTACCCGGCCTCGATCATCTCGTTGGCCAGGTTGGCGTAGGCGCGCAGGAACGCCGCCACCATCCTGTACAGCGCAAGGCGCTTCCGTTCGCTGTCGCCGGGCTGCCCGGCACCATCGCCTTCGCCGCTGTGACAGAAGTAGCGGAGGTACGCATCCGTGTCACGCGGCGGCTCGACGGGTTCGCACAGCGCCTTGACCGCTTCCCGGGTCTCCTCCAGACGCTTTCGCCCCTGCTCCAGGCGATCCTTCAGCAGGCCTTCCACGTCTTCGCGGTCGAACTTGTCAAACGCTTCACCCGTGTAGTCCTGGATCGCTCCCTCCAGCGACCGGAAAAGGTCCTTGTAGTCAATGATGTAGCCGTATTCCTTGTCGTCGCCGTCCAGCCGGTTGACGCGGCAGATCGCCTGGAAGAGACCGTGGTCCTGCATCTTCTTGTCGATGTAGAGATAGGTCGCCGGCGGGGCGTCGAAACCGGTCAGCAGCTTGTCGACGACGATCAGCAGCTTCATCTGGCCGGGCTCGTTCACGAAGCGGCGCTTGACCTCCTTCTCGAACTGCTCAGCCTTGTGCATGGCCGTGTCCTCGGGCTCGCCGAAGTGGTTCGCCAGCATCTTCCGGTAGACATCGTACTTCAGCAGCTTCTCGGTCAGGCCTTCGCCCGTCTCTTCGCCCTTGATGTCGCCCGCAGCGGGACTGTAAGAGGTGACGATGGCGCACCGGTCTTTCAGGTCCGTCTCCGTGAACGCCTGGAAGAAGCGACAGGCTGCGTAGACGCTGTCGGATACGAGCATGGCGTTGCCGCGGCCGCTCTGCAGACGGTCCTTCATCTCCATGTCCAGGAGCATGTCCGCCACGATCTTCCGAATCCGGTCGAGCGAGCTCGTGACCTTCCGCATGGTGCCCCACTTCTGCCTGAGCTGCGCGCGAGCCAGGTCGCTGATTCCCTGGGTCTTGTGGTCAAACCACTGGTCGATTTTCGCCTGGGAAGTGATGTCCTGGTCGATGTCCCGTGCCTCGTAGCGGAGGTCCAGCACCACGTTGTCGCCCACCGCCTCGTCGTACTTGTAGGTGTGGATGTAGGGGCCGAAGATCTCGATGCTGCGCTGCTTGTCGGCCCTTAGGAGCGGGGTTCCCGTGAAGCCGATGAGCGTCGCCCCGGGGAGGATGGCCTTCATTGCCTTGTGGAGCTTGCCGGACTGCGTGCGGTGACACTCGTCCACAAAGACAAAGATCTCGCCGGGAGGGCGGAAACCGCGCGGCACATGTTTCCTTATGTCGCTGACGTACTGGCCGACGCTGCCTTCCTCGGAGCTGCCGAACTTGTGGACGAGTGAACAGATCAGCGACTTGGCCGGATCGCCAAGAACTTCCGCGAGGTCGGCCCCGCTCTTCGTCCGGTAGATGTCCTCGTCCACGCCCCTGAACACCTTCTCGATCTGCTCGTCGAGCTCGGTGCGGTCCGTAACGATGAGTATGCGGCCGTCCACGCCCTTGAGTTCGCGGATCCACTTGGCCAGCCACACCATCGTGAGGCTCTTGCCGCTGCCCTGGGTGTGCCAGATGATCCCGCCCTCGCGCCGCTGGACAAAGGCTCGCGCCGTCTTCACGCCGAAGTACTGATTGTGACGGCAGATCTTCTTGACGCCGGCGTCGAAGACCACGAAGTCGTGCAGGAGTTCGAGCAGGCGGGCCGGGGTGCAGAGGTGACCGAGTTCGGCATGGAGGGGGGCGTCCGTCTCGGGGGCGTCGGCTTCCTTCCAGCGGAGCCAGTACTTCTCCTTCGTCTCGATCACGCCGTAGCGCAGTCCTTCGGTCTCATTACCCGCCATGACGAGTTGCACCGTGGTGAAGAACGGCCGGATGAACTCCTTCTTTTGGTTGTCCAGGTTCTGGCGGATTCCCTGGGCCACAGAGACGGTCGAGCGCTTGAGTTCGAGGACGCCGACCGCGATCCCGTTGACGTAGAGCACGATGTCGGGCCGCTTGGTGTGGTGTCCCTCAACCGTGACCTCTTCGGCGATGGCGAAGTCGTTGGCGGCCGGGTTCTCCCAGTCGATCAGGTCGACGGTGACCGCGTGTTCGCCGAGCCCGGGGCTGACCTTGGCGCCGTAGCGAAGGAGACCGTAGACCTCGCGGTTTGCGTCGTAGAGTGTCTTGCTTCCGCCGAGAGCGGCGGCCTTGTCGAGCTTGTCGAGCGCCTTGGCGATGAGGGTGGGGGAGTGGCCCTGGCGCTTCAGGAACCGGGTGAGGAGGTCGGTTTCGATGTTCCGGTTGTTCGGGCGGTCCTGCCAGTTGCCGAGGAATTCGTAGCCGAGACTGTCCCGGAAATGGCGGATGACGCGCCGCTGGGTGCGGGCCTCGAGCTCGCCGACTTTGGTCATGTTACTTCACCACCTTCCACCGGCCAGCTCTGTCCGACCCGACCCTGCGGATTGCACCGGCGGCTTTGAGCTTCCCGAGTTGGTACTTGATCCCGTCCGGCGTGATGCCGATGCGCTCGGCGAGCTCACGCCGCGTGAGGTCGGGTTCGGCGCGCAGAAAGCTCAGGATCCCTTCCTGGGTAGTATCAGCGCTGATCTGGGTAGTAGTGATCGTGTTCTGGGTAGTAGCGGGCTCCGGGTTGTCTTCTGATTCTTCTTCGCTTGTCTCCCGGTCATCGGCCGGGCGGTCGGCCACGATCCAGCGACCCGCTCTGTCTGATCCAACGCGACGGATCGTACTGTCAGCCTTCAGTTTGCGTAGATGGTACTTGATCCCATCCGGAGTAACGCCGATTCGCTCTGCGAGCTCGCGGCGGGTCAGCTCGGGTTCGGCCCTCAGACAGTCCAGGATCCGTTTCCGGGTAGTTTTCTGGGTAGTCTGGGGGTCGATCTGGGTAGTAGGAGACGTGATCCGGGTAGTCTTGTGGGTAGTGCCGTGTTCACGATCGTCACCTGTACTCTCCAGATGGGAAGGGACGACAATCCGCAGGTAATCGCGCCCGCGATCGCTCCTCACATGCACATTGACGACGATGCTGAGGACGGACCGCACCTTGTCGGGTATCTCATCCGCCAGACGGAGAAGGTCGGTCGCCCCGATGGCCTCGCGGCGGACCTCCCGCCCGATCTCCAGGACGCTGCCCCGACCGTTCGCGAGTCCGCAGATGCAATCCAGGTGCTCGTCCCGCCAGGAGGATCTCCGCTCGACGTGAGAGGGGTCAGGCGTCATGGGCGTCGTCGTCCTCCCTGTCGTCATCGGGGATGTGCAGCCGGATGGAGCCGGTGAGGAGCTGCTGCATCATACCCTGCTTGATCGCGCGGGTCTTGTCGAGGCGGCGTTCGAGGGCGGCGATCTCGGTGTCCATGTCGGAGAGTATGGTGGCGATGGCCCGTTGTTCGGGGAGGGGTGGGAGGGAGACCTCGATACGAGAAACGATGTTCCAATCTGCCCGCGGCATATGAGTGCCGTACGAGGTCTCTGCTGCTTCAAGGAATCGGTCAGTCTGTACCAGAGCGTAGATGAAGCGACTCTCGGCTCGGCTCCGGTCAACCACCAGAGGCCAGATCTCTGTTGAGCAGACTCCGTGACGGTCGGAGTACCACCACTTTCGGAGGTAGGGACGCAACCGTCCGAATAGGATGTCGCGGGGCTCGAAGCGGTGCTTGGTGGACGAGCTCCCTCCGGCCGTCCCATGGCTTCCCAGTCGTCCGTCACCTTGCCCAATGTGCTCAAGCTCTACGCAGGGGGTGTCGGCTCCTACCTCAGCAGGAGCAATCTTTCGGTCACGGATCCTTGCGCACTCATTCATTTCAAGCATCTCCCACTTCCGGCCGAACCCCGGTAGCCGCGTCCTCCCGGTCAGCAGTTCCTGCATCGCGGCCTGCTTGATGGCCCGCTTCTTGGCGATTAGCGCTTCCAGCGATCCGATCAGCTCGTCCACGTCGGACAGGACGGCTGCGATGGCGCGCTGTTCGGGGAGGGGAGGGAGGGGGAGTTGTGCGCTCGCGATGTGAGTGCGGTTGGTCGCGTAGACCTTAGTACCTGCGGCGAGTCGGCGCAGGTGACGGCAAAATGCCGGGTGAAACTGCAGGTAGGCCTTGAAGCCATCGGCGAGCATTGACTTGTAGAACCTGACTGCGATGGTGTGAAGCCCCGCGACGACCGGGCGGCCTCGTAGTCCTTTGATCTCCACCGACTTTCCAACGCCACTGAGATCTTCGGAGGCGTCAACGAAGACCAGATCCCCGTCGTCAAGCGGGTCTAACAGCTTTGCCTGCTCCATGGTGAGAGTTGGCATCGGTCTCGCGTCTGGATCGAGATAGGGATTCGAAGATGCGTGTATGTCCCCGTAGTGCAGATACCGTACCGAGCCGTCCGTAGTGAGGTCGGAGCGAGGGTTGGTACCGTGGCGGAGGAACTTGAGGTGATCACCCATCAACCTCATTTCCCAGTCGTCGCCGAACCGCGTAGCCCGCGTTGTCTGAGTGTCACCCATCCCGCCCACCCCAACTCCCCCCAATCTTCCGCCTCACCCGCGCCACCTGATCCGCGAGCTCCTCCTTCGAGGGCAGGTACAGCTGGTACTTCGACGCGTAGATGTTGGCGTCCTCGGGGAGCGTCAGCTCGACGACGGCGTCGTTCTTGTCATCGCAGAGCAGGATCCCGATCGTCGGCAGTTCGCCGTTGATCTTCACGTAGCGGTCGAAGTAGTTCACGTACATCTGCATCTGACCGAGGTCCTGATGGGTCAGCTTCCCGGTCTTCAGGTCGACCAGCACGTAGCAGCGAAGCAGCCGGTTGTAGAACACCAGGTCCACGAAGAAGTGACTGTCGTCGAAGCTGAAGCGCTTCTGGCGCGCCTCGAACAGGAATCCCTTGCCGAGTTCGAGCAGGAACTGCTGCAGCCGGTCGATGATCGCGGTCTCCAGGTCGCTCTCGGAGTAGGCCGGTGTCTCCTCCAGGCCGAGGAACTCCAGCACCACCGGGTCCTTGATCAAGTCCGACGCCTTTTCGACCACCTGTCCCTCGCGGGCCAGGCGGCGGACCTCGTGCTTGTCGCGGCTGAGCGCGAGCCGCTGGTACAGGGAGCTGTCGAGCTGGCGCTTGAGTTCGCGGACGCTCCAGCCGTTGTCCGCGGCCTCGATCTCGTAGAAGCGGCGGGCCTCGGGGTCGGAGACGGACAGCAGGGTGACGTAGTGGGACCAGCCGAGGGGGAAGTGCTCGGCGAGCTTCGTGAGGTTGGGAGCCGCGCTGATCAGACTTGGAGAGAGAGATTCAACGGACAGCGTCTGTTGAATCTTCGAGAGCGTCCCAGATCCGACAGACACCGTCTGTTGAATCTCGGCGAATACCTGATAGAACTCCCTGCATTTCCGGAGATTGGTGGGCGAGCAGCCCTTGATCCCGTTCGCCTTGAGGCTGGCCGCCAGACGCGCAATCAGTTCCTTGCCGTAGAGATCCCGGTGGGCCGAGCCGCCTCCTTCGAACTCCACGATGTACCATCCGAACAGCCAGTTCCGGACGACCAGCGAGCGGTCGACGGCGCGGGCCGCGGAGCGCCGAGTCTCCTCATGCGTCCGCCGGCACAGCTCGACGAGACGCTCGAAATCGAATTGCTCGCTCACGCCGGTAGCCCCATGCGCCTCAGGTGGCCCTCGACCTTCGCGCCGTAGTCCTCCACCCGGCGCTCCAGCTCCGGCAACGCGTCCGCATACCGCTCTTCCAGCACCCTGACCCGATCCACCAGTCCGCTCGCCAGGCGCTCAACCTCGTTGCCGATCGCGGCCCGGACGCTCGCCATCCACTTGTCCCCGACCACGATCTCGGCGACCTCCTCGGCGGTCAGCGTTGCGTACCGGCCGAGCACTCTTGCGTCCAGCTTCGTCTGGGCCGCTTTCGTCGATCTCTTCGCGGCGGCGTGCGCCTTCATCAGCTCGAGGCAGACGTCCAACGCGTCGCGTTCCTCGCTCGCGCCGGGATCGTCGCGCACCTCCTTCAGGCGCGCCCTCAATGCGGCCTGCGTCACCTTCCCCGTATCGGATGTCGCGCCGTCAAGCAGCCCGTCCTCGCCGGAATTCTCCTCGATGAACTCGTCCCGCTCCCGTGCGACCTCCTCTTCGTCGGTTCGCAGGCGGTCGATCTCCGCGTGTTCCGCGGCAAAGTACCGGCCGACCACCAGGCCGGGCGGGAGCAGGTCCATTCGGTACTTCTTGCGCTTCACGGTGAGGTCGGCCGTTTCGGTAGCCGCCTTGCCGCGAACCGGCACCAGCACCCGGGGCCGTGCCGCCTCCGCCCACCCCTCGGTCACCACCAGGTACACATCGTCCTGCATCACCTCGTCCCAATAGTCCATCAGGCACTGGTAGACGGAGTAGCGGTCTAGTAGAGGAAGACCGGCGAAGCGGCTGAGCAGATCCTCCGACAACTCCCGAATCAGCGCCTTGGGAAAGTCGCCCACTTCGAGCCGGCGAAGGCGGGGGGCATGCTCCCGCCGCCAGTCATCCAGCACCCGGCGGATCCGGCCCGCGTACGCCTTGAATTCCTCGTGTTCGAGAATCACCGTGCGCACCTCGTCCGCCTCGACTCGCGCGTCACTGTATCCCTCCCTCCCGTTCGGCGAAAACAGCCGCGCCCGAATCGCCGGGAACACCTTCCAGTAATCGCCGAGCGCGTCGATGTCCCGGTTCGGGATGCCGCCCCGCAGGTGTGCGGTCAGGTCGTGCAGGTCCTCGGCGTCGCTTGAGTCGATGTATCGCGGAATGTTGAGGTTGTAGTCGTTCGTCTCGCTGGCGATCTCGGCCACTTGCACCATGCGCGCGTATCCGGGGACATCCCTCCGCTCGTTGAACACGTCCACGATCCGGTGGATGTCGCGTTCGCGCAGCCGGTTCTTGGCACCGTCTTTCTGGAAGTCCTTGCTGGCGTCGATCATGAAGATGCCGTCGCGGGCGAGCGCGTTCTCCTTGTCGATCACCACGATGCACGCCGGGATCCCGGTGCCGTAGAAGAGGTTGGCCGGGAGCCCGATGATGCCCTTGATCCAGCCGTGCTTGACGAGGTTGCGGCGGATGCCGGCCTCGCGGTTGCCGCGGAACAGGACGCCGTGCGGCATGATGATCGCGCCCTTCCCGGTGCTCTTGAGCGACGCGACGAGGTGCAGCAGGTAGGCGTAGTCACCGTTCTTGGCCGGAGGCTCTCCGTACTCGAAGCGGCGGTATTCGTCGTTGGCCGGGTTGAGGCCGTTGGTCCAGGCCTTGTCGGAGAACGGGGGGTTGGCGACGGCGAAGTCGAACCGCTTGAGGCGTCCCGGCCCGTCGGTGAACAGCGGGTTGGTGAGTGTGTTGTCGCGCTCGATCTCGGCAGCCGTCCGTTCGTGGAGGATCAGGTTCATGCGCGCCATCGTCCAGGTCGCGACGTCCTTCTCCTGCCCATAGATGGTCAGCCCGCGCGGCGCGGCGTCGGCGGCCCTGATGAGGAGCGACCCGGAACCGCACGCGGGATCGTACACGGTCTGGTCCTTCCTGGTGTCAGGCCCGATCCCGATCACTTGGGCCATGATGCGCGACACTTCGGCCGGAGTGTAGAACTGTCCCTTGCTCTTCCCCGACTGGGTCGCGAAGTGGCGCATGAGGTACTCGTACGCGTCGCCCAGCAGGTCGTCGCCATGGGCGCGGTTAGCGCGGAAATCGAGCCCCTCGAAGATCCCGACGAGCTTCGTGAGACGGTCCTGCATCTCCCTGCCCTTGCCGAGCTTGCTCTCGTCGTTGAAGTCGGCCTGGTCAATCACCCCCTTGAGCAGGTGGCGGTTCGCGTCGTCGGCTTCTGCGAGCCTGCCGATGACCTTGTTGATCCCGTCGCCGATCTCCTTGGTTCCCTTGAGCGCGACCATGTCGGCGAAGCTGCCGCCGGGCGGCACCGTGATGTCGGCGAAGTCGTCGTCGCCCGCGTACTTGTCCGAGACGTACTTCATGAAGAGCAGTGTGAGGATGTAGTCCTTGTATTGGGACGCGTCCATTCCGCCGCGGAGTTCGTCGCAGCTCTTCCAGAGGGACGAGTAGAGGTGGGATTTGCGGAGGGGCATGGGGGCCTTGGCTCAGGTGGACTCCATCGACAGGTACGCTACCTACAGGGCAGTCACCATTATCGGGCGGCGGACCGACCGTCAAGGAGGGCCGCAGGGCGGCGGAGCGTGGACATCGGTCCACGACGGGCAGGTGGGGGAACGCTGAGATCCCTCGTGCCTCAACAAGTGGATCCCTTGGCAGGTGAAATCCACCTCCGGGCACATTCTACGTATTCATGCAGGAAAGTTAGGAGAACGAGCAGCACGAAAAGCAATCAGAGGGAGACGGCTCAACATCTGCGGAGTAGCCTAACGAATCGCGCTGCTGGCTCCGAGTGGACTGAGGTGGTTCAAGACTCGCTTCCCAGCGGGCCGGAAACCCGGAGCGCGGCAACCAGGTCCGAATCGTCATACACTATCACGCCGTGTTCGTATTCTTGGTGGGGGTGGGCGCGGTAGCGTGCTGGCTTGCCGAAGAGGTTCTCTGTCTTCAGCGTGGCCGACTTCCCGCCTACAATTGGGATTGTGTCGCCGAACCTGATGGCTGGCCACTGTACCGTTGAGCCGAGCGTCCAGGGGGGCTGAAGTCCCCCGGCGAGTCTCCGGTACCGGTCAATGGACCCGCCCGACGGTAGGATTGCGAAGTTGGTGCCAATCTTTACCACCCAGTAGTGGCCCTCCGCCAGGAAGACAGCGTGTTCTGGAAGATGCGAGGTCGCGGGGGTATCGTCAGCGAACAGCACCAAAGGTTGAACCAGCTTTTTCTCCGGGGACAGCAACTGCCCACGGATGGACGACACCGCCTGCCCTTGAGCGTACTGATACCCCACCTTCCCCAGCAGACAAAACACCATCAAGTACGCGCTCTTCAGTAACCCGACCCTGACGGAATCGGGATTGGGTTCAGTCCAGCGTAGCGTGAACGGCCCGAGGCTCCCTCCGATTACATCGTGTTGGGTTCTGATTCTGATTTCATCCTTTTCGAGGCTAAGGTGCTTCGGGTGGATGGTGTAGGGTCGCTGGCCGTCCCATTCAACGGTGACGGGGTAGCCCCCCCGACCTTGAGCGCGGTGGTAGTCGGCCACGGCTCGGTCTATCATCCCTGTGGCCCGGCCGGTGTTGCACTGCACGCACGTGAGGCAGGCGGACTTGCCGCCTATCGACTCTTGGGGGGCGTGTTCAAGCGTCACGACCTTGCCAGCCCGTACGTCGGGTTCAGTGAACCGGATCAAGCACATTGGGCAGTGCGTGTTCCCTCGCTCGAAGAACCGGAGCCGTTGTTCTAGCCGACTGGTTCTGCTCATCGTAGCCCTTCCGTATCGCCATCGCTAACGCTATTCAACCTCTCTGCGCTGGGCTGGCTCGACCAGTGCCCGACGGCCTCTCGGGCGCACGGCGAAGGTTTGAAGCATAGTCCCGAAGCATCGCTCACGGCTCGTCGCCTCATATCGGCTCACAAATCCAGACCCAGCTCCTCAGCCAGGCCGCGGATCACTTCACTCACGGGCATCTTGGGTCCATCGTGTACCGGTCCCGGTTTCTTGGACAAGGTGACGGCCGGACATCAGGCCACGCTGCGGGGCAGCGATCTCCGCGCCCCTCGCCGGCATCCACAGGCACGGTGTCGACGGTCTTGTGGACATTCCCCCGGAGTCATGCAATGATCGGCGTGCTGTGGAATCCGTGATCGGTGTAAGCCGGAAGCACAACGGGATCCCCTCGGGTCGGGATTGTCGTGGTAACCTGCGATTCGGTCGCAACTCACGGTTCGACTTGCGCCCCTCCTGGTAAGTGCTTCTGTTCTGAGCTGACCGGTGCGACACAATAGTGAACGAGCCCGAGACTTGACTCCAACCCTAAAGGGACTGAGATGAACCCCGGCAAGCGGAAGAAGGCTGGCATGGATCTCCTCCGCTGGTGTGCCGAGAATCCGGAGAGGAAGCGGTTTCTGGTACGGATGGCCGAGGCCATCAAGTCCGCCCACTCGGAGAATCCGCGTAGCTGGGCAATCACAACAACAGGATCAGCAGTGCGGCTACATGTCGGGCGCCTTTATTCCATGAGTCTCAATCAGGGCGATGTGTCCTTCTGTCTCCTCCCCGAATACGTTCCGAAGGGGTGGCTCGGTGGCGAGAGATTCGAGGTATTCCCCGGGCGGAGTTTTCGATGGAACCTAGAAGAGGCACTGGAGAGGCTCGACGAGATTGGCAATGCGCAGGACAAGACACTACGGGAACAAGCGAAGCTCGCGAAGAAGGTCTACCTTTGGCACCTTCATCAGCAGGGCGTCGTGGATTTCCTGAACCAGGGACTCGGATGCGACCTTCCGCCTCCGGGCTACATCTCTCCGCCGCTGCCGCCCCCAACGTCACGAAAAGAACTCGCAGAGATCCTCAAGGAGCTTGAAAGCGCCAAGCTTCACTTTCCGCGCGAGCTCCTGGCGAACTACTTGCTGGCCCTCCGAACTAAACGGTTCGCGATCCTGACCGGTATCTCCGGCACGGGCAAGACGCAGATCGCGATGGCCGTGTCCAAAGCTCTGGGTGGCGAAGAACGGGGTGTAGTCGTGCCCGTCCGTCCGGACTGGGTGGACAACCGTGGACTGTTGGGTTACCTCAATCCGCTCACGGGGGAGTACGCGGTAACGCCCCTGCTGAAGCTGCTGCTGGCGGCGCGGCAGGAGGAGGAACGAGCCACGGATGAAGAGCCCCCGCCGCCCTTTTTCGTGATATTGGACGAGATGAACCTCGCCCGGGTGGAGCACTACTTCTCCGACTTCCTGTCCGCGCTCGAGTCGGGTGAGGGGATCCCTCTACATGACAGCCGGAAGGTCGAGGCAGGTGAGAGCGGGCCGCAGGTGCCCAGGGAGCTTTGCGTACCCGGCAACATCTTCTTTACGGGGACCGTGAACGTTGATGAGACGACCTACATGTTCAGCCCGAAGGTGCTCGACCGTGCATTCACCATCGAGTTCAACCGCGTGGACCTCCGAGCCTTCGGGAGCGAGGAAGCGGTCGATGGGTCGGACGGAGCCGCCAAGAAACCCGGCCTTGGCCTCGCAGCGGCCGATTCCCGCTTGCGTCTCACGCCTCACAAGAAGCCGGACCGGGACCACTGGGTCGCGTTTCGTGAACTCGCCCGGGGCCGCTATCGCGATCGACTGCTCGATCTGCACGGCATGCTGGAAGACGATCACCGGCACTTCGGTTACCGGGTCGCCAACGAGATCGCCCGCTTCGTCACTCTGGCCAAGGAATGGGACGGCAAGGAAGGCTTGGGGCCCGCCTTCGATCTCGCCGTGCTACAGAAGGTGCTACCGAAACTGCACGGCACGCAGGGGGAGCTCGAACGGATCCTGGAGCGGATGTTCCACTTTGCCGTCTACGGGTCGAGGCCGTCCACGGCGGGGCGCGCCAGGGCGGACCGCGCGGACTGGAGGGTGACCAATGGCCATCTGGAGCGGGTCCCGGCGAGTGGCTCTTCAGGCGATGCGGGTTCTCCCACTGAGGCGGATCCCGACGCAGACGTGGTCCTGCCAAGAACCGGAGCCAAGATCTGGCGCATGCTGAAGCTCTTGGAGCAGCGGGGCTTTACATCGTTCATCGAATGACCACGCCCGTCGCTATACGGGATTACCTAACCGGCAATCGAGCTCCAGGCGGCGATTGCCCAACGCTACACACGGAACGCGAGTGGACCGTCGAGGGCGAGCGATCCCAGCTCGCCGAAATCGAGAAGGTGCTCCCGTCACACACTTGGACAAGGGTGGGGGACCGGGCCCTCGTCCTCCACCTCCTCAACTCTGTGGGCACCCTGGATCTCCCCCATTTGGGCCCAGTCGAACTCCGCTCTGGAAAGTTGGGCGAGCTGGACTTCGAAATGATGCTGGCCGACCTGACGAAGTACGCCACAAGTCTCCCGTTTGATTCCCGCAATCCAGGCGCGGCGGGCTATGCCAGCGTTCAGTTGCCGCGCAGGGAGGTTCTGTATCACGTCTTCGTGTACCTGCGTTACATCCTGGGCGAGCGGGCTCCCGCCGACCTTCAGCTGCTTCCAGCGCTCAAGCGCATACAACGCGCGCCACACCGCCGCTGGCTTACCGACCGGCGGGAGGTTCGGCTTGAACACTTGACCCGGGCTGATCCTCGCGTGCTGTTCGACCTGGTAACCAAGCCCGGCGCGCAGGAGTCTTCGGGATCGGGCTCCCCCGCTTGGCGGGAGCTGTCCAACAAGCTAGGTAACCGGCTTCCGGAGACGGTGTCGGAACGTACGTTGCGAACCACCGTGGACACCCCTGAGAACCGCTTCGTGAAGGCGTTCATCGCCCAAGCCCGAACCGTTATCGATCGGACCCGGGCCGCGGTGAGGGGCAAGAACTCGGCGTTTGCGCGAAACCTGGTTCGGGACTGCGATGCGATGGAGGCGTCGCTGACGCCCGTGATCCGTCATTCGCTGTGGGCCGAAGTGGGCAAACTGAGGCAAATCCCCTTTTCTTCCACTGTGCTCCAACGCCGACGCGGCTATCGCGCCGTCCTGCGGCACTTTGCCCTCATGCGCCTCGCACCCGGTATTCCGATCGATGCTGACGAGATGCGGAATCTGTTGGAACTTAAGGACATAGCTCAGTTGTACGAGCTCTGGACCTACTATTGCCTGGCCGATGCGATATCCAGCCTGGTGGGCCCTCCCAGCCGAGATGCCAGGACGTCCAGCGACGAGTTCCACGAGTGGGTCGGCTGGAATCAGGTATTCGAATGGGCGCGTGCCACCGGCAGGATTCGGCTGACATACAACCAGACCTTCTCGGCGTCGCACGGCAGCTATTCGACATCTATGCGACCTGACATCTCCCTGCACTTGCCCGGGAGCCCCGATCCGGTTCTGCATCTGTTCGATGCGAAGTTCATTTCCGGGGAGGCGCTGTCCACATTACACACCTACCGCGACGCGATACCGAAGGCGCACTCCGTCTGGATCCTCTTCCCGGGGACAGAATTCTACTTCTATGACCGCACCCGCTTTGGTACGGGTGGGAGCACCAGGCTGGAATCCCCAGAGTGCCTTGGCGATACAATCGACGGGGTGGGTGCGATTCCGTTTATGCCGGGTTCTGTTCCCGGACCGGATTCAGACGTTTCCAGGACGCTCGAGCGCTTACTGGCGGGCCGTTCCGGGGAGGGGTGACGCTTAGGTCGCAGTGAACCCGCGCCTTCTCCGGACGCGGTCGGCACATCCTGACCACCGTCACCATTCAGATCCGCCGCGACGACCGAGAACGGGCCGAACGGCGCCGGCAGGGTTGCCTGCGGCCGAAAGCCGCCGTCCTCCCCGGCGACAAGGACGGCCACGTGGTCGGGATTCGGCGTGATCAGGTCCGCAAGGCCGTCACCCGTCACGTCGGCCAGACTCATGCCCCGGTACGGATCGCCGCCGACGTCGATCGATGTCGCCCCCGAGAATGTGCCATCCCGCGACCCCGGAACAGCCGGATGGACTCGGGCGACCGGTCGTCGACCAGAAGGTCCGCGTGGCTGTTGGAGTTAATGTCAACTATGCCTTGGCGGACCTAACACTTGACGTCCACGGTCTTGAACTGTCCGGCGACCACGTCGACGTACCAGTCGCGCGTCGCACAGTCTTCGACCGCCAGGAACGACACGTAGACCTTGTACCGGCCTGGTTTCAGGAAGAGGACTGAGTACTTCCCGTTGGCATCCGTGACCATCTCGTCAAACACGCCGTCCACGCTCGGGCCGTCCTGAAGCCAAAGTTCCTTCCCTGCCAGCGGCACGTCGGCCTGTGTGAGCGTTCCCTTGATCCCACCTGTCCGGAGGATCTCTGTCAGGTAGGACGGGTCACGATCCTGCAAGCTGACCATCACGACCACCGTGGTGTCGTTGCGGCACGTTTTGTCAGCCGTCCACGTGCCGTCCGAGATTCCGCCGTCGAGCAGGCAGTCGGACCACGGCATATAGTAGCGTCATCTCGTCGCCTGAGCGCCGATGGCCGGAAACCGTCTCGCGCGTCGTGTCGGTGGCCTCGGTCTGGATGGTGCCGTCGATCGCACCGTCGTTGTCGGTGATCCACATGCGGTAGGTCGTGGTCCGCGCCATGGCGTTGGCCGGGGCATCGGGCCACGTTGCGCCGGCCCATTCCTCGATGCCGGGATCCGGGTCCGAGGCCGCGAACGTTTCGCATCCGGCCAGCACCGCCGCGACGGCCGCAATCGGCAAGAGGCTGGAGGTCATGCCCCTATGCAACCCGCCTCTCCACCTTCCGCCGGAAATCCTCGCGCGACGCGAGCGACGAGACCATGTCCCCTCCCACATCCGAAAGCCTGGCCAGGTCCATTCGAGGGATTTCGGATTGGTTGCTGAAGACGAGGATCGAATCGAAGTCGAGGTGGTTTCGGTGAAAGTGAGACAGGATGATCGTGGTCAGGCGGGCCTTGTCCCGATTCGGCACGCCGTAGAGAAAGACCTGGCTGCCACTCTTCCCCTCCATTCGATAGTCGATCGGGTATGCCTCGGCGTTCGGAAAGTCCGGAAGCAGGTGATCGCGCTGGATCCGCTCCTCGTCGGCCGTCTGGAAGAGCAGGTCCGCGAGGTCGTCGTAGAACGTAGAGGTCGCACGTGATCGCGAGTGGAGCGTGAGATCGTAGATTCGGGTCAGAGCGCGACCGTACCGGAATAGGGCGTCGGATAGACGGTCCATGGGCGCATCCAGCTGGAACACGCCTCGATCCTGATCCACTTCTTCCTCACCCAGAATGCGCTCGATAAGCTGCCCGCGGCTGCCTGCCAGGAAAGCGTCGATATCGTGGTCGTAACTGATCCGCATCAGCGTGTCGCCCCTGTCGGACAGGCGGACGCCCCCTGGTGCTTCCGACAGGTAGATCGGGTAGCGATCCCCGTCGGGGAACTCGAAATCTGCCTGGAGCATCAACTCGCCATCGGGACGCTGCTCCACGCGGACGGACGCGCAGAGCTGGTCACACAGCCGCCTCTGGAGGTCCTCAGGATTGATGGCCATTGAACAGACTCGGTTGATCGGGCTTGGCGCGTATTCCAGACACGGGAGAGACAATATAGTCGCAAGCAACCATCACGTTGGCGAACCACACCTCGTCAGAGAAATCCCCCCGAGAATGTACCATCCCCGCGACCCCGGAACAGCCGGACGGACTCGGGCGACCGGTCGTCGACCGGAGAGTCCGTATGGCCATCGGAGTCGATGTCGTGTAGTCGGACGGCGTGTTGGGTGCGGCGAGCCAGAGCCCCCTAGCCCTTAGGACCGTCATCCCCGTCCCCGTCGGAGCGCCTCCGTTGGGAGCGAAGCGCAACTTCTATCACATGAGCCTTGTCAAAACGGGTGGCAGCGGGAAGGTGGCTGCGCTCTGCCACCAACACCTGTTCAACCAAAAGCACCAACACGTCCACGTCGGGTCGAGACAGCCCCTCAAACAACGGATCGGCTTGGATGATGCTTCGGATAGCGGAACGTTGGCGACGCCGAAGTGCACGGACGCCGGAGGGGGAGAGGCGATCTAGCCACCCCTGGGCGACCTCACTGAGGGCCTTGACAGCTTCCGCCCAGTTCTTTGCAGCCTCCCCCGTCAGGATTGAAGGGCCCGTCCTCATTACCAAGTAGACCACGACAATGCGCCACAGTTCTATGTCCCCGAGCCTGGCGAGCAACTCGAGGATGGTCGAAGCGGATTGGAGACGGTTGATCGAAAGGTGGTCATCGACCCGGAGGGAGTAGCTTCGAAAGCCCCTCGGATCTGTCCGCCCGAATGCGCCATCAAGCAAGGCGAGGTATGCAGCCAAGTCTCGCGCTGAAACAGAACAGTCGTCGAAGCGGATCTGGAGGACAATCGCGCGTTCGTTGTCAAGTCGTGATATAACGTGATCCTGCACTCGCGATACCGCGGCGAAATTACTCGGGACGATTGACCGGGCTTGCCATTGTTCTAGCAAAGCTCGCTCTCCTTTGGATATGGTCTAACGGGCTTGGACACTGTTGCCCGACGATCTGCCGACCACAAGCGGTAGCGTGTGAGTCTAATGTACACCGCAGCTCACGAAATCCCGTAGGTCCAACAACAATCGGGTTGCCAACCCTACCTCGTCAGGAAAAAACTGACGTAGTCCACCGCGTCGTTCGCCACAGCGAAGTCCACCTGCCCATCGCCATCGAAGTCACCCGTCGCCAGGCCGCAAGGGCTGCCCACCATCTTGATGCGCTGGAGCGGGGGCGTTCCGACCAGCACGGCCACTTCCCCACCAGCGTAGCTCGCCACCAGCACCTCGGGGCTACCGTCACCATTCGGGTCCGCCGCGATGACCGAGAACGGACCGGAGGGCGCCGGCAGGATTGCCCGCGGCCTAAAGCCGCCGTCCTCCTAGGCCCAGGCGACAAGGACGGCGACGTGGTCGGGATTCGGCGTGATCAGGTCCGTCACCCGTCACGACGGTCAGACTCATGCCCCGATACGGGTCGACGTCGATCGACGTTGTCCCCCGAGAATGTGCCATTCCCGCGACCCCGGAAGAGCCGGATGGACTCGGGCGCCAACCTGGGCAATGCACTCGCGCGGAGTGCTGAAACCACTCCGGGATCGAGGTCGCGGTTGACGAATCAATACTGTGTCGACACATTGTTTGCGAGATGGTATGGTTGCATGGCAACCACGACCCAAATCATCGACAAAAGGAGAAATACGTCATGGGTAAGCAACCTGGCAAGCCTCGAACCCGAGTCAGCCAAGCTGATGTGCCGACACACGGCTTGGAAAGAGCGCTGCGAGTAGCGCAAGCAATCGCTAAAGAGCACGGTAAGCAGCCTGCACGCCCAATGTTGGTTGCTCAGGCAATGGAATTGAAGCCGACATCCAGCCATTTCCGGACGCTCTGCGGATCCTCGATCGCATATGGACTCACGAAGGGTGGCTACAATGCGAAGGCCATCGAGCTGACAGCCCTTGGCCGTCGCGTAGTCGCGCCTACGGAAGAAGGGGATGATCATGTCGCTCTTCGCGAGGCTGCGCTGAAACCGCGGGTGCTGAGGGAATTCCTGGAGCGGTACGACGGCAGTCAGCTCCCGTCCGAGAGGATCGCCAAGAACGTACTCGAAGACATGAGGGTGCCAAATGCGAAGGTAGGAGCTACCTATCAGCTGATCCTCGCGACCGCAGAGGCCGTCGGCGTCCTACGGGAGATCAAGGGCAGCACCTATGTGGACCTCCAATCCGGTCCTTCAAGTGCGCTCACGCCCTCCCCCAACGGTGATCGCGAGTCGCGAGCACCTGAGGCTTCCGCACCCGATGTCCAGACCATAGAGACCATTCCTGAGGAATCCGCCGGGTGGGATCCGCCACAACCGGAAGCTGTTACCAGAGACCCTGAGAAAGCGAGTCGCGTCTTCATCACGCACGGGTCAGATCGAGAAGTGGTAGGACAACTAAAGGAACTCCTAACGTTTGGCGGCTTCATCCCAGTGGTTGCCATGGAACACGAGACAGTATCCAAGCCGGTTCCCGACAAGGTAATGGACGAGATGCGCACCTGTGGCGCTGCCATTATCCACGTGGGATCCGAACAAGCCGTGCTGAATCAGCAGGGCGACGAAATCCACATTCTGAACAGCAATGTCCTCATCGAAATCGGGGCCGCGATGGCGTTGTACCGAAGGAGGTTTATCCTACTTGTTGAGTCAGGAGTGGATCTGCCGTCGAACCTCCAGGGGCTGTACGAGGTCAGGTACGACGGAGGGCGGCTTGAGTACGATGCAACCATGAAGCTGTTGAGGGCGTTCAACGACTTCCGGGAGTAGTCCAACCAGCACGGCAACCTCCCCAACGCCATAGCTCGCGACCAGCACGTCGGCGCCGCCGTCACCCGTCAGATCCGCTGCCGCGCTCTTCGTCGGGCCGCTCGCGATCTCGTATCGGCTGGCGGCGCGAGACGACCCGTCGGCAAGCCCGTGCCAGGTCGCCAGCGAACCCGCGCCTTCTCCGGACGCGGCCGCCACACCCTGACGACCGTCACCATTCAGATTCGCCGCGACGACCGAGAACGGGCCGAAGGGCGCGGGCAGGGTTGCCAGCGGCTGACAGCCGCCGTCCTCCTTGGCGACAAGGGACAGCCACGTGGTCCGGATCGGCGTGATCAGCTCCGCAAGGCCGTCACCCGTCACATCGGCCAGACTCATGCCCCGGTACGGGTCGCCGCCGACGTCGATCGATGTTGCCCCCGAGAATGTGCCATCCCCGCGACCCCGGAAAAGCCGAATGAACTCGGGCGACCGGTCGTCGACCAGAAGGTCCGCGTGGCCGTCGGAATCGATGTCGTGCAGTCGAACGGCGTGCGGGTGCGGCGAGACGCCGATGCGGAATCTCGAGTAGTCACGGTGTTCAAAGGCCCCTCCGGCGATCCCGA
>CAYWUV010000096.1:0-23524 GCA_964461235.1 uncultured Bryobacterales bacterium | reverse complement strand
ACTTCGCCCACAGCGATTCCAACTTCCAGACTCTACCTGGAAATGAATGCCATTGTATGATCATCGGCTCGCGAATCCCGCCCTCGTACATCCAGCCCTTGCCGCCCCGCAGGGGCAGGTTCGCCGTTGGGGATCCCTCGGACGTGCTCAAGCCTCCGTTGTCGGACATGAAGACCACAATGGTTCGTTCGCGAAGGCCGTTGTCGTCAATCGCTCCCAGCACGGTCCCGACCGCCGAGTCCAGGGCCTCGACCATGCCGCCATATACTGCGTGGTCTTGGACTTGGCGTGCATCGCGGAACTGTTCCCGGACCCACCGTGGTCCGGCGAATGCGAGTCTTTCGGCCTTGGCGGCGTACTTGGCCTCGAGCGCCTCGGTCGTCATGAGCGGTGTGTGAACCGAATAAAACGACAGGTAGGCGAGGAACGATTGATCACGATGCTCTGAGATGAAGGTCGCAGTCTCCTTGGCTAGTCGCTCCGGGAGATACTCGCCTTCCGGTCCATCGGTCAGGCTGGGGTTCTCGTAGGGCGAGAAGTAATTCTTGCCGCCCCACGGACCGCCGTGCTCCCACCCTCCCTTGTTCACGTCGAAGCCCTGGTCTTCGGGCCAGTAGCCCTTCGGTCCCAAGTGCCACTTCCCTCCGAAAAACGTGGCGTAGCCAGCTTCCTTGAACGCTTCGGCTATGGTCACTTCTTGCAGTGGCATGCGGTCCGAATACGGTGAGGGCAGCATTCTAGTGTTGCGATTCCATGCTTCGGGCTGGTTGCCCCCCGACGGGCTGATGTAGTCGGTCACGCGGATCCGCACTGGATACTTGCCCGTCATGATGCTGGCCCGGGTCGGCGAGCATACTGGGCACGCCGCGTATGCCTGTGTGAACCTCGCGCCTGATGCGGCCAGAGCGTCGAGGTTGGGGGTTTCGTAGAACTGGCTGCCGTAGCATCCTAGGTCCCGCCAGCCGAGGTCATCGGCGAGAAAGAAGACGACGTTCGGAGGTGCCGCAGCCATTGAACTGGCGAATGCGCAAGTCAAGGCTGCGACCGCGATGACACTCACAGGCTTCTGTGGCATGGAGATCATTCTGGAGGCGTGTGAGCGGGCCTTGTCAAGGTGCAAGGCACCGTGCCGACGGAGGATTCGGATTCGCATGGGTTCGATCACTCGGACTCACGGTATCGCTCCCGCAGTCCGGGCAGGAACTTGGGAGGACTCTGGTACATGTATCCCTCAAGGAAGATCAGGGAACTGCTTTGCGTAACCGCTTTCTGCGCCTCCAATGCCGCTTCGTACGATTCGAAATCCGGTCCGTCGCCTCCCATGAATGCGATTGTCTCCGGTCTCGCCGCCTTCCAGTGCTCGTAGCCGGCGTAGCGGACCATCAGGAAGACCTCGTCGTAGTCCGGGCTCTCCGGGAATCCGCTCTCAGCCGGGTAGACTGCTTTCCACTGCCCGACGACTCGCGCTCCGACCTTTTCGAGATACGGCCACACGCTTTCGACGCCTTGCCGGACGAACTCTTCGGCTTCTCCCTTTCGGACCTTCCAGCGGTCCAGTGCAATGATCTCCGGGGCCGGCCAGTTGACGTCGTTCCTCACTGCGCGGACTCCGTCCTCCGATCCGGAATCTGCAGGGTCATAGGACTCATCCAGTGCAGGCATGAAATACGTCCGGGTGGAGGCTGTCACGCCTTCGAGGAAGTGCGCTCCGTCCGACCCGGACGAGTAATGGCTTCGCGCCTGCAGAGACTCGCGGCTGCGATGGTAGTCGGGGCCGTCCCCGCCAAGCAGCAGGTGCCCCCTTCGGGTCGCCTTCCAGTGCGCGTAGCTCGCGTAGCGGGCCAGCCTATACCCGTGGTCGTAGTGCGGGTCTTCTGGCGAACCGTCTGGGTGGACCATCTTCCACTGCCCCACGATCCGGCTGCCGATTTTCTCGAACCAAGGCCAAACACCGTCATGACTCAGGCGAAAGTAGGCTTCGTGTCCGCCCTTGTGGAGCCGCTGGTGCCGGAACACCAATAGTTCGGTGCCCTCTTGGTGCACGTCATTCCGGACAGGGCGGCGGCTCTCGGCTTGCTGGCCGATTGCGGCAGGAGCGAAGAGAGTGAGGGTGGTGGCGATGGGAACGATGACTCGACGGACCGACAGCATGGGTGGTGTCCCCACAGTCTAGTCCCGCCCCGGGGGCGCGCGCTCACCGTCGATTGCGGGGGATTGGCGTCTGCGTCAGCTCGACCACGCTGGACTCGGCCATTGATCCGCGCTGCCCGCCAGCGCTTCGACGATGCTCGCTCTGCGGATGGCCGCCAGGCGCAGTCGTTTGGGCACAGTGGGCAGGAGGGATCCGCTGAACAGCCTCGGCGCGAGCGGGACGGCGCCCAGCGCAAGGTAGCCGATCACCTCTACCAGAAGCCGCTCGCGGAGACCCGCAAGGCGGTTCCTGACGTATTCGTTCTCAATCTGGTCGAGGGCCTCTGCCCAGCTCCGCTCCCTGGAATCGACGATCGCCGGCTCGGTTTCGGCGCGTCCGAAGAGGGTCGCTCCCAAATACCGAGTGAGGCTGATCCTATACGAGAAACCGGCTAGGCTGCGGATACTGTCGCGGAGCATGGCGTAGGCAGGGTCGCTGGTTTCTAACTGCCCTAGTCGGGCGAACTCGAATAGTTCGGCTTCAAGCGCATGGAGCCGGCTCCGAAGTGCGTCCATTCCGCATTCGCGACAGATCTTGGCGATTAGCAGCACGGCCAGTGCACAGATTGCAATTGTGCGGGTGAGAACAGCAGGTTCGGCATCGATGGGCATGGATTCCTCCGGGGGGCTTGGGCCTAGTGGCGGAACAAGTGGAAGCTATTCCTTATATGTTCGTCAATGCAATCGAGAAAGTCAATAGATGATTGTGAGATTTTCGTCTTTTATTCATAACGTCCCACGAGCCTAGTTGATTCGACGATAAGGGTTGCGCCTTCCATTCCGAACGTGGCCCTTGAGGTCGATCGGTCGCTTGCTCGGTGCCACGCCGATCAGCCGTAGTGCTGCCAGCCCGACACGTTCGCAATTCCCGGCTCGCACTAGTGGCCGTCCACGCGCTGGTTGTAGCATGGGGCCAGCGAGTGCCGCGCCGGCAGTGATCTGTGCTCCCGAATGGCGTCACTCGTACGGATTTCGCATGCAGACTCGCATCCCGCTTCTCATCGCCGCCTCGCTACTTCAGTCCGGATGCGGCCTGTTCGCGCCGGACCCTGCCTATGAGATTTCGATCCCGGACGGCTTCGAGCTGTCGGTAGCTGCGGGGCCCCCATTGGTCGAGCGCCCGATGATTGTCTCGGTCGATGACCAAGGCTACCTGTACGTCGCAGAATCTTCCGGGTCCAATGACGATGTTCGGAAGCAGCTGGCAGAGCGGCCCCACAGCATCCTCCGGCTGGAGGACGTAGACGGCGATGGCGTGTACGACAAGCGGACAGTGTTCGCGGACAAGATGATGTTTCCCGAAGGTGTCCTTTGGCACGACGGGTCTGTCTACGTGGCCGCCCCACCCTCGATCTGGAAACTGACAGACACCAACGGAGATGGCGTCGCCGACGAAAGGCAGGAGTGGTTCGATGCCAAGACACTCACGAACTGCGCTAATGACCTCCACGGCCCGTATCTCGGGCTCGATGGCTGGATCTACTGGACCAAGGGGGCATTCGCGGAGCAAACCTACGATCGACCGGGAAGAGAGCCCTTCGTCACAAAGGCAGCGCATGTGTTCCGGCGCCACCGGTCCGGTGGCCCCGTCGAACCGGTGCTGACCGGAGGGATGGACAACCCGGTGGAGGTCGCCTTCACGCCGGAAGGGGAGCGGCTGCTCACGTCGACCTTTCTGATCCACCCCGAGGTCGGCCGGCGAGACGGCATGGTGCACGCGGTTTACGGAGGCGTGTACGGAAAGATCCATGGAGTGACCGACAACCACCCAATGACGGGCGGGTACCTATCCGTAATGACTGAGATGGGAGGCGCGGCACCTGTGGGCCTTGCCCAGTATGAATCAGGCGTGTTCGGGGAAGACTACCGGGGGCGGTTGTTCGTGACCGCCTTTAACCTCCGAAAGGTCTCGTCGCACAGGCTCGTGGCGACTGGCGCCACCTTCCAGACCGAAGACGCCGATTTCTTGGTGTCGGAAAGCCGGGACTTCCATCCGACAGATGTCATGGAGGATGCCGACGGCAGCCTTCTGGTTGTTGACACCGGCGGCTGGTACAAGCTCTGCTGCCCGACCGCGCAGTTGACGAAGCCTGATGTCCTCGGTGCGATCTACAGGGTCAGGAAGAAGGGGGCGACTGGACCTTCGGACCCCTATGGCAAGTCCCTGCCTTGGTCCGAACTGGGCCCGGAGCGCCTGATCGGCCTCCTCGATGACCCCCGGCCGGCTGTCCGAACGCGTGCGATTGCCGCGCTGGCTTCCGAAGGCGCCGTTCCACCGCTAGGCGAAGCCGTTTCCGAGCACGGGTCTGCGGATGTTCGTCGGAATGCGGTTTGGGCGCTGACTCGAGTCGACACTGCGGAGGCGCGCGCTGCGGTGCGAACGGCTCTAGTGGACGGTTCTCCGAGCGTTCGCCAAGCGGCATTGCATTCGGTAGCCTTGCACCGGGACGCTTTGGCGACCGGCGGGGTGATCGGGATGCTCACGGATCCGTCGGATGCAATCAAGCGTGTGGCGGCTGAGGCCTTGGGCAGGATCCGTGATCCCGTCGCGGTGAGCCCGCTGCTCGACGCAACGGCTACCGCCGAGGGCGAAATACTGACGCATTCCCTCGTATACGCACTGATCGAGATCGGAGACCCCAGTGCCACGCGGGCGGGTCTTTCCGCCGAGTCCGTCCGTGTCCGTCGAGCCGCGCTCATCGCCCTGGACCAGATGGAGCCGTCAGCGCTGAGGCCGGACACGATCCTGCCCCTACTGCGCTCGCCGGAGCCTCTGGTCTCGGAGGCGGCCAATTGGATCGCATCCCGGCATCCGGAGTGGGGTGGACGACTCGCCGGTTACCTAGGACAACGCCTTAGGGGGAGCGGGGCCGTCGCGGACGTTGCGTTGGTTAGGCAACTCGTCCGATTTTCGGCCAGTCGCGAAGTCCAGACCCTGCTGGGCGCCACGGCGCGGAGTGGAGCCAGTCCCGCTGCTTGCCGGATCGCACTGGAAGCGATGGCTGCAGCCCCGGTAGAAGAACCTCCCGAAGGGTGGGAGCGGGCCATTGCATCAGCTCTGCTACGCGACGGAACGCAGAGCGAGGCATTGCTCGCGGCGCGTCGGCTCCCAAGGCCCGACAGCGGGCTGCCGGAATTGGATGAGGCCCTGTTGGAGTTGGCCCGGAACGGTTCCGCCGATCCGGCCATTCGGATCCGCGCGCTGGATGCCGTCGCGCCAGCCGTCAACGAACTCGAACCCGCCCTCTTCGACCTCGCCACCAGCCATGTGCTTCCGTCGAACGAAGTTCAGGCGAGGGCTGCGGCTGCGAGGGTGCTTGGCCAGGTTCCGCTCGACCGCAGCCAATTGCTGGCACTGGCCGAGCTGCTGCCCCGGGCGGGAGCCATGGAATTGCCGCAACTGGTCGCGGCATTCGGGCAATCGGATGAGAGTGACGTCGGAAGCCGCTTCGCGGATGGCCTCTCACGAGCGAGCGGACTGGCCAATCTCCGTGCGGATATCGCCTTGGATGCAGCCAGCGGCTATCCCCCGGACGTCGGAGAAAAGGTGGACTCCCTGCTTGAGGGGGCAGTGGCTGGACTCGGCGACCAGGCTGCGGAACTTGACAGCATCCTTGCATCGCTGCCGGAAGGGGACATCGTGAGGGGGCAAGCCGTATTCAATCGAAGCGACACTGCCTGCCTCGCCTGCCATGCCATTGGTTACCAAGGCGGAAAGATCGGTCCGGACCTCACGAGGATCGGCCAGATTCGAGAGAGACGGGACTTGCTGGAGGCGATCGTCCATCCAAGTGCCAGTTTCGTGCGAAGTTACGAGCCCGTCGTGGTTGTGACGGCCGATGAGAGTCTCAACGGAGTTGTGATCGAGGAGAGCGACACGCACCTCTTGCTTGCGCTCGATGCAGACAACCAGGTCCGGGTCGCGCGTTCCGAGGTTGAAGAGGTCCGGCCAGGAACGGTATCCGTCATGCCATCAGGTCTGGCCGACCAGATCACACGAGGCGAGCTTGCGGACTTGCTGGCGTTTCTTGAGGCGACGCAATGGGGACCACGCCGGAGCACCAGCTAGAATCGGATAGCTTGGAGATCTTGATGAACCGAATCAGCCTCAGGTTCGCCTTAGTCGCGATCCTGTTCAGCACGGCAGCCGGTACCAGTTTGGCTGCCGAGCCCCCAAACGTCATATTCATCCTCGCCGATGACCTTGGATACGGGGATCTCGGGTCGTACGGGCAACAGGTGATCCGCACGCCGCGGCTGGACAGGATGGCTGTGGAGGGTATCCGGTTCACACAGTTCTACGCCGGAGCCACGGTCTGCGCACCGTCGCGCAGTGTCCTGATGACGGGCCAGCACATGGGTCACACGCACGTCCGGGGCAATGCTCCCGGACCCGACATGACCGCCCAGTCCCTTCGGGACGAAGACCTGACCGTAGCGGAGGTTCTCAAGTCAGCCGGTTACTCCACCGCGCTGTTCGGAAAGTGGGGTTTGGGCGAAGTGGGCCTGGAGGGGCATCCGCTGAAGCAGGGATTCGACGAATTCTTCGGATATCTCAACCAGGTGCACGCTCACAATTACTATCCGGAGTTTCTTTGGCGGAACCTCGAGAAGGTGTCGTTGCGCAACAAGGTTGAGCGGGTCGACCGAGTCTACGGAGGTTTTGCAGGGGGATGGGCGACGGAACGCAATGAATACTCCCACGACGTGATCATGCGCGAGGCCTTGAAGTGGATCGAGGGCCAGAAGGACTCGCCGTTCTTCCTGTACCTCGCGCTGACGATTCCGCATGCAAATAACGAAGGCACTCGGGCCACGAGAGACGGTGCCGAAGTACCCGAGTACGGGATCTACGAACACGAGGACTGGCCGAATCCCGACAAGGGCCAAGCGGCGATGATCACTCGCATGGACCGCGATGTGGGTGTGCTGCTGGACCGCCTCGCCGATCTGGGAGTCGACAAGAAAACGCTCGTGATGTTCTCGTCGGACAACGGGCCCCACAACGAGTCCAACCACGACCTGCTGAAGTTCCACCCATCCGGGGAGCTTCGGGGCATCAAGAGGGCCCTCTACGAAGGCGGTATCCGTGTGCCGTTCCTCGCGTGGTGGCCGGGGACGATACAGCCGGGCCGGGTGTCTCCACACATCGGCTACTTCGGGGACTTGATGGCGACAGTTGCCGACCTTGCCGGTGCGGACTTGCCCGCCAACATCGATTCGATCAGTTTCGCCCCGACACTGACTGGCGGGCCTGGAGAGCAGGTTGCCCACGACTTCCTGTACTGGGAGTTCTACGAGGGCGGATCCTCCCAAGCGGTTCGAATGCGCGAGTGGAAGGGAGTTCGCAAGCCCATGCTCACGGGTGGGATCGAACTCTACGACGTGTCGAGGGACCCCAGCGAGAAGTACAACGTCGCGCGGAACTACCCCGACGTCGTAAAGGAGATCGAGGCGATCATGGGGCGTGAGCATGTTTCTCATCCCAACTGGAAGCCCAGACGATCCCGGTAGGTTTTCGCCTCAGCCCTCCTCCGTTCACCCGTAATTGTGCGATTCAGGGGGCCGCGCCCCCCTCCGCTCGAGGGGCAATGATGCGTCGGTTGACTCCCGTCTGACCGAGGGGCGGTGCCGCTGAGACGTGCCGGTCCGTCCGCTCCGCTTCCTGGACGATCAGTCTTGCGCCGCTCTCCTATGCGGCCGATCACTCGGCAGCCATCCTGGCGGCGATTCCGGCACCGGCTTCTCGATGCCGGGCAATCCGGGTGGCGACCTTCGCATTTTCTGCCGCTGCTTCCTTGGCCACACGGATGGCTTCGGTGTAGTGGCGCGCATTCGTTTCCCGGGCGACTCGCGCAGACGATAGCCGCGCAGCCGTATTCATCGTTCTCGCCACCTCGAGAGCTTGCTCCGCTTCCTGTTCGATCCGCCGTTCGGCCGAAGCGAGCGCATCGTGGTATCGCTCCCTCCAGAACTCTGAGGCCTTCTGCCGGAATTCTAGGAATGCCGCGGCCGTGGCGGCTTGGTCCCGCTGTGCCATCACCTCGTGCCGCGACCCCCTGTGGCTCAGTGCGGCATCTTCCGCGAATTCCTCGCCTGTCTTGGCTTGGTGGGTTGCGCGCATCGAATCGAATACGCCGCTGCTTGAGTGCCACACAGCCGCTAGGAACCCCAGAATCGCTCCGAAGGCCAGCGAACGACCAGTGAAGCGAAGAAATGACAAAAATAAAATGAACATATACGGTCTCCATTCCCATATATACCGAAGATATCACGTAATTGTTTCGTATGGATGAAGAAACTGGTTTGTAGTGGCATCTCGGATTCCTGATTGCCGGCAGTTTGAGGGAACGGCAGGTGCGGATTCCGGTGAATGCTAACACCCAATCCGGATTATTGTGAGCACCTGTTCCGGGTATTTGTGAACGCTCGGTCTGAGTCAGGGTGAACACCTCGGAGGGGAGCAACCCGCCGCCAATCGGTGCGTCGCGATGCGGCCGGCTGAACTGCCAATCCGGTAAGCGGCTCGACACAGACGGCCTCTGATCGGAAGAGGCGTCGACGGTCCGGCCGGCCAAGTGCTGCGGGGAATGAATGCAGCTGAGGGCGCCCCCTGTTCTGCCTGGACCGGCGCTCCGGTCGCTTCTGCAACACTCGGTCCATCACACATTTGTTGATCGCCTGTTCATGCTGTTCCGCGCGGTGGACCTCATGCGGGTCTCGCTTGAATGATCTGTGACACGTATGGAGTCGACCTACTGCTTGCCCAGGGCTTTTTAAGAGTCGATTCGTAGGGACGG
The DNA here is from genome assembly GCA_964461235.1 of uncultured Bryobacterales bacterium. Lineage (GTDB taxonomy): Bacteria > Acidobacteriota > Terriglobia > Bryobacterales > UBA6623 > VXMF01. The sequence goes on along the minus strand of CAYWUV010000096.1, from coordinate 14,534 downwards.
TGAGTGAGAACGGTAAAGGCCCTGCTTAGCTTGCATTGCGAATAGGATCACTGAACAGTACGCGACGGGACCGGACAAACGCCATCCGAGTGTGCGACATGTCAGTTGATGGGTGCCGACCCGATCCCTTTGCGCGCAATCCGGGTGCGCCCGGTCCGTTCTGACGAGGAAGCGCGCTGGAACCATCTCGTCCGGACCCACCAGCCGACCTACTATCAGACGGCCCTGCACGAGCTCGGGCACTGGACGGGGCACGGGGACCGACTCAACCGGGAAGCCCTGACGCAGGGGATCCGAGGAGGTGCCGCCTCCCCACAATGCGCGCGCGAGGAGCTGTGGGCGGAGGTCAGCTCGATGATGATGGGTCTACGTGCCGCCGGAGCGGTCTGCCGATTCCCAGCATCTGGTGTGGCAGATGCCGGGAAGGGGATCGCCTAGGCTGAGGGCGTGAGCGCGGAGCTGATCGGCATCCTCGGTGTGGGCGCGGCCCTGCTGGTCGGGCTCGGCGGCTTGATCCTGACCATCGGCGGCTGGCTCCGCGGCGAAATCAGGGCGCTCCGCACCGAGCTGCAGGCGCTGGGCGAGCGTGTGGCACGACTCGAGGGCCTCATTGAGGGATCCGGCCTGTTCCGTCCGGCCGAGGCCTCGGAGTCCGCGGGCGACTAGCCGCCCGCGTGTTGCGACGTCCCGCAGCAATCCGCAGCCGCCGTGCATCGTCTGCCTGGACGTGCCGCTCGGTTTCCGGCTTGTGGCTGCTATACGCCCTGCGGGTGCCGAACAAGTTTCCGGGGCCGCGATCTCTTCGAGCACTTCCGGAACCTGTCCGAGCCGTTACGCGTGGCGGCCCTGCCGGCCTGCATCCGAGAACTGGGCCTCCCCACCGGCCTGATCCGGTCCAAGACGATGCAGTGCACGCCGAGGCGCCATCGCGACGTCCACGTCGGCACCTTCTTCCTGGGCGAGAAGGACGGCGACCAGCCGTTAACGCCCGCCGACGAGGAACTGCTGGTGCTGTTCGTCGCGCAGGCCGCGCCGGTGATGAGCGACTACCTGCTGGAGCGCACCCGGGAGAAGGTGACCGGACGAGAGTCCGAGTCTGCGGAACGGCGCGAGCGCCTGCCGAGGAATCCGTTTCGCCAGCCAGAGGAAAGGCCTGAACTCCAGAGGCTGTTCCAGCGTGAGGCCGCAGTTCCGAGCCGCTAGCCGTGGCAGTTCCGGCCGAAGGACTGGCCCGGCGGCGAGGGTGTGCTCTACATCGGTAAGGCGCAGGAGAAGGCCCGCGCGCTACGCACCCGGGCGCAGGTCGATCCCGACATCGGCAGCCGCTCCCCCTCGCTGGCGTTCTCCACCGCCCTGCCCGACGCCTACTACTTCTATGCCGTCGACGACGACTTCGGCCCGTTCTTCCTCAAGTTCTGCTCGTATTCTCCGTACAACGCGAAGCTCTTCCTGAACGGGCACGAGTACGTCAAGCGCCAACTGGCGAAGGAGGGCATCGGCTTCGAGGCCCTCGACAACGGCATCCTCAACTGCGAGGACCCCGAGCGCCTGCAGCAGATGGGGTGGCCTACAGTCTCGTGGACAGATTGAGGTGCGGTAGGTGAGACTGCTCCGCTGAGGGTGGCTCCTCGATGGCGCAATACCCTGCCAGTGTCAATCATCATCATCATCCTTCTCTCTGCTGGCCGTCTCGATTCCGGGTGGGAGGCAGGCGGCGCGGCTTGGCTGTGTCAAATCTGGCCAGGCACAACCGCGGGCTCACTCGGTCCGCTTTTGCAGGGTCCGTTCGCAGCGCTCGAGATTGATCGCCAAGTGCTTCCAATAACCAGTTGGCAGCCGATCCCGGCCGACTTCTTCCACCAGACCGGCACAGTAACGCAGGCTGCGGATCGGCTCCTCGCCCGGGCGATCCAGCAGGCTCATCGACTTCCTCACGCTGCCCGGTAGAATCGCCGTCGCACCGTCTCCAGCGACACGCCCGCTCGTTGCCAGTCGGCCGCCAAGCTTTCGTCGGCTGGCCCGCAATGGTCCTCCATACACCCCGGCCCGCCGCACCTCCGCGACATACGCGCCGACGTCTTCGGCCGGCCGCCCGGCCGGCTCCCCCGCCACTTCATACGGCCAGTACTCGGCGCGGATCCGCAGCCGCGAGCGGCGATGCTGGTTGGGGGCCCCCTCCACCTCGCAGATCCCCTTCGCCGCCAGTTCGCGCAGGCAGCGTCCCAGGCTCGAGCGGCTCTTGCCCAGCTCCCGAGCCAGCGCGTCCCGCTCGAACTCCAGGCAGCCGTCGGCCCGCCCGACCGTCCGCGGTCCTGCCCCTACACCGTCTTCAACGCCGAGCAGTGCAACAGGCCGCCGCGGCGCGAGCCGCGGGCAGGGCTGCACGGTTGGGACCTGATCGAGCAGGCGGAGAGAGTCCTGAAGGAGTCTGGGGCGGCGGTCGAGCACGCCGACAAGAACCGGGCTTGCTACGACCTTCGCCGGCATCGCATCATCCTGCCGTTCAAGGAGCAGTTCCCGCCCGGCCCGGGCTACTACCAGACAGCCGTGGTGGTAGCGCGCCATCACTTCCTGTGAACCGTTTTTTTGTTGTGCTTTCGCGCGTGCGCGCTCCGTTTCATAGGAACGGACCAATTCAGACCAGTCCGCCCCCCGTTCGGCCAAGGATCAATCAGGCTGAAACCGCTGCTTCCGGTATGGACGACAGGCGGGAGCTTGGCAGATTGGCCCCCGCGTACATCGGTGCGCACCCCCATGGTCTGTTGGGCTCGGGCAGGCCATCCTTCACTTTTGAGGCCTCCCCGGATACCCTCCCTCAAGCCAGAATCCGCGGTTCCTCCCAACTCGGGCTGGCGCCACACTCCCCTGAGCCCCGCTCAGGCACAGTACGGAGTCCGCCACGCGTCGTCACGGCCGGTGGGGAGGGGGTGGATTTGTCCGCGGTCGTGCGAAACCACTGAGAGTGTTTCGGGCCGGATGTTTCGGAACTTCGATTGACCTGCGTAGATCAGGTCTTGCAAAATAGAATCTGATTTCTATTTTGCAAGACCTGATTCCAAGAAAGATCACGGATGTCGTCTGCCGCCGCCTCGCTGACTACCCCGCCGTAGCGTTAATTGGACCCCGTCAGAGCGGAAAGACAACACTGGCGACTTCGCTTGGAGGCCGCTACTTCGACTTGGAGCAGGAGCAAGACCGGCTCCGCATCGATATCGAGTGGGATCGTCTGGTCGGAGGACCCGACCTTCTCATTCTCGATGAGGCACAAGTATGGCCGGACATTTTCCCCCGCCTGCGCGGTGCGATCGATCAAGACCGTAAGCGTAACGGGCGCTTCCTCCTCTTGGGTTCCGTCTCTCCGTCTCTCATGACTCAGGTCTCCGAGTCTCTTGCCGGGAGGCTCTCCTTGGTGGAACTGACTCCGTTCGCCGCGTCGGAACTGAGTGAATCAGTAGTTCGTGACCGGCATTGGCTCGTGGGCGGATTCGCGGACGGCGGCGTGCTGACCGGCAAGGGATTCCCCGAATGGCAACTCGACTACCTCGACTTGCTGGTTCACCGTGACTTGCCGGGTTGGGGCATGCGAATCGGTGCGCCGGCGACGGTCCGGCTCATCCGCATGCTTGCTGCCGCGCACGGCCAGGAATGGAATGCGAGCCAGATCGGCAAGAGCATGGGGCTCTCGTACCACACGATCAACCGTTATGTGGATTACTTGGAGGGCACCTTTCTCGTCCGACGGTTGCCGGCCTACCATGCAAACCTACGGAAGCGCCTTGTTAAGCGCCCTAAGCTGTACTGGCGTGACACAGGCCTTCTGCACGCGCGAAGGCAAGTCGCCGAGGAGGACGCACTGCTCCACCAGCCATGGGTCGGGACAAGTTGGGAGGGCTACGTTGTCGAGCAGGTCATCGCGGCTCTTCAGCACGCAAGTCTGCCTTTCCATGCGAGTTATCTCCGCACCACTGACCAGCGAGAGATTGATCTCGTCGTTGAGGTTGGCACGGAACTGTGGGCAATCGAAGCGAAGCTCACCTCTAGACCAAGGCTATCGGACCTCAAGAGGCTCGATGCAAACGCCGAGTTGATTGGGGCGGACAGGCGGTTCCTCGTGTGTCGCAGGGGAGAATCCATAGACGGTGGATCGAGGCTGGTCTGTGATCTCGAAGGAATCGTCCGCTACATCGAAACGAGTCGGACCAGCCGCACGTGACTGTTCAGTTTGGCTGGTGCCAATCGATATTCACGTCCGCAAACACACCAGTGTTTCCACCTGGACGAGATGCACAAGTGGAAGGACAGGGCTCGGATTGCCGCCGATGCCTTGGTCGGGGCTAACGAGATGACATGACATCCCGGAACTGCATATTGGATCAAGACTCGACTTGAGAGTAATGACTCACTCTCCACCCCATGTCTGCCAGACTATCGTCGAACTCCGAAGGGAGGAGCACATGCACTTCACGAACAGTTACTCGATCGGTTTTTTGGGCTTGGTCGTCTTGCTGGGACTCTCGACGTGTCGGCCCAAGAGCGATTCCTCCGCTGAGCCCGAAGCAGTAGCGGTGCCAGTTGAGTCGGTGGGCGAGGCGTCGCAGTCGGTGACCAAGGAGACGGTCGAGCGGTGGATGACGGATCTCTCGAACTGGGGGAGATGGGGCGAAGCCGACGCGTTGGGCACTGTCAACCTGATCACTCCTGAAAAGCGCGTCAGTGCAGCCGCCCTAGTGCGAGCGGGTGCCTCGGTGTCGTTGGCCCATGATGCGCTGACCGAGCAGGCGTTGGACAACCCCTCGCCGTTCGTTCTGGAAATAACGACGACCGGACTCGATGCCACTCCGGAGTTTCCGTTTTGCGTGGACCGATTCAGCGTGCTGTATCACGGTTTCGGAACCACTCATCTGGACGCGATCTGCCACATGTTCCACAACGGGACCATGTTCAACGGCCATTCGAAGGACGAGGTCACCGAAGAGGGAGCCCGGAAGTACTCCATCGATCACATGAAGGACGGCATCTTCACCCGCGGCATGCTGATGGACATTCCCCGCCTCAAGGGCGTGCCCTATCTCGAGCCGGGGACACCGATCTACCCGAAAGACCTGGAGGCGTGGGAGCAGACTACGGGGCTGGAGGTTGGAAGCGGCGATGCCGTGCTGATTCATACGGGACGTTGGAAGCGGAGGGAAGCCGAGGGCCCTTGGAAGATCGATGAGCAAGCCGCCGGACTGCACGCCTCCTGTGCCGAGTGGCTCCGCCGGCGGGATGTTGCCATCCTCGGCAGCGATGCGGCGTCGGATGTGATTCCCTCAGGAGTCGAGGGTGCCCAATTGCCGATTCACCAACTGGTTCTAGTCGCAATGGGAACGCCCATATTCGACAACTTGGATCTGGAGGCCGTCGGCGAGGAGGCCGCTCGACAGGGCCGCTGGGAGTTTCTCCTGACTGCGTCGCCGTTGCGGGTGGTCGGTGGCACTGGGTCCCCCTTGAACCCGATCGCAACGTTCTAACGGCGTGGCCCGAATACATCGCCGTACCAGCGTTGGCTTGGCCTGCCGTGCCGCCTTGAGATGTCTAGCGCACGGCCTGATGGTTCTGTCCCAGGGACAGGCTGGGCACGTCCGCTGTGTGCTTGCTTGCGCGGTTGGTGGGCGTACGCCGACTGACGCGCGCAATAAAATTCGGGCTCAGCCCGCTCCCACTCCGCGAGCGACGTGGGTCCCGCAAGTCATCCGGCTCCTTGCATGGATCAGCTCGACGAAGACATGGAATTGCCGCGTCGCCTCTGCGTCGCCCGCGCCGGGAATTCCAAAGGCTCTACGCAAGGGCCCTGCCGTCCCTGACCGATCCGGAATGGCGTGCTGGCCAAGGAATTCGGCCTCTACCTCGAAATGGCGACATCCATTGGCCAAGAATTCAGGAAATGCGAAGGATTCCGGTCAAGAGTCCATTGACGAAGACGTGTATCCGCGATACGTTCAAGCCGGATTTCGGAATCCACGCAAGGAGGGAATTGCCATGCGTTTGAAGGCGCTTCGGTTGCTGTTGGTTGTTGCGGTAGCCGCGATCCTGGTTCCCGCTGCTTCAGGGCAGACCTCGCTCGGCTCGATATCCGGCCTGGTAACGGACCAGACCGGGGCTTCCGTGCCGGATGTAGCGATCGATGTCACGGACATCGGTCGCAACACGACGTTCAGTACTTCGTCGAACGAGCAGGGCTTCTACGTTGTCACCCAGCTGCCTCCTGGAACCTACAGTCTCTTGGCGGAGGCTGCCGGGTTTCGTCGCTATGAACTGGGAGCCATCATCGTTTCGACACAGGAGAAGGTCTCGGCGGACATCATTCTCGAACTGGGTGCTGTAACCGAATCGGTCTCGGTAACGGCGAACCTTCTCGAACTCGAGACGGGTACCTCCACGTTGAGCGCCGTCATCGAAAACAAGAAGATTCTCGATCTCCCATTGAACGGACGCAACGTGTTCGCACTAGCCTTGCTGACCGCGGGAGTCTATGCCAGCGTCCCTACCTCCTCCACCGGCGGCATTGGAGAGGCTTTCCACGTGCAGGGCCGGTTCATCGCGAATGGCGGGCGCGAATCCTCCAACGCCATCATGCTGGACGGCGTCTCGGTCAATTCCAACGGCATTGCCGAGGGGCGGCAGTTTGCCACCGGCGTTCCGTCGGCCGACGGCATCCAGGAGTTCAGGGTGCAGACCAATGGCTTCGCCGCCGAATATGGCCGCACTGGTGGAGGCGTAGTCACCCTCGCAACCAAGTCCGGCACGAACGACATACATGGGACAGCATTCTGGTATACGCGCGATAGTTCCATGGATGCGAACAACTTCTTTGCCAATGCGGCGGGCCGCGCATTAGGCGAGTTCAAGCGTCACGACACCGGTGGCAGCATCGGCGGCCCGATAGTCTCCGATAAGGCCTTCTACTTCTTGAACCTGGAATCACGGTACGCTCGGGCTGCGACGTTGCGCCGGCTCACAGTTCCGACGGCACTGCAGCACCAGGGGGATTTCTCAGAGTCGCGCAACGCCGGGGGCGCGTTGCGCGTGATTCACAACCCCTTTACGACGCAGCCGGATCCGTCGGCACCCGGCCGGTTCATCCGCGATCCGTTCCCCAACAACAGGATTCCGGAGAGCATGCGCGATCCCATCTCGCGCAACATCCTTGACTACTATCCGGAACCCAACGAGGCGGGGAACCAGTACACCAATCAGTTCAATTGGGTCTCCCAGTTCTCCCGGCCGAACGACGCGAATCGCCTCACCACGAAGACGGACTTCAATCTCACCGATAGGCAGCGCCTGTTCGTTCGCTACAACTACTTCGGCCATACGAACGACACGCCGCAAACGTGGCCGGACAATCCGGCTTGCCCCAATCCGGACTGCGTCAGCATTTACAGCCGTCAGCAGAATGCTGCGATTGACTACACGAACACGATCAACGCGCGGACCGTGTTGAACTTGCGATGGGGCGTCGGTCGATCCATCCTCGACCGGGAAGTGGGGCATCTGGGATTCCGGCCTTCGACTCTGGGCTATCCGGAATACATGGAGGAGGGGGCCGACGTCTTGATGTTCCCTCGATACAACGTGCAAGACTTTACGGCTCCCGCCGCCCAGCATCACTTGAACTACAAGTCTTCCATCATGGTGCACACCCTGCTCGCCAACCTCACACGCGTGCAAGGGCGTCACAACCTCAAGTTCGGGGGAGACGTTCGATTCAATTTCGTGAACTACAGCCAGCGCGTCTACAACCCGGTCTTCACGTTCAACCGCGCCATGACCCAAGGACCGGACCCGAGGCGGCCGAGTGGGCGTGCGGGCCACGGTCTGGCCTCATTCATCCTGGGCACGGGCGCAGCCGGCGCACTGACCCATAACAACCGGCCCGCCAGCGCGAACCGTTACTTGGGCCTGTACTTCCAGGACGACTACAAGGTCAATCGCCGACTGACTCTCAATCTTGGATTGCGCTGGGACGTCGAGACTGGGAAAACGGAGCGGTACGACCGAATCACGGTATTCGACCCGGTCGTGAGGAACCCGGTCAGCGATGACGTGGGCTTCGAGGTGCGGGGAGGCTACCTGTTTCCCGGGAAGGGCATGGCCAGCAACAGGCTGCACCCAACGCAATGGGCGAACCTCAACCCTCGGTTCGGCTTCGCCTATCAGGCTACCGAGAAAACCCTGATCCGAGGGGGCTACTGGGTCTTCTTCGATGCAGCGATCTACGGAGCCGCCGGTCGTCTCGGTTCGGGAACCGTTTTCAACGCCAGTACCCAGTGGCTGGCAACCTTGGACGGAGTCACTCCCTTCCTCAACATGAGTGATCCGTTCCCCGACGGGATCAACTTCGCCGAGGGAGATTCCAACGGTGTCGCAGCAGCCTTGGGTCAACCGGTTTCTCAGGCCCCCTTCCCGGACAGCATGCCGGTTCCCTACAACCAACAGTGGAACTTCACCATCCAACGGTCGCTGGGATCGAATCTCCTCTGGGAAGCCGCCTACGCGGGTAGCAAGGGAACCCATTTGCCGCTGGACTGGCAAGTGGACCAACTGCACCCGGACCTGATCTCGGCCGACAACAACCTGCTGCAACTCGTTGACAATCCGTTCTACGGGATCATTACCACGGGCGTGATGGCGCAGCCGAGGGTGCAGCGCGGGCAGTTGCTCACGCCGTTCCCGCAATACCCCGGTGCAAGGCTGCCCAGGCAAGGCTGGGGCAACTCAAACTATCATTCGTTCCAGACCAAACTCGAGCAGCGTTTCGCCGCGGGCACGAGCTTCATGGTCGCCTACACGTTTGCCAAGACCATTTCAGATGGCGGAGACGACGTGTGGCTGGGGTCCAACGAATCCAATGCGTATTGCAGGCACTGCGACCGCTCCGTTTCCGTCTATAACCAGACGCATCGGCTCGTCACGAACTTCACATACGAACTGCCGTTCGGCCGCGGCAAGCGGTTCGGGGCCAACTGGAGCAAGGCGCTGGACGCCGTTCTGGGCCAGTGGCAGATCAACGGAATCGGGACCCTGAATAGCGGACTCCCTCTTCGCATGCGAATCAATCAGAACACCAGCCGTTCGTTCGGGGGCGGCCAGCGTCCGAACTCCACGGGGCGAAGCGCCGCACTGGGCTCGGGAAAGACCTTGAGGCGCTGGTTCGACACGGAGCAGTTCGTGAGACCTGAGCAGTTCACCTTTGGTAACGTCGGTCGGGTTCACCCCACGCTGCGGTCCGACTTCGTCGAAGCCTTGGACTTCTCCGTGTTCAAGAACTTCCGGTACCGCGAGCGCTGGAAGGTCCAGTTCCGGGCCGAAGCGTTCAACGTGTTCAATCATCCCGTGTTCGGCGCTCCCAACACGGTCTTCGGCAATCCGAACTTCGGTCGAGTTGTCAGCCAAGCCACCGCTCCGAGGCAACTCCAACTGGCTCTGCGACTACAGTTCTGAGGCCGCAGTCCCGGGGAGTGCCCTGGTGGCCTCTTGAGGATACGGGCGGTGCGATTGCCTACCTGCACCCTCCGGGTCACTACCCCGGGCATGGATACGAGTAGGGTCGCTTCCCAATCCAGAGGAAGTCGTTCCCCTCAGAGAATGGCGTCGCCCGACACAGTGGTGAGGTGCCATAGGCACTAGCCAGTGCTCGTCGATTCCCACCCGGAGGCCGACTGGTACCCGACGCAAGCACCTGAGCGGGAGTTTTGCGCCCCCGCTGGCCCCTCGCTTGGGAGCAATCCGACCTTGTTGGGTCCTAGCCGGGGATTCACAACTCAGGTGGACCTGCGGATCGTTCGGTGCTAGTATATAATAACTCATACTTTGTCGCATTGATGTATGCTGAATGAGAACTTGAAGGAGGGGTTCTCATGGCAGCACCACGCTATCGCGTCACTCTCACGGCAGAGGAACGCAAGGAATTGACGGCCTTGACCCGGGCCGCCACCAAAACCACCGGCAAGCGCTTTCTCTACGCCCGCGCCTTGTTGCTGTGTGACCGCGGACCGGATGGCCCCGGCTGGTCCGTGGCGCGCGTCTCGGAAGCTCTGGGGGTTTCCGCGCGCACGCTGGAGCGCTTGAAACAGCGCTTTGTCGAGCAGGGGCTGGAAGCCGCCCTGGAGCGCAAGCAGCGCACACAGCCGCCGCGCAAGGCCGTCTTCGATGCGGCCGCGCAGGCGCGCTTGGTAGCGCTGGCCTGTTCGGAAGCTCCGGAGGGGCGCGAACGCTGGACTTTGCGCCTGCTGGCCGACAAAGTGGTCGAACTGGGCTGGGCCGAATCGGTGTCGCTAATGACGATCCAGCGCGCGCTAAAAAAAACGAACTGCAGCCTCACCTGAAGCAATACTGGCGCATCCCGCCGAAGGCCAACGCCGCCTTTGTGGCCCGCATGGAGGATGTCTTGGAGGTTTATGCCCGCCCGTATGATCCGCTCCGGCCAGTGATTTGCAGGGACGCAACGAACAAGCAACTCATCGGCGAGGTGTGCGAGGCGCTGCCGACAGCAGCGGGCCAGCCGCAGCGCGTGGAGCACGAATACGTGCGCAACGGCGTGGCACAGATCTTTTTGGAAGTGGAGCCGTTGAGCGGTCGGCGTCCTGTCGAAGCCGGCGAGCGGCGCACGCGGCGGGGCTGGGCGCAGTGGATCGCCGACATGCTGGAGGAGCGCTACCCGCAAGCCGAGCGCGTGGTCTGGGTCATGGATAATCGGAACACGCACGGGATCGAGTCCCCGTACGCGACCTTCGCGCCCGCCAAGGCTCGGCGGCTGGCGGAACGGCTCGAGATCCACTACACGCCCAAACACGGCAGCTGGCTGAACATGGCCGAGATTGAACTCAGCGCCCTCTGCCGACAATGCCTCAACCGCCGCATTGCAGACTTGGAGCGGATGCAGCAAGAGATCGCGGCTTGGGAAGAGGATCGGAACAATCAGCAGCCGAAGATCAACTGGAGCTTCCGGACGCAGGATGCTCGAATCAGGCTGGAAAGCCTGTATCCAACACCGACAGATTAAGTGATATTAAGTGCTAGTCTCCACAGTCGGTTCTACGCCCGTTCTAAACTCCCTGAGGATTCGGGGCAACTCGAAACCGTGGGTAGGTTGGGGTTCTTGCTACGACTCTGGTCCTACCGGTCTGTTCAGGAAAGGAGGACCCAATGATGCACTATAGGACGCTTGCGGCATGGGCCATCAGTACCCTTGTCGCCTCCTTGTTGATTGTTGGCCCGGGAACGCAGCCGCTTTCGGCACAGATTCTGTACGGAACGTTGGTCGGAAACGTTACCGACGGGACCGGAGCGGTGATTCCGGGTGCGCAAGTTACGATCACCAACGAGGGAACCGGCGCGACTCGTTCCGGCGAGGCCAACGCCTCCGGTGCCTACAATTTTCCCACCGTCGCCACCGGAATGTACCGGATCGAAGTGACGTCCGACGGCTTCAGGACGTATACCGCCACGGGGGTTTCCGTCGGAGCCGCCGACGCGACGCGTGTCAATGTCGAACTGGAAATCGGGCAAGTGACTGAGGTTGTCGAGGTCAGTGCGAGTTCCGTAAGGTTGCAGACCGACCACGCCGAAGTGCGCGGTCAGGTTGACACTGAGAAACTCCAGAACGTGCCGGTACCGCTCGGGCGGAATTACCAGATGCTGCTCCAGACAGTCCCCGGGTTTTCGCCCCCCGCTAACGCGCACTCGGTCCCCGCAAACCCGACCCGCGCGGTCCGCTATACCGTCAACGGCACCGCTGACAACAACAACAACGTCCGGATCGACGGCGCGTCCAGCTACAACCCGAACCTGACTCATATGACAGGCATCAATCCGGCCCTGGAGTCGATCGAGGTCGTGAACGTCACGACCGGGTCGTTCGATGCCGACCAAGGTCTCGCGGGAGGGGCTGCCATCAACCTGCAGATCAAGAGCGGCACCAATGAGGTCCACGGGTCCGGGTTCTGGTACCACAACAATCAGCAACTGCAGGCCTATCCGTACTTCAGCGACCGGGGCAACCCGAAGCCGAAGTTCATCTACAACCAGGCCGGGGGGACGATCGGTGGCCCGATCAAGAAGAACAAGGCATTCTTCTTCGTCAGCTACGAGCGTACGTCCGAGAACTCGAACGCTCAGCGGTTCATCAAGGTACCTACCGCCGCCATGCGGGCCGGCGATTTCTCCGGGGCACCGGCGGACCGGCCGATCTTCGATCCGTTGTCTGCGCCAGTCGGCAGCGAGGCCGACCGAACCCCGTTCATGAACAACATGATTCCCGAGTCCCGGGTCGCCCGCGCCAGCCGCATCCTGGCAGATGATCCCGACTGGAGCCTTCCCGACCGGGAAGGAATCGGAGCGCTCAACTTGAATCGCAACAAGCTCGCGAGGATCAACTACTCCTTCCTCCGACACCAGATTGATAGCAAAGCCAACTTCAATCTGTCCGACAAGTGGACCATGTTCGCGCGCCTGAGCTTCTTCTACTACACGCAATGGAACCCTGCCGCCTTCGGCAACCTGTCAGGGATCTCGGTGCATCCAACGAACTTCCGAACCGACAATGGGTTCGGGCCGACTTATAGCGGCACCCTCTCAGCAACGTATGTTGCCACCCCGAGTCTCGTATTCGACACCTATTTCGGATCCACTCTGGTCGACAGCAACGCGTTCGCGGGAAACCTCCAACAGAGGATCGGCCTCGACGTTCTCGGGATACCCGGGACGAACGGAGACGGCGTGCCGGGTGAAGCCGGGAGCTTCTATGGCGGCATGCCGCGCATGCGCTTCGATTCGGGCTTCGGCAACTTGGGCTATCAGGCCACGTCGCCGTTCATCGGGCACGACTACCTGCACCAATTCGTGGCCAACGGCAACTGGACGAAGCGGAACCACGAAGTGCGGTTCGGAACCGACATCTTCTTCACGCACATCAACCAGGAAGTCGCCAACTTCCCCGGTGGCGACGCCCCGGCAGGTGGGTTCCGGTTCCGCAACAACACGACCGGGCGCCCGGGCACGAGGACGAGCGATTACAACGCCATCGCATCCTTCATGCTCGGCCTGCCCCGCGAGGCCGCCCGGAACTTCCTGACCGGCAAGAACCTGCAGACGCGCTCCAGCCAGTACGCGTTCTATATTCGCGATCGCTGGCAGGTTCGGCCGGACCTGACCCTGTCTTACGGAACGCGATGGGAGTACTATCCGTTCCCTGTCAGGCCTGATCGGGGAGTGGAACGTTTCGATATCGACGAGAACATCATGTATGTGTGCGGAATCGGGTCTGTGCCTCTGAACTGCGGGCTTCCGCAGAGCAAGAAGCAGTTCGCTCCGCGGGTCGGCATCGCTTGGCGTGCGACGGACACCTTGGTGGTACGGACCGGTTACGGCCTGACGTACAATCCGTTCAACCTTGGCCGGGATCTGCGCGGAAACCTGCCTACGCAGTTCTCGCAAGCATTGCCTGCACCAAACTCATACTCGTATTCCACGACTCTCGACCAGGGTTTCCCCAACATCCCGCCGGTTCCAGTCGAGGAACGCATTGAGATGCCATTGCGGGCCAACGTGGCGACTGCCGACGAGAACTTCGTTCGCGGCTACATTCAGTCGTGGAACTTCAGCCTGGAAAAGCAATGGGGCGAGTGGATCGGCACGGCGTCGTATGTTGCAACCCGTTCCACCCGGCAGTCCTCTCGCATCGAGGCGAACTGGGGCGAGATTGGCCAGGGCAATCGGGGCAGACGCCTGCGGCAACTGTACGGTCGGACAGCGAACACCCTGTTCTGGGGCTCCATCGGCACGCCCATGTACGATGCCCTGCAAGTCAAGGTGGTGCGGCGCAGCCGGTCCGGCCACAATTTCAACCTCGCCTACACATGGGCGCACGGTCGGGGCTACACCGGCGAATCGTCGACTGCACAACCTCGCGTGAGGCATCCGGAGTACTACTGGAAGAACCGCGGACCGCTCAACAACGACAGACGGCACAACCTTGTGGTTTCCAACACCTACCAGTTGCCGTTCGGCCGGGGAAAGAGCTTCCTGCAGAGCGGTCCGGCCGCAGCCATTCTCGGGGGGTGGCAGATCAATGCGCTGGCGGCGCTCTACACTGGGAGGCCTTCCACACCGACTGCACCGAACGGATCGCTAAACAGCGTCGGGTCTGGTCAGTATGCGGATTGCCTCGCGGCGCCGAGAAAGCTGGGTAGCCCTGACGGCTGGTGGGACGTGTCGACATTCGCCGACCCGGAGGACGCTGGCGGCACTCCGAGGTTTGGCACATGTGGGTCGAACGTACTCCGCGGGCCCGGACTGATCAACGTCGACATGGGGATCTTCCGGAGATTCCAGCCAACCGAGGGATTCACCATCCAGTTCCGTGCCGAGGCATTCAACATCTCCAACACGCCCCATTTCAACAATCCGAACTCGAACGTCGCGAGCAGCGGGTTCGGCGTCGTGACGGGAATGGCGAACACCGGCCGGGACGGCAACGACCACCGCGTCTTCCG
>CAYWUV010000095.1:0-23583 GCA_964461235.1 uncultured Bryobacterales bacterium | reverse complement strand
ACCCCGGTGAGACGCTAAGAGCCCACTTGCGCCTCGGAAATTTAGAACCGCTGCCTGCAGAGTCCAGTCCTTGACACCCGGACCAAGCGAGGGCTAGAATCCGGCCACACGGCGCGTCAAGAGCGCGCCGCTTGGAGTTTGCTCGAGGAGGCAACCCCAATGAAAGTGAAACCGACACTCGGTGTTCTTGCAGCAGCCTTGCTCTTGGCATCCATCCCGCTGGGAGCCCAGACCCAGACGCGCCTGACTGGGACGGTGACCGACGACACCGGCTCGGTGATTCCGGGAGCGCAAGTCACGATCTCAAACGTCAACACCGGTATCACGATGGTGGCCGAAACCAACACGTCGGGGAGCTACAACTTCCCGTTCGTCACGGCCGGACAGTACGAACTGGTCTGCGAGTTCGAGGGCTTCAAGACCTACAGCCAGTCGGGCATCGTCCTGGAGACCGGCACCGTTCGTGGCGTCGACATACAAATGCAGGTCGGCGACGTGACCGAGACGATCGAAGTGGAAGCGGCTGCACCCCTCTTGGAAACCGAGAGTTCGACGGTCGGTCAGTTCATCGAGCGCGACACAGTATTCAACATGCCCCTCGCGAGCCGGCGAAGCGCCTCTCTCGTGAGGCTACTCGGTAACGTTACGTACCGCAATGAGGGCGGCGCGGAAGCGCTGCCATTCTTCTCGATGGCCGGCGGACGGTCTCGCAACCAGATGTGGACTCTCGACGGAACGGTGATTCAGAACATGTCTCTGGGTATCGCCCAACTCGGTCTGAACCCCCCGGCCGAATCGCTGCAGGAGTTCAAGGCCGAACAGAGCAACTACTCGGCTGAGTACGGCCGGGCCGGCGGCGGATTCATCGTCATGACTACGCGCTCCGGGACGAATGACTTTCACGGAGCGGCCTACGAGTTCTTCCGCAACCAGGCTATCGACACCAGGACCTTCTTCGCTCCCGGCAAGGCTCCGCTTCGTTACAACATTTTCGGCGCGTCCGCGGGTGGTCCCATCGCGAAGAACAGAACCTTTTATTTCTTCAACTACGAGGGCGGCCGACGCCGGGACGGCGTGACCTATTCGAGCGACGACGTCCCCCACCTGCCCGAAGTCGGAGGTGATTTCTCGAATCGTGCCGGCCTAGTGCTCAATGACCCTAGCGGAGGGGTCTTTCCCGACAACATCATTCCCCAGAGCCGGATCGATCCGCTGGGCCGGCAGTTCGTGAGCTGGTATCCGGCGCCCAACCAGCCAGGGGACCTGTCGAGCCCGCCGGCGAACAACTTCGTCAACAACGCTTCGAACGTCCTGACGCAGGACTTCTACACGGGCAAGGTGGATCACAACTTCGGCACCAATGACCGCATGTACGGTCGCTTTCAGTTTTCTCGGAATCCGCAGGTTGTCGCCCCTGTTTTCCCGAACGACTTCGCGGACCCGAGGGCCGGAACACGGGCCAACCGGCACACCAACGTGACGGGAGCCTGGATCCACCACTTTTCCCCCACTCTGATCCAGGACGTTCGCATCAATTGGGGTCGCCGGTTGCATATCAACCGTTCCGCGGGACGGTTCTCTGGGAAGAACGGCGAGATCGGCGTGCCGGGTGTGAACCCGGAAGCCTCGGCCCGCATCGCAGTCAACGGCCTCTCTACTCTCGGAGCGGGCAATCACGAAAGGATCCAGACACCGATCGAGACATGGCAGTTCGTCGACACTTACACGTGGATTCGAGGCAATCACCAGATCAAGTTCGGCGGCGAGTGGCGGTTCGCTATGAACGTGGACGATTTCAATCAGTCGACGGGAGGACGGTTCAACTTCGGCAACCGGGCTACAGGTGTCGGCCTCGCCGAATTGCTGCTCGGCCACGTCGGTTCGGGACAGCTTGTCGATGCCGACATCCTCGAGAGCCGGACTGACTTTTACGGATTCTTCGTCCAGGATGACTGGAAGGTCACGCCCACATTCACGCTGAATATCGGCCTCCGATGGGAGCTGGACACGCCGAGGTGGGAACGGCAGGACAACCGCCAGAGCGGTTTCGACCCCCACGAGACCAATCCCGTCTGCAACTGTCCCGGCGTGGTTACATTCTCGGGACGGGACGGACGCAGCAAGTACGCCCACGATTTCGACGCGAACAACTTTGGACCGCGATTCGGCTTCGCGTGGGAAGCGGCTCGGGGATTCGTGGTTCGTGGCGGGTACGGCATCAATTACAACGGCATGTACGCACGTGCCGTGCCCTTCACGCTCTTCAACGGATTCAGTCTCAACGGGTCGTTTACGTCAGCGGATGGCGGATTCTCCAGGGCGTTCAAGCTGAGCGATGGGATGCCGGACGTTCCGCGCGAGGAACTAACACCTGCATTCGGCGCTGTACCAATCGGAGACAGACCTCGCCTGGCACCCGACTTCTTCCAGCAAAGCCAGCACAACGGCATGCACCAGCAATGGAACCTGGGCTTGCAGAAGGAACTGCCGGGCAACCTGCTTGCCGAAATCAGCTACCTCGGAAATGTGGGCCACAATCTAGGCGGAGCAAACGTCAACATCAACATGATTCCGCTCGTGGGCGGCCGTGGGCCCGAACAACAGTCGCAAACGGCAAGGCCGTTCCCGCATTTCAACGCCGTCTGGCATGAGAGCCCGCCGTGGGGCAATTCCGCCTATCACTCGATGAACGTGAAGGCCGAAAAGCGGTACTCCGGGGGGATGAACTTCTTGATGAACTACACGTGGTCGAAGTTCATCGACGACGTCGAGGCGGCGACGGAACTCGGGGGCGAGGTCGGCAATGGATACAGTCACATATCACTGCGTCATCTCGACAAGGCGCTTTCGGGCAACGATGTCCGGCATCGATTCATCGGCAGCATTGTCTACGAACTGCCCTTCGGGCAAGGCCGTCCCATAGACTTCGAGAGCGGAGCCTTGGACGCAATCGTCGGGGGTTGGGGCATCGGGTTGATTGCCGAATTCCGAAGCGGCGTTCCGTTCGGCGTCATCGAGAACACCAACCGATCGAACACATACGCCCATGTGCAGCGGCCCAACATCATGGGGCCGGTCGCGGTGCAGTCGAACTGGCGGGACAACGTGAGAGCGAACAACTACTTCGAACCGTCGCTGTTCGCGGCACCCGGGCCCGGAGGAATCGGGAACAGTCCCAGGAATCTCTGCTGCGGACCCGGCTTCAATGGATTCGATCTCTCCGTACACAAGTGGTTCAACTTCACCGAGCGGCATAGGTTGCAACTCCGCGGGGACTTCTACAACCTGTTCAATCGCGCCGCGTTCGCCAATCCGGAGCTGCGTCGCGGCCGGGGAGCGTTTGGACGGATCGCCAACATCCTGGTCGGCTCGAGCGGCCGTCTGGCGCAGATCTCGCTTCGCTTCGAGTTCTGATCCATTCAACCCGAGGGCCGGTTCCTCGAATCGCGCTCCCCGGATCCTTACTGACCCGAAGATCGGGGCCAGGACCCGGTCGCCAGGCCGGGAGTTCGACCAAGGCGATTGGGATCCGCCCGGCGGACGGTTGCCGACACCTCAGAGACCAGCCGGACCCGCCAGCGGACTGTGAACCAGGCGGGTCGAGGGTCAATGAAGCACCGGCCGAGTTCGTGTGCGCCGCCGAGTCGAGCGACCAAGCAGGGCCCGATGAGCGGGCAAGGGGCGAGCCGCCCGTAGGAGCCCCCCCGGGCCAAGAAGCTGCGGGGCATCCCGGGTAGAGTCGGACCTAAGGCAGGCTGGGCATGGAGGTGCCGTGCCCCGCGGGCAGCAGCGGGAACACGACGAGCAGGACGGAGAGTCCGATCATGATCACCACGGCTGCCGAAGCGATCAGGTTGTAGACCCGCCCGTTCGTCCACTCGTGCATCAAGTCCCTGCGATTGACAAGCTTGATCATGAAGATCATCACGACCGGCAGCAGGATTCCGTTCAGGACCTGCGATAGCAGGATCATCCGCACGATCGGAAAGCCCGGAATCAGAACGACGCCCGCTCCGACAGCGACGAGCAGCGTGTACATCCAGTAGAACGTCGGCGCTTCGTCAAAATCGTGGTCCACGCCGGACTCCAGACCGAGTCCCTCGCAGACCGTGTACGCAGTCGAGAGCGGCAGGATGCTCGAAGCGAAAAGCGAGGAGCACAGCAGCCCTGCGGCGAACAGCGCGGATGCATAGGGGCCTAGTGGCAGGAGCGCCTGAGCGGCCTCGGCCGGGCTCTCGATGTGCCGCGGGCCACCCTCCCAGATGGCACCGGCGCAGGCCACGATGATGAAGAACGCAACCACGGCCATCATCACGCAACCCAGGATCACTTCGATGCGCGTGTCGTGGTACTGCTTGGTGTCAATGCCCTTCTCCACGATCGCCGCCTGCAGGTAGAACTGCATCCACGGAGCGACCGAGGTGCCGACCATCCCGATCATCACCGCGACATAGTCCCGGTCCGCCACGAAAGCCGGACGCACCGCGCTACCCATCGCGATCCCCCAGTCCGGCTCGACCAGCACAGCGGAAATCACGTACGCCATGTAGAACGCGCTCGCAGACAAGAAGATCTTCTCGACGCTCTGGTACGTGCCCTTGACGACAAGCACCCATACCAAGAGGGCTCCCAGGGGCACCGACATGTACCGGCTGACCGGAAGCAGTTCCATGGCTCCGGCGATACCGGCGAAGTTGGCCGCGATGTTCGTGAAATTGACCAGAAGAAGCAGCCCCATGACGATCACCGTCGTCCGCAGGCCGAATTCTTCGCGAATGAGGTCGGAAAGGCCCTTGCCGGTCACCGCGCCCATGCGGGAGCACATCTCCTGGCTCACGATCAGCAGCAGCGTAATCGGCAGCAGCGTCCACAGCGGGACGTAGCCCCAGCGCGCGCCAGCGTCCGAATACGTGAAGATGCCTCCGGCGTCGTTGTCGACCATGGCTGTGATGACGCCCGGACCGAGCACGCCCAGGAAGGCAAGCACTCGGAGGCGTAGGCGCCTGAGCATGGCCGTCTAGAGTCCCCTCTCGATTTCGGGACTGAGGTAAGAGATCACGTCGTCGGCGGTGATGGCGCCCTGCAGTCGCCGCTGTCCGTCGATGACCGGGAGGGTGTAGAGGTTGTACTTGTCGAACAGCTCGACGACTTCGTCCGACTTCGCTTCCATGCTCACCTCCACGGTCTTCTTATAGGCGAGCGCCCGCACGGGCGTGTGGGCCGAGGCAACCACGAGACGGGCGATCGGCACGGTGCCTGCCAACCGTCCGGCGTCGTCCACGAGGAACAGATGCGTCAGGCGCTTCAAGTGCTCCTCCTCTTGACGCAGTCGGCCTAGGGCGGCTCCGACCGTGTTCTCGACCGGCTGGGCCAGGAACCGTTTCTCCATCATTCCCGCAGCCGTGTCGTCCTCGAAGTCGAGGAGCCCCGAGACCTGGTCGGCGGGCTCCGGCTCCATATCGCTCACGATTTCCTTGCGGGCTTCCTCTTCGAGGAGCGCGAGCGCCTCGGCAGCCTCGGCCGGGTCCATCTCCTCAAGGATGTCCGCCGCGCGTTCCGGCTCGAGCGAGTGCAGGATCGACGTCCTGACAGTGTCCTTGACCTCTTCGAGTGTATCGGCGGCAACGCCCTCCTCGAGCGTTTCGAAGAGCGCCTCGCGCTCGTCGGACCCGAGTTCCTCCACGATGTCGGCGAGGTCTGCGGGATGGATCTCCTCGAGCCGCTGGTGCGAGATGAGAAGGCGTAGGCGACGCTTCGGATCGGGTTCGACGATGTTGCAGGCCTCCCACGGAATCGAGTTCGGGGTCATTCTGTGCTGCATCTCGCGGATGACCCGGTTGGGAAGCAGACCCTCCGTGAGGCGGCGGAACGCCCCTTGCAGCCCGACCCCGACTTCGTGCACCCAAAGCTGCTCGTTGCCGTTCAAGGCAACCCGGAGGGTCACGTCATTGACCCGCACGACCTTGCGGCCGTTCACGTCGATGATCTGCTGGTCCAGCAGGTCCTTGGTCAGCAGCAGGTGATAGTCGTCCCCGTAGTACGGCGTGAAGCTGTCGTCAGAGAGGGTGATACCGTCCTCTCCGATGGACTTCACTTGGTCCCAGCGGACAGCGAAACTCGTCCGTCCGGAGCCGAACAGGAACCGGGAGATGCGGCGCGGATGCTCCCTAGGAGATACAGCGGCCTCGCGCACGCGGCCGATCCGCGTGCCGTGGGGGCCAATCAGGCGCATGCCGGTCAGTTCCGTCAGGTAGACCAGCCGCGCGGATTGCGTCCGAGTCTGTTCCATGGCCGACTCGGCGCAGGCGGAACCGGAACGCTGCAGAGGCACCGTTCCGGCACGGCCTCGCGCTTTCGCTGCAACTTCCGGGGTCGTCAAGCATCGTTGACGCGCACAGCTCCTTCCATTCCATGATGCCCCAGCAGTCGGACCGGCGCAAGCCCTTCCGGTGCGCAGCCGTCCCACCCGGCCTCGATCCGCAGGAGGCGGTTGTATTTCGCCAGCCGCTCCGAACGGGTCACGGACCCGACCTTGATGTGCCCGGCCCCGGACGCCACCGCAAGGTCGGCCAGGAAGGTGTCCTCGGTTTCGCCGGATCGTGCCGAGACTACGGCCCGCAGTCCTGCCTGCTCGGCCAGGTCCACCACCTCCAGGGTCTCCGTGAGAGTGCCGACCTGGTTCATCTTGACCAGCACCGCGGTGGCCGCTCGCTCTGCGATCGCCCGCTCGAGCCGGGCGCGGCTAGTCGCCAGCAGGTCGTCGCCGATCACTTCACAGCGGTCCCCCAGTGCTCGGCAGGCTGCCTTCCAGCCATCCCAATCATCCTCGGCAAGCGGGTCCTCGATGGAAACAAGCGGATACGCTCCGATCCATCGACCGTACAGGGCCAACATCCCGGCGGCATCCAGTTCCCGGCCCTCGCTGGCAAGGTGGTAGCACCCGTCCCGGCGGAAGTGCGAAGCCGCTGCGTCCACGGCGATGGAGACCTGCCGGCCCGGTTCAAAACCGGCCGATTCAATCGCCCGGACCATGTACTCGAGGGCCTGCTCGTTGGAGTCGAGACGCGGCCCCCATCCGCCTTCATCCGCTACGCCAGAAGGTCGCCTCCCGTCCGATTTCAGGATGGTACCCATGTGACCGTGGATCCGCACCACCGCCTCGAGCGCCGCGGCGAAAGTTGCGAAGCCATGCGGGACGGCGAGGAAGTCCTGGATCTCGATCTGGCGTCCGGCATGCAGGCCGCCCGAAAGGATGTTGACCATGGGCAGGGGGATCTTCGCCTCCCTTTCCCTCGCGAGCCAGAGCCAGAGGGGAAGTTGCTTTGACCGCGCGTTCGCCCGGGCTATCGCGCACGATACTGCCAGGATGGCGTTGGCTCCGAGGCGGGACTTGTCCGGCGTGCCGTCCAACTCGATCATGGTGCGGTCCGCACCCTCCTGGTCTTGGGCCGGAAGGCCCGCCAAGGCGGACGCCAAAGGGCCGTTCACGCTGGCCACGGCCGTGCTCACCGCCTTGCCCTCGTACCTCCCGCCCAACCCGTCGCGGAGTTCCCTGGCCTCGTGGCGGCCCGTCGATGCCCCCGAAGGCACCTGAGCCGCCGCAACGGTCCCGTCGGTCAACAGGACCTCCGCCTCGACGGTCGGATTGCCCCTGGAGTCCAGTATGGCCAAGGCCCGCACGGACCCGATGCGCACGGTCATGCATCAAGGCTAGCAACGGCTCGGGACGCTGGGCGGATGGTCTACCATGAAGGCAATCATGCAGGAATCCGCGGATCTGAGCCGTCGCACGTTCATGGCCGGAGCGGCCGCGGTCGGGGCCGCGAAGCCGCCCCTGTCCGCCAAGAGCGCCGCCAGGGTGGTGGGCGCGAACGAGCGCCTCCATGTGGGGGTAATCGGTGCGGGCGGGAACGCCAACGGCCACATGCGCGCCCTCAAGAGGCTCACCGAGCCGGATAACGTCGAGATCAGCGCCGTGTGCGACATCTACGACCCGCGCCGGGAGGCCGCTGCCGAATTCACCGGAGGAAGGCCGTACAAGGACTACCGGGCGCTGCTCGAACACGACGGCCTGGACTATGTCACGATCTCGGTACCCGAGCACTGGCACGCCCCCATCACCCTCGATGCGGCCGACTCCGGGTTGCACGTGTACGTGGAGAAGCCCCTGACCTACTCGATTGAGGAAGGCATCCAGGTCGTCAGGAAGGTGAAGAGCACGGGCATTTGCCTCCAGTGCGGCATCCAGGGCATGTCGGACGATTCATACGAGGCGGCGGCGGAACTGATCCGCGAAGGCGCGATCGGCAAGGTGGTGATGGCTCACATCGACTATTCGCGGAACCATCGCGACGATTTTTGGCTGCGCGAGCCCGATCCGGACGTGCGGCCTGGCGAGAACCTCGACTGGAAGATGTTCCTCGGCAAGGCGAAGAAGCGGCACTGGGAACCGGACCGCTTCTTCTCGTGGCGCCGTTACTGGGACTACTCGGGGGGCATCGCGACCGACCTGTTCGTCCACAGGCTCGCCCGTATCGTAAAGGCGTGCGGTCTGACAACCCCCTCGCGGGTCGTGGCCACGGGCGGCCACTACTACTTCAACGGAGGGGCGGAGGTCCCGGACACGTTCAATGCCCTTCTGGAATACCCCGAGGGCGTCAACGTGCTGCTGGTCTCGTCGATGGCCAACCAGACCGCGATCCGGCATGTCGTGCGAGGCAACAAGGGAACGATCGAGTTCACCAGGGAGGGCTTCACCCTGGAGCCCGAGAGGCTGTACCGCGAGGAGATCCGGCCCCGCACGCACAAGAAGTCGGGCGGCGAGGACATGGCTCTTCACCACCACAACCTGCACAACGCCATCCGCACCGGCGAGGACCTCAAGTGCGATGTCGATCTGGGCTTCAACGTGTCGATGGCGTGCCACATGACGGTTGAGTCCTTCCAGCGCAAGAAGTCGCTGGGATGGGACCGGCGGCGCAAGCGAGTGGTCAAGACCTGACCTCCCGACGCCGCGACTCGGAACGGTCTGGAATTGTTCTGGTCTGCTAGCATGTACCCATGGAAGATGGGAACTCGGACAGCACCACACACCCGAGCAACGGCTCTCGGCTCGGAGGGTCTCTGAAGCTGAAAGGCACGATCACGTCCGAGGAAGACATCTACGTCGCCGGCCGCTTCGAGGGCGGGATCGACCTTCCCAAGAATAAACTCGTTGTCGCCAAGGACGCGGTCGTCCACGCGGACGTTCGGGCAGGAAAGGTACTGATCCAAGGCACGGTGCACGGGAACGTGCAGGGAGTGCAGCGCGTCGAGCTGACGAGCACCGCGGATTTGATCGGCGAGCTGCAGACGCGAGAGATCAGGGTCGAGGAGGGCGCAGTCTTCCGGGGCCAGGTCAATATCATCACGGATCGCGACTGAGCAACCGACGGCGGCGAGCGCTGTCAGAGCGCGGCGGGCTTACGAGCCTCGATGCTCTTCACCACGTCGAGATAGTGGCGGGTCACGCGCTGCACGTCGAACCCGGCCTGCCGCACGGTCGCGACGGTGGGACGGTTCATTTCTGGGCCAAACCGCCGCGTGAGCGGCGTGCAGGCGTGCAGCATCGCGCTGAACGGGAACCAGCGGCTGCCCGTATGCTCGAACATCCGCAAGGTTCCGCCCGGGCGTAGGATGCGACGAAGCTGCCGCAGTCCAACCAGCGGCTCGGACACGGAGCAGAACGTGCAAGACGTGTAAACCTGGTCGAAGCACCCGTCGCCGAATGCAAGGCGGCGGACATCCATCTGGTGCAGAGCGATAGTGCCCGGATACTCCCGGACGCGCTCGGCCGCTCGCTCCAGCATTCGTTCGCTGACATCAACGGCAACGATGGTTTTCCCCGGCGGGAAGAACTGGAAGTCCAAGCCCGTCCCCGCGGCGAGAAAGAGAATCCGTCCGTCCATCGAGGAGAACAGCTCCCGCTTGAAGGCGCCCCACCGGCGCTCGGCCGCTCGCGAGACGACGGTTTCGTACGCGGCCGCGAAGCGGTTCCAGTTGGCGCGATCGGCAAGGCTCAATCGACACCCCATTTCCGGAGAGACCAGTCCGCGATCCCCAGGGCGAGACTGCTCGCGAAACCGCACACGGCACCCTGCTGGAGCACCGTGGCGAAGCCGGACAGCGGTCCGAGCATGCCGCCGGCCATGCCGGCAACCATGCATCCGAGCATGATCTGAAGCATCGGTTCGATCATTCCCAGCACTTGGCCCGCCGCCACGGAGAGCGGGATCGCTAGCGCCATCCCGATCAACATTCCGGCGGGCATGCCCGCAACGGCCGGCCAGCCAACTGGGATGACCAGAGCCGCCGCCAGCGCAGCGAGTGCGCTGGCAAGTACCGTGGCCATCAGATCGCCCAGAAAGTAGCGAGCGCGGGGGTAGGCCGGGCTGGCCATGGCTGCGGAGCCTCACAGGACGGCCCGCACGAAGCTGGCCACCTTGTCCGGGTCCTTGACGCCCGGTCGCACCTCGAGCCGGGAACTCGAATCGACGCCCCACGGCGTCGCGATCCGGGATGCCTCAGCGACGTTCGTGCCATCGAGCCCTCCGGCGAGTATCACCCTGCCATAGGGCTTGGCGTGCTTGGCGAGATGCCACGGAAAGGTCGCACCAGTGCCGCCGTAGAATCCCTGGCGAGCGGTGTCCAGAAGAAAGCCGTCGACAGGGTAGGCGCCGAGACCGGAGCCGTCGAAGGCAGGACCGACCCGCACCCCCTTCCAAACCTCGATCCCGTCGCCCAAGGCCTCGCGAACCCCTGCGCAGTCCCTCGGGCTTTCCTCGCCATGGAGCTGGATCACGCTGAGCCGCGCATAGCCGGCCGCGCGGGCGATCACATCCGGGCGCTCGTCCACGAACACCCCCACTCGGCGGACTCGACGCGGAACGGCAGCGGCGATTTCCGCGGCACGCTCAGCGGTTACAGCGCGCGGACTGTCCGGGAAGAAGATGATGCCGACCGCGTTTGCGCCGCAGCGAACGGCATGGACGGCATCCTGCGGCCTGGTCAGGCCGCACACCTTCCGCAGCGCCGGCTTCCATGCGTCCGACATTGGATCCAGCGTACCAGCCCATCCGGCTGGGGCACCCTCATGCCCGCGCGGAGCCTTCGTGACCCAAGCTCGCCCGGAGCGCCGCCGGTAGGGCGGGGAGCCGCCCCGTCGATTCCAGACGCTCCAGGTGGGCCAGTACCTGCCGCTCGGCGATGGGCCGGGCAGCCGGCTGCAGGTCGTCGTAGACATGTTCCAGCATCGCGGACGGTTCCCGTAGGCCGCTCTGCCAAGCCTCCAAGACTCGCTCTTCACGCCAGAGGCGGTGCTGGCGCGCCTTTCGCAGTGCATTCGCCGGGTCGAGAATCATCGAGCCGTGGCTCGGCAACGCGACCCGAGCCCCGAGATCTGCGAGCCGCTGCAGGGAATCCAAGTAATCCGCCATGCTGCCGTCCGGAGGGTCGATCACGACACTCCCCCAGCCGGAGATCATGTCCCCGCACAGCAGGGTCGAGGATTCGTCGTCGAAGAAGCACAGATGGCCTGTCGCATGGCCAGGCGTATGCAGGACCCGGATGCGTAACTCGGGCGATCCGGACAGCAGGACCGACTCGCCGCCTTCGAAGCGGCGGGCGATCCGGATCCCGGTGCCCGCAAGCCGGTCCGCGGTTGCGGGGTGCGACCAGATCGGTACCGAGTAGTGCCGGCGCATGGCCTCGGCGCCGGCTACGTGGTCCCCATGGTGGTGGGACAGCCAGATCGCACCGAGACGCCCTCCGGCACGCTCGACCTCGGAGTCGATGATCTGCCGCAAGCACCGCAATTGCACAGGATCGGAAGTTCCCGGATCCACGAGCACGAACTCCTGGCCTCCCAGCAGCAGCGTGTTGGTATGAGTGGCGGGCGGCAGTGTCCGGGTCTCCAGCGGAATCACCCGGATACAAGGGCGGAACTCGATCGAACGCGGGCCATTAGGGTCGTGGGCCTCCGATCGCCAGAGGCGGTCGCGTTCGTCCGGCCCGTGATCGGCCAGGACCCGTAGCGTTTCGAGCGTGGGCTGGGCCAGCAAGGCCTCTCCCGCGGTCCAGCGCGCTAGAGCCTCCGACGGCCGGATCCACTCCCCGGAAGTCAGTTCGCCCGGGATCACGGACGGCTGGACGGCCTCCCGAGTTGGCCACTCCAGGAGGAAGAATGTCGCATCGAAGCGCAAAGGCGAAAGCGGGGGCGTTACCCACCGGCCGGCGTAGCGGAGACGCGACATGTCCAGGACCAGCCGCCGTTCGTCGAGCCAAGCGCCGAAGTCCAGGCGCTCGGCGAGCAGATCCTCGCGGGCAGCGCCGAGATCGGCAGGCACGGAGGCCGCGGAAAGCGATCCGGTGACCGGAAGGATTCCGGCCTCCTCGAACAGTTCCCGAAGCGCGCACGCGGGCTGGCCCACGATGGGACCGGAGGCGAGGAAAGCCTCGTAGCCGTCCATCGTGCCCCGAACCGGCGCGGCGGCGTCGCGATCCGACAGGCGGCCTCCGGGAAAGGCGTTCCATCCGCCCATGAACCGGAGCGCCTTGGACCGCTTTACCCAGAACACCTCGCACGAGCCATCAGGGGCGAGCCGGTAGGGGACCACGCCCGCGGAGATGCGGGGTTTGGCAGGCCCTGGCCAGCGCGGCGCCAGCGGCGCTCCGGAACTGCCGTCGGACCGCACGTCCCACCGTATCACGCATGCAGCGGGCAACCGAGCCGGCACTGCCGTGGCAGTCTTGGAAGAGCGTGGCGCAGAGGCCGCGATTAGCTCAGTCTCAACCCGCCGGGGAGCCTTGGGCCCGGCGAGCCGGGTGGCACACCTCAGGCGAGTGCTTGCTGGATGAGCTTGCCGTCGTTAATCGTGGGGCGCTCGGAACGCCCGTTGTGCAGGTAGGTCAGGCTCAGGTGGTCCAGGCCGAGCAGGTGCAGGATCGTCGCATGGATATCGTGCACGTGATACGGCGATTCCTGCGCCCGCAGACCTAGTTCATCGGTCGTGCCAATGGTCTGGCCTCCCTTGACCCCACCTCCGGCCATCCAGATCGTGAAGCCCCAGGGATTGTGATCGCGACCGTCGCCCTTCTCGTTGAACGGCGTCCGGCCGAACTCGCCGCCCCAGATCACGAGGGTCTCATCCAGCATTCCCCTTGCCTTCAGGTCGGTGAGCAGCCCCGCAATTGGCTTGTCAGAGACTCCGCACCACTTCGTATGGTTCTCCTCGATCTTCTGGTGGGCGTCCCATCCCCCACAGTAGGCCTGCACGAATCGCACGCCTCGCTCCACCAGGCGCCGGGCCAGCAGCAGGTTCCGGCCGTAGCCCGCGGTCTTCTCGTCATCCATCCCGTAGAGACCCTTCGTCAGTTCCGACTCCTGGGCCAGGTCCACCGCCTCCGGCGCGTGCGCCTGCATGCGATAGGCCAGCTCGTACGACTGCAGCCGTGCATCGAGTTCCGATTCGCGGGGGTGTCGCTCCGCATGGTGGGTGTTCAGCGCTGCCAGCAGATCGAGCTTGCCGCGCTGCTGGCGTCCGCCGACCGAGGCGGGAGTCTCCAGGTTGAGAATGGGGGCACCTTCCTGCTTGAAGAGGGTCCCCTGATAGGCCGCCGGAAGGAATCCGGCACTCCAGTTCTTGGAACCGCCGTTGATCCGCACCTCGTCGTTGAGGATCACGTAGGTCGGTAAGTTCCGATTGGCGGATCCCAGCCCGTAAGTCACCCACGCGCCCATCGACGGACGGCCAGCGAGGATCGAGCCGGTGTTCATCTGGCAGACCGAGCCGACATGGTTCAGCCCGTCAGCGTGACAGGAGCGGATCACGGCAAGGTCGTCCACGTGGTGCGCGACGTGCGGGTACCAGTCTGAGACCCAGAGCCCGCTCTGTCCGTGCCGCGCCCACTTCCGCTGGGAGGGCATCAGCGTGTTGTGCGACGTTCCGGCCATCGCCGTCAGGGGCCTGCCGTAGGACTCCGGCATGGGCTGGCCGGCGTAGTCCTCCAGCGCCGGCTTCGGATCGAACGTGTCGATGTGGCTGGGACCGCCCTCCATGAAGCACCAGATCACCGATTTGGCGGTGGGCTTGTGGTGCGGCTTCCTGGGTGCGAGCGGATCCAGGGCGGCGAGACCGGACTCCGCATCGAGCGCGGCTAGAGCAAGCGCTCCAATCCCGCCGGCTGCTTGGGACAGAAAGGCGCGCCGGGACCGCAAGGCCAGCGCGTCGGATTTGGTCTCGCGCATGTCGCTCTCTCCTCGGGTGACCGCCGTCCCTGCTCAGTTCCTGTACACGAACTCGTTCGAATTGAGCAGCATGTGGCACAAGTCGACGAGGGCGGCGGCGTCTTCGTCGCTCATCGAGTGGGAGTCGAAGTCGGGCAGCAGCAAGGCCTCTCCCGCCGCCACCCGCTCTGCGATGATCTCGCGCTGGGAGTCAAAGAACGTTAGCACCGTGTCCTTCTCCCAGCCGTCCGGCACCCTCGCGTAGGCGATCCGGAATGCCGACTCGACCTGGCGGCGGCGGTCGTCGCCCGCTTCCGCGAGAACGCGCCCCGCCATGCCTTGCGCCCATCCCAGCGTGTGCTCGCTGTTCAGGAGGGCCAGGGCTTGAGGAGCCGTCGTGGTGGTGGACCGGCGGGCGCACGACTCGTGCGTATCCGGCATGTCGAATGATTCCAGCATCGGATAGCGCGAGTTGCGGCGCACGAAGACGTAGACGCTGCGGCGGTCCTGAGCGTGGGCGTCCTCGGGGACGTCCCACCCGCCTCGGGGCGGCGCGGCACCAGGGGGCAGCGCCGGGTAGGCGCTCGGCCCGCCAACCTGGAAGTTCAGGCGGCCGGACACGGACAGCATCGAATCCCGGATGACCTCCCCCTCCAGACGCTGAGGCGGGAACCTCCAAAGCAGTCGGTTCAGGGGGTCGGCCTGGGACGCTCCCTCCCGGAAGGCGGAACCTTGCTGGTAGGTGTCCGAATTCATGATGAGCCGGTGCATGTGCTTCAGGCTCCAGCCCCCGCGGACGAACTCCCCGGCCAGCCAGTCCAGCAGCTCAGGGTGGCTCGGGCGCTCGCCCATGAGCCCGAAGTCGCTGGGCGTGCGGACGATTCCCTGCCCGAAATGGTAGTGCCAGATGCGATTGGCCATGACTCGCGCCGTCAGCGGATTCGCCGGATCGGTCAGCCACCGGGCCAAGGCCGTCCGCCGTCCCGAAGAGCGGCCGTCCAGAGCCGGCGCGTAGGATGCTGGTTGCGGGTCGAGCAGCGTCAGGAAACCCGGCTCGACCTCGTCGAGCGGCGCGGCGTAATTGGCAAAGGAAAGGACGTGGGTCTTCGGCGCTTCGGCCCCGAGTTCCCTGATGCCCATCCCCAGCGGGAGGTCCGCCGGCTTCACGTCGTCGAACTCGGCCAACTCGTCTTCCAGCTCGCGGTAGCGTTCCTTGGCCTTGCCCTTCAGCGAATTCGCCAGCCGCTGGTCGTTGTGGTAGCGCATCTGCCACATGTGCTGCTGGAACAGCAGACGCTCGTACATGTTGCGCTCCGACGGATTCTTGCGGAAGGCGGCCCGGGTTTCCGGTGATCGCCGGTCAACCTGGTTCTGGAAAGCTTCGGCCCGCTTCGCGTCGAGCAACTCATCCATTTCGGCGCGGATATGCGCCGTAGCCGCTTCCCATCCGACCTGTTTCCGGTCGCGCTCCGCCCGCTCCGCCTCCGACAGGAGGTGGATCTCGTCGTCCGTGGTGACGTTGCTGAAGAACGCCTGCAAGCGGTAGTAGTCGGCCTGCAGGATCGGGTCGAACTTGTGGTCGTGGCACTTCGCGCATCCGTATGTCAGGCCCATGAAGACCGACCCCACGGTGTCCGTGATGTCCAGCAGCACCTCCTGGCGCCGCTGCATCAGGATCGCCGCGTTCGACTCGTCGGGATAATGGCGGTTGAAACCAGTCGCGATCCGTGCCTCTGGACTTTCCGGCCATAGCTCGTCGCCGGCGATCTGTTCCTGAACGAACCGGTCATATGGCTTGTCAGCGTTCAGCGAGTCGATGACGTAGTCGCGGTACCGCCACGCGTTCGGGCGCGTCTCATCGGCCTTGAATCCCTCGCTCTCGGCGTACCGGGCCAAATCCAGCCAGTGCCGGGCCCAGCGCTCGCCGTAGCGCGGGGACGAGAGAAGGCGATCCACCAGCCGGGCGAACGCATCGGGCGACGTGTCGGCAAGGAAGGTGTCGACTGCCTCCGGAGTCGGAGGAATTCCGTGCAGGTCGAAGGTAGCCCGCCGAATCAGGGTGACCTTGTCCGAGCGGGGCCCGTGCGCAAGGCCGCGCTCGGCCATGCGCGCAGAAACGAACGCGTCGACTGGATTGCCGCGGGCCGGTGCGGGCACGGGAGGGGTGCCAACGGGCTGGAACGACCAGTGACTGCGCTGGTGCTCGGAGAACGGCAGTTCGTCCGCCACCCGAGCGGCTGCGCATGGAGTCGGAGCCGACACGGCCAGCAGGAGAAGGACTCCGCCGAGAATCCTTACACCCGCGGAAACGGACGCATCCACACTTCGACAGGGCAATCCAAAAACGCGCATGATCACACTATCGGCGCTAGCAATATAGATTGTCAAGATCGGACGGGTGCAGGGACCAGAACAGCTGAAAAATGTACGATGGGACGTGATCGTGACGTGATCGTGGCCTGCGTGCCTCAAGTCGTCGCGTTGAATCCGAGGTGCATGAATGTCGGCTTGCAGCAATCCCGGCCTGAGACTCTTCCGTGACGCTTTCACGCTTTCGGCCATCGGGGTCATGGCCGCGCTCCACATCCAGTCAGCCTATGCTCAGATCCCTGACGTCGGTAGCGGCAGGATGCGGGCAGCAGCCGTGGCCGAGCGGATTGGCGGCGCGTCGGCCCGTCCGCCGCAGTTCGAAGCCATGGCCCAAGGGCAATCGCCCAGTCACTTGTTCATCACCTGCTCGGACTCGCGACTGATTCCATCCCAGATCACCCAGACCGGAATCGGCGAGCTGTTCGTCATCCGCAACGCAGGCAATATCGTGCCTCCCTACGATCCCAGTCCCGAGGGAGTGATCGCCACCATCGAGTACGCCGTCGCGGTGCTCGAAGTGCCGACCATCGTGGTCTGCGGCCATACACTTTGCGGCGCGATGAAGGCCGCTCTGGACCCAGCCGGCCTCGATATCGTTCCGAACGTAAGGAACTGGATCAAGTTCGTGGAACCCGCGAGACTGGCCGTGGACGGTTTGTACCCCCATCTCGAGCCGGACGCCCGCTGGCTGCAGCTGGTCAAGCAAAACGTCTTGCAGCAGCTCACGAATCTGAAAACGCACCCCTGGGTCGCGGCTCGCACTGCCACGGGGCGTCTGCAGTTGGAAGGCTGGGTATACGGGATTGAGGGCGGACAGGTGGTCCGCCTTCCTTTGCCGTAAGTGAACGCGATGAGCGTCCGCCCAGTTCTGGCGGAACGTCAATTCGCGACTGGTCCGTCCTGTACCAGCGGGACCGCTCCAATCCTGTCGGTCGGATCGAGCCTGAATATCCGGTTCAGAGCCCGCGGCAGCTGATGGCGCGGCCCAGCGACATCGATTCAGGTGTACCGGCATTGCCGTCAGGTCCCTTCGTCGGAGCGGCGGCGAAGTGCTGGCAAGAACACCGCTCGGGCAAACTTCGCCGCCCCCGCGCCGGCAGGCCAGGTCTGCGTGCCTTCGCTGGTGGCGGAGAACCCGTCCAAGACCGTCTGCTACGTCTCCCAAACCGAACGCAGGGAGAGACTTGTCGGTGCAAATGCCCTGGCGAAGGTCCCCCCCGAGCCCGGGCTCCGTATCGCAGTCCGGCGGGGAAGAATGCTCGCCCCTAGCGGGAGCGGCACTGGCCGGCTGCACCGGTATATCATGGACCGGTGATTTCCCTGAAACTGCGGGCCTGCCTCCTGCTGGCCGGTTTTGCGTCGTCTGGACTGGCCGGGGACGAGGCGTTCAATGGCCGCTGGGTCATCCAGGCACTGGGCGAGAACGGTGGTCGGGCGCTCTGGCTTGAGATCAACGGGGCGGGAACGGGGAGAATCAGCGGCGGGATGGTCGGAGGCGGGCCGGGTGGGCAACTCGACCAGATCCACGAAGCGCGTATCGAAAACGGGCAGCTTCGATTCCACCTGGAGCGCAGGACGGGGCGGAACCGGGACAGGCTCGTCCGAACGGAAGTCGTCGCAGCCCTGCATGGCAGCCGGTTGCACGGCGCTGCGCTGAGAATGCGCGGGCCTCTCCTGTGGGTTGGAGGGCGAGCCCCGGTGCTCTCCGAGAGGGACGACGGATCCTGGAGAGGGCGCGAGCCTGTCGCCCTCTTCGACGGGGAGGGTGTGGAGGGCTGGCACACGGTCCGGCCCGGGCGCGAGCGAGGCTGGTACAGCGAGGACGGCGTCCTCAAGAACCGGGAGGGCGCGGCCGTGCTGGTCTCGGACGCCGTATTCTGGAACTTCCGGCTGCAGGTGGAGTACCTCGTCCACCAAGGAATGAACGGCGGGATCGGCCTGCGGGGCAGGTACGAGATTCAACTGCTGGACGATCACGGCAGAGCGGCAAGCGACCACGGCAACGGAGCGCTCTACGGCAGGATCGCTCCCAGCGTCAACGCCAGCAGGCCGGCGGGCGAATGGCAAACGCTGGATATCCGGCTCGTCGGCCGCGAGGTCACCGTCACCCTGAACGGGACCAAGACAATCGACCGGGCCGAAATCGCGGGATTCACGGCCATGGCCACCGACTGGCGCGAGGACCAGCCGGGCCCGATCACTCTGCAAGGCGATCACGGCGCCATTGAGTTCCGGAAGATCGTGGTAACGCCCTTGGCGCAGTGACGCGAAAGCAAATCGCCGTCGCCGTGGTCGCGGGTTCGCTCGCCGTCGCCCTGTACCTGCTTCCCGTCTCGCAGCGAGGCCTGATCGGCCCGGACGAGCCCCGGTACGCCTCCATAGCCCGGCACATGGCGGAGTCCGGCGATTGGGTCACGCCCACCCTTTGGGGCGAAGCGTGGTTCGAGAAACCGGCAATGCTGTTCTGGCTGGGCGGAGCGGGCTATGCGCTGGGCCTGCAAGCGTACACCCGTCTCCCCGTGGCTCTTCTCAGCCTGGCGTTCCTGGGCTTCTTCT
The DNA here is from genome assembly GCA_964461235.1 of uncultured Bryobacterales bacterium. Taxonomy (GTDB): domain Bacteria; phylum Acidobacteriota; class Terriglobia; order Bryobacterales; family UBA6623; genus VXMF01. The sequence goes on along the minus strand of CAYWUV010000095.1, from coordinate 4,394 downwards.
ACTGGCGCGTACGGGAGCGCTTCGGTTCGGCGACCGGAGCTGTGGCAACTTCGGTGCTCGCCTCCTCGGCCGGATGGATCGCCTACGCGGACGCTGGAATCTTTGACGGTCCGGTAACGGTCTTTTCCTCGGCAGCGGTGCTGTGCCTGATGCCGTGGGCGAGCGAATCAACGAGTGCTTCGAAGACCTGGCTGACCGGCTTCGGCGCCCTGCTCGGGCTCGGCGTCTTGAGCAAGGGACTTGTGGCCCCGGTGGTCGCATTCTTTGCGGTTTTGCCGGTCGCAATTGGACACCCTCGTCGGACCCTGGACCTGATCGGCATTCGAGTGCTCGGGCCTTTCCTAGCCGTGTGCCTTCCTTGGTACGTCGCCTGCTACTGGCGGAACGGACGAGTGTTCGTGGACGAGTTCCTCGTGCGGCACCACTTGGAGCGGTTCGTCAGTTCCTCCCTGCAGCATGTGCAGCCCTGGTGGTTCTTCTTGCCCGTGCTGGCCGTGTTCCTGCTGCCGTGGACACCCCTGCTGTGCAGCTTGCGCCCAGTCTCGATCTGGCGGGACCCCGGACTGCGGTTCCTGGCTTGCTGGGCCCTCGGGCCGCTGGCGTTCTTCTCCGTGTCGGTGAACAAACTGCCCGCCTATATCCTGCCAGTTCTCCCGCCGCTCGCGATTCTCGTGGCAACCCAGTGGACCGCAGCCAGGGGCCGCCGTCTTCTTGTGCTGTCGGCCTGCACCCTCGCGCTGGTCCCGATTGCAGGAGCACTGCTCCCCCGCGCCCTGGCTGACGGCATAACCCGCGCTGCGATGGAACTGGGAACCGATGGAGTGTACCGAGCGATTCTGCTTGGCGGGGGCCTCGCGGGCTTGGGGGTCCTGGCAGCCCTGCTGCCGCGTTCCCGGTGGCCGATACCGTCAGTGGCGACAACCGCCGCCATAGTGCTGGCACTCCTGAAGTTTGACGCCTATCCGGAAGTCAGCCGAGCAGCCGGAGCACGCGAGTTCCTGACGGGCCATGCCGCGCAGATCCGCCGGGCCTGCATCGGGGAGGTCCGGCGCCACTCGAACTACGGCATACGCCACTACTCTCGCGACTCCGTCCCCGACTGCGCGAGCCAACCGCGCCCGCTACGCATCGAAGGCGATCCGCCGCAGATCGTGTCGAAGACCGAAGACCCGGACATCCGGTTCCGGAGCACACCCTGAAATCCTGACGAAGCGTGCCGCGGCGCGAAGCGGGTACACCCCGGCAAAAGGTCGCGAGTCACGTGGTGTCCGGAGTCGGCACCCGATTGCCCGGTTGCGGACTGCCAAATGGGGCTCCCTTCTCGGGAGGCCCTAGGCAAGTTCGGCCATGACCTCGTCGAGGGCGCTCTTGGGCGGCCGCAGACGGTCCTCGCCGATTTGCGCCAAGGGCAAGTCGTCCAGATTAAGGAGTTCCGTGAAGCTGGGCGCTTGGGTATCCACGTACAGCACCCCGGTCAGGATCTGCCCTTTCTCCGTCGCGAGCTCGATCCGGTCCAGAGCCTCCAGCCGGTGGGTGGCGTTGTACTCTTCTTCGATCTTCTCGAGGCGGAGCATGGACCCGTCGTGCATCTCGACCTCCCGGACGGTCCCGGGCAGGAATTCGTCCTGGAGGTGAATCTCGTCAAAGAACGGGACAAAGTCGATCGACTGAAGCGGGATCTTGTGCTCCCGGACGTACTGGTAGCTCTTGGTCGAGCCGACGTGGTCGTTGAACGTCACGCAAGGGGAGACGACATCGAGGACCGCCGTGCCCTTGTGGCTCAGCGCAGCCTTGAGGACAGCTTGGAGCTGCTTCTTGTCGCCGGAGAACGATCTCGCCACGAAGGTGGCACCCATTTGGATGGCCAGCGCGCACGTGTCGATCGGCGGGAGGTCATTCGCGATTCCCGACTTCGCCATGGATCCCATCGTCGCCGTCGCCGAGAACTGGCCCTTGGTCAGCCCGTAGCAGCCGTTGTCCTCGATGATGTAGACGATCGGGACATTCCGGCGCACCATGTGCACGAACTGGCCCAATCCGATCGAGGCCGTGTCACCGTCGCCAGAGACCCCCAGCGCTAGCAACTCCTTGTTGGCAAGGACCGCGCCGGTGGCGACGGACGGCATCCTTCCGTGCACGCTGTTGAAGCCGTGCGACATGCTCAGGAAGTACGCGGGCGACTTCGAAGAGCAGCCGATTCCCGACAGCTTGACGACCTGCGTGGGGTCGATCCCCATCTCGAAGAAGCACTCGACGATGCGCTCCGAGATCGAATTGTGGCCGCATCCTGCGCACAGCGTGGTCTTGAGACCCCTGTACGGCTCCAAGCCCAGACCGATGCGGTTGGATGCCGGCGCCTTGGTCCGGCGCGCAGTCGCAACGCTCACAGCCCCTCCTCCTCCACGATAGCGTCCGTGATAGTTCGGGCATCCAATGGCAGCCCGCCGTAGTAGCAAACGCTCCGCAGGTGATCGTGAATCGCAGGAAACTGGCGCCGGAGCAGGACCCGCAACTGTCCGTCGCGGTTCTGCTCTACCACGTAGACATGATCATGCCGAGCGATGAACTCCTCCGTGGCATGGCTGAACGGCCAGCCCCGCACGCGGCAGTACGCCGATTCGAGGCCGTATTCGAGCTCGAGCTGGCTTCTGCTCTCGCGAACCGCCTCGTGACTGGTGCCCGCCGCGACGAACGCCACGCGCGCACTGGGATTCTCGTCGATCACCGGTTCCGGCAGCCACTGGCGTGCGCCGGCCATCTTCTTCTTGATCCGCGCCATGTTCCGGATCCAGTCGTCCTCGCGCTCGCTGTAGTTGGCGTCCTCGTCGTGACCCGTACCGCGCGCGAAGTAGGCGGCTTGGGGATGGCGGTTCCCGGGGACGGTCCGATAGGCGATGCCGTCCCCGTCGACGTCGCGATAACGGCCCCAGTCCCCCCGCAACGCCTCGATTTCGGCTTCGTCGAGCACCTTGCCTCGGTCAAAGCTCCAATCGGGATACTCGAACTTGTCCGAAATCCAGAAGTTCATGCCGAGGTCGAGATCGAGCATGACGAAGACCGGTGACTGCAGCCGCTCGGCAACATCGAAGGCCTTCGCGCTGAACTCGAAGCACTCCTCGGGCGTCGCCGGTATGAGCATCGGGTGGGACGTATCTCCATGCGAGAGCGTTGCCGCCGAGAGCAAATCACCCTGCGACGTGCGTGTCGGAAGGCCAGTGGAAGGCCCCATGCGCTGCACATCGATGAGGACCACCGGAATCTCCGCAAAATGCGCGAGGCCGACGAACTCGGACATCAGGGAAACTCCGGGACCTGCCGTCGTGGTCATCGAGCGGGCACCCGCCCAGCCCGCACCGATCGCCATGCCGATTGAAGCCAGTTCGTCTTCGGCCTGAACGACGGCGAAGGTTGCCTTGCCCGTCTCCTTGTCGATGCGGAAGCGCTTCAAGTAGCCCTGCGCCGCTTCGGCGAGGGATGAGGACGGGGTGATGGGATACCAGGTGATCACACTGACGCCGCCGAACACAGCGCCGAGCGCGGCTGCGGCGTTCCCCTCGACAATGATCTTGCCCTCGTTCTCGTTCATCCGCTTCAAGCGGAACGGATCTCTTTTCTCGAGATTCTCCAGTGCCCACTCGTAACCGGCGATGGCAGCATTCCAGTTCATGGTTGCCGCCTTTGGCTTCGACGAGAACTGGCGGAAGATCGCGTTCCGCATCTCGTCCATATCGATGCCGAGCAACCATCCCAGCACCCCGTCGTAAATCATGTTCCGCACGAGCTTCCGCAGCTTGGGCTGGGGACACACGGGCACGACGAGCTTGTCAAACGGAACGGGGTAGAAGTGCAGGTCCTGGCGGAGGTCGCTGAGGCGCAGAGGCTCGTCGTAAATCACGGCAGAACCCGGGGTCAGCGCCTCGATGTCGTCCTGTGCGGTCTGCGAATTCATCGCGACAAGGACATCGACTTCCTTTTTGCGGCCAGTGAACCCGAACTTACTGGCACGGATGGTGTACCAAGTGGGCAGGCCCGCGATGTTCGACGGGAAGAGGTTCTTGCCGGACACCGGGATGCCCATTTCGAACAGGGTCCGGAGCAGCACCAGGTTCGAGGACTGGCTCCCAGATCCATTAACGGTGGCTACATGGATGCTGAAGTCGTTCACCACCTCCTCAGATGCCGTTGCGAGCGGCGAGGGACGCTCGTCCGGATACACGTTCGCAGCTTGCATCGGAGGACTGTTGGGGTGCGACCCGATCTAGGCACGCCTTGGACACCCGCCAGCGCGCCTACACTGACCCTTTGATTATAGGTTGCCCTGCCACTGAAATGTAACATTAGTCTCTTCCAATGAGAGATGAGCATGAACGGAGGGCTTGTTTCCAACGTGAAAT
>CAYWUV010000094.1:0-23720 GCA_964461235.1 uncultured Bryobacterales bacterium | reverse complement strand
CCCAGCCGTTGCGCAGGATCAGCTTGCCGGGTGGGCGGCGTTGGCGCGTTCCCGGTGCGCCCCTTCTCGTGACGAGAGGTTGCCGTCACCGGGGGCGGTGCTGGCCGGGCGCCGATTTGCGGTCGGAACACTCCGGCCAGCTGCCATGACGACTCGGAAGTATGGCGGAGCGAGCACTGCGGGGCCGGCCATCCACGAACCAACGTTACGTCAGTCGGTTCGAGGGTCTGTTGCAGTCGCCAACTACAGACTCATGCCGCCATCGAGAAAGAGGGTCTGCCCCGTCATGTAATCCGACGCGGCGGAGGCCAGATAGAGCGCGAGATAACCCACCTCGCGCAACTCGCCGTGGCGCAGCAAGGGAACGCTGCGGGCGGCCATGTCCCTGGTCCGCTGCATCCCGTCGTCGCCGACCGTTACCGGGTCCGGAAAAATGCCCGGCGCGATGCTGTTCACGTGCACCCCGTACGGCGCCCATTCAAGCGCCTGCGCCCGGGTGAAGCCGGCCAGGCCGGTCTTGGCAATCGAGTAGACGACCATGTCGCCGCCGCCTTGGCGGGCAGTCCAGGACGAAATGTTGATCACCTTGCCGGAACGCCGCTCCAGCATGTGCGGCCCGACAGCCCGGGTGCACAGTATTGCCTCGGTCAGGTTGACATCGATGACCAGGTTGAGCTCCTCGTCGGTCAGTGCTGGGGTTTCCTCCCCGGGCAAGGCCACCAGCGGCTTCCGAATGGCGTCTCCCAGATTGTTGATCAGGACGTCAATCCGGCCAAAGGTCTCCATGACCGTATCGATCGCCTGTTGCACGCCGGCGTTCCTGGTGACATCCGCGACCACCGGGACCACCCGACGACCACTGGTTTCGGAGATCTCGGCCGCGACGCCTTCGACGTAACGCGGAGTCAGGGAATTAATCGCCACATCGGCGCCGGATTCGGCCAGCACCTGGGCAATGCCTTTACCGATGCCGCGCCCGGCACCGGTGATCAACACCACTTTGTCGGTCACATCAAAGGCGTCTGGCAGCATGACGGGTCTCGTGTTGGAAGGGTGTGGCCGCTCCACGGCCCGGAAATTGTGTATTTCGAACGTTGCGGCCAGGTGCGGCGGCCGTCGTCGGTCGCAGCGGGCGGTGCGTGCCGCGCACCCGCAAGGCTAGGGCATCAGGACCGTTGAACCGGTGGTCTTGCGCGCCTCGAGGTCGGTGTGGGCCTGAGCCGCATCACGCAGTCGGTAACGCTGGTTGATTTCGACTTTCAGGACGCCGTCGGCGATCAGGCCGAACAGTTCTGCAGCGTTGCGTGCGCGCGCCTTTGGGTCCTTGACGAAATAGTACAGGCCGCCGCGGGTGACGTTTTGCGCCTTCATCGCGAGGCGGGCCGTATTCAAGGCGGGGGCCGGACCAGACGACTGGCCAAACGACACCATCCAGCCGCGATCGGACAGGACGTCGATGCCCTTGTCGAAGGTGTCCTTGCCGACGGAGTCGTAGACTACGTTCACGCCTTTTCCGTCGGTGAGTTCGCGCACCGCCTCACCGAAATCGATCTCGCGGTAAAGGATCGGGTGGTCACATCCATGAGCTTGGGCGAGGGCTGCCTTTTCTCCGGTGCCGACCGTGCCGATCACGGTGGCGCCGAGGTGCTTGGCCCATTGGCAGACCAGCAGCCCGACGCCGCCGGCGGCCGCGTGCACCAGCGCCGTATCGCCGGGCTTCATCTTGTACAGATCGCGCACCAGGTAGTGCGCGGTCAGCCCCTGAAGCGTGGAAGCCGCCGCGACCTCTTCAGTCGTGTGGTCATCCAACTTGATCAGGTGGCTGGCATCGATGAGCCGTTGCTCGGCGTAGCTGCCGCGGTGCATGCAATAGGACACGCGATCACCGACAGCGAGACCGGCCACGTCAGGCCCGACCTCCTCGATGACGCCGGCGCCTTCCATGCCCAGAACGACCGGAAAATCCTTCATGGGATAGCCGCCGGACCGCTGTTGAACGTCGATGTAGTTCAGCCCGACCGCGGTATGCCGGAGGCGCACTTCACCCGTGCCCGGATCGCCGATGGACACGTCTTCCCAGCGCATCACGTTGGGCCCGCCGGTCTGGTGAATTCGGATTGCTTTGACGGTTTTTGCGCTCAAGGTTCTCACCTTCCGACAGCACCAGATTACTGGCCGAGCGGCCCTAATCTAGCTTCCCTTACCTCCAGCCAAAGCAGGTATCGTCATCATGGCCAACCGGATCACTGTAGTCCCGCTTCTGGTGGCTGCGGGAATGCTCCTCCCCGCTCTTGACGCGATGGCCTGTCCCGACGACCAAATCGTCGCTGCGACCGCCGAGGCCTTTCGCACGAAGACTCCTGGACCGGGGTTCCCCGACGGCACATCTCTGGAGGACGGCGACTGCGCTCAAGACAAGTACCTGGCATTGCTTGCGGAGGAACCGGGTGAACGGGCGGGGTACAAGGCCAGCCTGACCAATCTGGCACTGCAAGAGCGATTCGGCGCTACCGGACCGGTCGGCGGCGTGCCGTTCGGGTCAATGTTGCTGCCATCGGGATCCGAGTTCGAGGCGGACTTTGGCGTTCGGTCGGTTTACGAGGCCGACCTCATCATCACGGTCGCCAACGAACGGATCAACGAGGCGCGTACACCGGAGGAAGCCGTCCGTTATCAGGGCGAAGTCATCCCATTCGTTGAATTGCTGGATCTGCTCGTAGCCGAAGGTGAGCCGCTCAACCTTGCGACGATCGTCGGCTACAACGTGGTGTCGCGCTAAGGCGTAGTGGGCGAGGGCATTCCCGTTGAGCCGACGCCGGCGTTCATCGAGGCGCTCGCAAATATGGAGTCCGTCACACTCGATGACACGGGGCAAGAAATCCAGCGCGCCAAGGGCACCGCGATGATGGGCCATCCGTTGAACGTTCTGTTGTGGCTCGTCGAGCACGTCGGCGCCCAGGGGCAGCGGTTGCAGGCCGGGGATGTCCTCAGCCTGGGTGCGATCGGAACCTTCCACTCGACGGAAGCGGGGCGCACCATCGCCGTGCGTTACACGGGGCTCCCGGGCGGTGACTCCGAGGCTGTCGTCACGTTTCGCTGAGCGAAAACCGGAGCTTGGTCGGTTCTCCGGAGCGAGCGGAAGTGATGATGCGGCTATGATTTCGGCCGAATCCAAACGGTCAGCCGATTGCCAATTCGAATGACTTGCTCCCGGTGCGTCCGAGTGGTGGTGCCGCCGGAGGGAACCGCTCATATTTGCAAGGTATTGTTCTACAACGAAAAAACCGTAGACAGGGATGTTCAGACCACCTTTTAGACCACCCCGCTCACTGCGCTCTCTTGGTGCCGCATAGTCAGTCTTGGTACTGCATTCCCTTTCGCCTAGCATCGCCGCGCCTGGGTACTTGTCAACCTTGGGCATCGCGATGCTCTCCGATTAAGGAGGCATCGTGATGAGGATACTTTCAAAGCGCCAGCTGAAGGAGTTGGTCTTGTACTCACCGCAGCACATCCAGCGGCTGGAGAAAGCCGGCAGGTTCCCCAAGCGGGTGCAGCTCGGCCCCAACCGTGTCGGGTGGGTTGAGGAGGAGGTGCTCGACTGGCTGAACGCTCGGCTTGAGCGCCGCGAACGTCCTGACCGACGCTCCTGAATGGGAGCAGGGCGGCCGGGTCTCAAGTGCCCGGCCGTCCACCTCGCGGAAGGGGGATACACCATCGCTTTCCGTATCCCCGTCCGTTACCTGAGCGTATCCCCCTACATGAGACAACGAAGAGAGCCATACGGGAACCACTGGAATTCGTGACTTCACGCATATTCCTTCCTTCTCTTCAATACAGGGACTTCATACACGCGAGCGGCCGGCGGTCGCTCGCGGATAGTGGGGTACCAACAGACTGCCGCTGCGAGGTGCCGGGCTCGGGGGGAGCACCTCACAGAGCGGCTTGCCATAGGCACCACACAACCAGATTACCGGAGAGGATTGTCATGGAATTGCTGTTCAGGCGGGAGCAGTCATCGGGAGGCGTGCTGTTTCCCGTGGTCTTCCGGCTCTGGAGCAAGGTCGAGCTCAGCGAGGAGGAGCAGGCACTAGTTGAGCGGTATCGATTGAACGACGCGGTCCTGATCGCCTCAGAGCAGGAGCATCTGGTTCGGCACGCAACGATAGCTGGCGCGGGAGCGCTGGCGGTAGTCTCGCTGATGCTCTACGCGGTGCTCGGGCTCGGGAGTTTCCTCGTCGGTCTCCTCGCGGGTCTCGCGTTCGGGTTCTACTACTTTCACCAGAAACGCGAGACGATCCGCGTCAAGGATCTCCTGCACGGACGCTTCTTTCGCTGCCACAGTATTGTTGATCTGGCGCGAAAAGAAGCGCATCTCTCAGGCACTGTCTCCTACCTCCGGCAAGTCATAGAGAGCGCGAAACACTGGGACGGTACGGAACGACTGGAGATCGCTCCGCTTCCCCCGGAGGAAGCGAAACGGGCAATCCTGTAGCTCACCTGCAATGCCCCTACACGCCGGAGAACGGCTCCATGCCTTTGTCAACAGCCTCTTTGCCGCAAACGACAAGGCAGCGACGCGCCGGCTCTACCGCCGGACGAGACGCCTGTTTGAGACGCACGACCTCTTGACAGAGACCGGCAGGCACTACTTCGCCGGCAACATGACACTCTCCGTGCTTCAATCTCTTGATCTGGATCAAAGGCACCCGCAGGCTGACCGTATCGGCAGGCTCGTGACCCGGCTCATTGACTACGAAGACCTGTTCTCGCTGCCCGCCGTCAACTGGCGTCAGATGCGCTCGGTGGCCGACTGGTGGGCGCTGCGAGACGATCTTTCGCGCCGGCACGCGTTCATGGAGACATTTGAGAGCGCGAAGGGACAGTTCGGACAACTGCTCGTTGACATTTTGCAGGAGGTATTTGAAGCCGCGCCGGTACTGATTGAACTGGAGCGCTCCGACGAGGAGGTGACGATTGAGACGCACCTCGTGCACGCTCTCTCGGACGCCGGAGCACTGACCGAGCGGCTGCTCTCGCTGTTCGCGGATGAGAGCCTGGAGCAAACCGGTGCCGCTCAGCGACTGCTCCAGCAGCTGAACCGGAACCTGGTCACGGTCTCCGGTGGTGATCCGGCTGCCGGACGCGCATCCTCTCGTCCGGTGAAGTGGCCGAGCCAGTCAGGGATTACCGATCCCGGGGAGATGCTTGAGCGATACCTCCACGGCACGCCGCTGCTTGACTACTTCGACCAGCGGGTGTCCTTCAGACTGCCGACGCAGGTCCGGTTTGAGCATCACCACATCGTTGCCGGCTCAGGTCACGGCAAAACGCAGACGCTGCAGTATCTGATCGGGTGCGATCTTGAAGCGGTCGCCGAGGGCAAGCGCACGGTCATTGTCCTTGACTCCCAGGGAGACCTCATACGAAACGTAAGCTCTCTTGCACGCTTCGCCCCGGGCGGAGCGCTGCATGAGCGCATCGTGCTCATCGATCCGACGGATGTGGAGTATCCCGTTTCACTCAATCTCTTCGATGTCGGGGTTGAGCGGCTGAAACGCTACGAGGCACTGGAGCGGGAACGGCTCACGAACTCGGTGCTGGAGCTCTACGACTTCGTGCTCGGCAGTCTGCTTGAAGCGGAGATGACGCAGAAGCAGAGCGTGGTCTTTCGCTACGTCACCCGGCTCATGCTCCACATTCCCGATGCGACGATCCACACCCTCAGGCAGCTCATGGAGCCCGGGAGCGAACAGACGTTCGCGGCAGACATCGCGCGGCTCACCGGCATCATGCGGGAGTTTTTTGAGAAAGAGTTTCCGTCAAAGGAATTCGATCAGACGAAGACGCAGGTCCTTCGGCGTCTGTGGGGCATGCTCGAGAACCGGACGTTTGAGCGGATGTTCTCGCATCCGCGATCCAAGCTCGACTTCTTCGCCGAGATGAACGCGGGCAAGGTGATACTCATAAACACGGCGAAGGATTTGCTCAAAGCGCAGGGCTCGGAGATATTCGGGCGCTTCTTCATCGCGATGATTGCCCAAGCCGCGCAGGAGCGCGCCACCCTGCCGGAGAAGGAACGATTGCCGACCTTCGTCTACATCGACGAGGCGGCGGACTACTTTGACGAGAACATGGGCGTCATTCTCTCGCAGGCACGCAAGTACAATGTCGGGATGATCCTTGCCCACCAGTTTCTCGGCCAGCTTGACCAGAAACTGCATGACTCCTTCTCGGCCAATACCTCAATCAAGTTTGCCGGCGGTGTCTCGCGCAAAGACGCCCGCACGCTCTCCGGCATGCTTCGCTGCTCGCCTGAGTTCATTGAACGGCAGCGCAAAGGAAGCTTCGCTGCGCACATCCGCTCTCTGACCGACGAGGCGGTGCCGCTCGCGTTTCCCTTCGGGTTTCTGGAGGACAAGCCGCGCATAACCGAGCGTGATCGGAGAGTGCTCAGGGCGAAGATGCGCGAGCGCTACGCGGTGCATTTCACCGAGATCGACCGGCGGGAACCGGAGCGGCGGGATGAGCCCGCTGAGACGGAAACCGAACCGAAAACGAAACGCCGGCGCAGAAGACGAAGGCCTGAGCGCGCGGGAGAGCGCGGCACGGACGCTACCGCCGAGCTGTGAGCGAAGCGCTCGATCGCCTGGGGCGCCGGAAGAGGACGACAAGGGTCTCAACCGGCAAACGGGTGAGCCCGCAGAAGCGGGATTTGTTGTGGTTTGCCAAACTGCGCGAACACGGTCCCCTGCCGACCTCGTACCTGCTTGCTTTCAGCAAAGACACCCACCGCAGCGAGAAACGGGCGAAGGAACGGCTCACCGACCTGTTCAACGAAGAGAACACACCGCACGGCGGCGCGTACCTCACTCGCCCGATCCAGCAATTCCGCACCATTGACAGCCGCTACAACCAACTGGTTCACGATCTGACGCCGGCGTCAGAGCTGGCGCTTGAACAGGTGGGTATGCGCAGTGCCCGCGCGCGCCGATCCGGTCCGTGGCTCCATTCCTTCATGGTCGCCTGCACTACCGCCTCCGTTGAGCTCTCGGCAGCAGACCGTGATGATCTTCACTACCTGAGCCAGGGACAGCTTCTCAAACGGGCAGGAGCCGAGCTTCGGTATCCGGTTCGCGTCATCGATCAGCGAACGGGACGGGAGCACGAGAAAGATCTGATCCCCGACGCCCTCTTCGGTCTTGAGTACCGGAGCGCCGAGGGAAGCCGGTACCGCTGTTTCCTTGTGGAAGCCGACCGCGCCACAGAGCCGGCGACGTCCAAGAACTTCAACCGGAAAAGCTGGCAGCGAAACCTGCTCCAGTACGACGAATACCTCGGCAGCGGGCTCTACAAGGAGCACCTGAGCCTGAAAGCTCCGCTCCTCCTTCTGGTGCTCGTCACCGGCGAGAAACGGCTTGACCAGCTGCTGCGGCTTCTCACGGAAGAGGATCCCTCAATTCGACCGCAGGTGCTGTTGCAGTCGTTCGATGACTTCAAACCGGCGTTCTCCCCGCCGTCTCCGAACCGGTCGCTGCTTGAGGGGTACTGGTCAAGGGCGGGGCTGTCTAGCTTCAGAATTGATCGGGTCTGAGCCTCTCCGGAAACCTGCTTGACCCGCTCAAGCACAGGCAGCACACTCGCTCCCGCTAACCAATATGGGCTGCTCGGCCATAGGTCGGGTCGCCCGCGAAATACAACAGCCAATTACCCGGGTCGGGGTAGCTCCCTGACTGTGGTGAATACGCGGGACCCGCATGAAGCCCATGTTGGTTAGCACGGCCCGGCGTCATCCGACGCTCTGGGCTCTGTCAAGCAACGGAGGAGCTCATGCGTCTGCATCAGTTCAATTTGGTTTGTGTATTCGTCGCGACAGTAGTGTTGACCGCGTGCAGCGGCAGTGACAGCGGAAGCAGTCCCACCGGCGGCGAGATGTCCGGCGGTCAGTCCGGCAGCGGTTCGTCCGGCGGCGAGATGTCCGGCGGTCAGTCCGGCGGTGACATGTCAGGAGGCCAGCCCACGGAAACCGTTCTGTTGCGAAAATGGAGGGCGTACGCTGCGGGCAACCCGACACTCGACCTTTCGTTGCGTGAACGACGAGCGCATTGGAACCGGATTGCTCGAAGAGCTACACACGCGACTGGAGCATATTACGAGGTGGAGAACGGGCAGTGGACGGCATCCGGGCCATTTGCGACAACATGGGAACAGACCGATCTGTACACCCTTCCCAGTAATGGGCCGATCCCGGGTTTTCAATCCGCCGCCGTTCTTGAGCATAACGGCATCACTGTTCTCAAATATGACTATCTGGAGGCAGGGGCGCATGTAGCGGAAGGGCCGGAGCGCGACATTATCCAGTCTGAGACATATGTGGGATTTCTTGAATACGGTTCATTTTGGAATTCGTTTGGTGTCACTTGCTATGGACCAACGCTCAATTCCTGCGACAACGTTCCCGCAGATGAGCTGGATATCAGCTTTAGTCTTGATGCATACGGTCAGCGTTCCGCACGAAATCCGGGTGGTACCGGATCGGCATCCTGGTCGGGCATGATGATTGGCGCAGACTTGAGCAGTTATCAGTCCCGTGAAGCACTGTACGTTGTCGGTGACGCCAGGGTGCAAATCGATGATCTGGCTAATCCCGATGTCAATGTCTCATTCACGGGCATTCGGGAAGTTGACACCGGCGCATCACGACCGGACATGGTCTGGAATGACCTTGCCCTGACGAATGGCACGTTCAACGACGGCGGAGGCGGTACCTCGACAATCAGCGGTGGGTTCGTTGGAGGAGCACAGCAGGAGGTCGTCGGCGTATTCGAGCGCGACAACGTGTCAGGCTCGTTCGGTGCGAAGCGGCAATGACCAGGGGAAAAGCGATGCGTAATGGTATCTGCCGACTTCTCCAATTGCCTTGGAACATGCTGTTTCGGCGGCTCACGGTCGTTGCCTGTGCCGCAGCGGTGGCGTTTGCTCTCTCCGGATGCGGTGGAGGCGGGAGCTCGACAGCTTCCATGAGCGGCCCTGTCACGGAAGGAAACGGAGGAGACACAGGCGGCAGTACAGACAGCAGTACGGGCGGATCGTCAAACACCGGCACTGCCGGCACCGGTGCCTCCTACATGGTGGGTGATCGTCCTGTCCGCACAGCTTCAAACTCAATCTCAATCGGTCAGCAGACAGTTGACCTGACCAGCCCGCCTGCTGCGAACGCTCCGCTCGGGAACCTGCCGCAGAGAACGTATCGGGTGTTTGATACAGAGGGCGCAACGAGCGGACCGGCACTGGAAGTCCACGCGTACGGAGCGTCTGAGAGCTATAGCCACGTGCAATTCGGTTCCTGGGCCGAGGGAGTGGTGAGTCCCAACCCTGGTTTCACGGTCACGGGCAACTACGGTGCCTTCGCGCACTCTCAGGCCGGTTCAGCACTCACGCCGGTCTCCAACATGCCGAAAGCCGGATCGGCCAGCTATGAGGGCCAGTATGCCGGATATCTGGAGCGCGGCGGCACGATCCTCTCCGACCGCGGTGTCGCCCACATCACCGCCATTTTCTCAGGCGTTGAACAGCCCTGGTTGGCTGTGGAGCTCACCAGCCTCACGGTGGATGCAAACATAGTGCCGCTGTTTAACGTGCTGTATCCGAGCCGAAGAGTCATGATGACGGGACCGATAGACGGAAACACATTCAATACCGACGTTGAGGCAACGAAGTTCATACTAGACCGCACCTACCCCCGAGGAGACGCCATTACGATATTTGCGGGAACTGGTTTAGCCGCGGCAAACACGGGAGGCATGCGAGGCGGCTTTTTCGGCAACAATGCGGATGAAATCGCCGGCGTCTATCAGTACACGGCGGGCCGTACGAGAGGTGTCGGCGCGTTCGGCGGCACCCTCCAGTAGACGCTCCGCGCAATCCGGCCCGCATTTGTGACCGAATACCAGCCGTCATGCGCTTCGCTTTCGCGCCAGGAATGGCGAAGGAGCGGAACAGCACCGCTTTGCCGTCCGAAGACGCGCCCCGTTCGCTCTTGTCCGGAACGGATATCCCTCCGTGATCCCCGTTCCGTCCAATCGCTCATTGCGCGGCGGTCTTCGTTCGGCAACGCTGTTCCCGCTTCGCTCGTTTGCTTCGCAAAACGCCAAAGCCGGAACTGCTGTGCCTGCGTTGCTCAGGCGGGAACCCTCAGCGCCGCCAGCCTGATCCGAAGGGGGCTGACGCCCCTTCGGGTTCCCGCCTGCCCATTGTCCTTACAGGGATTTTCGTCGATTTTCTTTCACCGTGCCAGTCCCGCTCATTCTTTTTTTCGGAGAATGGGCGGTGATCAGGCAAGCCGTCTGATTTCAGGTTTGGTTCGCCTCAGTAGTTAATGATCAGCTCTGTTGGTTCGTCCTGGAGGAGGCCGGCATCGCGTATGAGTGACAGAGCTTCAAAGAAGATCAATCGGTAGGGCTCTTTTCGCCAAATGGGAGGTTTCTCGGGCACCAACTCCTTCATGTCCGGGAACCGGCGCGCCAAGTGTTTTGCCTCTTCATACAGGTTCACGTAGAGCCGTCGTCGCCGGACGAGAAGACTGACAGGCGGTTCTCGGTCAGAGACCTCGGCAAACGCTCGCAGTATCGCTATCTGCTTGCCGCTCTTTCTGCCGGGTGTCTCAGGATTTTCGGAGATCACAACATCAGGCCGAAACATCTGTATCCATGAGAAGAGATGAGCTGCGGCGATGTAGGGGTCTTTTGCCGCGGTCGTGCCTTCCCAGAACAGCAGATCATCGTTCTCGACGACCACGTAGCCAATTCGTTCACTTCTGGCGGAAACCGCGAGAATACGAAACGAAGACCTCATACTCCCTGACCGGACACCTCCAGTCTCTCCGAGAGAGCTTTCAGTGTCCGTGTGCGTGCTTCTTTCCGTGTCCACTCGTCCGGAGGGTCAGGCAAGGAAGCAAAGTTCTCCGCGACCTCTTTACGGGTACGGCGGATCGCATCGGCAAGGAACCATTCAAAATCACAGCCGTAGATGAGGGAGAGGGCGCAGAGCTCTTGGATAGTGGGCTGTCGGTGTCCAACTTCCATGAGGGAGATAATCTTGTGGGATATACCCATGAGGTGACCGCAATCAGATTGCAGCAGACCTGACTTTCGTCTGGCAATTTTCAAGTCACTGGTAACGTGTTCAATCATACTTGTGCAATTAGTTGTGTAATGAACGAGACAGCATTGAACGGGAGCAATCCGGTTGACCGGTATCGCTCGCACTCAATTGCTATCTCCACGTGTATGATTGTTCTTTTTCTTGTGAGCTTCCAGCGCCCCTCAATCCATGAAATCGGGAATAGCCGACTGACGGGGACTATCCGCCGCAATTGTGCTGCCGCACCATGTCGGCATGACTGCCAGCACGTCGCCGCTTACCATTCTTGGCCGCTGCCACCGCCGATCCGGTGACATACCGTTCGGTCTTTTGCTGCCGGATCGTCTCCTGCACCTCTACGTCATCGGACAGACCGGGACAGGTAAATCCACACTTCTGTTGAATTTGGCGTACCAGGACGCCCGTAACGGCAACGGCTTCGCGCTGATTGATCCGCACGGTGATCTCGCTGCTTCACTCGCGGAGATGCCGGATTGTGACGCGCTCGTGTGGAATGTCGGTGATCCGGCAAGCCCCTTCGGCTACAACCCCCTGACACGCGCCGGATCGCTTTTGCGTCCGCTGGTCGCCTCAGGACTGCTTGAGGCTCTCAGGAAGCAGTGGTCGGACGCCTGGGGTGTTCGTATGGAGCACCTGCTCCGTCATGCGCTCCTTGCGCTTCTCTCGGCACCGAAAGCCGATCTGCGCGATATTCTCCGACTGTTTCTCGACAAGACATTCAGAGGCCAGGTACTTGACCATGTAGACGATGCCCAAGTCCGGCAGTTCTGGCTGCACGAGTACCCCCTCATGCACTCCAGAAGTACGGGCGACGGGCTCGGTCCGATCGCAAACAAGCTCGGTGCCTTCCTCTCCCATCCCCTTATCCGTCGGGCACTCTGTGAGCCCGGGGAGCCATTGCGGTTCCGTACAATCATGGACAGCCGGAAGATACTCGTAGTCAATCTCTCGAAAGGTCGTATCGGCTCGGACATCGCGAATGTCCTGGGTGGATTGCTGGTCGCTGCCATAGCGAATGCCGCCTTCAGCAGACACGATGTCTCTGAGCAGGATCGCGCGCCGTTCTTTCTCTACATTGACGAGTTCCACTCGTTTACGACCGAGAGCCTGGGCGATGTCCTCTCGGAAACCCGCAAATACAATCTCGGTGCCATTTTAAGCCAACAGCACCTCAAACAAAGCTCCGAGCAGGTGTTCGCCTCCATTATGGGAAATGTCGGCACCGTGATCTGCTTTCGTGTCGGTGCCTCCGATGCCTCAGTCCTTGCCGCGCAGATCAACTATGCGCCAAGCTGTGAGCTCACCACGCTGCCGAACTATCGGGCGTTCATCCGCATGATGATCGAGGGACAACCGAGCAAACCTTTCACCGCTACTACGGTTTATCCTCCGGGGACGTCGGAGCCCTCTAGCAATATCCGCGTAAACCAAGTGTAAGTATGGACGAGCAGGATCACATTGAACGTCATATTGAACTGTGTACGCGCGCATTTCTGCGCATGCAGACGAAAGGTTCACGACCAGAACACACTAGCCAACCCTTGCCAAATAATGAAACTATGGTAGAGTCAGACTCTATACCTAATGATGATGTATGAAACAATGCTTTGCCTACACACGAGTGAGTACCGTTAAACAAGGTGAGGGTGTATCACTCCAAGAACAGAAAGACGCTATCCTTGCATATGCTGAGAGAAACGACCTTGCCGTCATCGCTTGGTTTGAAGAAAAAGAGACAGCCGCCAAAAGCGGCAGGCCGGTATTCAATGCGATGCTCCGGCAACTGCGGAAAGGTGAGGCAGAGGGTCTCATCATGCACAAGATTGACCGATCCGCCAGGAACCTAAAAGACTGGTCTATTGTCTCCGAGCTGCCGGACGAAGGTATTGCGGTCTACATTGCAACGGAGAGCGTTGACTTCACGACCAGAGGCGGCAGGCTCACGGGTGACATGCTCGCCGTCATAGCGGCCGACTACATCAGGAACCTTCGGGAAGAGGTCAAGAAGGGCATACGCGGGCGCCTCAAGCAAGGGCTGTATCCGGGCTATGCGCCCCTTGGGTACGTGGATAACGGCGGAGGTGTCCCAAAATCCCCCTGTCCGACACGAGCACCGCTCATTCGTGAAGCCTACGAACTCTATGCTACCGGCGACTACTCGATCCGCTCCCTCCGCGAGGAGATGAACCGGCGGGGATTACGCAACAGAAACGGAGAGCCGGTGAGCCGCCGCTGTATTGAGCGGATACTGAACAACCCCTTCTACGCCGGCATTATTGCCGTCAAAAAGACCGGAGAGACATACCAGGGTATTCACGAGCCCATTGTCCCTATCCCACTCTACAGACAAGTGCAGGAGCTGAAAGCGGGCAAAAGCGGTCCGAAACGCACAAAACACCGCTATCTGTTCCGACGGTTGTTCCGCTGCGGATTGTGCAAACGCCTAATGACACCGAGCCTGCAGAAGGGACGGGTGTACTACCGATGTCACACCAGCAAGTGTCCGACCAAGACCGTCCGAGAGGATGTTCTTGAAGAAACGATTGTTTCTGAACTGAAACAATATGAAATCTCTGAACGCTGCGCACAACAGCTCAAACGCAAGGGACAGGAGAAATTCAACGAAATTACCGCCGATACCAAACGAAAGTCCCTACAGCTCCGTCTTGAAACACTCAATCAGCAAATGGACAGGATTACTGAATTGCTCATAGCCGGCACACTTGATGAACCCACCTACCTGACCAAGAAACGGGATATATATCTCACTCGTACCGAACTAGAAAAAGCACTGACCGATCTTCCCGATCCCCAAACCATTGCAAAGAAGCAGGGACAATACTTCGAACTCATGAAAAACCTTGCAGGGCTGTACGAAACACTGGAAACGGAGGAAAAACGGCTCTTTGTAGAAAACACGTTTTCTAACCGCACCGTAGTCGGCAAACAACCTTATTTCAAGCCGTATTCCTGGGTGCAAAGCAAGTCGTACAGCATGCCTGTCCCTTTTGGCGGAGAAGATGTAGCCACCAGCCCAACATTCCCTGTTCCGGCGGAAATACACTCATTGTTTGAACGATATTTTGGTAATTGAAAGGTAGATTGACGGGTGGTTCAGACTAAAAGTGAAAATAAGGAAGAATGACGGGTGGAAACAAAAAAAGGGCCAGCTCGAAAGCTGACCCTTACCCCGTAGCCCTTGCTGAAAGGCAGATGCTTATAGTCTAGCAGAAACACAAACACATCCTAACACCGTCTCATCGGGCGCGATGGCCGCAGACAGAAACAAGGCGGGGCATTTCCATTGTACCATGCGCCAATGCAACGTGCAAATATATTGACGAATTAAGAAGCCATGTAGGTTTTTGCGTGAACAATCTAGGGGGGTGCCGATCATGACGATCGGCTCCTCCCCACCCCCACAGTTAGAAACGGCTAACAGCCGATACCAGCCACCAACAGTACCCCGGTGAGAAGGAGCTTGTCAGTGTCATTGTCGGAGTCTTCTTTGCGCTGAAGCTCAGCTGACTCCGTGTAGACCTGCCGGAGTGCTTCCCTGTCTTCATCGTGGAAGAAACCGGGGGCATACCGATCCAGTGGTCGGTCATTCTTCGCGTCGTCGCGACCCTGTTGTTGCGCAGATTTGATATCTTTTGAGGATGGCATAATATCGCCTTTCTGTACTGCATACTGATGATCACAGGTGATCACGGATGATTGTGTCTGCTAGACACGGGCTAACCCTACTTGACAGCTCGTGACGTGTCAAGCGTTCCGACAGCGGAACATGGAGGCCTTCAGAAAGGCGGTCTCAGAAGGTTAAGTATCGAGCCCATGCCTCCATCAGAAGACACCGTTTTTCAAGGCGATCCGATCGTTGGTAGGCGCGGACGATCTCACCGTCAACCTGATGACCCAAGGCACTCTCCTTGACCTCAAACGGGGTATCGGTCATCTCCTCAACCCAGGTTCTGAACGTTGCCCTGAAGCCGTGGGGTCTCGCCTCGTAGCCCGCCCGTTCCATGAAACGGCTCAGGGTGGCATCCGACATCGCGCGACCTCGGTTGGTGGGAAACAGCAGTTCCTGCTCCGGTGATTGCCGTGCCTGACTGAGCACCGCCAGCGCCTCTTCCGAGAGCGGCACACGGTGCTCTTTACCGGATTTTGTTCTCTCCACCGCTATGTGCCAAACATTCCCCTTGATCTCGGAGAAAGTGGCAAATCGAAGTTCACCGGTACGGGTTGCCGTGAGGATGAGGAAACGGAGTGCCCGGGCAGAGACCAACCGCTTGCCGCACAGCCAACGGTAGAAGTCAGGAGCCTCCGCATATGGAAGGGAGGGGATGTGCTTGACGGTGTGCCGCTGCTTGCCGAGGAGCGCCTGTGCCTTCATCACGGCTTGCAGATCAACGTCGAGCCCGAGCGCGGCGGCATGCTTCAGGGTCAGGCTCATTCGGTTCATCGCCTTTCGGGCGGTATCCGGCTTGGTGTGCCAGATCGGCCCGAGGACGCGCTTGAGGTCGTGCTGGTCAATCTCCTCAATTGGCTCCTTTCCGATCTTCGGCAGGACATGCACAGAAAGCGGTGAGAGCCAGCGGCCGGCATGTCCGTCACGCTTGAGCTCGGCTTGCCGAGCAGTGAAGCATCCCTGCACCGCCTGAGCGACGGTCAGACGGTTGGCTCGCAGTTGCTGCTTCTCCCGCTTCGCTATCGGGTCAACGCCGTCTCTGAGCGTGCGCCGCGCTTCCGAGGCGCGTTCACGCACCTCAGCAATGGAGACATCCGGCCAGCGCCCCAATCCCATCTCTCGCCGTTTCCCGTCAACGACGATCCGGAGGATCCACTTGCCGGCGTCTTTTTGAGACTTCACCAGCCAGAGACCCTGGCCGTCTGCGTACTTTCCTTTTTGAAACGATCGCGCCTTCAGCTGAGAAATCGCATGCCTTTTGGTCATTACAGCCCACCTTTCAGTCCACCTTCAGATGAGCAAAAGTATATACCGGAGTGTTCAGCCCTGCAACCATATATGCGGGGAGTTTTTGTATTTTCAGTGGTTTAGGGTATGCAGTGTGTCGCAATGCGAAGGTGTGGTGGTGCCGCCGGAGTGAATTGAACACTCGACCCCACCCTTCGCACCACTGCCGCTTTCGCGACCGCCATCTGCGCCTGTCGCGGCGCATCCGGCGTTTGGTGGTCCGGACCATCCCTTGACCCGCGAGGGGTCCCGCCCGTCTGGTCTCTACACCTTCTCGCGCAAGCGCGAGCTTGGCTCGGGATTGGCATGGGCCTCCTGGCCCGCAGCGTTCCCCGAATTTGAGCGGTTCAGCCCCGGCGATCGCTCGCCGGGCAGGCAATTCCTACCAAGGGTGTGCTCTACCACTGAGCTACGGCGGCAATGACGGCGAGCACCACGACCCGCAGCCATATCGAAGCCTAACATGGCTAGGGCGCCGGCGTCATGCGATCGTGATTTAACGCTCCTGCACGAACTGCGACCGCCTTCTTGACTCGTGTAGGTTGAATCGCCGCACGGAGACGAGCGGAAGATAAGGAGAAGGCGAGCGCCCGCTAGAGCCTTCCCCCGAACAGGGGCAGCAGCGAGAAAGCGTTGTTGCCTGATCCTCCTGGCTTGAGCGAATTCCACTCGTCTTCGTTGGAGGTGAAGAGCCCCCGCTGTGCTCGAGGCTCTGATTCGCCGTTTCGTTTGGTAGTGGCGATGGGGAAGGTCACCGGAACGTGGCCCAAACGTCGCGGTAAAGGAACATCGCCGATAATGCGAATAAGAATGCGTTGCATTCGCATTGAATCAGTGATAGTGTAGTTGCAAATGCGAGTCATTCTTACTCGCGGTACTGGGGTACCATCATGAATACAATTCCGATCTTGCCCGCGATGTGCCGCGGTGCTGCGGTCGGCGCGGCGTGTGCCATCGTGATTGCGTTCGCGGGGGGCAGTGCTGCTGCGCAGGAGCTGCCGTCGACGGAGGAAATGTGGCGGATCATCCAGCAGCAACAGCAGGAGATCGAGGCATTGAAGGAAAGGATCGGTGCTGGCGAGGCGCAGGTCGAGGAGACGACCCAGGCGATTGAGGCAGTGGTCGAATCCATGGATGCCGGAACAGCGGGAACCGGTTGGTGGGACCGCACCCAGATCGGTGGCTACGGCGAACTGCATTACAACATCAAAGAGGACTCATTGGACAGGGTCGATTTTCACCGATACGTCCTGTTCTTCGGCCACGACTTCAACGCGACGACCCGGATGTTCTCCGAGTTCGAGCTCGAGCACTCGCTGGCCGGCGAGGGCAAGCCCGGCGAGGTCGAACTCGAGCAGGCTTACATCGAGCGTGACTTCAGCGACTCGGTCACCGGGCGGGCCGGCATCATGCTGATGCCCGTGGGTCTCCTCAACGAAGTCCACGAGCCGCCGACCTTTTACGGCGTTGAGCGCAACAGGATCGAGAACGTCATCGTACCGACCACGTGGTGGGAAGCCGGCGTCTCCGGCACGATGACTACGGAGGCCGGCGTCCAGGTCGATGTGATGCTCCACAGCGGCCTCAAGGTGCCGACGGACAGCTTCAAGATCCGGAGCGGTCGTGGAAAGGTTGCGAACCACGACTTCGAAGACGGGGCTCTGACCGGTCGCATCCGCTACACGGGAATGCCCGGGGTCGAACTGGCCGCCGCGCTGCAGCATCAGGCGGACCTCACGCAAGGTAGCGACGCGAGCGGCACCCTGATCGTGGCCAACGCGGACGTGACCCGGCCGATCTCCGATTCGATGTCGTTGGGGCTGCGGGCACTCTACGCAGGTTGGGAGATCGACGGCGATGAAGCCGCAGCGCTCGGGGCCGACTCCCAGAACGGGTGGTACCTCGAGCCGTCGGTCCGAATGGCCCTGGGCGGCGATGAATCGGTTGGTTTCTTTGCCCGCTACGAGACGTGGGACACCAGGGCCGGCAACAGCGCCGACACCGAGGAGAACCAGTGGGTCGTGGGGATCAACTACTGGCTGCATCCCAACGCCGTGCTGAAGGCCGACTACGCGACGCTCGAGAAGCCCGGTTCGGAAGACGCGAGCACGCTGAGCCTCGGCGTCGGTTACCAGTTCTAGGCAAATGGGTTCGACGGCCCGCGGCCTGGCCTGCGGGCCGTCGTCCCGGCTCTTGATCGCCTTTTCGCTTGCCGCCGGAATCCTCTCGGCTGTGCCTGAACGCGCCCTGGCCGAAGACATTTATCTCCCGCCGGCCGACTTCGTGGCCCTGGCGTTCGACGGCGAGCCGCCCTCAAGCAAGAACCTCTGGCTGAGAGGCGGCATTCAGGACGACATCACGACCATCCTTGGCCACCGTTATGGCGGGTTGCGCATCAAGTACTGGCGGCACGGAAGTCGCACCGCCTGGATCCTGGAGGAGATCGGGAAGTACGAGCCGATCACAGCGGGGTTCATCGTCGATGACGGCAGGCTCGCCGAAATTCGAATCCTCATCTATCGTGAATCCCATGGCTGGGAAGTTCGGTATCCGTTCTTTACCGATCAGTTTCGCGGCCTTGAGTTGAACGAGAACCGGCGCTTGACCGGACCGATCGACGGAATCTCCGGCGCCACCCTGTCGGTCTCGTCGATTACCCGGCTGGCCGCTCTCGCCCTGTTTCTGGACGCGCGAGTTGCCGCCGATGCCGGAGGCTAACGGAGCCAGGGCAAATTCTAGGAAGCGCTGGCGCCGGTGGGCGGCGACGGCACGCATCTGGCATCGCCGCATTGGACTGGCGATCGCGGCACTCGTGGCGGTGTTGGCGATCACCGGGCTGCTGCTGAACCACGGCGACCGTCTGGGCCTGGACCGAATCAAGGTCGTGACCGGCTGGGTGGTCGACTGGTATGGGCTGACGCCGGTCAACGACCCCGTCCACTTCCGTGCCGGCGAACATTGGGTGAGCTGGATCGACGGGGCGGTTTACGCGAACGGGAGGAGGGTCGGCGAAGCCAGGGGAGCGGCCCGGGGCGCCGTCGCGCTCGACTCGCTGGTCGCGATGGCGACATCGGAGGCCCTCGTGGTCTTCACCGGTGACGGAGAGCTGGTCGAGCGCCTGGGTACGTCGTTCTTGCCTGGCGCTATCGCGAGCGTCGGGACGGCGGCATCCCAGGACTGGATCGTCATTCGCACACAGGAAGGCCAGTTCGCCAGCGATACGGATCTGTTGACGTGGAGTCCGTTCGAGGACGAAGTTGTCTGGTCCCAGACCGGCACTCCGACCGAAGTTGTGCTGAACGTGCAGCTGGCAGCCTACCGGGGACAGGGATTGCCGCTCAGCCGCGTCCTGCTTGACCTGCATTCGGGTCGGTTATTCGGATCAGTTGGAGCAGCCGTGATGGATGCGGCGGCGATCCTACTGCTCGTATTGGTTGCAACCGGGATCGTGAACTGGGCTGGCTTCCGGAGCCCCCGCCGGTAAGTGCCTGTCTTCGCGCCCGGCTCCCCGTCAGCTGATGCGCCGCTTGCCGTCAAGGATCGGGGTGTTGTCGGCAAG
The DNA here is from genome assembly GCA_964461235.1 of uncultured Bryobacterales bacterium. Lineage (GTDB taxonomy): Bacteria > Acidobacteriota > Terriglobia > Bryobacterales > UBA6623 > VXMF01. Next base: position 4,026 of record CAYWUV010000094.1, on the reverse strand, counting down.
GCGCGGCAGCTGAGGTTCAGCCACCGAGGATCGCAAACCCTTCGCGGGAGGCGGCTTCGTTCAGCTGCGCGTCAAAGCTGATGAAGCCAATGCTTGCTGGATCGTCGTCAGCTGCTGCCAGCGCAGCGGCCAGCTGCAGGGCGTCGGCGGCACGAAGCGGGTGCACTCGAAGCAGACGCATGGCGATACTTTTGAGCCGCTGGTCAGGCCGGACTTCGTGCCAGGTTTGCGACAGTGCCCGGAGGCGCTCGAGTAGGCTTGAGACGTCGGTCAGCGTGAGGCTTCCCTCCCGTTCCCGCCGGGCAAGTGCTGCGGCATATTCGACCGTGGCGCCCCACCAGACCGCCATTCGGTCGTCCCGCTCCAACATACGGACGGCAAGCTGTCGGTGAAGTTCGTCAACCTCGAGAGCGATGAGACCCGACGTGTCCCAGAAGTTCACCGGCGGCCGTCTCGTCGTCCTTCAGAACGTTCTTCGAGCAGGGCGTCCAGGATTCGGGCACCTGCGGCGAACGGCTCGCCAAGTACGTTCAAGGGGCTCTCGGAACTGTGCCGCGACAGGGTTCCGGCGCGCTCCAATCGAGCGATCCTCGCGCTTTCGTCGACATCGTCGGTTTCGGGCGTGTTTTCCGGGCCCGATGCGATCGGGACGATGCGGGCGACCGGGATCCTGCGGTCGAGAACCAGCACCGATTCCCCCGACCGGACTCGCCGAAGATAGGCGCTCAGCCCGTTCTTCACTTGAGAGATGGTGGCCTGGATCAAATCAGCTGTCTTCCGTGCATAGATAAGGCTAAGTTAGCTATATTCTTCAGACCAAGCAAGCTTAATCAACGTGCAAGTGGCGGTGGACTCTTTGCGGTAGGGCCATCAGGCCTCGGCTCAGCGTCCCGCCACGCTGCCGATGCCCGCCGTCGGCTGTTCACGAATGTGGGCAGACAGGCGGCGCTCGAGCCGTCGAGACACCAGAACGAATGTGTAGGTGATCATGAGGTACATCAGGCCAGCCGTGATGTAGAGTTTGTAGGGCTCGAAACTCTGGGCAACGATGATCCTGGCCACTCCGGTCAGGTCGAGCAGGGTGATGATCGAGACAAGGGACGTTGCCTGCAGCAGGAACACGGCCTCGTTGGTATAGGCGGGCAGCGCTAGGCGGAAGGCTTTGGGCAGGATGATCCGGCGGAAGAGCAGCAGGCCGGACATGCCAAGAGAACGCGCCGCCTCCACTTCGCCGCGCGGCACCGCGAGCATGGCACCACGGAGGATTTCGGCCGAGTACGCCGCGGTGTTCAGCGTGAGCGTGAAGACCGCGCAGAAATAGGCCTCCCGGAACAGGAACCAGAGGCCCACCTGGTCGAGAAACGGCTGGAACTGGCCCGAGCCGTAGTAGACGAGAAACAGCTGAACCAGGAGCGGCGTGCCGCGGAAATACAGCATGTAGCCGTATGCGGGCACCCGCAGCATTCGGCGGGGGGAAAGGCGTGCCATCGCCACGGGGACGGCCAGGCAGAAGCCGGCCAGGAGACTCAGGACGGTGATTTCGAGCGTGAGGACCGTACCCTCGAGGAGGCGGGGCAGGCTTTCCCAGACGATCGCGAGGTCCATCTCAGCCCTGCCGGGAACCGCGGTCGGCCCACGCTTCGATTCGTCCCTGAACCAGCATGGAGACGACCGTGATGCCGAGGTACAGCAGCGAGGCTGCGAAGAAGAAGGTGAACGGCAGCCGCGTGGCCCGGGCGGCGATGTCGGCGCTGCGCATCAGTTCGTCCAGCTGAATCAGCGAGATCAAGGCGGTTGCCTTGATCAGGACCATCCAGACGTTGCCGAGGCCGGGCAGCGCGAAGCGCCACATCTGCGGCAGGAGGACGCGGCGCACCACCAGCACGTGCCCCATCCCGAACGCCCGGGCGGCTTCGACCTGGCCGCGCGGGACGGCGAGCAACGCTCCCCGGAAGACCTCGGTGGCGAAAGCGCCGTAGATCAGGCCGATCGTGATCACGCCGGCCACGAACGGATTGAGGTCGATGCGCAGATCGTGGCCGGCGCCGGCGGCAAGATCCTGGATGAGGGTGGGCACGCCGTAGTAGACGAGCAGGATCAAGATCAACTCCGGCACGCCACGGACGACGGTCGTGTACAGGCCTGCGAGCCAACGTGCCGCCCGATAGCGCGACAGCTTGCCCCACGCCCCGAGCAGGCCGAAGGCCACCGCGAGGCCCATGGCCGCGAGCCCGACCATGATCGTGCGTTCCAGCCCTTGCCACAGCATCCAGCCGTAGCCGTGCAGGTCGAGGCCCATCATCTACGGCCCGGAACGGCAGACCGCGTGGCGGCGACCGGCGTGCGCCGGCTGCTGCGGTGCGGCCGATCAGTCGCCGTACACGTCGAAGGAGAAATAGGCGCCGTTGATGCGCTGGTAGGTGCCGTCCGCCCGGATGTCCGCGATCGCCTGGTTCAGCACGGCCAGGAGGTCTGCATCGCCCTTGCGCACGGCAATGCCGACACCGTCCCCGAACCAGCGGGGGTCCGTGATATCGGGCCCGACGAATTCCGCATCTTCGCCCTCCGGGGTGCTCAGGAAGCCGTCCAGGAGGACCAGCGAGTCGGCCAGCAGCAGATCCACCCGCCCCGCCACAAAATCAAGGTTGGCGTCTGGCTGGGCCGGGTAGGTCTTGATCGAGACAATGTCTCCGTAGTTGTCGCGCAGGAATCTGTCGTGGACGGTCGCGCGCTGCACGCCGACCGTCTTGCCGGGCAGCCCGGTCTCCGAGATTTCGATGCCCGAGCCCTTCTTGCGGACGAACTTGGCGGGTGTGTTGTAGTACTTGGCCGTGAAGTCCACTATTTGCCGGCGTTCCTCGGTGATCGACATCGAGGCCACGATGGCGTCGTACTTCTTGGCCAGCAGGCCCGGGATGATCCCGTCCCAATCCTGAACCACCCATGAGCAGTCGAGGCGGGCCGCTGCGCAGAGCGCATTGCCGATCTCGACGTCAAATCCCTGTAGGTCCCCGTTCTCGTCGATCCAGTTGAACGGCGGGTAGGCGCCCTCCGTGCCCAGCCGGACGGCCGAATGTTCGTCTGCGGCTGCATTCAGGGCCACACTTGCTACCGCACAGACGGCGGCGGTTACGAGCTTCTTCATCGTTTGTCGTCTCCTCCAAGCAGGCGGGATCTTGCCCGGTCTCCGCCGGAACTGTTGGACAGGAACCGCTTGAGCCGGTCGGAGCGGGGGTGATCAAGGACCTGCCACGACGGCCCCTCCTCCGCAATCGTACCTTCGTGCAGAAAGATGGTGCGGGAGGATACGGCCCGCGCAAAGCCGATCTCGTGGGTCACGATCAACATCGTGCGCCCCTCCTCTGCGAGAGCGTCGATGACCTTGAGGACTTCGCCGACGAGTTCGGGGTCGAGGGCGGAAGTCGGTTCGTCGAGGAGCATGACCTCGGGTTCCATCGCCAGTGCCCGCGCGATCGCCGCCCGCTGTTCCTGGCCTCCGGAGAGATGGGCCGGGAAGGTGTCGCGCTTGTCGTGGAGACCGACCTTGTGCAGGAGATGTTCAGCGTGCGCGATCGCCTGGCGGCGCGGGATCCCTAGGACGTGGATGGGCGCCTCGATGATGTTCTGCAGGACGGTCAGGTGGGACCAGAGGTTGAAACGCTGGAACACCATGCCGAGGCGGGTGCGGACACGGTCGACCTGGCGCCGGTCGGCCGGCCCGCGCTGCCCGCGCCGGTCGAAGGTCATGCAGATCAGTTCTCCGCCCACCCGGATCTCGCCGGCGTCGGGGATGTCTAGGAGGTTGATGCACCGGAGCAGGGTGCTCTTTCCCGAACCGCTGGCCCCCATGATCGCAACCACGTCGCGCTCGTGCGCGGAAAGCGATACTCCCCTCAGGACGTCAAGCGCCCCGAAGCGCTGGTAGAGATCCGACACGCGGAGCGCCGCCACGGGCTGGTTCTCGTCACCGGTCACGGTCGTCAGGAGCACCTCGCGCCAGGGTCGGGACAGGGCTGGCCGGTTGGG
>CAYWUV010000093.1:0-23793 GCA_964461235.1 uncultured Bryobacterales bacterium | reverse complement strand
TTCCGCCTAAGTCCATTGTCATTCGGCCACTGCTACCGAACATTGAAAAGCCCTGCGTACCGGGGGAGTCACTCCCCGGCCTCCGGTTCAGGCACGGTGAGATTCAGCCTGTGGCAGTCCTCACAGACAGTTCTACGAGGTGGCGACCCGCAGGCCGGTGGGCGCTAGAGGCCGGACAGCGCCCCGTCAATCGTTTCGTATTCGAACCGGAAGCCTGCGGCTAGGGCGGCTTTCGGCACGACTCTCTGCGAAGCCAGCAGCACCTGCGCGAACTCCCCCAGAGCGGTTCGCAGCATGAATGCAGGTGCCGGAAAGACCGTCGGGCGCCTTGTGGCGCGACCGAGCGCTCGCGTGAAGTCGGCGTTCCGTGCCGGCTCGGGAGCGGAACCATTGACGGACCCACTCAAACCGTCCATCTTCGCGGCGAAAACGAACAGACGAGCGAGATCGGCAACGTGGATCCACGGCATCCACTGGCGGCCGCTGCCGAGCCGCCCGCCCAAGCCGAGTTTGAACAGCGGCAGCATTCTGGCAAGGGCACCGCCTTCCGGGCCGAGGACAAGTCCCGTCCGGACCGTGACGACCCGCGTGCCGAACTCTGCCGCCTTATTGGCCTCTGCCTCCCATTCGAGGCAAACTTCGGCCAGGAAGCCCTCGGAAGCTGCCGATCCCTCCGTAAGGATTTCGTCGCCCCGCGTTCCGTAGATGCCTACCGCTGAAGACGAGACCAGTACTGCTGGGGGTTCCCGCATTGCGCCCAGCGCTCTCACCAGATTCCGTGTGCCTTTGACACGGCTGTCGCGGATGCGATCCTTCTTGGCGATAGTCCAGCGGCCCTCCGCGACCGGCTCACCGGCGAGGTGAAAGACCGCGTCGCAGCCCTCAAGCGATTCTGGTGGGGGAGGTTCCGCGTCTGGTGTCCACCGGAAGCACGCTGCTTGCGAGAGCTGCCGAGGAACAGTTTCGGGGCTGCGGGTCAGCACGTTGGGCGGTGGCAGAAGGGCGCACAGGCGCTTGCCGACGAATCCCGTTGCTCCAGTTACTAGCGGCTTGTTCATAAGCGAATGCTCATTGTACGGTCGCCACATGGTGGGGCGGGAACGTGGTTGCTGGGAGGTGCCAAGCGACAGACAGACGACTGTCCGGTGCCGGGCCGGCGCGGTCAATGACTCCTCCGGGCCCGTGCCTCCCCCGATCCATCGGTGGCATCCGCGCAGCCTGTTCGGATTCGTATCCGAATGGGAGCCGTCGAAAGTGCGTCGAGCCGCCCGGAGGGCGTCGTGGCAGCTGGCCCGCTCCCGCGTCCGCGCGGATCACCCTAAAGTATGATGGGCGCCGATGCTGTACGTTGCTTTCCTGCGGATCGGACTGCTGTTGATTCTTGCCGGTGTCTGCTACGGAGCTGACAAGCCCAACATCGTCTTCATCTTGGCGGACGATGTCGGAGATCAGGCGATTGGGTGCTACGGAGGCACTTCCTACGCAACCCCGCGCATCGACACCCTCGCTGCGCAAGGCATGCGCTTCCGTCACTGCTACTCGATGCCGGTGTGTCATCCGACGCGTTTCACCCTGCTGACCGGCCAGTATCCGTTTCGTGCCGGCCATCCGCCTTGGGGCACGTTCCCCAGAACGCTCGAGGCGGGCACGGTCGCGAACCGGCTGCGCGCTCTCGGCTACTCGACTGCTGTCGCCGGGAAATGGCAGCTCACACTCCTGAGGGAGGATCCCGGTCACCCCAAGCGCCTCGGATTCGACCGCTGGTCGATGTTCGGTTGGCACGAGGGTCCGCGCTACTACCGGCCCCTGATCTATGAGGATGGCCGGATTCGGCCCGACGTCAGCGATCGTTACGGACCCGATGTGTATGTCGACTTCCTCGTCGAGTTCATGCGTGAGAACCGCGAGGGGCCGTTCTTCGCGTTCTACTCGATGGCCCTCGCGCACGATGTAACCGACGACATTGGCACGCCGCCGCCCGTCGGGCCCCAAGGGCAATATGACAGCTACAAACGCATGGTGGAGAACATGGACGAGCGGATCGGTCGCTTGGTCGATGCCGCCGAAGACCTGGGAATCCGGGACAGAACGCTGTTCCTCTTCACCGCCGACAACGGGACACCCGGCTCCTACTACCACACCGCACAGGGCAACGAGATGTTCAAGCAGCAGATCGAGTTCACTTGGAACGGCGAGAACACCAAGGGGGGAAAGGGCGAGTTGACGGACGCGGGCACTCGGGTTCCGTTGGTTGCGAATTGGCCGGGCACGCTACCGCCCGGACAGGTGGTGGATGACCTGGTGGACTTCAGCGACTGGCTGCCGACGTTCGTCGAACTGGCCGGAGGCGACGTGCCCGAGGGGCTGGACGGAGTCAGCCTTGCCTCGCGCCTGAGCGGAGGTGGTCCGTCCACGCGACGGTGGGCGTTCGCCTCCCGTGCGGGCAGCCGATGGGTGCGAACGCAACGATGGAAGCTATACGACGACGGCCGGCTGTTCGACATGGGGCAGGGGCGCGCTGAGTCCTCGCCCGTCCTGATCGGCCAGGAGTCCGCCGAGGCGCATAGGGCAAGGGACGAGCTTGCCGCTGCGATGCGGGTCCTGGCGGGCTCTGATTGATACACTGCGGCTTTGCGAGCGATCCTGTTCGGCGCGGGCGGTCAGTTGGGAGTTGATTTGACGCGCGAGTGCCGAAAGCGCGGTCACTCCCTGCTCGCCCTTCGCCGCACCCAGGTCGACATCTGCGACGAGAACGCGGTCGGGAACGTTATTCGCCGCCACCGTCCCGATTGCGTCATCAATGCTGCGGCTTACAACCGCGTCGACCATGCGGAGAGTGACCCGGACGGGGCCATGCGCACCAACGCCATCGCCGTGCGGGCTATTGCGAAGTCGAGCCGGGAATCGGCTGCGACGCTCTTGCACTACTCGACGGATTACGTGTTTGACGGGAAAGCGGATTCGCCCTACACGGAAGATGACCTCCCCGGCCCGCAGTCGGTATACGGGGTGTCGAAGCTCGCCGGCGAGATGTTCGTCCGTGCGTATTGCAGCTCCCACTACGTCCTGCGGGTGGCAGGCGTCTACAGCACGCCCGGACGCTACACGAACCACGGCAACTTTCCGGAATTCGTCCTGCGCAAGTGTGCCGAGGGCGCTCCCCTTCGGATTGTCGACGACCACTTCGCGACGCCTACGTACGGAAAGGCGCTCGCAATGCGTTCGTTGGACATCCTGGAGCGCAGGATTCCGTTCGGCCTCTACCATCTCGGCGGCGGCCAGGCCATTTCATGGTTTGACTTCGCCCGTCGGATCGCTGCGGCCGGAGGCTTCCGTGCTGAGATTGGCGCCTCCAACCGTCACGAATACAGCTCACCTGCGCCGAGGCCGGTCTACGCAGCCCTTTCGAACGCTTGGGTCGAGGCGCAGGGAATTGCCCCGATGCCCGCTGTCGACGAATGCCTCCACGACTACATGACTCGACGCAAGCAGGAGCGTCCAAGCGGATGAAGGGCCCGCTCCGAAGCAGCGCGCAATGCAATCCCTACTATTCCGATAGGAATTGGGTATAATGGTGCCGTGGTGACGGTGACGACACCGGCTGAACTCAGTTCGGGCTTGAACTCCGCGCCTGTCTTCGCGGCGTCGTTCCGCCATCTCAGCGACCTGTACCTCCTGGCGGAAGGAGGCTACGCTCCGATCCGCGGATTTTTGAGCGCGAGGGAAACGAAGTCCGTCTGCGAGACGATGCACCTCACGACGGGTGAGCCGTGGAGCATCCCGCTAGTATTTCCGGTTGACGAGGACGCCAGCAAGCGGCTAGGTTCCGCCGATCAGGTCGTACTGATGGACGGGTCCGTGCCTGCCGGCATTCTGCATATCGAAGAAGTCTTCCGGCTCGACAAGGAGTCTTATGCGGACAACATTTTCCGCACTCGGGATGACGCGCATCCAGGAGTAGCGTGGCTGCTCGGAGCCGGGGACTATTCCATCGCCGGCACAGTCCGGTTGCTGGGCAACTGGCAGGTAGATGTTCCAGGATCGCTCCCTATGTCCCCCCGAGAGGTGTCCGGCCGGATCGCGGCGAAGGGGTGGGGCACGGTCGTGGGGTTCCAGACGCGGAATCCGATTCACAGGGCCCATGAGTTCTGCACCAAGATTGCCTTGGAGACAGTCGACGGATTGGTCATCCATCCCCTGTTGGGGGAGACGAAGGCCGACGACACGCCCGCCGAGGTTCGCTTGGCGTGCTACGACGTGCTGCTGCGAAACTACTATTCTCCCGATCACGCGATGCTTGCCGGATTCCCGGCCTGGATGCGGTACGCCGGGCCGCGGGAGGCGATCTTCCACGCCCAGGTCCGCAAGAATTACGGGTTCAGCCATTTCATCGTCGGTCGGGACCATGCCGGCGTAGGAAACTACTATGGCCCTTTCGACGCTCAGCGGATTTTCGGCGAGTTCCAGCCGGGCGAGCTTGGCATCGAGCCGGTCTTCTTCGACTTCGTGCACTACTGCCGGGTTTGCGGCGGCATGGCGTCCAAGAAAACCTGTCCGCACGCGCGCGAACACCATGTCTACTTGGCGGGCAGGGACGTTCGCCAGATGCTGCGACAGGGAAGGGTGCCCCCTAGCGAGTTCACTCGCCCGGAGGTTGCCGAGATTCTGATCGCCGCCGCCGAGGAGGAGATGTGAGTCTTCCGGAACGGAAGTTCACGTGGCCGACCCGGAACGCGACTGCTGAGCAGGTCCTGCGGTGGGGGCTGACGGAGTTCGGCCGGAACATCGCGATCTGCACGAGCTTCCAGGCCACTGGGTCAGTGATTCTGGACATGGCGTCGCGGATTGCTGGCAGCGACGTTACCGTCTTCAGCATCGACACGGGCCGGCTGCACGAGGAGACCTACACTCTGATCGGGGAATACCGTCGCCGGTACGACATCACCGTGGAATTGATTACGCCGGACGCCGAAGAACTCGGCACGATGCTGACCCTGCACGGCCCCAACCTGTTTTACGAGGACTCCGCCCGTCGCAAGCTCTGTTGCGAGATACGCAAGGTGCGCCCGCTCAAGAGAAAGCTGGCCACGCTGGATGCTTGGGTCACCGGCCTTCGGCGCGACCAGTCCGACCGCAGGAGACAGGTCGAGAGGGTGGCCGTCGACGAAGAACATGGAGGCATCCTGAAGCTGGCGCCGCTGGCGGACTGGAGCCGAGACCAAGTGTTCGAATATGCTAGGACTTACGATGTGCCGCTGCATCCGCTATATGCGGAGGGTTTTGCCAGCATCGGCTGCCAGCCATGTACACGGCCGGCCAGTGCTGGGACGAACGGCAGGTCCGGGCGCTGGTGGTGGGAAGATGGCGCGGACAAAGAATGTGGAATGCATGTCTCGCCGACCGGTCGGATCCGGCAGGAATTTGACCTGCTCCTGGACGAAGTCCTGCCCGCAAGGCGGCCATTCCTCATTAGATAGCTCTTTTTGAGGCGGTCATCGAACGGACGCCGGCGCACGTACGGATTCAACGACACCAATGGAACATCAGGGAACGACTATCTGGCTAACAGGCCTCTCGGGTGCGGGCAAGTCCACCGTTGCGAATCTCCTGGCGCGGCGGTTGCGGGCCGACGGGGCGAGGGTTGAAGTTCTCGACGGCGACGTCATCAGGACTAACCTGTCGAAAGGCCTCGGCTTCAGCAAGGAGGATCGCGATACCAACATCCGCCGTATAGGGTTCGTGTGCAGCCTGCTCTCGCGGAACGGGGTCATCGCCATTGCTGCAGCCATCTCGCCGTACCGCAGTGTTCGCGAAGAGGTTCGCGCGACCAACACGAATTTCGTAGAGGTGTTCGCGGACTGTCCGCTCGACACGTTGGTCAAGCGCGACGTCAAGGGACTCTACACGAAAGCCTTAGCTGGCGAGATTAAGAACTTCACCGGGGTCTCCGATCCGTACGAGGCCCCCGAAAATCCCGAAGTGCGCTTCGATTCCGATGTGGAGACGCCCGACGAATCGGCGGCGGTTGTTTGGGACTACCTAGTTCGATCCGGCCTCATCAGGCCCTGAGCGGCCGCAGGACCGGCGTGCCCGGCGGGAGCCGCGACACGACTCCGGCTGCGTTTTTTTGGGATGGGCGCGGTCGCGGGCTCAAGGTCCCGGCAGTCCTTCCGGCAGGAAGGAATATCCGGCGACGACGTAGACGCAGTACGCGGCCAGAAGCACCCATCCGAAGCCCCGGCGCAGGGCCGGACCGGACATGAACGCTCCTACCCGGAAGACGATCAGGATGAACAGCATCGCGGGGTAAAGGACCGCGAAGAAGTTCTCCCCGGCTACAAGGCCGTCGGGTGTGACGGCAGCGGCAGCACCCGCCACGAACAGCACGTTCAGGATGTCCGCGCCGACCACGTTCCCGACGGCCAGTTCGCCCTGACCCCGGCGAGCCGCTGTCAGGGCGGTGACGAGTTCGGGGAGGGATGTTCCGAATGCGACCAGCGTGGCGGCGATGACGCTTTCCGGAACGGACAAGCGCAATGCGGCCTCGGTCGCACCGGGAATGACCACTTGGGCGGATGCGACGACCAGGGCGACAGCCGCAATGACCTTCACGAGAATCAGCCATGGGCGGCCCGAAGGGTGCTCTTCGTGAACTGTCTCGGCCCGGTGTTGGCCTGCCCATCGGACCGAAGCGAACAGGTAGGCCACCAGCAGTACCAGCAAGAGAAAACCGGCCGGCTGCGATAGCTTGCCACCGATGGTGAACATGTCTTGCGGACGAGTCCATGGAACGCTCAGCAGCACCAGGAGTACGCCTGCCCCGAGTTGGATCCACCCTTGCCGATTCACGATTTTCGGGTCGAGATTCAAGGGGGCGATCAGGCACGCGAGGCCCAGGATCAGACCCGTGTCTGCGATTACGGATCCCACCGCGTTGCCCAGTGCCAGACCCGGTGAGCCCTCGATCGCGGCCAGCACGGAAACCGCAGCCTCGGGCGTAGTTGTGCCGAGGCTGACGATCGTCGCACCAACGACCATCGGAGGGATGCGCAGGCTTTCGGACAGTTCGACCGCCGTGTCTACCAGGATGTCTGCGGCCTTGCCTAAGACTAGGAGGGATATAGCGATGCTAGCTGTGAGGATTGACCAGTGTGCCTGCGAAAAGAAGTGCGCAAGCGCTTCTTCCATGTCGATCTAGCCAGTCTATCGGATTAGCGGCTCGGATGATGCACGGTGCGACCGGACTACAATACTGGCAGGATCGCTGGAATCGCATGAGTTTGGCCTTCAGGTGGCGACTTTGCTGGACCGTTGCCGGGCTGGCAGCCGCCTTGCCCGTTCCCGGTGTCGGAAACGAGGCGGCGCTCGAGCATTTCGAGGCGAGAGTCCGGCCACTGCTCGCCGAGAACTGCTACGTCTGTCATAGCGCCGAAGCTCCGAGCCTCTTCGCCAACCTGCGACTGGACAGCATCGACGGGATCCTTCGCGGAGGCGACTCCGGCCCGGCGGTTGTCCCCGGGGATGTCGGTGCCAGCCTGCTTCTCCGGGCAGTACGCGGGGAGGCCAAGGCCCTGATGCCGCCGACGGGCCGTCTCAGCGATGCGCAGATCGAGGATCTCGCGGTTTGGATCGGCGCCGGTGCCCCGTGGCCGGAGGAGAACGCACCCGGCCTGCCCGACCCGAGTGAGGCCTTCGACTTGGAGCGCCGTCGCCGCGAGCATTGGGCCTGGCAACCTGTGAGGTTGCCGCCGCTACCTGAGGTGCGGAACGAGGATTGGCCCAAGTCCGAGATCGATCGCTTCATTCTGGCCCGGCTCGAGGAAGAGGGCCTACAGCCCGCCCCCCCGTCCGACCGGCATACGCTCATCCGCCGCCTGTCCTTTGCCCTGACCGGGCTCCCTCCGACGCCCGAGGAGATCGCGGCATTCGTAGCGGACGGTTCGCCCTCGGCCGTAGAGACCGTTGTGGAAGAATTCCTTGCCTCGCCTCACTTCGGCGAGCGCTGGGCCCGGCACTGGATGGACCTGGTCCGCTATACGGAGTCGCACGGCAGCGAGGGCGACCCGGACATTCCGGAGGCGTGGCGCTATCGCGACTACCTGATCCGCGCGTTTAATGCCGACGTGCCCTACGACCAGATCGTCCGGGAGCACATCGCCGGCGATCTGCTCCCCGATCCCCGATACAACCATGATCTCGGGCTGAATGAGTCCGTCCTCGGCACCGCGCACTATCGCATGATTGAGCACGGCTTCCAGCCGGTCGACCCGTGGGAAGACAGAGTGAAATGGACCGACAACCAGATCGACGTTTTCTCGAAGGCCTTTCAGGGATTGACGGTTTCGTGTGCCCGGTGCCACGATCACAAGTTCGACGCGATCAGCCAGCGCGACTACTACGCGCTATTCGGCGTCTTCGCCAACACCCGTCCGGTTCAGCGGGCCGTGGACACGCCCGATCTACTGTTCAGGAATCGGGCCGCGTTAACCGAAGTCAAGGCCGGGATACGGGCTGGCTTGGCCGATGCGTGGCTTCAAGCCGCTGAGGCGTTCCCGGACAGGCTGCAATCGGATGACGACGCGATCTCCAGGGCCCTGGAAGTAGCGGCCTGTGAACCGGATAACCCGCTATATCCGTGGGTGCGGCTGTCCGGACACCCTGCGCAGGAAGTGGAGCAGGGGTGGAACCGCCTGGTTGCGGGCGCGCGACGGGACCAGGAGCGGCGCGAGCGGTTCAACCGCGAGAACTTCGGCACTATCTGGTGGGTGGACGGCGGTCTTGAAGACTGGCGTCGCACCGGGGTCGGGACCGAGCAAGGCGCCACCCCGGCAGGAGAATTCTCCATTCTTCCGGGTGGGGAGCGGATTCTGGAAGGGGTCTACGGCCCCGGAGTGCATAGCGGGTTGCTTTCGAGGCGCCATAATGCGGTAGTCCAGACGCCCCGATTCGTCATCAACACGGACTACATCAGCTTCTTGGTGCAGGGCTCCGGGCTTAGCGTCGTCCGGCTGATTGTCGAGAACTACGCCGTGCCTAGGGCGGGCATTTACTATCAGCGCTACTCGCCGAAGCGTGACGCACCGGTGTGGGCGGGCTGGGACACGACGTACTGGAAGGGCTTCAGCGCCTACATCGAATTCGCCACGACGCAGGACTCCACCAACTTCCTGCTCGATGCGGCGGACGCAAGGAAGAGGCCGAGACCGGAGCCGGCCGAGGACGGCCGCTCACATATTGGTGCGCTCGCCGTGGCGTTCCACGACAAGGATGTCAAACCCAAGCCGATCGCACCGGCCATCCGCTACCTGCTCGATGGATCGGGCCCGGCGAGCGTCGACCAGTTGGCGCGGCGGTATGCGCAACGCCTGTCGGACGCCGTCGTGGCTTGGCGCGACGCTCGGATGTCACGCGAACAGGCCGCGTTCTTGGACTACTTCGTCCGCGAGGGCCTGGTCCCTGCATCTCTCGGGACATCGGAACGCCTCGACACCCTCGTGGCCGACTACCGCCGCCTGGAGGACCAAGTGCCGATCTATCGTCGGTCTCCGAGTGTCCTCGAGGAGGCCGGTCCAGACCAGCCGCTGCTAGTCCGGGGGAGCCACAAGCAGCGAGGCGAGCCCGTGCCGAAGCGCTACTTGGCTGCCCTGCGCGGTCAGCCCTATACCGATCCGTCGGCTGCCCGGTTGCGCCTGGCCGAAGAAGTGACCGATCGGGCCAATCCGTTGACGGCAAGAGTCATGGTCAATAGGGTCTGGCAGCATCTGTTTGGCCGGGGGCTCGTCGCAACCGTCGACAACTTCGGGAGGCTGGGCAACCAGCCTTCGCACCCTGAATTGCTGGAATATCTTGCGGACGGGTTCGTCAACGACGGGTGGTCCATCAAGAACCTGATCCGGCGGCTCGTCCTGTCCTCGACCTACCAGCTCGGAAGCGAGCCATCCGAGCGCGCCCAGCAGGTGGACCCGTCGAACCAACTGCTGCAGCACATGCCCGTGCGACGGCTCGAAGGCGAAGTGATCCGGGACAGCCTGCTCGCCGTCTCGGGCAGGCTGGACTCGAAGCTCCTCGGATCTTCGGTGGCCGTTTACTACAGTTTCGCCAAGGGCAAGACCAAGGGCGATCGGGAGAAGGGACCAATCGACGGCGATGGGCGCCGTAGCGTCTATCAGGAGATCCGACGCAATGCCCACAACCCGTTCCTCGAGGTCTTCGACCAGCCGAAACCTTCATCCACGCGTGGCCGGCGGGATATCACGAACGTGCCGGCGCAGTCCCTGACGATGCTCAACAGCCCCTTGGTGCGGTCCTTGGCCGAATTGTGGGGTCAGCGTCTGGCCGCCAACGAGGAGCCAGCATCGGAGACCGTCCGGTCGATGTTTCTAGCCGCACTCGGCCGTCCCCCGGATCCGTCGGAACTGGACAGCAGCTTGGGCTATCTCGGCGTCGGCAGTGAAGGGGATTCCGCTGCCTGGTCGGATCTGGCCCATGCGATCTTCAATCTCAAGGAGTTCCTTTACGTCCGCTGAGTGTCGGGGCAGCCGTCCTGTCACCGAGGGGTAACGGCCCGAAGATGAGTCCGGATCTCGTTCGTCCCATCCTTGGAGTCGGTGGGCTCGTCTTTGACGGGCCACGGGTGCTGCTCGTCAAGCGCGGACAGGATCCTGCCAAGGGCGCTTGGTCGATTCCCGGCGGGAAACTGCGTTTCGGGGAGAGCCTCAGGGAAGCAGTTGCCAGGGAACTTCTTGAGGAAACAGGTCTGGTCGTGCGTGTCGAGAGCTTGGTCGAGGTGTACGAGCGGATGCCTCCGCCTGGGGGCGGACCCACGGACGCCCATTACGTGGTACTGGACTACCTTTGCGAAGCGGTCGGAGGGTCGCTTCGTGCCGGAGACGACGCTGAACAGGCAGGGTGGTTCGCTCTTGAGGCTCTCGAGCAGATGCACCTGACTCCGGGATCGGCCGCCGTCGTTCGAAGGGCCCTCCGCATGAGACGGGGAGAGTGAGGGCACTCCGAAGGCCGAATGCTGTCGGATCCGTACGAATCGCTGGAATTCGGCAAGGTTGTCAGCGTGCTGCGCCGCTTCACGGTCAGCCCGCTCGGCGGGGTCACTCTGGATCGGGTGCTGGAACGGCCGCGGATAGACTCGCGTGATGCAGCCGACACTGAGCTGTCAGTCGTGGAAGAGGCCGTTGACTGGCTGAGTGCGGCCGAGCGCCGCGACCAAGCGGACTTGCCCCCTGTGCCCCGATTTGATGGCTTGCAGGATGTTAGCGATCCGGTCCGGCGACTGGCGATGGAGGGCATCGTGCTGGATGCATCCGAGATCCGCGCGATCGTCGAACTGCTGGATGCGGCGCAACGGTACCGCATGGCCCTTCTCAAGGGACGGGACGTGCGGCCGGGCCTCTACGGCCGCGGCGAGGGGGTGCCGGATCTGCGACCCCTTGTCGGTGAACTGGCGGGCAAGATCCTGCCCAGCGATGAGATTTCCAGTCTTGCCAGTACGGTTCTGTCGAGAATCCGGAGGCAGGTCGAGAAGCAGCGCCAAGTCGTCGAGGGCTCGCTGGGTCGGTTCGTGCGCAAGCACGCAGACTCCGGGGCACTTCAGGACAAGTACGTGACGATGCGCAACGGCCGGACCGTGGTGCCCGTGAAGGCCGAGTGGAAAGCCCTTGTTGACGGCATCGTTCACGGGACCAGTTCGAGCGGGCGCACGGTCTTCGTGGAGCCCCTCGACACGATCGTCCAGAACAACCGGCTCGTGCGCCTTCGAGAGGACGAGCAGACCGAGATCCTGCGCATCCTTCGCGAGTTGAGCGGGCGGCTCCGCGCGGAGCGGGCCGAGATCGTGAAGACGGTCGAATCGGTTGGCGAATTGGAATACGTGTTTGCCAGAGCCCGCTTTTCGCGCTCGTTCCGATGCTGCCGTCCCCGCTTCGGGGATCCGAATGCCGGCCGGATCGTCCTCGAGGAGGCTCGGCACCCGCTGCTTCAGGATCTACTTGCTTCGAAGGGAGCCAGCCCCGTTCCACTTAGTGTCCGGCTGGAACGCGACCGTCGCACGATGCTCGTCAGCGGTCCGAATGCCGGCGGCAAGACGGTGGTCCTGAAGACGGTCGGACTCCTCGCCGCGATGGCACAGGCTGGAATTCCCGTCCCCGCGGAGCGAGCGGAGTATCCCTGGTTCGACCGAATTCTCGCTGACATCGGCGACGCCCAGTCGATCAGCGAGAGCCTCAGTACGTTCTCGGCGCACGTCTCCAAGCTCACGGCAATCCTCGAGAACGCGACGGACGCCAGCTTGGCTGTCCTCGACGAGCTTGGAACAGCCACGGACCCGGAAGACGGAGGAGCCTTGGCGATTGCCGTGGTCGAACGGCTGCGAGATGCCGGTGGCTTCGCGGTGGTGTCTACGCACCTGCCCGAACTGAAGATGTACGGAGCGGGCGCGGAGGGTATTGTGAGCGCTTCGATGGGCTTCGACGAGGCGAGCCTCGGCGTCACGTACTGTCTGCAAAGCGGCATACCGGGCCAGTCTGCCGGGCTCGAAATGGCACAGCGGTTCGGCATGCCTGGCGATGTGGTACAGAGAGCTCGCGAGCTCAAGGGACACGCCGGGGAGAGAGCCGCCCGTTTCTTGGCGGAACTCAGGGGGAAGGCCGCGGAGTATGAAGAGCTTGTGTCGGACGTCCGCGCACGGAGGCGGGAACTGGAGGCCCGCGCGCGTGAGATCGAACGGGAGGCTGCTGAGCGGGCTCGCACCCTCCGTCACGAGACGGATGCCCGGGTCGAAGAATTGGTCGGCAAGCTCGAGAAGCGCTTCCAGACGGCGCTCGACTCGGCGGTCCGCCAATTCCGCGCCAGCTCTGCGCGAAAGGACCGGTCGCTGCATCGAAAGGCCGGGCAGGCACTCGGCGGATTTCAGCGGTCCGTGCGCTCCGAGGTCACTGCCATGCTTGGTGCCGGTGCCGCGAACAAACTGGGCGAGCCGGGCGACGAGTTTGCAGTCGGCGACAGGGTCCGTCTGCTTGAGATGGGTGCCTCGGGGGAGATCGTACGCAAGCTGGATGCCGGCCGATGGGAGGTCCAGGCCGGCGCGATGCGGGTTCAGGTGGCGGCGAGCGAGATTGCGGTCTCCGACGGCTCTGAGCCCCTTGGTCCGCGGCTTCCGCAGGGAGTAAGCCTCGAAACATCATCGGACAAACAGGACATGCCGTCCGAAATCAACGTCATCGGAAAGTCAGCCGACGAGGCCCTGATGGATGTCGACAAGTTCCTGGACCAGGCCGTGCTGGCGAATCGCACCCGCCTCCGAGTCATCCACGGATTCGGCAAGGATGTCCTTCGGCGCGAGTTGTGGCAGATGTTCGCGCGGCACGTCCATGTCGCGAAATACTACCAAGCCGAGCAGCAGGATGGCGGGGCCGGTGTCACTATCGTGGAGGTTAGCGATCGCTGAACGGGTGCCGGAGGCGCCCGGTGGTAAAATGGCCGTTCCAGCGAATTAGCCGACATGCATCCAGGTTTCCTCCTACCCGAAACGACCGTGCAGGAGAGCGGCTCCGGAGAGCCGTTCGAGATAGGTTCCGAAGGGGGCACTGCGCTGCTGTCCTTGGGCATCACCGAGATCGTCGAGCAGCAGAGCCTGGACGTGGATGTCCTCGGCTCGGTGGACGGCGAGGAGTGGCTGGAGACGCCCTTGCGGAGCTTTCCGCAAAAGTTCTACACCGGCGTTTGGCAGCTGCTGTGTGACCTGGACGCCTCCCCGGAGGTTCGGTACCTCAAGATTGGCTACAAGGTGGCGCGATGGGGAGTCGGTTCCCAAACGCCGAGGTTCCGCTTCTACGTGTTCGCCGAACCCTTCCAAGGCTGATCACCCGATCCTGCCGGTCCTTGGCCTCACTTGCGGGCCTGTCTGCGAACCACCGCTTCCCGGGCTTCGGCCTCCTCGATCGCCTTGCGCTTGGCGTCCCGCTTGTCGTGAGCCTGCTTGCCACGGGCGAGGGCGATTTCGCACTTGATTCGCCCGTTCGCGGCATACACTCTGGTTGGCACCAGGGTTAAGCCCTTCTGGCGGGTCTTGCCTTCGATCCGGTCGATCTCCTTCCGGTGCATCAGCAGCTTACGCGGGCGGACCGGCTCCGCATTGCCGATCGCGGCGTGGGCATAAGCCGAGATGTGGGCGTTCCGCAGCCAGATTTCGCCGTCCTTGACCACAGCGTAGGCATCCGAGAGCTGAATCTTCCCGTTGCGGCAGGACTTGACCTCCGCTCCCGTCAGGACCAAGCCTGCTTCGAAGCGCTCAAGCAGTTCGAAGAGCCGCCGGGCCCTGCGGTTCTCGGCGAAATTGCCGCCTCCGCGTCGCTTCGCCATGATCCCTCCACGGTCGGGGCCCTTCCAGCGTCTTGCATCTCTAGGCGAACCCTCGATGCGGACTCGGAAGCCCTATCTAAGGATGCCAGCATCTCCCCGCCGCTTCCGGATCGCGGGGTCTCTGATTGTGTTGCTGCTCGTAGCGACCAGCGTCTCGCAGGCGGGTACGCGCAAGGCGAAGAGCCTCTACCGCCAAGGCTACGCTGCGGAGCTGGAGGGGCGCTACGACGAGGCCCTCGAGAAGTACGTCCTTGCAGCGCGCGAGGCACCGCGTCTCCAGCGCTATGAACTGGCCGAACGCCGGATGCGGTTCGTAGCGGGTCAGGCTCATGTCGAGGCTGGGGTGCGGCTGCGGCGACAGGGCTTGTACGAGGAGGCCCTGGCGGAGTTCGAGAGGGCGGTGGCGGTGGATCCCGCTTCCAGTGTCGCCATCCAGGAGCGTCTGATGACGCTCCAGATCCTAGAGGAGCGCGATGCGCAGGTTGGCACGTCGCCGGAGGCGCTGGCCAGCGCGCTGGAGGCAGACAGGCAGGACCGGCGCGAGCGGGTCGGATCGATCACCGCGCCGCCGGAGCTTGAGCCGCTCTCCAATCAGCCGATCAACCTGATGCTCAACGAGCAGTCGAGTGTGGTCTTTGAGACGATCGGCAAGCTGGCCGGGATCAACGTGCTGTTCGACCCGGACTACTCCGATGAAGAGGTCGAGATTGAGATCCGCAACGCGACACTGCCCGAAGCCCTCGACTACGTCAGCCTGCTGGCCAAGGCCTTCTGGAAGCCGCTGAACCACAACGCGGTGCTGGTGGCGAACGACAACCCCAACAAGCGGCGTGAGTTCGAGGACGAGGTCGTCAAGACGGTGTACCTCACGAACCTGTCGACACCGCAGGACCTCTCCGAGGTGTCCACGGCCATTCGCGGGCTGACGGACATTCGGCGCATGTTCACTGTGAACTCGATGAACGCCATCGTGATGCGGGGCAGCCGAGCCAAGGTCGCTATCGCCGAGAAGATCGTCCATGACATGGACAAACCGCGCGCGGAGGTCATCATCGACGTGTTGGTGCTCGAGACGAGCAAGACACGGAAGAAGACCCTCGGGTTCACCCCGCAGTCCGGCGGCACGAACGGCCTGCAGTTTCCGGTGACCTTCACGGGTGCCGGCACCGCAGCCGCGGAGGGCACTACGGGATTGCCGATCAACCGGATCGGCGACGTCGGATCCGGTAGCTGGTCAACGTCGATGCCCGGGTTCATGATGACCGCGCTGTTCAGCAACTCGGACACCGATCTGCTCCAGTCCCCCAGGATCCGGATCGCGGACAATCAGCAGGCGGACCTCCGAATCGGTGACCAGGTGCCGATCGCGAGCGGCAGCTTCCAGCCCGGCGTCGGCGGCGTGGGGATCAATCCCTTGGTCAACACGCAGTTCACCTTCAAGGACGTGGGCGTCAACGTGTCCATGACGCCGAAGATTCATGCCAACCGAGACGTTTCCATGCACGTGGAGATCGAGATCTCTAACGTCCGCGATGTCGTGGACATCGGCGGCATCTCCCAGCCGATCATCGGCCAGCGCACGATTCAGCACGACATCCGGATCCGCGAAGGGGAAGCGAGCGTCATCGGAGGACTGAACCAGTCCCAGGTCTTCAAGACGACGTCCGGAGTGCCGTTCCTCGGCGAGATCCCGATCATCGGCAGGCTCTTCAGCGAGGAAGACGTCCAGCGCACGGAGAGCGAGATTCTGCTCGTCCTGATTCCCCATATTGTCCGGATGCCCGGCATCGACGAGAGCAATCTCCGGACGATCGCCACCGGCACGGACCAGAAGTTCGAGTTGCGATACGAACAGCCGGGCAACGGCAGGTCGGCTCTCCCACCATCCGACGGGGAGGTCGTCGCCGGGCCCGTAACGCCCGAACCGCCCGCTCCTTCGACGGAACCGGTGGGACGGGCCCCCGCTTCTTCGACGCCGCAGGAGAGCGCCGAGCCGGAGGAGGCTGTCGCTTTGCCGGCCCAGCGGCCGGAGCCGGATGAAGTTCCGGAACCGCCGGCCGAGCAGCCCGCCACTTCCGGGCCCCGGCTGTTCTTCGAGCCGGAAGCCATCGGCGTCAGCATTGGGGAGCAGGTGACCGTTTCTCTGGTGGTGAGCGACGCCGTCGCACTCGCGTCCGCGCCGTTCCGCATCCAGTTCGACCGCGAGAGGTTGCGTCTGGTGCGCATCGAGAAGGGGCCGTTCATGGAAGGTGCGGATGCCAGCGACATTATCTTTTCGCGAAGCATCCGGCAGTCCAACGGACTCGCCGCCGTCAACATCGCGAGATACCAGGGTGCAGGCGGGGCAGACGGTCAGGGCGAACTCGTCACCGTGACATTCGAAGGCGTTGCAGCCGGTGCCGCACAGGTACGGGTGATACCGACCTCGCCACGGGACGCGGAGGGGAGCGCAGTGCGAATCCCGCCGCTAGAGGCCCAGATCACTGTGGAGTAGCGCGGGGTGGCAGGGACGGCTGCGACGGACGGCAGGCTGCATCGCGCCGTGCAGGCGCTGCCCCGCCGACATGGCACGGCGGGCCTGACGTTGATCGAGCTCATCGTGGCGTTCAGCCTCATGCTGATCCTGTCCTTGATGGCTCTGCCGGTCGCCCGCGTCAAGATCCAGCGAGAGCAGGAGAGACGCTTGCGTCACGCTCTGCAGGAGATTCGCACGGCAATCGACCGGCACAAGGATATGGCTGACGAAGGAAAGCTGGGATCCCTCGACCCGAACAACCACGGGTACCCCGAGAGCCTGGAGGCTCTCGTCGAGGGAATCGAGATGGACTCGCAGGCATCCAGCCGCACGGCTGGGCCGGGAGGCATGGAAGCTCTGCCGGGAGGCATTGGGAATGATCCGCGGAATCGGAATCCCGGGGACTCCTTCGGGTCGGGCCTGCGCACGGGGAGTGCCTTCGGTTCGGGAAGCCAGCGCACCGAAGGCGGCGCCTTCGGCAGCAGGGGTGATCCGTTCGGTCCGAACGACAGCGAGTTCGATCGGGATCGCGACGGGCCCGAGACGATCCGGTTTCTTCGCCAGATTCCCGTGGATCCGATGACGGGCCAGAGGGTATGGGGTCTGCTGTCGGTCTCGGACGACCCCATGTCGAGGAGCTGGAGCGGCCGCAACGTGTTCGACGTCTACTCATTGAGCAACTCGACCGCCCTCGATGGCACACGGTACAGCGAATGGTAGTGGCGACAGTAGGGACTGACAGCCCGAGAGCGGGCTTCACGCTCTTGGAAATGATGGTCGTCATGACGATCATCGTGACGATCGTCTCGATTGCCGTTCCGTTCTACTCGTCCGCGATCGTGCGGGCCCGGGAGAGTGTCCTGAGATCGAACCTGCTTACCATCCGGTCCGTGATCGACCAGTACACCTACGACAAGGAGACCCCTCCCCAGTCTCTGGAGGACTTGGTCAACGAAGGCTACCTGCGAGAGGTGCCGATCGATCCGATCACGAACTCCAGGGACACTTGGGAGCTAATCGTGGAAACCGGGCCGACCGGCGAGTCGGGCCTGTTCGATGTCCGTAGCGGATCGGACGAAACCTCGCTCGCAGGGACCCCCTACAACGAGTGGTAGCGCCATTCACCGGGTTCCAGGGATGCCCCCTATAATGGGCTGTCGGACAGGTTCATGAGTTCGTTTCTCAAGGGTCTTCTCGCCGGTGTCCTGCTGGTGTTCCTCTTCATCGGCCTCGTCGCAGCCGTCGCCATGATGGCCAGCCGGAGTGACTCGAGCGTTCCGGCGGAGGCTGCGCTCGTGGTGCGTCTCCAAGGGGGGATCCCCGAGCAGTCCGACCCGGACTTGCGGGGTTTCTTCAGCGGTCGGGGGGGAAGTCCGTCCACAAATCTGTACACGCTGACCGAGGCAATCCGAAGTGCCGCCGAGGATGACAATGTGGAGGCCCTCGTCCTGCACTGCGACGGATCGGCAGCAGGCTGGGCCAAGGCGCAGGAGCTCCGCTGGGCGATCCAGGCGTTTCAGGAGTCAGGCAAGCCGGTCTGGGCGTACCTCGCGATGGCTGGGAGGGAAGGGTATTACGTCGCCTCCCTGGCCGACAGGGTGGTGGTCCAGCCCGAGAGTATTCTGTACCTCACGGGGCTTCGTGCTGAGGTCATGTACTTCAAGAACTCGCTGGAAAAGCTCGGTATCGAGGTGGATCTAATCCGTAGCGGAAAGTACAAGAGTGCTGGCGAGCCCTTCATACGGGAGACGATGTCGCCCGAGTCCCGCGAGGTAGTCAACGCCATGCTCGACGAGTTGTACGGGCAGTTGCTGAACGGCATCGCCGAGGGGCGGGGACAGGATGCGCCGCATTGGCAGACCGTGCTGGATGAAGGCCCGTATTCGTCCGCCGAGGCGAAAGAACACGGTTTGGCCGACGACGTCCTTTATGAGGACGAGTTCTACGAGCAACTGAGCGAGGCTGTCGGGGTCGAAGATATCCACAGGGTCAGTTCTGCGCGTTATGCGGGCACTGTGGTCGATTCGGGGGGCAGTGGCGAGAAATTCGCGATGCTCCATGCGATCGGAACGATCACCAGCGGGTCAAGCTGGACGGATCCGTTCAGCGGCCGCCAGGAAACGCTCGGCGCGGACACGTTGAGTACGCAGCTGGAGCGGCTGCGCGAAGACGAGGGCATCGCAGGCGTGATCCTGCGGATCGATTCGCCCGGCGGCGACGCGATCGCCTCGGACCGGATGCTCCACGACGTTCGCAGGCTGAGCGAGGAGAAGCCGGTCGTCGTCTCGATGTCTACGCTGGCGGCCTCGGGCGGCTACTACATCGCCTCAGTGCCGGACGTCCCCATCGTCGCCTACCCGGGAACGTACACCGGTTCCATCGGCGTGTTCACGATGCACCTGAATCTGAAAGGGCTATACGACAAACTGGGGATCACCAAGGAAATCCTGACGCGCGGACGATATGCTGCGGCCGACTCGGACTACAAGCCGATGGCTCCGGAGGAACGGGCAAGGCTCGCCGAGTTTGTGAACGGTGTCTACGACACGTTTCTGTCTCGGGTATCCGAGGGCCGCGGAATCGATGTCGGTTCCGTCCAGGAACTGGCTCAAGGTCGCGTATGGATCGGGGCGCAGGCCTTTGAGAACGGGCTGGTGGACGAACTCGGAGGCTACGGCAAGGCCATCGAAATGCTCAAGGAAATGGCTGGGGTAGATGCCGAGGAATCCGTGAGAATCGTGCAGTACCCGCCAAGTCGGTCTCTGTTGGAGGCTCTCTTCTCCCGAGGGCCCGGTGCCGGCTTGGGAACGCTGATCGACTTGCCTGGCATGACAGAGGCGACCCAGTCATGGCTGCGTGCCCTGGTCTTGGCCGAGAGCTTCGGCAACCGGCCCTTGTTCATGGCGCCTTACAAGCTTTCGATCGAATAGTGTTCGTTGCCTAGCCGCCGGTCGCACGGCAGCACCGGTGCGGGCTGCCCGGGCGATATAATGACCGAAACCGCTGGCACGGTGGGTGCCCTGCGGTGCCATAGGATAACCAAGGAGGGGGTTTGAACGTACAGGCGACCCAGTTGCGGCCGGGGATGGTGATCCGGCACAACGGTGACATTTGCACCGTGCACAAGACCGAGCACAGGACTCCCGGTAACAAGCGGGGATTCGTTCAGGCGAAAATGCGGAACCACCGCTCCGGCGCGATGATCGAGGAGAGGTTCGCCTCGGAGGACTTTGTCCCGAAGGTGATGCTCCAATCGCAGGAGATGCAGTACCTGTATTCAGATGGCGGCACGTATCACCTGATGGACACCGAGACCTACGAGCAGATCGAGCTTACCGGAGACCAGCTTGGCGACCAGGTGGACTACATGATCATCGACACGGTCTTGAAGGTGCAGTTCCTGGACGGCGTTCCCTTCAACCTGGACCTTCCGTCGTCTGTCGACCTGCAAGTTGTCGAGACCGAGCCCGCGATCAAGGGGGCGACCGTAACGAACGTCAGCAAACCGGCACGGACGGAGACCGGCCTGGTCGTGCAAGTCCCGCCGTTCATCCGGGAAGGCGAGTCGATCCGCGTCAATACGGCCGACGGCTCGTACCTGGGCCGGTCCTGAGTCGCTTCGCGCTGTTGGTCAGTCTCCCCGAAGGGCTGACTCCAGAGCCGTGGCGACGGAGACCACGAGCCAGTCCTCGCTGGGTCTACCTACGATCTGCACACCGACCGGCATGCCGTCCGCCGACACCCCGACCGGAGTCGTCGCGGCAGGGACGCCCAAGAGGTTGAATTGCTGGCTGTACACGAACACATCCGGGTATCGGCCCGTTTCTCCGTCGATGGTCCAGACCCGTTGCCGTGGCGGAACGCCGGGACCGCCCCGACTGGACAGAGCAGGACCTGGCAGTCCTTCATCTGTTCCAGCAGCCGGTGCCGCATCTGGCCCTGACTGACCCAGCCCCACAGTTGTTCCTCGTACCCCAAGGCCGATTCCTCCAGTTCCGTCGCCATGGCCTCGTAGCTGAGTGGATGCAAACGGTATCCGTCGGGCGTGGAGGATTCGATGAGGGTCCTCAGACAGGTCACGAACCGCTGCCACCAAACCCGGGGCGCCTCCTGCAAGCCGCTGAGGCTCGTCTCGCGGACCCGGCAGACCTGCTCGCGCAAGGCCGTCGCTGCATCCCGGGCGGCCGCTCGCGTTTCGGGTGTTGCGGGCGTGTCCCAACTGCGTCGAACCAGCCGATGCTCAGGTTGCGGATGCGCTCCATTGCGTCCGATTCGTGCGGGGAGAGATGGCACAGGGAGACGTCCCATCCGTCGGGGCCGGATTTGGCCGCGAAGTGTAGGCCGAGGTCTTCCGTGGCCCGAGCGATCGGGCCGACCGTCGCCAGGGTGGTCGAAGGACCGGCGGCGAGTGCCCGGTGCGGGGGATCGCTCCTGGGGTCGGCTTGAGCCCGTACTGGCCGCAGAAATGCGCGGGCACGCGCACCGAGCCGCCCGCATCGCTTCCGAATCTTCCAGCGGAGCATCTCCCGGCGACCGCTGCCCCGCAGCCGTCGCTCGCACCACCGGGTGTGAACTCACTGTCGAGTCCTGAGTTCGAGCGGCCGTACAGGGAGTTGTCTGTCTCGCAAGCCATCAGGTATTCGGGTAGGTTTGTGGCCCCGATCACAATGGCTCCCTGGGCTTTGAGGCGGCTCACGAGCGTGGCGTCGCGGTCTGCCACCCGCCCGCGCCCGAGCGGGGTCTCACATTCTTGAAGGAACCCCTTGGTGGCAATCGAGCTCTTGATGGTCAGAGGTACGCCGTGGAGCGGGCCCACGTCGTGTCCGGTCCGGCGCGCCTTGTCAGCTGATTCCGCCTCCTCTCGAGCCCGGTCCGTTTGCAGGTCGGTGATTGCGTTCGCTTCCGGGTTGTTCTCGCTGGCACGATTCAGGTGCTCGTTGACGACTTCCTGCGCCGTCAGTTCGCCCGGGCGAGTAAGGCGGCTGAGTGCAGCCGCGCTCATCCGGGTGATCTCGGACATGGACCCACCGGATCAGCGGGGATGAGGCCGTCCTGCAACGGTTGCCTTGGCGTCCCGCCACGCCGCTGTATGCTTGTAAGCGATCATGCGGACGAGGATGGCAGTCGTCGTACTTCTGGCGACGATCGGATGCGGGCCTTCCGGGCCTCCGCCGGAACAGCTCTTCAACGGAGTCGATCTGACGGGCTGGCGTCACGTAGGGCGAGGCGAGTTCACCGTCGAGGAAGGTGCGCTGAAGACGTCTGGCGGAATGGGCCTGCTGGTCTATGACGGCAAGCCGATTGGCAATGCCGTGCTACGGATCGTTTACAGGCCTGAAGCGTCCAACTCGAACTCCGGGATCTTCATTCGCGTGCCTGAGGCCCCGCATGACCCATGGTATGCAGTCCATCGCGGGTACGAGGTGCAGATCGAGGACATCGGGGACGAGTTCCACCGGACAGGTTCCATCTATTCCCTGGCTCCGGCCTCGGAATTCCCTGCGAGCGAGGACGGCTGGAACGTCATGGAGATCACGCTTGACGGGCAGACCACTCGCGTTGAGGTCAATGGGACTCGGGTCAATGAGTTCCACGGTAGCCAGGATGTGCCTGAACGCCAGAGATGGTTCGAACCCCAACGCGGGCCGCGTCCGGATGGCGGCTACATCGGGCTGCAGAACCACGACAGCAGGTCTGTCGTGCGCTTTCGCGAAGTGAGCCTACGTCCGCTGCCCGAGTAGGACCTGTTCGCTGCAAGGCCATCCCGACTCCAGTGCGCGGCTAGTCGGCCAGAGCCCTGCGGGTCACGGATGCCTGAAGTCGCCCCACCCCGTCGATGCGTGCCTCGACCGTGTCTCCCTGCTTGATCCGCGCCCCCTTGGGGCATCCCGTCGAAAGGATGTCGCCTGGCTCGAAGGTCATCACCCGCGTGTGGAACGCCGCGAGTCGGTACGGGCTGTGCTTCATGTTGGAGACAACATCCCGGGAGAAGACCGAGCCGTTGTGCAGGGTCTGAACTTCGAGTGAAGCCACGTCCTCGATTTCGTCGGCCGTGACGATGACAGGGCCAAACGAAAAGAACGTGTCGAAGCTCTTGGACCGTTGGAGATATCGGGTGTTGCGTGCAAGGATGTCCAGGGCCGTCATGTCGAGGGTTGTAGTAAAGCCGAAAAGCACATCCCGGATGTTCTCCAGCGGAACGTCCCGGCATTGCTTTCCGAATATCAGGGCCAGTTCGCCTTCGGCGTCCACGTCCTGAGAAAGATCCTCGGGAGGCAGTTCGATGGCTCCACCGGGTTCGAAGAAGGAAGAGGATGGCTTCATGAAGCTGCCGGGCTCTTCCGGCTGGACTTCGCTCAAGTCCTCGGCATGGGACTTGTAGTTGAGGCCGATGCACCAGACCTTGCCCGGGCGCCCATATGGAATGCGAAGCCGCACCTCGTCAACAGGGATCTCCGCCTGGAGACCCCGCGAGAGCACACGGAGTGCCTGGCCTGCACCTGAATCGATCAAGGCGAGCATTTCGACAGGGAAGTCCGCCCCCCGCTTTGCATTGACCTGACTTACCGGGAGGATCCTGTCGCCTCGTACGATCCCGGCCTCGCAGGCTCCGGCGTGTTCGAAAGTGCAGAGTCTCATGAAAGTCCCATCGTAGCCGCAGCGCATGCTCCGAGTAACGGAGGGGTCCAACCGGTTCTCGCGGCTGGATACCAGACGGCTGTGAGAGCACGCGACAACGGAGGCACTGAACCTGTCGTTCTGAAGAACTGTCAACGCAACTGTCCGGCCAGCCGCGGGATTCGCTGGAGCCCGCAAGGCCCCAACGCAAACCGCCAGTAGCCAGCGCGGGCTGCCGATGCCACACAAGTTGACACTTAACTTTTGACACCGCTCTGTGCCATTTC
>CAYWUV010000092.1:0-23967 GCA_964461235.1 uncultured Bryobacterales bacterium | reverse complement strand
TGCAGGCCACTCGGCGGCTTGCGAGCCCCAAAAAGGCTAAATTGAGAATCCCTGGGAGGCCGGCCCGAGACGGCTTCCGGTCAGCCTCGCGGATGGTACCGGTCGTAAATTGCTCGCATCCGGGACCGCAGCACGTGCGTGTAGATCTCGGTCGTGGAGATGTCAGCGTGGCCCAGCATCAGCTGCAGGCTGCGCAGGTCCGCGCCGTGTTCCAGCAGGTGGGTCGCGAAGCTGTGACGCAGGACGTGGGGCGTGATCGCCCTTCCGATTCCCGCTTTGAGCCCGTACCGGCGCAGCAGTTTCCAGAAGGCCTGCCGCGACATCGCGCTCCCGCGCGCGGTCACGAACAGGTACTCCGAGGCCGCCTTCTTCAGGATGGGTTCACGAAAACGGGTCTGGTAGTCGTAGATTGCCTCCAAGGCGGACCGCCCGACGGGCACGAGCCGGGTCTTTTGCCCCTTGCCGGTGGTGCGCAACACGCCCAGCTCGCTGTCCAAGTCGGACAGGCGCACCGCGATGAGTTCGGACACGCGCAGCCCGGTCGCATAGAGCAGCTGCACCATCGCCCGGTCGCGGTTGCCCAGCGGTGTCTCCGGGTCGGGCGCTCCGAGGAGCAGGTCGACCTCGTCCAGGCTCAGGTACTTCGGCAGGCTCTTCGAGCGACCGGGATTCGGAAGGTTGGCCGTCGGATCTTCGGTCACGCGGCCTTGGTCGATCAGATAACGGTACAGGCCTCGGACGCTGCTCAGGTAACGCGCCACGGAACGGGCGCTCAAGCCCTCCTCGTACAGCGATTCGAGGAAGGCGCGGAGATCCTCCTCCTTGGCGGCGGCGAGAGCCTGCTTGCGATCGGACAGGAACCTGGCCAGTCGCGTCAGGTCCCGGCGGTACGCCGCGATGCTGTTCGCGGCGAGGCCCTTCTCGATACTGGCGAAGGCGAGAAACTCTCCCAGCAAGGGATCCTGCTGCTCCACAAGCAAATCATAGGCAACAGGCCCGGCCGTTGACGTTGTTGACACATTCGTAAGGTCATACTAGGATGGCGGTTTGGGAAAACAATCCGGACTTGTTCTGTAGGGTACCCCCATGAAGAAAGTGTGCGTGCGGCGGTTCGGGCTGAATCCGCTGGAGGGCTACGTCTACCCGAACGCATACCTGCACAAGAATGGGATCGAGGTGCTGGCCCGCACAGCCGAGTCCGTGGTCATCCCTTACCAGCAGGTCCGCGCTGTCTATTTCATACGGGACTTCGGGGAGGATCCCGAACGCTACCAGCGCAGAGAGTTCGCCACCCGCCCGAAGCTTGGCGGCCTCTGGGTCCGGATGCGATTTCTCGACGGGGAAGAGCTTGAGGGGGTCATGCCGAACGATCTGAAGGCCATCGGCGAGCATGGCGTGACGTTGATTCCCCCCGACTCCAAGGGGAATACACAGCGAGTCTTCGTTCCCAGCCGGGCGATGGATGTTTTCCAGGTGATGGGAGTCATAGGCCGGCCCAAGCCACGCAGGAGTCCGCGTCCGAAGCCAGCCGACGAGCAGATGGGCCTCTTCTAGTCCCGGACACGTACGTCGGGCGCGCGGCCGGATCTATTCCTCGGCCTCGAGCAGCCGCTCCGCCTCGATCGCGGCCATGCAGCCCGCGCCGGCCGCGGTGATTGCCTGTCGGTAAACTCGGTCCTGCACGTCGCCAGCATGGAACACGCCGCGCACGTTCGTACGGGCTCCGCCGTGGGAGACGATGTAGCCCTGCTCATCCAGATCCAACTGGCCGCGGAAGATTCCAGTGTTCGGAACGTGGCCGATCGCGAGGAACAGGGCACTCGTCTTGTGGTCCCATTCCCTGCTGTCTACCGTACTGCGCAGCTTGAGGCCTGTCACTGACTTAGCGGCCGGGTCCTGGACCTCTGCGACCGTTGTGTTCTTGAGCCAGCGAATCTTGTCATTGCGCCTGGCTCGGTCCAACATGATCTTCGAAGCCCGGAATCCCTCCCGCCGGTGCACGACCGACACCTCGGTCGCGAACTTCGTGAGAAAGAGGGCTTCCTCCATGGCGCTGTCGCCGCCCCCGACAACGGTCACGGGCTCGCCGCGGAAGAAGAACCCGTCGCAAGTCGCGCACGAACTCACCCCATGGCCGATCAGCGCCTGTTCGGAGTCGAGACCCAGCCAGCGCGCGGACGCCCCCGAAGCAATGATCAGGGTCTTCGTCTCAAGTACTTCGTCGCCGACCCATAGCCGGAACGGTCGCGCGGAGAGGTCCGCGCGCGAAACCTCGCCTTGCTTGTAGGACGCGCCGAACCTCTGGGCCTGCTGCTTCATGCGCTCGACGAGTTCCGGCCCCATGATCCCTTCCGGAAATCCCGGGAAGTTCTCCACGTCGGTGGTCAGGGTAAGCTGCCCTCCGGCCTCCAGGCCCTCGATTACGAGAGGCTCGAGGCTGGCTCGGGCGGCGTAGATGGCGGCTGTGTTGCCAGCGCAGCCGGAGCCGATCACGATGACGTTGTGCATAACGGCGCGGGCGGCCGCATGCCGCCCGCAAACCCCATTCTATCGAGATCCCGGATCCTTCTCGGCTTGGTCGGCGGCAAGGTCCCTGCCCAGCGTTGCTCGGGCACCGGAATGACTGGTTGGCCGGGTCCGGGTTCGCTCCGCAGGCGTCCGGGCCGTTGAGGCGCCTTGGGCTGCTGCGCTACTATGTCTGCATCACTGGCGGAAGGAGGTGATCCAGAACAATGAACCAAAGCATCGCTGGCAGTACCAGTCTGGATGGTGAGGTGGCCGAGAGTTAGCGCTCGCGCTCCGACGTTCGGATTCCCCGTCAGTGCCAGTACGGGGACGCAGCTACCGTGGACCGGGCACCGGCCCGTCCAGGCGTGCTGTCGGCACAAATAATCCAGGCGCGCAAGCGCCTTCCGGCCCCTGCGGGGCTTCGGCCGCGTGGGGGTCTCCCTTTTCGTGACGTACCTGCTGGGAATCGAGACTTCCTGTGACGAGACGGCTGCGGCCGTGGTCGCCGACGGCGAGCGCGTCCTGTCGAACATCGTCTCGTCCCAATTCGACGTCCATGCCAAGTATGGCGGGGTGGTGCCCGAGCTGGCCTCCCGAGAGCACTTGCGCGCGATTGTCCCGGTCGTCCGAGAGGCGGTCGGTAGTGCCGGTCTCGGCTACGGGGACTTGGGCGCCATTGCCGTCACGTACGGGCCCGGCCTGATGGGGGCGCTGCTGGTCGGACTCAGCTACGCGAAGGGACTGGCCGCTTCCCTGAACCTGCCCCTGCTGGGAGTGAACCACATAGAAGGCCACATCCACGCCGTAGTGCTCGAGCAGTGCGCCGCCGGGCGGGAGGTCGAGTTCCCGTCGCTCGCCCTGGTCGTCAGCGGGGGGCACAGCCACATGTTCGTTGCGGACCGACCCGAGCCGGACGCGTACTCGTACCGGCTTCTGGGCCGCACCAGGGACGATGCAGCGGGCGAGGCCTACGACAAGGTGGCCAAGCTGCTGGGATTCGGATACCCCGGCGGTCCCGTTCTCGACCAACTGGCTCGATTCGGGGACGCGCAAGCGGTCCGCCTCCCGTTCGCCCGGATGAAGGGAAACCGGTTGGACATGAGCTTCAGCGGCCTCAAGACCGCCGTTCGGCGGCATGTGAATGGAGCGGGTCTGGACGAGGAAATCGAGCGGCGGAGAGCCATGTTTCAAAAGGGCCGCCCTTCGATCGACGCCCTGCGGGAGTCCGCCAGCAAGGCAAGCCTTGACCTTGCGGCGTCCTTCCAGCGCACCGTTGTCGGAGAGCTCCTCCGCAGGGCGGTCGCAGCTGCCGAGGCGGAATGTGTGGAGTCCGTGATCGTCTCGGGCGGTGTCGCAGCCAATTCCGGGTTGCGGGAGGCCTTCTCCGGATTCTCGCTGCCGTTCTACTTCCCGACCCTGGCGCTGTCCACGGACAACGCCGCGATGATCGCGGCTGCGGCCTACCCGCGTTTCCGGCGGGGCGAGCGCGACGGATTCGATCTCTCCGCCGAGCCGTCCCTGCGCTTGGCCTGAAGGGCCTGCTTCAGGGTAGACGGACCTTGAACAGGATGTCCGAGCCGACCAGCCCGTTCTGATCCCGCGTGATGAGGAAGGACCATCTGCGGTCCGGGTTCCATTCGATGCGTATCGATTGCTGCTGCGCCGACGAAAGGTCGTAGCTGTAGAACAGCGTGACCTCCTCGCCGATCTGCTGCTCGGTCAAGATCCTGGGGTTCGGATTGGCTTCAAGACCTCCGATCTGCGGGTCGACCTTGATGCGGCTCACTCCGAAGAACCGCTGGAGACGCCGGTCGACGGGCTCGGCGATTGCTTGGCTGAGCAGTGCGTCCGCGCCTGTCTGCACGAGCGACTGCTGCTGGATGCGTCGCTGCGAGGCGATGCTGGGGTCGACGGTAGGCTCTTTCCCCACGGCGATCAGGCTGACCAAGTCGTGGAACGGTATGGGCGGGTCGGATCGGTAGCTCAGGTCCAGAGACCGGGCGGGTCCCGACAGCACGAGTTCGAGGTCGGTGTCGCGGATGCGGGTCTCGAGCTCGACATCCAGGACCGGCTCCGCTTGCAGGGGATTCAGGAATCGGATATCCCCGCGGTTGATCTGATAGTGCGTTCCCAGCATGCGGATTTCGCCTTGCACGATGCCGACCGTACCCAGCAGCGAAGGGGAGGCCACGGTTCCTACGAGCTCCAGGTCCAGATCCGTTGCGATGTTGCGGACTAGGTCCGTCTCTACCGGCAGTTGCGGTATCGCTCCGATCTGCAGGCTCAGTTGCATGCCTTGGAGCACCGGGCTGGACACCCTGTTGGCAGGGGGCCTGTCCAGGCTCGAGAACAGATCGGAGAAGGACACGCCCGAGCGGATCGACATCCGCGAAATGAGCAGGTCCCCGTTCAGAATGCTCGTGTACCCGACGCCGGCGAGCGTGAATTCCCCGTCCATGATGCTGCTCATGCTGCCCGGGTAGTCCACTCGTATGTCCTCCGCGAGCGCGTGCAGCCGGTACTCCAGGCCCGTGTCCGTGTATGCCACCACGCCGTCGAAGCGAACCAAGCCGCCTCCCGATGCAGCGACGAGGTTCTCGATACGCCCCTCGCTGTCTTCGAACCGGATGGACCCCGTCAGCCCGCTCAGCCGCAATGGGAACTCGGAAGGGGCCAGGCCTGCGCCCTCGAATGCCATCGAGCCTTCGATTGACGGATTGTCCAGAGTGCCTAGGATCTGCAGTCCGATCCGCGAGGCTCCCTCCCACTCAGTGCCCGGCAGGAGGCCTTGGAGCAGGAGCAGGTTGACCGAGCCGTTCAGGCTCAGGTTCAGTTCGCGCTCTCCCACCACACCGACCGAGCCATCGATGATGAAATCGGTCTCCGCCCCGCCCAGGCTCATCGAATCGAGGCGGATGGCCCCGTCCCGGATTGACCAGCGCATGGGAAACACGTTTGAGACTTGGAAGGCCCGGTCCTGTCCCGGGCCGATGCTCAGCTCCGCGGCATCCACAGTTCCGTTCGCCTCGAACGTGCCGGGGGCGCCCAGTGCCCCGCCGAAGCGCGCCGAGCCGGTGATCGAACCGTCCAGTGCTCCTTCCGGAAACTCCAGTGCCCGCCACACGTGTGCCGCATTGATGTCGCGGAAGCTCACCGTGCCGTTGTAGCTCGGCGTCTCGGTTTGCCACAGGGCCGCCTCGCCGCTGATCGTGCCCCCCAGAGTTCTCGCATTCCAGGAGAAGTCGATGTTCTGTCGGTCCCGGCTCGAGCTAACTCGGCCACTCCATTTCCCTAAGTCCGAATCCTTCCATAGCAGGTCCGCAACTTCCCAGTGCCCATCCAGTTCGACCGCCCTGAGCCTGCGGGCACCGCCGAGAATGCCCGATGCCGTCAGACCGAACTCAACCGCGCCGGCCACACCGGGCGCGAGAATTCGAGTCAGGCCGAACTCGTCGAGTTGCCAGCGAGTGGTAGCCACGTCGAGCGTAACCTCCTGCGTGTCCTGATCGACGGACCCGGTCACGTGGAGGGTCGATTCGCCCCGGTGGACCACTGCCCTTGCCAGGTCGAACCTGCCAGAGTCATAGCGAATGTCCGCTTCCATCCCATCGAACGACTCGCTGAAGAGCCTCGGTGAAACGACACGGATGCTGCTGGTCGCGAGCGGATTCTCAAGCGTTCCCGAGAGTCTCGCCTCGATCGCAACCGTGCCTTCGATCGGTAAGCCGAATCCGCTCGCCCGCCCGAGCTTTTCCGCGTCAAATCCCTGCCCCGAACCCTGCACCTCCACGGGCTTTCCCCCAACCAGGGGGAGCGTGCCGTGCAGGCTCAGCCGGCCGTCGCCGTCGAACACCTCTCCCTCGCGAATTTCGATCCCTGCCACGGTGGCCGTGCCGCGAAACGACGCGCCGTCCCATTGCTCGCCGGCGAAGCGAAAGTCCCGGGCGGAGAACTCGCCGTCCAGAACAGTCCCGGCCTGGTCGCCCAGGGTCCCTCGCACGTCTCCATGGAACGCAAGCTGCCCCTCGGGCGCTCCCTCCGGTAAGGCCGTTCCCAGTCGGGCGGCGGCAAGGAGCCGCTCAAGGGACGTCCTCGAGTCGAACTCAGCCTCCACTGTTAGGTCGGCATCGCCGCCCGCGCTGATCGAGCCTGTCGCTCGCAGTGTCGCTTGCCCTCTGCCGAAAGTGAGCCGGAGATCGGAGATCGCCAAGGTTCCGTCTCCGCCGGAGTGCCGGATGGAACCCGTTCCCTCCACTGGCAGCTTGGAGGGGTCTTCGGAAGGCTGTATCCCGAACTCCAGATCGGACACGAGACCCTCGCTGAGAGTGCCGGATGACTCAATCCCGAGATCCAGCCAGCCGTCCCAGGCGATCGATTCCATATCGAGGGAACCCGTAGCGCTGGCGATTGACAGGCCGACTGCGGAACCGTTCGCCGAGACTTGCGGGTCGTTCCCGAGGTCGCGGACTTCGACCGTCCCGTCGAGCGTTCCACCGAGCAGGCTGCCTTGGAATCCCGTCAATGCCAGCCGGTCGAAGTTACCCTCGACACTGCATTCGAACGGGCCGAGCCCGTTCAGGCCGTACGCTCCTGCCTCGCGAACCGTGATCTCGGCGCGGTAGTCCAGTTCCCGGTTCCCGGCGCTCCAGCGCACCTCTCCGGTAGCCGAGAGCATCCCGGCCAGACCGGGCACTCCGGTTCGGAGGAATGCGGCCGCGGCGGCCAGGTCGGCTTCGGCACTGAACCGGCCCTCGGCACTTGGGGCGGAGAGGCCCAGAAAGGCGTCCCGCACTTCGATCAGAATCGACTCGCCGCGGAAAGCCGCCCCGTGAATCTCGACCCCGCGGTCGCTGGCGGTCGCCGAGACCTCAACCTCCGAGCCCTCCAGCGCCTCCCCGGAGGCCGATCCCCAGGTGGGTTCGGCGACCGTCGCCTCGATGAAGTACTCTCGTTCAACGGGATCGAACGCTGCTTCAATCGACAGCCCGGTCCCACTGAACTCGATTCCGTACGGCTCGCCGTTCCACTCGATCGAGCCTCCCGTCAGCTCAATCTGGTCGACCGCGAGTCCGGCCGTGCCGGCGATTGCCCGCCGCCAAGGAATGTTCGAGGATCCACCGTCGCCGACCGACACGCGCAGGCGCGGACTGTGCAGACGCAGTGCCTCCAGATGGGTGCGGCCCCCCAGGAAGCTCCGCAACCCGACCCTTACGGAAGCTCGGGGGACTGTCACGAGGGGCGGCGTGTCCGGATCGTCGTCGGTCTCAAGGGAGAGACCCTCGATCTCGAAGTCGAGCCGTCTCGCGCCGAATCTGAGGCGCTCGATCGAGACCGTGCCACCGGTCGCGGCTTCGATCCTCTCGACTATCGACACCCGGACCCGGTCGCCCAGCCACTCGCTCCGGGCCACCGTCTCGAAGGTTCCCCATCCGAGTCCGAGCAGGCCTGCGAGCAGGAGGCCGATTCGCGCCCGTCGCGCCCGGAACAGCCTCCGGATCATGGCTCCGATTCTCCCTTCGGTGCCAGCATGGTTTCGATGCGGTTGATCGACCGGAGTTCCAGGAGTCGCAGTTCGAGCAATTCGGAGGCCCTGCGCTCGACAATGACTTCGGAGACCTCCTCGGCGACCTGTTCCAGGGGGGCTGGCTGTCCGTCTCGCAGACGGATGCCCGGCAGGTATTCGTCACGGTAGTAGGCCTCGATCTCGGACCTCCCCGCACTCAGCCCGGTCTTGAACCGGAACGAGACGTACCGCTCGAAAGCGATGCGTTGCTCGAGGAAGGACCTGCAGTCTGATTCCGTGAGCCCGTAATGCGACAGGGCGGCTGCGAAGTCCCGGTCCCCCAAGTACCGATCCGCGCGCAGGTTTGACAGTTCACTCTCGATCTCTTCGGTCGCAGGCATCAGGAACGGAGTCAGTGTCATGTCCTGCATGATCAGGCGTCGGTCGATCAAGCGCCCGAGCGCCGCATCGCTACCCTTCGAGAAGTCCTCAACCTCAGCTTCGGCAAACATGGCCTCCAGCCCGAGTTCGGCCCTCACTTCCGACAGGGTGACCGCCTCGGTTCCCACGATGGCTACCACGCGGTCGATGATTTCTGACCGTAGGCCGAATCCTGCCAGCAGACCGGCCGCAGCCATGGCGGCCGCGCGCATGACTTGGACGGGCTCCGGTGCCATGTCTAGAACGTCTGCCCCAGCGAAAAATGGAACTGGAACCCTCGAATCCGCTGTTCGCGGAAGCTCCCGGTCCCGGTCAGGAGCTGCTCCCTGGTTCCGTCGAATCCCACGAATCGCGGCGGGTTCGGGGAGAATGCCAAATCGAACCGAACCGGGCCGATCGGTGTTCGGTAACGGATTCCCAGGCCCAGGGCGTGCACCATGTAGTCGAAATCGAACTCCTTCGTTCCTGTGGCGCTGGTGCGAACCTGCTGGGACGAGCGGAAGCTGATGCGGCTGGCGCGGGAGTAGACGTTGCCGGCGTCGTGGAAGACTACTCCGGAAAGGCCCCGCCCGCCCATTGGGAACCGCAGCTCGATGCTGTTCAGGAACTGCGACCCGCCGCCGAGCGGGAAGCCAGTTGCGGGATCTCTGGGACCGGCTTGGTTGTACGCGAAGCCCCGATGCGAGTTGGCACCTCCCCCGAAGTACCGTTCCGAGATCGGAACGCGCGGATCCGGTTGTCCGTCGAACCTTGCCCGTTCCACGCCTTCAACCCCGTGCCCGGCCCAAGGAATGTTGACACCGACCTGCACGGTGCGGGCCACCACGAACCCGGACCGGAGCTGGTGGTACGTGCTGTTCTGGGCCAGCAGACGGGCAAAATTCGGCTGCGCGCCTACGTACTTCGATGCCAAGGCGAAATCCACGGTGTTATAGATCCCGCTGGTCGTGTCGGTCGGGTCGTCCCGGCGGTCCGAGATGAACGTTCCCGAGAGCAGACCTACCCTGACCGGCTGCGAGATCAGCGGTACCAACAGTGGCTGGATGTTCAGCGTGTTCTCGTCAATAGACGTTCTCCGGTAGGCGTACCGGTACAGGACGGTCGTGCTGGGGTTGAGTTGCTGGGACAACTGGAACGCTCCCTCGAGGCGGCGGCCGGTAAACGTGTTGACATTCTGGAACGTGTCGTAGAGGGCGCTTATCGTCATACGCCAGCGGTCGGAATCGAACCATCGCGGAGCCTCGTATGTGAACAGGCCCCGTTGCTGGAGCAGCGAGAGCCGCGTGCGGAACCCCATCGTGTGCGCCCGGCCGCCCACGTTCAAGCGGGTTACCTCCAGGGTTACCCGGGGGCTGAACCCGGCGTCGCCGGCAGGGTTGGTGAGTTCGGCCGTGTTGCGGCCGATGCGGGCGAACTCGGCCCCTCCGCCCGCGCCGACTGCCCAGCGCCGGGCTTCCTCGACCTGAATCACGACGTTCTTGGCATCGGCGACGCCATCCGGGTTCTGCACGGCCACATCGACCTTCGAAAACACGCCGAGGTCGTAGAGATTGCGCTGCGTCGAGAACATTGCCGTCTGCGACAGCGGCGCGCCCGCGCGAAGGTCGACGCGGCCAGCCAGCACCGAGTCGCGCGTCCGGCGGGACCCCGAGAGGAACACCTCCGCCGTACGGACCGGATCTCCCGGGTCGACATCGTAGTGCACCACCACCGTGCGCGGCGCGCTGCCGTCCTCGACGCGCCAGTCGAATGAGACCTCCCGGTAGCCCTCCTCGAAGTACTCCTCCAAGATTCGCTGCCGGTCCGCAACGATGCTGGCCTCGCTGAAGGGCCGGCCCGGCGCGGACGCAAAATCGAATGACGCCTCCCCCGTCGGGAAGTCTCCGAAGCCGGAAGTGACGAGGCCGTCCACATACGTTGGTTCGCCCTCTTCGATTTCGATCCGCACCCCAATGTTGCGGGCATTGCCTTCCCAGGGGTCGACCACGGTACCTGTAACGGAAGCGTCCCGGTACCCGTTCGACTGGTAAAGGCCCCGGATTGCCAGGATGTCCTCCTCCAGCAGCGATGCCGTGAACTCGCCCCGTTCCGACCCGGGGCCGGTCGGGCGGACCTGCATGCGCTCGCGGATGGCGGCAGCGCTGAGGAATGTGTTACCCCGGATTTCCACGGAGCGCAATGCCTGCCGGTTTCCGCGGCTCACGCGGTAGACGATCGAGATCTCGTCCGCGGACTCCCCCTCGACTTCGTAGTCGGCCATGGCGCCGAAGTAGCCCCGCGCCTGGAAGTGGTTCCGCAGGCTCTCGCTGCCGGCGGCCAGTAACTCCTGGTCGACCGAACCCCTCGTATAGACCGGGAGGAGGCGTTGCAGTCTGGCTCTGGACAACGAGGCCCCCTCGACGCGAACCAGCAGCTTCGGACCTCGCGCGATATCGGCGACCAGTGTCAGCTCGTTGGGTGAGGGGCGGTACTCGGCAGTTTCGACGCGAATCGCCGGCTGCCAGAAGTCTCGGTCGTGGAAGTGCTTCCGTAGCAGACTTATCCCCGCTTGGATGCGGTCCGGCCTATAGGTCTGGCCCCGGCGCCACTGCGCGATCGTGCGGATTTCCTCGGACGAAAGAGGAGGGTCCCTGCCTGTAACCAGGAGGGCTCCGATCACCGCCCGCCGTCCTGCCTCGATGTCCAGCGTCACGTCAACCTGCCGGGTGGTGCTGTCCCGCTCCAGGGAATGCCGGACGACCGGCTGACGATAGCCTTGATCGATCAGCAGGGCACGGACCGAGCGTAGGGCCTGCCCGAGTTTGTCATCGGTAAACGGCTCGCCCAGCCCTAGTCCCGTGGCATTGATCAGCTGGCTCTCCGTCGGCGGTCGCGGCACGCCGAGCGTGCGGACATTGCCGATGAACCAGGAGGGGACAGTCAGGAATGTCAGGCGCACACCGCCGCCGACAGTCTCCGCGTCGACCTGGACGTCCGCGAAACGGCCGGTGCGAAACAACGCCTGGATCGATTGCCGAAGAGCCGCCCGCTCCAGTGGCTGGCCCACTCCCACCCACGGGGCGGTCCCGTACGATTCCGCCAAGGCCGCAGGCAGCGGAGGATCGAACAGGATCTCCGTAACAGGTCGTCCGAACGAATCCGCTTCCCCGCAAAGAACCGCGGCGGGGAAAAGGAGCGTCAGAACCTTCAGCCGCAGGCGTTTCAACGCTTTCCCGAATTATACGAGTCGCCCGTGTAGTACGCGAGGAGGATGGCCGCGACGGCCGCCGGTGCGCTGATAGGATCGGAGGTTGCCCGTGGCCGGGCATCTGCTCCATGGAGGTGAGCGAGCGATACTCACGGCAGTTGCTTCTGCCCGAGATCGGGCCGGAGGGCCAGCGCCGCCTGTCGTCGTCCCGCGCTGTCGTAGTGGGTTGCGGGGCGCTCGGAACTGTCCAAGCCTCGCTGCTGGTGCGTGCCGGAGTGGGGGAGATTGTCGTTCTGGACAGGGATTACGTCGAGCCCAGCAATCTCCAGCGGCAGGCACTGTTCGACGAGCGTGATGCCGAGGAGGGAACGCCCAAGGCGGTAGCAGCGGCACGAGCTCTTCTGCTTGCGAACTCGACTGCCAAGGTGGTCCCCCTGGTGCGCGACCTGACGCCCTCAAACGCCGAGACGCTGCTCTCGTCCGCCTCGGTGATCCTTGACGGAACTGACAACTACGAGACACGATTCCTCGTCAACGACGTGGCAGTGAAGCACTCCGTCCCGTGGGTATATGGCGCGGCCGTGGGGACCCGAGGGTCCTGCATGCCCGTGCTCCCAGGCCGCACGGCATGCCTCGCCTGCATGTTTCCGGCACCTCCGGGTTCGCGCCAGCCTACCTGCGACACGGCTGGAGTCCTCAATGCCGCGACAAGCCTGATCGGTTCGCTGCAGGCCGCCGAGGCACTGAAGATCCTCGCTGGGCGGAGCGAAGCCGTTCTCGCCAGGTTGGTCTCGCACGACGTGTGGTCCGGCGAGAGATCCTCCGTGCGGTCGGACCAGCCTGACCCGCAATGCCGCGCATGCGGCCACCGCGAGTTCGCATTCCTCGAAGCGACTGCCCTCAAAGCGGCCCGGGTGTGCGGGCGAGACGCCGTTCAGGTGCCGGGAGGCGACCACCCTCTGGACCTGGTTGCACTGGCGCAGGCGCTCGCCCCCTTGGGCGAGGTCCGGTGCAGCGAGCATCTACTCCGGTTCCGATGCCCTCCGCACGAGCTGACCGTGTTCGAGGATGGCCGGACAATCGTGAAGGGAACGCTGGACGCCGGGGTAGCCCGCAGCCTCCAGGCTCGCTACGTGGGTGTCTGATCGCTCGTGCCCACCCCGCCGTCCGGCTCCGCCGGGGCGGCTCCGGCCACGGGCGGCGGAGGCGGGTCCTGCAACTCAAGCTGGTCGATCCGGCGGAACCGGGCGGTGATCTTCCGGGACGAGGTTTGGACACGCGCCACGTCCTCGCCTGCCTGGCGGATGTGGGTAGCGAGCTTTTCCATGCTGGAATCGAACCGCTCGAAGTCCTTGCCCAGCAGACGCAGGTGCTCGCGGATCGCATGGACTTCACGCTGAGTCGCCGCATCCTTCAGCACGGAGAGCGCGGTTGTCAGCACGGCCATGAGGGTGGTGGGCGACGTCAGCCAGACACTCTTCCGCTGTGCGTGCTCGACTAGTTCCGGGTGGCCCGCATGAATGTCGGCGAAGACCGCTTCGGCCGGGATGAA
Source organism: uncultured Bryobacterales bacterium (assembly GCA_964461235.1). Lineage (GTDB taxonomy): Bacteria > Acidobacteriota > Terriglobia > Bryobacterales > UBA6623 > VXMF01. Next base: position 10,776 of record CAYWUV010000092.1, on the reverse strand, counting down.
CAGCACTGCGGCGTCGCAGGTCTCACCCGGGAGGATGTACTTTGCCGCCACGTCGTCGATATGGGAGCGCACGTCCCGAGCGAAGGCCTTGGCCGCGCCGGCGCGCTCGGCATCGGGCAGGGAGTGGTCCACCTTCCTCCGGAAATTGCTCAGCGGGAACTTCGAATCGATTGCGATGTTGCCCGTCGGCGGAGGGAGGAACAGCATGCAGTCCGCGCGCCGGCCGCTCGATAGCGTAAATTGCATCTCGTAGCCGTCGGGCGGCAGCATGTTCGTCACCAGGGCCCCGAGTTGGACCTCCCCGAACGCGCCGCGAGCGGAACGGTCCGCCAGGATCTCCCGCAGGGACACCATGTCCGAGGAGAGCTCCGTCATCCGCTCCTGGGCCTTGTCGATCAGCGCGAGGCGCTTGACGACTTCGGTGTAGGCCCGGTCGGTTCGCTCCAACCCGGTCGAGAGACGCTGCCCGATCTCGTTTCGCAGAGCCTGCTCGTGGTCGATCTGCCTGCGGCCCTGCTCGTCCAGTCGGGCGTCGAGCCGGGCAAGCGCGGAGAGAACGCCCTGGCGGTCGGCATCCATTCGCCTGGAGCGTGCGAATACGGCGATGTTCAGGACGATCAGGATCAGGGCCAGGCAGACTAGCGCGACCCCGGCAGGATCCGGCGAAACAGGGTTCATGCCTTCGGCCGGAGCAGGTTCGTCAAGGTGCCTCGGGACGTGTTCCCCCTGGCCGGCAGCCCTATCGTGCTTCCACCCAGACCGGACTGGACCATGCCAGTTCCCCGTTCGACTCGAAGACCCGTGCGTAATACCAGTCAGTCTGCGCTCCGTCCCCCTCGTCGTCGGCCGAGAACTCCGTCTCCCAGTTGGCGTGGAACACCACCCGATGCAGCATCGCGGACTCCCAGGGGAATGGCCTCGTGAAGAGCATCTCGTTCGACTCCGTGAGCTCGCCGAGCGTCTGCGAGAGCGAGCACTTCGTGGGCTTCGTGCAGTTGACCGTAACCTTGGTTCGCTCGTCTCCCTGGACCCTCAGGACGAGGGCCTTCTGCGAGTAGTCGTCGAGCTGCTGCTTGAGCGCGGTGTACGACTGGACGCGGACGGAGGTGCGGTCGCTGCTGACAATCCGGTCCCGTCGGAACTCGTCGAGCGGGCCCGATGAGAAGCACGGGTGGAACCCCTCGATCTGTCCTCCTTCAACGGTGAGGGTGAAATCCCAGTCGGCCGTACCGCCCCAGCCAAGCGCCGGCCAGGGTCCCCATCCGTACTCGAACCGCAGCACGGCCGGCTCGTCCCAGCGGCTTGCTCCGGGTTCGCGGTCCACGGGGAAATCCCGATGGATCACGCGGCCGTTCTTGACGATCTCCACGCGGTCGACCAAGTCCCATCCGCGGACCCGGGCGTGGATCGTCCGCTTCTCCGCGTACGGAACCTCCTGGCCCATCATCGCGCCGTTGACCGAGAAATCGAGTTCGATGCGGTCCCCGGTCACGGCGTAGGTCCGCCGGTTTCGGAGAGCGTCGAAGATTGCCTCGCGGCTCAGTTCCCTCGCCTTGACGACCGCCAGGCCCTCACGGTAGCCGCCTGGATACCCGAGATGGTCGTCCGTGCTCGCGATCACGCCGAGCCGATGCCCTTCGCTCAGGTAGTGCTGCAGCGTGTGCCGCGTCCACCGGCCGCCCTCGGTGTGCCGCTTGTAAGGATGGGGTGCCCGGTCGTGCTCGGCGCAGCCCCACTCGGAATGAATCTCCAGGACGGGTGAGACGGCCGGGTCGATACTGGCCGACGCGATTCCGCGATGGCCCAAACGGTTCGACGGGTGGTGGGGGACGAGGATGCACCCACGCGCCTTGGCGAACGCCTGCAACTCGTCCAGCGGCTCGATCAGCTCGTAGTCGCCGTCGAGATCCGGGAACAGGATGTGGTAGTCGCCCTCCATCGTGCCGTGGCGCTCGTAACCCAGAATCGTGGTGAAGGTTCCGGGATCATCGAACTCCCGGGCAAGCCTGACGACGTCCGGCCAGCGTGCCTTGGCGACGGCGAACCCGTTGCGCCATTTGTACTCGATCCTGCCGTCGTACTGGCCGACGTCCGGCCAGTACGAGTGCGGGGTGAACGCGTAGAAGTCGAGGTGGTTGCGGGCCACCTCGAAACTGCGCTGCAGGGTTCCTTGGGCGTATCCGACCTGATTGTGGTTGTGCAGGTCCCCGAAGTAGTTGTTCAATTCCGTCGAGGCGGCCGCCTGGATTGCGCCCGCTGCCGCAGACGCGGATTTGGCGAGCGCCGCGCCTGATCCAGTTTGCGCGCAATGGCGGATCCAATCCCGTCGGGAAATCGTTTCGTCCAGCACGGCTTGCGGGGGTGATCTCGATCGAATCGGGGCCGACCAGCCCGACACCCAATGCTACACCACCCTGCTGCCCGTCTTGATCGCGCAACCCTGCGCTTGGCTGTGTCGCTGTATTCGGGGAACCGGGCCACGGACACAGGCTTGCCTCATCCGCGCGACACTGCAGCGCCCTTCCTTGCTGTCCGGCCCCCGCTTCAAGCGGGAGTGTCCTACAAGCGATTCACGTAAACGAAGAAAGCTCCGCGCTCCGTTCCGTCGGCGGTCTTGAGACGTGTTTGCATCGTCGTCCTGCCTTCCGGGAGTTCCATGGTGAGACGGACCGAGGGGGAGCCCTGCACGATCGCCGCACTGGCCTCCGACTTGCCCACCCGAACGGTTGCTTCCGCTGCCTCGATCGGGTACTCAGCCGGCCTGTCGCGCTGGAAGAGTTCGAACTCGTAGGTGCCGGCTTGGGTCACGTTGATGTACCAGGTCCCGTTCAGAGGCGGCGCCTGGCGGACGGCCATCTGGTTCCCCGGCACCCTCAGGGCGTCGTCGGGAGGCAGCCAGTCGTGGGCTGTGATCCGCGCCGGATTCTCGGCGTCCGATCCGACATCGAGATATACATGCTCGTCGAACCTGTCGTCGATCCGGTGCCACCAGGCGTCATACGCCTCGCGCAGGGAGCTGACGACTTCCGGCCGCTGGCCGGCGATGTCCTCGAGCTGGCCGGGGTCAGCAGCAATGTCGTAGAGTTCCTCGCCGTTGACCAGCCGGTACTGCTCGGTCATCACGGCACTCTTCCGCCAGCGCTCCGGGAAGCGGATCCGCTGGGAATGCACGGCCAGCGTGCGGTCGCTCCAGGCCTCCCCGCGGAGCAGAGGGAGCAGGCTGGTACCGTCCCAGTCCAGCTCGGGCCGTTCTCCGGCCCCGGCGATGTCCGCGAAGGTCGGCAGCACGTCGATGTGCGCCGTCAGGTTCCCGAGGTCGCGAGGCTCTCCAAGTCCGCCGGCCGGCCACCGAACGAAGAACGGTACGCGGTGGCCACCGTCGTATTCGGACCCTTTCCTCGCGCGCATCCCGGCGTTGAAACCCTGCCACGCACCGGCTCCCTCCTCTTCCGCCGCTCGCCGGAGCAGCCCGTGGCTCGTCGAGCCGACGCGCTGGGTCGGGTGTGTGTTGGTGACTCCCGCGGAGGTGCCGTTGTCCGTCATGAAGATCAGGACGGTGTTGTCGGCGATCCCGTGTTCGTCCAGCTTGGCAACGAGCCGGCCCATGTTGTCGTCGATGTTCTCGATCATGCCGTAGAACTTGGCCATCTGTGCGGGGACGCCCATGTCCTCGTACGGCTTGGAATACGACTCGTCCACCAGAAACGGTCCGTGAGGTGCGTTGGTCGCCAGGTAGGTGAAGAACGGGCCGCCACCCTGCGCCACCTGCTCGTCCACGAAGCGCAGAGCGTTGCCGAAGAACACGTCCGTGCAATACCCCTCGTAGGGTTTCGGCGTGCCGTTGTGCCAGTACGTGTCGTCGAAATAGTCGTTGCCCCAGTAGTCCGGGGTCTGCCCGACTCCACCGCCGCCGTGGTAGACGGCCTCCTGGAATCCGCGGTCGATCGGCCGGTAAGGCGCGTTGTCGCCCAGATGCCATTTCCCGAAGAATCCCGTGACGTATCCGGCTTCGGCCAGAACGTCGGCGAACGTCGTCTCGTCACGATGCACGATGGAACGGCCCATGACGGTATGCCAGACGCCCGTCCGCGACGAAAAACGTCCCGTAATCAACGCCGAGCGGGTCGGCGAGCAGGTCGGGTCCACGTGAAAGTTCGTCAGGCGTATGCTCTCGGCATGGAGCGCGTCGAGATTCGGGGTCCGAATCTTTGTGTTGCCGTGCGCTCCGATGTCGCCGTACCCCTGGTCGTCGGTGATAACGAGAATGATGTTCGGCCGGTCGTCGGGTGGCGTAGTGCTGCATCCGGCGGCGGCCAGGACCGCCGGGGCCAGCGAAGCGAGCACAGGGCGCATTATCGAGAGTTCCATTGAACGCATTGTCCGCCTCTCTTTCGTTGCACCGGACCTGACCGGCGAAAACCACTCCGGGCTCGGAATCGCGGATCCTTGACCGGAACCATCACTCCCAAGGCTGGTCCTTCAGGAACGCCGCGTGTTCCACCAAGGGCTTCTCCGTCCGTAAGTGCTTCCGGTGGGCGGCGACCCAGTCCCGGGCGATGTCTGCCTGGGCGGTGCGCAGCGAGATTCCCCCGCTGCAAGTTCTCCGCACGAGTCAGTCCTCGAGCGCGTGTTTCCGGTTCGCATCCCAGACGAATCCCTTGTCGGGCTGCGGCCACAGTTTCTCCGGGACCGTGACCCCTCCGATCTCGGGCCGTACCGGGTGATCGAGTTCGTACGCCAGCGGCTGAGGTGTCGAGACACGGCGAGCCCGGAAGACCGCCAGTGCGATCTGGCGGTCGACCGTCACGGGCGCACTCCGCCTGTCGGGCGCACACGGCTCGACCGAACTCGCCGGCCCCGCCCTGCCCGGTGTCAGCCGCGGGTCGGGCACCTCTCGGAGAGCCGCGAAATTCGGTCCGTCGCTTCAAGCGGGGTTGCCCTATAGGAGTTTCACGTAGACGAAGAAAGCTCCGCGCTCCGTTCCGTCGGCGGCCTTGAGACGTGTTTGCATCGTCGTCTTGCCCTCCGCGAGCTCCATGGTGAGACGGACCGAGGGGGAGCCCTGCAGGATTGCCGCACTGGCCTCCGACTCGCCCACATGCACGGTTGCTTCCGCAGCCTCGATCGGGTACTCCGCCGGCTTGTCGCGCTGGAAGAGTTCGAACTCGTAGGTGCCGGCCTGCGTCACGTTGATGTACCAGGTTCCGTTCACCGCCGGCGCTTGGCGGACGGCCCCCTGGTTCCATGGCACCCTCACGGAGTCGTCCGGAGGCAGCCAGTCGTGGGCCGTGATCCGTGCCGGATTCTCGGCGTCCGATCCGACATCGAGGTACACGTGCCCGTCGAACCTGTCGTCGATCCTGTCCCACCAGGCGTCATACGCCTCGCGCAGGGAGCTGACGACTTCCGGCTGCTGGTCGGCAATGTCCTCGAGCTGGCCGGGGTCGGCACCAACGTCGTAGAGTTCCTCGCCATTGACCAGCCGGTACTGCTCGGTCATCACGGCACTCTTCCTCCAGCGCTCCGGGAAGCGGATCCGCTGGGAATGCACGGCCAGCGTGCGGTCGCTCCAGGCCTCCCCGCGGAGCAGAGGGAGCAGGCTGGTACCGTCCCAGTCCAGCTCGGGCCGTTCTCCGGCCCCGGCGATGTCCGCGAAGGTCGGCAGCACGTCGATGTGCGCCGTCAGGTTCCCGACGTCGCGAGGCTCCCCAAGCCCGCCGGCCGGCCACCGTACGAAGAACGGCACGCGGTGGCCGCCATCGTACTCCGAGCCCTTCCTGCCCCGCATCCCGGCATTGAACCCCTGCCAGGAGCCGGCTGCCTCCTCTTCCGCGGCCCGCTGGAGCAGCTCGCTGTTGGTCGAGCCGACGCGCTGGGTCGGGTGCGTGTTGGTGACTCCCGCCGCGGTGCCGTTGTCCGTCATGAAGATCAGGACGGTGTTGTCGGCGATCCCGTGCTCGTCGAGCTTGGCGACGAGCCGGCCCATGTTGTCGTCAATGTTCTCGATCATGCCGTAGAACTTGGCCATTTGCCCAGGGGCACCCATGTCCTCGTACGGCTTGGAATACGACTCGTCCACCAGGAACGGCCCGTGAGGGGCGTTGGTCGACAGGTAGATGAAGAACGGGCTGCCGCCTTGTGCCACCTGCTCGTCCACGAAGCGCAGCGCGTTGTCGAAGAACACGTCCGTGCAGTAGCCGTCGTAGGGTTTCGGTATCCCGTTGTGCCAGTACGTGTCGTCGAAATAGTCGTTGCCCCAGTAGTCCGGCGTCTGCCCGACCCCACCGCCGCCGTGGTAGACCGCCTCCTGGAATCCGCGGTCGATCGGCCGGTAGGGCGCGTTGTCGCCCAGATGCCATTTCCCGAAGAATCCCGTGGCGTATTCGGCTTCGGCCAGAACGTCAGCGAACGTCGTCTCGTCGCGATGCACGATGGAACGGCCGATGATGGTGTGCCAGACGCCTGTCCGTGATGAGTAACGGCCCGTAATCAGCGCCGAGCGGGTCGGCGAGCAGGTCGGGTCCACGTGGAAGTTCGTCAGGCGCACGCTCTCGGCATGGAGCGCGTCGAGATGCGGGGTCCGGATCTTCGTGTTGCCGTGCGCCCGGATGTCGCCGTACCCCTGGTCATCGGTGATTACGAGAATGATGTTCGGTCGGTCGTCGGGCGGCGGCGCGCTGCACCCGGCGGCGGCCAATACAGCTGAGGCCAGCGAAGCCAGCACTGCGCGCCTCCTCGTCGATTTCGTTGAACGCATTGTCTGCCTCTCCTTCACTCCACCGAACTTGGCCGGCGAAACCGTTCCGGCCCGGAATCGCGGATCCTTGACCGGAACCATCACTCCCAAGGCTGGTCCTTCAGGAACGCCGCGTGTTCCACCAAGGGCTTCTCCGTCTGGAAGTGCTTCCGGTAGGCGGCGACCCAGTCCCTGGCGATGTCTGCCTGGGCGGTCTGTAGCGAGATTTCCCCGCTGCAAGTCTTCCGCACGAGCCTGTCCTCGAGAGCGTCCTTCGCGTTCGCATCCCAGACCGACCCCTCGTAGGGCTGCGGCCACAGGTTCTCCGGGACCGTGATCCCTCCGAGCTCGGGCGGTACCAAATGATCGAGTTCGTACGCCAGCGGCCGCGGTGTCTCGATACCATGGGCCCGGAAGACCGCCAGCGCAACCTGGCGGTCGACCGTTACGGGGACAGCCGGCCTGTCGGACGCACACAGCTCGCCGGAGCTCGCCGGACCTATCCTGCCAGGTGTAAGGCGCGAGTCGGGCACCGCTCGAAGAGCTGCCACGTTCGGTCCGCCGATAGGGGCATCGCCCCAGTACCACAAGATCGCGCCCGTGCCACAGACGATGGCCAAGGCCACGGTGGCTAAGGTGGCGGAGAGCCTCCAGGCCGGCTGTGATCGTTGATCCGAGCCCTCCGCAACGGCCCGGGCTAGGGCGTCACGGAGCTGATGCCTAGCCGATTCCGGCGGGGGCAGGGCCTCATCCAGAATCCGTCGGCGGGCCGCGAAGAACTCTTGCAGCGGCGCTTGCATCCCATTCAACCGAGCCCGGCACTCCTCGCATCCCTCAATATGCTGCCGGAAGCGCCGAGCACGTCGCGCCTGGGACCCGCCCTGCAGGAGGAAGGCTAGGTCGGCGTCGGACAGGTGTCGTTCCCTACTCCACATCATCGTCCTCACGCTTGCACATTCTGGAGCCGCGAGGCGGCCCTCCTCACGCAATTCGAAACCGTTCCTAGGGAAACTCCCAGCACGCGGGCGATTTCACGATATCGCAAGCCCTCGGCCCGCAGACTCAAGCAGTAGCGGTCACGCGCGGGGAGCGCGTTCAGCACAGCACACATTCGCTCATAACGCTGGCGCATGCCGAGCCGCTGCTCCGGGTTCGGCGCCCCGTCAGCTATGGGATCGGAGAATGACGGCGCTCGCATCGTCCTTCGAGCCCGTCCGTCGAGCCTGTGGCACTTCAAACCCAGATTGTGCGCAGTCCGGAAGATCCAGCCTCTCAGGTTCGTCCGGGGCCGGCCTTGGTGCAGGTGTCTGAACAGCGCCAGGAATGTCTCCTGGATCACGTCCTCGCCGTCGGCAACGCTCAGGCCCATCGAAAGCAGGTAGCGGAGGAGCGGCTCCCGGAGGTCGTCGAACAGGGCAGTGACTTCGTCCTGGATCTCGACGCGATGGGTTTCGGGGACTGCCTCGCCGGCAACTCCCGGAATCGGAAGGGTTGCGACTGCCCCGCCGACAGAGGGAGCGGGGACGTACCATGTACGCCTGACGGCCATGCGCAGACCTGGCCCAGCTTCGCACCGCCCGTTTGAGGCGTGATCAGAAAATCCCTGAACAAAACCGGGCGAAGTGGAATGTACAAGTGTAGCCCGTGTCTCGCTCGCACTTTTCCCGCCTTCGCCTTGCCGCGACGGTGTTGTCGCTCTCCATCTTTCTCGCCCCGTCCGCCCGGCCCCAAGTGATGGACGGTCGGCTGGAGGTCCGCGTCATCGACCCTAGCGGCCAGGGCGTACCTGCCGCACTCGAGCTCGTCTCGCGAAGTCCCCAATTCGTCGCGGGCGCGGTCGCCGACGCCGAAGGGCGAGCGACCCTGCATCGCATTCCTCCGGGCACCTACTTGCTCACAGCCCGCCACGAGGGGTTCGAGATTGCGGAACGCCGCATCGCGTTGCAGTCTGCAGTTCCGAGGGTCGTCGAGATCGCACTCTCCGTGGCCGCGGTCCGGGAGGAAGTCACCGTTCGTGCCGCCGCGCCCCTGTTCGAGCCGTACCGGCCGTCGCAGGGCACACGGTCCGGACGCGAGGACCTCGAGCAGGCCTTGGGAACCACTCTGGGCCGGAGTACCGTCGACATGGTCACGGCGATGCCCGGATGGTTGCTGGAAGCCAATGCCGTGCTCCACCCACGGGGGTCCGAGTACGACACGCAGTACGTAATCGACGGCATGCCCCTGTACGACAATCGCTCGATAGCCTTCGCACCGGCGTTCGAGAACTCCGAGTTCGAGGCAGTCACAGTCTTTACTGCGGGCATCCCTGCCGAATACGGCCGGAGGCTGGGAGGCGTGATCGCACTTGACACGCGACGGAGTGCCATCACCGGACACAGGACGTCGCTCGATGTGCAGGGCGGGAGCTATGGGACGCGCATCGGCGCGTTCTCGCACCAGTACGCGAGCCGTGGCACCGAACTGACACTCGGAATTCAGGGAGGCGCCACCGACCGGTATCTCGATCCGCCCTCGCTGGAGAACTTCACGAATCGCGGCAGTTCCGGCGGCGGCAACGCGCGGTTCGCCCGCGATCTCAGCAGCCGCCATCGGCTGACTGGGTACGCACGCGCCAACCGCACGAATTTCCTGGTACCGAATGACCTTTTCCAGCAGGAGGCAGGGCAGCGACAGGACCGCCGGTCGAGCGAGACAGCAGGGCAGGTGCACTATCAAGGCACGTTGTCACGCCGGACGCTGATATCGGTCCGCGGGATGTTGCGCGACCTGACCAGCGAACTCTGGAGCAACGAACTGTCGACGCCCGTCTACGTACTGCAGGATCGCGGGTTCAGCCAAGGTGTGGTGATGGCCGACGTGACGTTCGAGGGAGAGCGCCATACACTCAAGATCGGCGGGGACATTCGATCCAGCGGGCTCCGGGAACGCTTCCTGATGGCGGAGCCTGACGAGCTGCCGGAATTCGATCTGGACTTCCGCGACAGGCAGCGCAGCACCGAGGCCAGCTTCTACGCCTATGACCAGCTTCGGGCGGGTAACTTCGCAGCCAGCATCGGCTTCCGTTTCGATGAGTACCGCCTGCTGATTTCGGACCGTGCGTTCAGCCCGCGCCTCGCGGCTAGCTACTTCGTTCCCCCGGCAGGCCTCCAGCTGTATGCCTCCTATGACCGGATCTTCCAGCCGCCCCCGACCGAGAACCTGCTCCTGAGCAGTGCCGCGACCGGCTTGGGGCTGGACGCTGTCGAAGGGGTTCTGGCGGTCCCGGCCAACAAGGGGCATTTCATCGAGATCGGCATGCGCAAGCCGATCGGGAGCGCAATGCGCATCGACGCCAAGCACTACTGGCGCCAGTTCCAGAACTACATCGATGACGACGTCTTTCTCAATACCGGCCTGTCTTTCCCGATCACGTTCGATTCGGCGGCGATTGAAGGGACCGAGGTCCGCATCGAAGCTCCCCGATGGAAGGGCATCTCGGCAGTCGCCAGCTACTCCAACATGCTGGGAAGGGCGAGATCTCCGGTCACGGGCGGACTCTTCGTAGAGGGCGGTGAGGCTGAGGAACTCCGGGACGTGGTCGAGGAGTTCCCGATCAGTCAAGACCAGCGGAACACCGTCGCGACGACCGTCCGATTCCAGATTCATCCCAGAGTCTGGGCTTCGTTCGGCATCCGGTACGGAAGCGGGTTGCCTGTTGAACTGGAGGATGACGACGACGATGATGATGACGACGATGACGGGGACGACGAAGGTGACGGCGACGATGATGACGACGATGACGGGGACGACGATGACGATGGTGACGACGAAGCTCAGCCGGTTCCGGAAGCCATCCTCAGGAAAGTGAATTTCGCGCGCTCTCGAGTACGCCCCAATCTCAGCCTCGACTTCTCTGTCGGATCCCGCGTATGGGAGCGGGGAAGCAAGTCCGCGACACTCCAGTTCGACCTGCGCAATGCCACGAACCGGCTCAACGTCGTCAATTTCAGCGGGCTCTTCTCGGGCACGGCCCTTGCACCGGGCCGCCAGGCGACCGT
>CAYWUV010000091.1:0-24017 GCA_964461235.1 uncultured Bryobacterales bacterium | reverse complement strand
GGGGCGGGGCACCCGCCAAGACGCCCAAGGCAGTCTTCGTGTATCCGTTGGAGCGGGACTGGCAAGCGGTCCTGCTCGGACCCCAACGCCCTGCGCGCTCGCGCTGAACGCCGGCCTCCTCGGGCCTCCCGAGCCTCGCCTCAGCCGAACTCTTGCGCCCCGGAACCTGAATGCTTACGGCTTCTCTTGGCACGGGACCCTAGTCCTTGGACCACGGGTGGGAATATCTTCGTTCGCATAGGAGAAAGTGAGGCTGCCTCACGGGCAGTTTTCTGGACGACGACAACGGGTACAGGCGCTTTCACATAGAGAGCTATATCACTCATCTATAAATGTTTAGGGGAAACTGGCTCGTGATCCAGGCTCCGGCGCTGTCCTGCGAGCCGTTCTCGAAGACGCGGAGCTTCGCGACTGCTTGGCGCAACTCATGCGCCGGACGCGTGGTCTTGATCTCGTACAAGGCCTGAGCGAGCGTGTTGGAGCCCGCGTTTACGACGACCCAGATCGGCCGTGGATCAGCCTTGGCCAGAACTTCGAGGATCAGCTGCACGCCCTCACTGGTCTTGCCCTCGCCGACATGTGCGATTCCGTATCCGGATTGGCCGTGCTTCGTGATCGCGCGCAAGTGGTCGGCGTGGGGCCACCCTTCCCCATGCTCCAGCAGATTCGGACGGACTTGCTCGTACGCGTCGATCAGTTCGAGGATCAGCTCCGGCTGGGTCTCGCGCTTTCTTGGACTCTCGCGGCCCGGATGCAGGAACTTGCCTGTGACGGCAATGAGCCCCTCCAGATCAAACGAGTTGCTGCAGACCAGCATGTGGGTCATCTGCTGCATCTCGTCGGGCTCGTTGCCCATGTCGGCCAGGATGATCAGGCGAGCCTTCTCCTGGGCTGCAGCAGCATCACCAGGGAAAAAGACCAGCAAGCCGGCGAGGACAGGCAGACGCGTCAATCGATACTTTACATTCAGCGGGGTCCGGCCTCAGTAGAGAGGGCCTCACGGACATCGGTCAAGTCGAGATGCACTTGGCAGGCAAGAAGCGGCAGGCAGTCGCCGCCTAGCGCATCAGTCGTAGTCAAATCCATCAGAGTCAGCCGTTTAGAAGAATGTGAAGACACGGCAACCGGACAGTCCGCAATCACGGGCGATCATCAGCAAGGAGCGGCCCAGTAAGCGCCATATGTCAGTTCTTGCAAATGGATTATAATAGATTGTAAATTAAGTGACTTGGCCACCCGCCTCCTGAACTTTCCCCCGAGCCATGAATAAACCCCTGCACAGAATCCTTGCATTCCTTCGCACCGACTCGGACATCGAGCAAGAGTTCCGCCATTCGCTCCGCGATTCCGGATTCTGCCGAAACAGCGCATGGGTGGGCCGTGGAGCAGCCTCGCTCGGCTTGGCAGGACCCATCGAGCGAGACACTCTGGAAGCTGTTCTCCAGGTGGGTGCCCCCGACGCTCCCTATCCCACGCTCGACGGGCGGCGGGGTGGCGTTCCCCAGGACCCCGCCGTGGACCTCACGCTATCCGCGCCAACATCAGCTTCGCTGCTGGCCCTCGTCGGCGGCGATGAGCGCATCGTCGCGACCCACGACCGTGCCGTCCGCTCCGCACTGGAGTGGGCCGAGGGCAACGCCGTCACAGTCTCGGTCGGGGACCGCATGCCGGGTGCCGGAATTCGTGTCGACGGCCCGGGGTTGGTTGCGGCTACGTTCCGGCACATCACTTCCCGCAAACTCAGGCCCCACCTGCATACTCGCTGCGTTGTCGCCAACATCGGCCGAGATCGTAACGGCAGCTGGCGCTCCATGCGCGAGGGCAGTCTCACCAGATCCAAGGCCGCGATTCGCGAAGTCTACTGCGATGAGTTGGCCCGCGGCCTCCGCCGGCTCGGCTATGCGCTCGAGCGGGCTCAAACCCCCAAGAGCTTCGAGATCTCCGGCGTTTCCGGAAACCTCGTGAAGGCGTTCTCGGCATTGCAGGGCGAAAGTCAAGCCGCGCTGGAGTTCGGCTCGAACAACCGCGGCCAAGCCACCCAGGGGAATACCGCGCTCAGCTGGTTGGTGCGGGCGGAGGAATTGGCATTCGACCTCGCTCGCCTCGTTGTGGAGGCTGAGGCGCGCGCCGCCCTCGCGCAAACGGTCCGCCGGGCCGTCGGGGTCCTCGGTCGCGGCCTGCTGGAGGTGCCATCGGGACGCCTGGCGATTGCCGTCGCCACTCTCTGGCTCGTGCTGCCCGCACCAGAGCGGGAGGCAACTGCAGTCGTGGTCCCGAATCCCGCTCTGCGGCGAAGGGTCAACGAAGCGATTCGCCGCAGCCTCGTCCGCGAAGGCGTGATTCTAGGGCTCGCCTGGAAGGGCAGGCAGCTGGTAGGCCGCGACGTGGGCCGCACCGAACTCGCAGACCCCGCAAGCTATGCGCCGGGGGACACAGTGGTATTCCTCCGCTCTTGTGAGGAACTCGGCATCGAAGGGGGTGACAAACTCCTGGTCGGAGACGTGGACCTGAAACGCTCGACCCTCTGTCTCGTCGATGCCCTAGGCCGCACGAAATGCCTGGAGGCAGGCTCTCTCGCTGCCATTGCCGATGGCGTGGAGGTGTTTCGCGAGCCCCTGCAACTGCGTACCGGGGACGTTGTGCGCCGGACCGGCAACGGGCCGGTGGCGAGCCTCGCCCCTGACACTATCGCGCAGATCGAGGCTGTCGGTGACGGACATGTCCGGTTCCGACTCGACAACGGCACCACGGCAGAACTCGCTGATTCCGACCCGCGACTGGGTCATCTTGAGCGAGCGTGGGCGACACCGCCCATGGACTCCCGAGCCCGGCTGGCAGACAACGTCATCGCTGCCGTGGACACCACCAATCCACGCTGTGCCACGCAGCAGAACCTGTACGCCGCGATTGCAGCCGTGCCGGGCTGGGCGCGATTACTGACAGACAACGCGACCCGGCTGGCAGACCTCCTCGAGAGTGCAACTGGCGAGCGCTTTGGGGGCATCGAAGCGGTGGCCGGAGACCGCCCGCGCTGTTGAGCGGCCACGGCACGCCGGCAGCACCATCCTCCGGCAGAGTGCGCACTGTCGGCGTGCTTCACCTGAGAGGTCCCTGCCGGAGGAGACTGGCGTGCGCGCTCAGTGCAGGAGGCCATGGAGCGAGCCGGTCTGACGGAACGGCGCTAAGCGAGCGCTCGAACCGCCCAATCGAAGGTCTGGGACAGGCATGCCACTTCAATCCCCAACGAGGACTCCCGGATCCTGTGGTCGTCCCGACTAGTCCTGCGCCTCACCGCCTCCAGCACTCGCGTCCTGCCGATAGAGCCGTGTTCTGGGACTCCGCTCGATTGGAGGACCGAACCAGCCCTAGGCCTACTCAGCCGCCTCGAACCGAGAATCTCGGATCAGGACAGCACGTCGTCGATGAGCACGCCGCCGTTGATTGTCGGCCGCTCGGACCGTCCGTTATGCAGGTAGGTCAGGTGCAGGTGGTTCAGTCCCAGCATGTGCAGCATCGTGGCGTGAATGTCGTGGACGTGATACGGCTTGTCAACTGCCCGGAAACCGATCTCGTCCGTCGCGCCGATCGTCCGCCCTCCGCGAATCCCTCCGCCGGACATCCAGATGGTGAATCCCCACGGGTTGTGATCGCGACCGTACTTTTCCGCTGGCTCGACGGCAGAATTGGTGTCGGTGAACGGCGTGCGACCGAATTCCCCACCCCAAACCACCAAGGTGTCCCGCAGAAGACCGCGAGCCTTCAGGTCCTTGAGCAGACCCGCGATCGGCTTGTCCGACACCTTGCACCACTTCTGGTGGTTCTCTTCCAGACCGGAGTGAGCATCCCAACCGCTACCGCTTCCGCAGTACACTTCCACGAATCGGACACCGTGTTCGACCAAACGGCGAGCGAGCAGGCAGTTCGTGCCGAACTGCCGCGTCGCCTCCTCGTGAAGGCCGTAGAGGCGCTTGGTGATCTCGGATTCCTTGTTCAACTCGATGGCGTTCGGGGCGGACCGCTGCATCCGGTAGGCGAGCTCGTACGACTCGATGCGTGCCTCGAGCTCATCCTCTCCCGGCCACTTGTCCGCATGCATGCTGTTGAGTTCCCGTAGCAGGTCTAGCCGGCTGCGTTGCTGCCTGCCCGTAACATTGGTGGGAGGCTGCAGGTCCAGAATCGGAGGCCCGACCCTGCGGAAGTGCGTCCCTTGGTAGGACGCGGGCAGGAATCCGGCGCCCCAGTTCGTGGGACCTCCCCTTACAACCTTGTCGTCCGTGAGCACGACGAACGCCGGCAACTCCTCATTCGCAGCACCGAGTCCGTACGTCGTCCAAGCCCCGAGCGAAGGCCTTCCGGCGAGAATCGAGCCGGTATTCATCTGGCGGTTGGCACCTACATGATTGACGCCGTCCGACCAGCAGGAGCGAATGACTGCCAGGTCGTCTGCATGTTCCGCGATGTGCGGGTACCAATCGGAGACCCACAGTCCGCTCTGTCCGTGGCGCTCCCACTTCCGTTGCGACGCTACGAGCGGCATCCGATGGGATCCGGTTGCGCTCGTGACGGGCAAGTTGAACGATGGCGGGGTGACTTGGCCCGCGAGCTTTTCGAGTTCCGGCTTCGGATCGAAGAGATCGATGTGGCTGGGACCGCCTTCCATGAACAGCCAGATCACGGCTTTCGCCCTAGGCGAATGGTGCGGCTCCTTGGCGTCCAAAGAACTCGTCGGGGCCGCCTGGGCGGGCGACAGCGCGCCCTCCGCAGCGAGCAGGTGGGCAAGCGCGATAGTTCCCAAGCCGCTTCCGGTTCGGGACAGGAAAGCGCGACGAGAGAGCTCGGCCCGTCGGCTGGCTGTCAGGGAGGAAGCCATCGGCATCAGAGACTGTAGACGAACTCGTTCGAGTTCAGCAACATCAGGCAGTAGTCGACGAGCGCGGCAGCGTGCTGCGGGGACACGCCGGAAGGAATGGCGTCAGGTACGGATGCAGACTCCGTTCCTTTTGGCCGGTCGGAGACAATCTGTGCCTGACGCTCCAGGAACGTCAGTGCCAGATCCTGCTCCCGAGGGTCCGGAACACGCGCGTACGCCAGCCGGTACGCGACGTCGACCTGCTTCATCGGGTTGGAACCGGCCAGCTTCAGGACGCGCCCGGCGAAAGCCCTCGCCCATTCGGACGGTTCCCGCCCATTCAGCAGTGCCAAGGCCTGCGGGGCGGTCGTCGTGCGATTGCGCCGGGCGCAGGATTCGTGCGTGTCGGGAAAGTCGAAGGTCGCGAGCATCGGATACGGCGTGTTGCGCCGGATGAAGATGTACACACTGCGCCTGCGATGATCGGAAGTCGACCTGGCCTCCTTCCACCCGCCGGTCGGGGTAGGGACTCCGTCCGGCAAGGGCGGGAACACGCTAGGCCCCCCAATCCTGGGGTTTAGCAGCCCGGCCACGGAGAGAGCCGCGTCCCGCACCGCCTCGCCCTCCAGACGCCGAGCGGGATACTTCCAGAGTAGCTTGTTGAAGGGATCGACTCGCTGTGCACGCTCCGCCGTACTCTCCTGCACCGCGGAGCGCCCCTCCACAGGCGTTGCCTCGCCCGGCGTTCTCGCAGCCTGGCGGTACGTGCTCGAATGCAGGATCAGCCGATGAACGTGCTTGACGCTCCAGCCGCTGTCCACAAATTCCGCCGCCAGCCAGTCGAGAAGCTCGGGGTGTGTGGGACGCTCGCCCATCACGCCGAAATCGCTGGGTGTTGCGACGATCCCCCGACCGAAGTGGAAATGCCAGATCCGGTTCACCATGACTCGCGCGACCAGCGGGTTGGCGGGATCGGTGAGCCACTTGGCAAGTGCGGTGCGCCGTCCTGTTGATCGGCCGTTCGGCGGTCGCAGGATGCTGGCCGGCTCGGGCTCGAGAATCGACAGGAACCCGGGCTGGACCTCTTCGCCAGGATTCGTGTAGAGTCCGCCGCCCAGCACGTGCGTCGCCGGCGGGTTCGGACTGACGTCGAAGATCCCCGTCCCGCGCGCCACCTCGTCCGGCTTCAGGTGCTCGAATTCGGCCAGCTCGGCCTGAAGTTTCTCGAATCGCTCCTTCTGTTCCCCTTTCAGCCTATTTGAGCGGCTCCGAAACCCTGGGTCCATGTACGGTTTCGGTTCGAACGGGCAGGTGCCACATACCTTCCTTTCGAGAAGGCTGGCCATCCATTCCTGGCTGGGGTCCCGCTGGTCAGCCGGAGTCTTGATCGCCTCGATGACGTAATCCGGGTAGCGATGAAGCAGTTGGTCGGGTGTGAACTTCCGCAGCGGCTCCAGCATTTCGACCATCTCTTGCCAAATCGCAGCTGTCTTCTCCTCCCATATCGAGAGCCTGCGTTGGTACTGCTCGTATTCGGCAACCGGGACGACAGGGAAGGAATCGTCGTGATTCACGCTTGCGAAGAAGGCTTGCAGGCGGTAGTAGTCTCGCTGCTTGATCGGATCGAATTTGTGGTCGTGGCACTGCGCGCAATTGAACGTCAGGCCGAGGAACGTGGA
Organism: uncultured Bryobacterales bacterium; assembly: GCA_964461235.1. Taxonomy (GTDB): domain Bacteria; phylum Acidobacteriota; class Terriglobia; order Bryobacterales; family UBA6623; genus VXMF01. Next base: position 17,489 of record CAYWUV010000091.1, on the reverse strand, counting down.
CCCGACGACGCTGGTGATGTCGTGCAGCGTCTCCTGTCGCGCCAGCAATAGGTCCTTTTGGTTCGGCTCCTCCGCGTAATTCCGGTTGAAAGCGGTAGCGATCCGCGCCCCCGGACGGTCCGGCCAGAGTTCGTCCCCAGCTATCTGCTCCTGGACGAACCTGTCGTAGGGCTTGCCGGAATTGAAGGCGTCGATGACATAGTCCCTATAGCGCCAGGCGTTCGGGCGCGTGACGTCTTGCTCGAAACCTGTGCTCTCCGCATACCGCGCCAAGTCGAGCCAGTGCCGGCCCCAGCGCTCGCCGTAGTGAGGTGACGCCAAGAGCCGCTCGACCAGCCGCTCGTAGGCAGCCGGGGAGTCATCCGCAATGAACGCAGACAATTCCGCCGGCGAGGGCGGAAGCCCGATCAAGTCAAGGTAGACCCGTCGGACGAGAAGGGCGGTTTCGGCCGCGGGAGCCGGTTCCAAGTTCTCGGCAGCGAGACCAGCCAGCACGAATGCGTCAACCGTGTTGCGGCCCCAATCCGCATCCGATGGTGCGGGCGGAGTCGGCCGAACCACCGGCTGGAAGGCCCAGTAGGCACGTTGCTCGGAGGAAAACGAGAACTCGTCGCCGGGCGCTGCATTTGCACTGGCGACTACGGCAAGCAGCAGGGGCAGGACTCGCAAAACGAATCGGAAGTCTCGGTGGCTCGTGGCAGCAAAACCGCGCAAGGAAATACCGCTAGGCTGAACGCCAACTGTAGACATTCTACTAGGATGCCTCGGAGGCTGGCCGGTGCGAGCGGGTTCGTTGGGCACGGTTCGCCGTGAAACTTGCCCGCAACATGCCATTTGCGTTTCAGTTGCGATCGTCAAATCGATCCGACCACTGTAGGCGAGCCCGGAAACGGCTCGCGTCAGAACTCGGCTTTCGGATTTCCGGCTGCCGAATAAGGTATTCGACCAGATCGAAGTGCGGATCCAGGAGCGCATCTCGAATAATCAGTGAACAGCCTGACCCGAGACCTGGCTTCATGGCCCGAGTCAGGCCAGCAAGAGGCTCGCTCCGTCAGGAGCGCAGGACAGTTTCGAGAACGAGGTTTCAGGTACGGTCTGGGCATTTCCGGCACATGACAGGCTTTGGGCTGCGGTCCCGTCGGCATGCACATCGGCTCCAGGGTCAGGGTGGCGGGTGCAATCTGTCGACGCCGCAGCCGGACCCGTCGGGTCGAGGATTTCGATCGCGGGCCGATCGTTCGTTTCTTGAGGCATGAGAGGATCGGCTGGACTCGAGCATACAAGCTGTCTCAGTCGGGTGTCTCGGTCTTTGCCGTCCCCGTCCACGCACTCCCGAGGACTTGCGACCTGGCAGGGCGCGATTCGTCGTCCTGGAGACCCAATGTGGGTTCCATGGCCTGCTTTCCCGTCATATGATTGACACCGATGCGAATCCACTGGACTGCCGTGGCAGCGGGCGGAGCTTGCTGTCTACTTGCTGCGCTGGTCGCCTGCGCTAGCTCCGAGCCGGGGGAGTTGCGAGGCGTCATCGTGGACAACGCCGACGGTTCTCCGGTAGCTGCACGCCTGTACATCCGGGATCACCGCGGGAAATGGTATGTAGCACAGCCTGCGGACCCCGGCGGCTCAAGCGTTCCGTATAGCAAGAGGCGCTCGGACGAGAGTGTGGAGATACACACCACCTTGTCTGCGCACCCCTTCACAGCCGATTTGCCGTCCGGTTCGTATTCCGTGACGGCCGAGCGCGGCAAGGAGTACTTGCCGACAACCAAGACCGTGGTCATTGGAAAAGGCGAGACCAAGGTCGATCTCCGTCTCCGCCGCTGGATCGACATGAGACGGCACGGCTGGTACTCAGGAGAGACTCACGTGCATCGCAGCATGGGAGAGCTTCCGGACCTCGTCGTGGCCGAGGATCTGAACGTCGCGCTGCCCCTGACGTACTGGGTGACGGCGGCGGGGACGCCCCCTAGCCAAGGCGACAAAAACTCCCCTCCTGTTGAGGCCCGACCGGTCGCGGTCGACCCGTCCCACGTCATTTTTCCGATGAATACCGAGTACGAGATCTTCACCGTGAACGGCGTGCGCCACACGCTCGGCGCGGTGTTCGCGCTCAACCATCGCAGCGTCCTGAATCTGGGAGCGCCTCCCGTCGGCCCGATTGCCGAGCAAGTGCACAACGAGGGAGGGCTGCTTGAGCTCGACAAGCACAACTGGCCTTGGTCAATGATGCTGATTCCAGTGATGAACGTGGACCTGTACGAACTCACGAACAACCATCTCTGGCGGGCACCCTTTCACTTCCGCAACTTCGGCGAACAGCCCGCCAGCTACATGCAAATCGAGCAATCTGATGGTGGCTTTACCGAAGAGGGCTGGATCGACTTCACCTTCGAGAACTACTACACGCTCCTGAATTGCGGTTTCCGCCTGCGGCCCACTGCCGGGACCGCCTCCGGCGTTCACCCTGTCCCGTTGGGATTCGGCCGCGTGTACGTGCACCTAGGCCAGGAGTTCTCGTACGAGCGATGGATCGCGGGGCTCGACGAGGGCCGCAGCTTCGTCACAACCGGCCCCATGCTGGATGTGCTCGTCAACGAGAGCCGTCCCGGGCGGGATTTCGAAGCGCAGTCAAGCGGGGAGGGTGCCTATCGTTTGACGGGCTGGGTCCGCAGCGCCACCCTCATCACGTCCATCGAGATCGTTGCGGCGGGAAAGGTCATCCGCCGTCTCGAGCCGGACAATCGGGTCGAATCGGCCGGGGGGTACGTGACTCTGATCGACGAGCAGTTCACGTTCGACAGCTCGACCTGGCTCGCTGTGCGCTGCTTCGAGCCGCGAAACGGACGCGTGCGCTTCGCGCACAGCGCACCGTTTCACATCAAGGTGCCTGGTAGGCCGTTACGACCTCGCCGGGAGGAAGTCGAGTACCTGATCCGGCGGGTTGAGTCGGAGCTCGAAAGGCACCGGAGCGTCCTGCCCGACGAGGCGATCGCCGAGTACGAGAGTGCCAAGGACGTCTACGAGCAGTTGAGGGCCCGCGCGGAATAGACATCCGCATCGCTGTCGCAGCGACGAAGTCGAATCCCTGCCAGGCACGGAGCGGCCCTCGAGACATTCGGGCCATCGAGCCTTGAGCGGTCGAACCTGCATCGATCGGCTTCCGCCCAGGACTCTTCTCCTTGCCCCAGCAATGGTCGCGATCCACGAATCTGGCGCACGATCCTCCCAGCCCGTGCCGGTTGCGGAAGGTCAATCGCGTGCCTCGATCCTAATCGGCCTGTCGAAGAAGGCCGAGCCCTGCCCGGTCATTGGGTGCTCCCATGGACCGACTCCAGATGGGCCAGGTCGAAGCGGTAGAACCGGATTTCGCCGTAACTGTCGCCCGATTCATTCGCGGTTTCGACCGCCAGGCCGATCGTGCCGTCGGGCAGCCGCTGCAAGACCGAATAGGCGGCAAACCCCTGATTGAGAGTGACCGGATTCAAGAACGACTGCCCTTCGTCGTAGCTGATCCAGACCGTGACGTTGTTGCGGTTCAGGCCATCCGCCCCCTTGGGAGCGGAAAACAGAATGCGGTCGCGGTCATGCCCCGAACGGGCGGCCGAGTACCGGACCATCGAGCCGTCGACCGGAGTGATGGGAATCGTGTCGGGCCTGTCCGGTCCCCACGTGACACCTCCGTCCGTGCTGCGATGGCGGCGGCGATAGTCTCCGCCGTTCTGGCGCCCGTCCAGCAGCACCGTGCCATCGGTCAGTTCGACAAGCTCGTCCTCGTTGGCGTCCGGCCCCGGACTGACGTCTCCGACCTGCCAACTCGCCCCGTGGTCGTCGGAATAGTATGCGAACGGCCTCACCGAGGCAGGTCCATCCGGCGTCTCGGACCCGCTTCGCTTAGCGGGGATCAGCAATCGGCCGTTGGCTCCGCTGCCCGGTCGCTGCCAGCGGAGTTGGATGCCGCTGCCGGGCCCAGGCTCCGCCTGGCGCCAATAGAGCCCGTCAGCCGTGCGGTCCGGCTCGTCCGGATAGAGGACCTGTCGGCGGTCAGACCAACTCCGGCCGTGATCCGTGCTGGAGCGCACCCACACGACCTGATTGCCCTCGGCGGAGTCCGGGGCTTGGCCGTGAGACACCGTCCTGGGACCCACATCCGGCCACTGGCCGTAGAACAGGAAGACCTCACCAGTCGAGGCGTCGAGAATCGGTGTCGGGTCCGCGAAGTCCACCAAGGCGCCGTTGGGTCGAAAGCCGGACTCAATGACCATCAGGGGCTCCCAGGTTTCCCCCAAGTCAGTGCTCCGCCTCAGGACCAGGTCGATCGGGGCGTTCTCGTCTCGGCGGGGGTCGCTGCCGTCACCGCGACGGCCCTCGGCGAAAAGGAGGATCGAGCCGTCCTGGGCAACGATCATGCCCGGAATTCGGAACGTGTGGTATCGGTCGCGCTCCGTTACGTAGTCCCCCTTGGGGGAAACGAACGGTCGCGACACAGAAATGGATTGCTCCAGAGCCGACGGGCCGGAAGCGCAGCTTGCGAGCGCGACCAGAGGAGCGGCTTGCCGGAGGAGCCAGTTGTTCCGTCGCATGCGCAGTTCCCAGCGGGTCGATTGTAGCGTCCGCCGGTCCGGTCGAAGCTTCTCTGCCAGGTTGCAGGCCGCAGGCAGGCCCCATCGGCATCGCTCTGGCCCAGTCCGAGCAACGTGCGGCAGTAGGGCTTGTGCTCGGAGCGGCTCCGGACCATCGCATCCAGACCATGAAGGAAGGGACATGCATTGACTGCCGCGCCATTCGTGGAGAACGGCCGATGGCTTGGCGCCGGCAATCGCGACTATACTGGCAATCGCCATGCTTCGCCCGCTCCTGATGCTTGTGCTGATTGCCTGTGCCACAGCTACAGGCCAGATCTCTTCGGTCGAGCCGGTCGGCACGGAATTGCGTTCGGATGACCTCCCGGATATTGCCGCGGCAGAGGACGGGACACTATGGCTGGCTTGGATATCGCACGCCTCCCGGCGCGATGAGATCCATCTCCGCCAGTACCGTGACGGCAACTGGAGCAATGTGTTGCTGGTTCCCAATGGCACCGGAGACGTCTGGCTGCCGCAAGTCGCTCTGGATGGCCAGAACGGCGTGTGGGTAGTCTGGTCCGCCCGGCGCAACGGCAACTGGGACTTGTTCGCCCGTCGCTACGACCCGGGTGCCGAGTCCTGGGGCGACCTCGTTCGTCTCACGGATCACCGCCTACCCGACATCTTTCCCAGCCTCGCCTCCAGGGACGGAAAACTGGCGGTGGCCTGGCAAGGCTTCCGCGGACGCGAGTCCGATATCCTCCTGCGCACGCTCTCGGAGGGCGATTGGTCCGAGACGGTCGCTGTCAGCGGCCGGCCGGGTAATGACTGGAGTCCGGCCGTCGCGCTCGATTCGCGCGGGACAGCTTGGGTGACCTACGACAGCTACCGCAATGGCAACTACGACGTGTACCTGGTCGCGATGGGCGAGGGCCGGACCGTGGTTGAAGAGATGGCGGTCGCCGAGACCCCGTTGTTCGAGGCCCGGCCCTCTGTTGCTGTCGACCCGCACGACCGCGTGTGGGTCGCATGGGAGAGCGGAGGAGCCAATTGGGGCAAAGACAACGGGTACAACTACCGGTACCAGTTGCCCGATTCGAAGACCGAACTCCCATGCGGTACTTGCTTCGGTCCCGGCGTGATGCTCGGGGCGGAACGCACAATCCACCTGCGCGTATTTGCTGACGGCCGGCTCCAGGCGCCCGCGCGACCCGTGCAAGCGGCCTTCCAGGCCGATGCCGGCCGCTACGTCTACCGGCCGCAGGTCCTGATCGATGCCAGCGGCCAGCCGCTGGTTGCCGCCAAGTGTCTCCTTGGAACAGGTGCCACGAGAAGACGCGGGTGGGAGTATCGCCTCACTCGTTTCGACGGTGATGCCTGGACAAGGGCCGAGGCAATCCCGAACAGCAGGGGCCGTCTCAGTACGTGGATCAATTCCGCCGTGTCGAGCGACGGCAGTCTGTGGCTGGCGTGGCCGACCGACAACCGGCGGGACAACGCCCTTACCCGTCCGATCCGGTTCCAGGTCTACGCAGGCAAGATTGCCCGGACGGCCAGCCCCGGCCTCATCGGCCTTAGATCCCCCGAGGCACCGCCTGTCGAAGTCGCGCCCGGCCACGCGGACGAGGCGGGTGACCTGGTGGCGATTCGCAGCTACCGGGCCGCGATCCAGGGACGCGAGGCCCGCATCGTTCGCGGAGACCTGCACCGGCACACCGAACTGAGCTGGGATGCCGGCGGAACCATTGATGGCTCGCTGCCGGAGTTCTACCGCTACATGCTCGACGCCGCCAGCATGGACTTCGGTGCCTCCACGGACCACCAGGGAGGCGCCCACGACTACTGGTGGTGGTACTCGCAGAAGATGACCGACATGCACCACCTGCCCGGCACCTACGTCAGCCTGTTCGGATACGAGCGCAGCGTGAACTATCCGATGGGGCACCACAATGTGTTCTTTGCCGACCGCTCCGGCGAGGTGGTCCCGTTCTACCTGAAGCGCTGGGTGCCGGGATACTTGCTGGGCAACCAAGCGAATCAGGGAGACCAGCCCGGCGTGGTGCCGCCCCAGGAGCGCGACCAGGACGGGAACGTGGTCGATCCGCGGGTCACGGCGAATGACACGCTGCTCCTGTTCGAGCAGGTCCGACGCATGGGGGGCGTGGCGATCGCCCACACCTCCGCAACCAATATGGGCACAGACTGGCGATTCCACGATCCGGAAGCGGCTCCCGTCGTGGAGATCTTCCAGGGCGACCGCACAAGCTACGAGCATGACGGCGCGCCCCTGGCGGCCAGGAGCCCGGCAGCGCGGGACGCTCCCGGAGGCTATCGCCCGGCGGGATTCGTCAACAATGCCCTGGCAAAGGGCTACACACTAGGAACCATAGCGAGTTCCGACCACTACTCGACGCACTACTCGTACGCGATGGTCTACACAAGCTCCTTCACGAGGGAGGGAATTCTGGACGCCATCCGGCGCCGCCACACGTACGGTGCCACGGACAACATCATTCTCGACGTGCGCATGGGCAATCACTTCATGGGCGACCGTTTCCGGGTGTCCGAGGCGCAGCCCTTGCGCGTGCGCGTGCGTGGCACGGGAGAAATCGCTCGGGTGCATGTCCTGCGCGACGGCCAACTGGCGCACACGCACCGGCCAGACGCGCAGGAGGTAGATTTCAGCTACACCGACACTGACTTCGGCGGCGCCGGGAGTTCCCATTACTACTACGTGCGGGTCGAGCAGGCCGACGGTCAAGTCGCCTGGGGCAGCCCCATTTGGGTGGATTACTGAGACTGCATCCCTGGGACCCTCCGGATCCCTTTGGGGAAGCAGCCACCTCGCGTCGTTCCAAGTTGGCCGGGAACATCGGCCTCCGCGGATTTCACGGCGACGGCACCACCAGGACCCTCGTGGCTTAGGATGATCCTGCATCTTGGCGGTCCCTCGAACCGTCTCGGCATGGAAACGCTGCTGGATCTCTTGCCTCGGATCGAACGCCTCGGGTCGCGCGAGGCCGTCAGGTTCTCGAACGGATACCGGACCTGGCGGTGGTCCTACCTGGATCTTGATGACGCGATCCGGCGGTTCGTCGCCCACCTGGACCATCGTGGAATCGGCCGAGGCGACCGCCTCGTCCTATGGTCCGAGAACCGCCCGGAATGGGTGGCGGTATTCTGGGCCTGCCTGGCTCGCGGGGTGCAGGTGGTTCCCCTGGACCGCCAGTCCTCCCCCGAATTCGCGAGCCGCATCGTCGCGGGCACCCGCCCGAGCCTGTTGGTTCACAGCGGCCCCGCGGCCGGCTTGGCCTCGCCGGTCGACCGCCTGTCGATCGAGGCGCTCGACCGGCTGCCGTCGGGCCCTCCCTTCAGCCCGAGTACAGCGAGTCCCAACGACGTGGTGGAGATCGTCTACACCTCCGGCACAACGGCCGAGCCCAAGGGCGTCATCCACCTCCACCGGAACATTTGCGCCAACCTCGATCCAATCCGGCAGGAGATCGATCGCTACAAGAAGTGGGCCACTCCCTTCCAGCCGATCCGCATCCTCGACCTGCTGCCTCTCGGCCACATGTTCGGGCAGTCCATGGGGATCTTCATCCCCTTGCTGCTGGAGGGGTCGGCCGCGTTCATGACGGAGCTGCACCCCGCGGCCGTGCGCCAGACGATCCGGAACGAGCGGATTTCCGTTCTAGTGTCCGTCCCCCGCATTCTCAACAGCCTGCGCGCAGACATCGAGCGGAACCATCCCCGGTCCAAGACGGTGCCGGAGCGAACGGGCGGCCCTCTCCGTCGCTGGTGGAGGCACCGCGACATCCATCGGGCCTTCGGACTCAAGTTCTGGGCGTTCGTCGTCGGGGGCGCCGCTCTGAGTCCGGAGACCGAGGCCTTCTGGTCGCGAATCGGCCTGCTGGTCGTCCAGGGCTACGGCCTGACCGAGGCGAGCCCGGTGGTTTCCGTCAACCACCCGTTCCGGGCAAAGGCCGGCACGCTGGGCGAAGTCATCGGCGGACAGGAAATCCGGATTGCCGACGACGGAGAAATCCTGGTCCGGGGAGACAGCATCGTGGGCGAGTACCTCGAAGCCGGCACGCGCCGCGCGCGGGCCGTGGACGAGGACGGCTGGTTTCACACCGGGGACATAGGCGCGCGAGACAGCGAGGGCAGGCTGGTTTACAGGGGACGCAAGAAGGACGTCATCGTGACCGCCGACGGAATGAACGTCCACCCCGAGGATATCGAGAGTGCCCTGATGACGGAGGCTGACGTGCGGGACGCCGTGGTTGTGCCCGTGGCACGGGCTGGAGCGGAGCGAATCCATGCGGCCCTGATCCTCGAGCGCCCGGGCGGAAGCGTGCAAGCAATCATCGAAAGAGTCAACCGCCGGCTCGAGCCGCACCAGAGAATCCAGAGCGCTTCCAAGTGGCCGCACGAAGAGTTCCCTCGCACCGCTTCGACTCTCAAGACACAGAGGAGGAAGGTCGCGGAAAGTCTCGCCGGTCCGACCGGGCCCGCCCCCGGCGAAGGCCGGCCGGCGTCCGGGCTGGACGACGTGCTCGTGACACTCACCGGGCGTAGCGGAGACGATATTTCGGACAACCTTCGTTTGGCCGAGGACCTGGGCCTGTCATCGCTCGAGCAGATCGATTTGCTCGCGTCCCTGGAAAGGCGCTACGGGGTCGAGCTGGACGAAACGGCGCTGTCATCGCTCGAGACAGTCGGACAGGTCCGCAACTGGGTGGGCGGACAGTCCGAGGGACCCGAATCCGGGCGAAGCGAAGATGCGACGGCCAGGCGACCAAGCGAGCCGGCACCCAGGGGATCGACCGTGCCTCCGCCCAGGTGGGCCCGGAGCAGGCCGGTCGCTGCGATGCGCAGCGGGATGCGGCGACTCGTGATTCTCCCGCTGTTCCGTCGCTACATCCCGCTATCCGTCAGGGGCCTCCGCCATCTCGAAGGACTGGCCCCGCCGGTGATCTTCGCAGCGAACCACACCAGCCATCTCGACACAGTGGCCCTGACGGCCGCTCTGCCGCCCGAGTGGAGAACGAGGCTGGCAGCGGCGGCTCGGCAGCAGCACTTCTTCCCGCCCGGACCAGCCCCGACCCTGCTAACGCGGATCGGCCTGAGAGCGCAGTACTGGCTCGCTTGCAGCCTCTTCAATGCCTATCCGTTGTCGCAGAATCTCGGCCAAATACGCGACGCGCTCCGTTATACCGGAGAGTTGGTCGGGGCCGGCTACTGCCCCGTGGTCTACCCGGAGGGAAGGCTCTCGCCGGACGGGAATCTCCAGCCGTTCCAGTCCGGGATCGGGCTGATGTCCGCACGTCTCGAGGTGCCGGTCGTTCCCGTCTTCGTGAAAGGACTCTTCGATGTGATGTCCATGCACGAATCCTGGCCGCGCAAGGGTCCGGTTCAGGTCGAATTCGGCACCCCGGTGCTGCCCGCCGAGGAGGAAGAGTACGCCCGCCTCGCGAGGCGGGTGGAAGCCAGCATCGAAGAAATGGCAGCCAGAAGACCGGACTGACAGCCCGTCGCGGTCGGCATCTCGCCAGTCCGCCTGAGGGGCCATCTGCAAGCGAGTCCTGCCTTGGCCCGCGCCACTCGGACCGGTGTTGGCACGGACTCCCATGCGGATCCGCAAAGGGAGACGCCGAGTAAAATCGTTGGACACTCCAATCCGAACTTGCAGTCGGACGGGCGTGTGGGGAATTCCGTGACGAACACCGGCAAGGACACGACGGACGCCAGCGTGCGTGCCCGGGCCGAGGGCTGCCTGCTCGGCCAGTTGGCAGGGGACGCTCTGGGCAGCCTGGTCGAATTCCAATCCCCCCGTCAGATCCGAAGCAGATACCCCGAAGGCGTGCGCGATCTAGCGGACGGTGGCACGTGGAACACGATCGCCGGCCAGCCGACCGACGATTCAGAACTGGCGCTTTCCCTGGCCCGCCTGCTGGTCCGGCTCAGGAGGTACGATCCCGAGGAGGCCCGGAAGGCCTACGTCTCGTGGCTGGACTCCGATCCGTTCGATTGCGGCGCGACGATCGCGGGCGGCCTGCGGGGAGCTCCGAATCCGGATAGCCAAGCGAACGGTGCGCTAATGCGGGTCAGCCCGCTGGGGGTCTTCGGTGCCCGGCACTCAGCGCCGGAGGTGAGGGAATGGGCGGAGCAGGACGCTGCGATCACCCATCCAAATCAGGTATGCCAGCAGGTGAACGCCTTGTTCGCGATGGCAATTGCCGAAGCGATCCGTTCCGGGCCAAGTGCCGCGGAGGTCCATCTCGCAATCACGGCTTGGGCCGAAGAGGGAGACACCGATGCGTCGATACTCGGCGTCATTCGCAAGTCCCGATCAGAGGCGCCGGCTGACTACGTCCGGCAGCAGGGCTGGGTTCTCATAGCTTTCCAGAACGCCCTCTGGCAGCTGCTCCATGAGCCGATCCTGGAGGAAGCCATAGTGGACACCGTGATGCGGGGCGGCGACACCGATACCAACGCCGCGATCTGCGGGGCACTGCTGGGCGCTGTGCACGGGCGTGACTCAGTTCCCGCAAGATGGACCGAACGCATCCGGAACTGCCGCCCTGCGACGGGCCGGGCGCATGTGTTCCGACCCCGTCCCGAGCGGTTCTGGCCGGTGGATGTGCTGGAACTGGCAGACGGGCTGATCGGATAAGCACGGCTCCGGACGTGCCAGGCCGGGTCTGCGCATCGCGAGGCTCCCTGGTAACCGTGATGGCCCTGCAGCAGTCCAAGAAGCAGTCTCGGAGGGTCCCGCCACTGCGGGCGGAGGCAAGGCTGGAGGAATCCAATCGCGACGGCCGGGTTCCGGTCGCATGCCGCTTCTGTGACGCTCGCCCTTCGGAGTGGGTCCGGCAGCGCCCGCGATCCCCCATGAGGCAATTTCTGCAAGTCGAACTCCCGTATTGACCGCAAGATTCTGAACGCAATTCTCCGTGAACGCTAGCTGCGTCGGAACGAGCGAGTTCTATCCGCCCGGCCGGTCGCCTGGCTTTCCGGCGTCCGCGGGGTTGGCAAGACCACGCTCCTGCGGATGCTGTCCGGAATCGTCGATATGAACTGCCAGCTTCCCCGTGTAAGACGGATGCTCAGAGACCCCGAACTGTTCCTGGACAGCCATCCCGCTGGAATCGTGCTGGGCCTGGACGAGGTGCATCGGTTGGATGACCCAAGCCAGTTGCTCAAGATCGTGGCTGACGAGTATCCCGGCGTCCGCGTTGTCGCGACTGGACCCTCCACAATGGCCGCTACCCTACAGTTCCGGGACTCGCTCGCGGGCCGCAAGCGCTCAATCCAAACGCAGCCCGTCCCATGGGAGGTATGCGCGGCGTGGACAGGCGTTGCCGATCTCGATCGTCGTCTGCTGCACGGAGGGCTTCCGGAGTCTCTGCTGGCAGATCGGCCGCCGGAGGAGTTCTTTGCGGGGTGGATCGACAGCTTCTACTCGCGGGACATTCAAGAACTGTTCTGCGTGTGCGTCTGCGGCCGCGGCGGCTTTCAGGCATTGTCACGTCTGGTCCTGCGGCAGAGCGTAGGCCTGCTGGAGTTTGGCCGACTGGCCGAGCTTTGTGGATTGAGCCGCCCGACGGTCAGATCCTACATCGACGGCCTGGGAGCGGCGCACGCGGTGCATCTGCTGCGGCCCTTCCACGGAAGCGGGAAGCGGGAGATCGTCGCCAGGCCGAAGTGCTACGGATTCGACACCGGATTTGTCTGCTTCGAGAGGGGCTGGTCCTCTCTCCAGGCGGAGGACCGGGAGCCACTCTGGGAGCACATGGTCTTGAATGCTCTCCGGAAGCTGTACAGCGACGAGAAGATCCCCTAGTGCCAGGACAAGTCGCGGAGAGGGCTGAATTTCGTAGTCCGGCGTGAGCGGAATCAAGTGGACGTCGTCGAGTGTAAGATTCGACCTGATCGCTCGAGCCTGTCCGCAGTCTCGGCATTTCGGAAGATGTATCCGGACGGCCTCAACACTGTCGTGTCTCCCAACGCGAGCGACCCCTACAGAATCCTGTACCGGGGCCAGGTCTTTACGGCGTGCGGCACCAATGCCCTGTCGAGGGTGATGGAGGCACCGCGATCTGTCGGATCGCCGAGACGGGCCGAACCGCGATCTCGGAACGAGGTTCGGTCCTTGGGTCGGCACGGTCGAATCGGGGAACGCAGCATCTTCGGATGCGGCACTTGGCGGTTGGCGATCGGTGAGGCACGAAGGTGTTCCCTGACGTGCGAGCCCTCGCGCACCAGCACTCGCGTCGGAACCACCGTCAACGGAACGGGCCGCTCCGAATCTGGCCGAGCCTCCGACATTGTTCGGTATGCTCAGGACACTTGAAGCCGCGGGGACTTCACGGGCAGCGATGTGAAGTGATCCCGCGGGGGTGAGGCGAACGATGCCACTGCGATTCTCGTCTGTGAGCCGCAGGACTGTCCTGATGGGGACACCGGCGATAGCCGCACAGCTGGCACTCGCTCAGAGAGAATCAGGACGGGGCCGTACCGCGCTCGACGCAGCGATCGGATCGGGAGTCGAATTGTTCGTCGACCGGAACCGTATCGCTTCCACGTCCGGCGTCGCGCTCCGCATGCACTCGCCGAGATGGGCCGGACCGGCCGTTTGGTTCGACCGCCCCTGGGAGGGACCTACTTCCGCCTACGTCACCGTATTCGAAGATGACGGACGGTACAGAATGTTCTACCGCGGCTCGCCGGGGGACGGCTCGTCGGAGCAGACCTGCTACGCCGAGAGCGATGACGGCATCGAATGGCGGAAGCCCCGTCTCGGGCTGTTCGACTGGAATGGCTCGACGGCCAACAACATCGTCTGGCGAGGGGTGGGCACGCACAACTTCACCGCGTTCAAGGATCCCCGCCCGGAGGTGCCTGCGGCAGAGCGGTACAAGGCGGTCGGGCGCGGCATCGAGCCCAAGAACACCCTGCATGCCTTCGCATCAGTTGACGGGATTGCCTGGAGCCCCGTCTCGACCGAACCGGTCTTCACGGAGGGCCGGTTCGACTCCCAGAACCTGGCCTTCTGGGACCCGAACCTCGGCAGGTACCGCTGCTACTACCGGACCCCCTACCAAGGCGTTCGAGGCATCGGCGTCGTCGAGTCGCAAGACTTCCGATACTGGACCGCTCCCCGGCTGATCACCATTGACCCGCCCGATCCCGAGCACTTCTATACGAATGCGACGATTCCGTACTTCCGGAACCCTGGGATCTATCTCGCGTTTCCGAAGAGGTTCTTCCCCCGACGACGACGCCTCGCCGAACATCCTAGCGACGGCATATCGGAAGCCGTGCTGCTCAGCAGCCGGGACGGCCTGCATTTCGATCGCACCTTCATGGCAGCCTGGGTCCGCCCGGGCCGGAACCGCCGAAACTGGGGCGACCGCAGCAGTATGGTGGCTTGGGGCCTGCTCCGGACGGCCGAGGACGAGCTGTCGGTCTACGTCAGCCAGCATTATCGGTTCGACACCGCGCACCTGCTGCGCGGAACGCTCCGGCTCGACGGCTTCGCCTCGGCCCGTGCCGGATACTCGGGCGGAGAGCTTGTGACGACTCCCTTGGTCTTCGAAGGACAGCAGCTTGCGCTGAATTTCTCGACCGGGGCGGGCGGCTCGATCCGAGCCGAGATGCAGGAAGAGTCCGGCAAGCCCTTGGCCGGCTTCGCGCTAGCCGACGGCGGGGATCTGTACGGCGACGCAATCGACGAGCCGTATCGCTGGAAGGATCACGGGGACCTGTCCTCCCTCGCCGGGAAACGAGTCCGGGTCCGGTTCGCCTTGAAGGACTGCGACCTGTACTCCTATCGCTTCGCCACCTAACAAGCGAAGGGTTCCGGATCGAGTTCACGCGGACAGCCCGGCCAGTGGCCGGATCCCGCTTCAGAAGCGGAACGTGTACTGGAACTTGGTCGCGACCCGGGACTCCTGCTGTCGGAAGTCGTAGAACCCCTCAAGGTCCTGAACCCAGCCCTGGCCGAAGATGAAGAACACGTCATTGCCCGGTTCGAGCGTCCACCGGACACGGCTCTGCAGCCCCAGGTTGCCCGAGCGGTTGTCGAACTGGATCAGGTTCGCGAACGAAAGGAACGGTGACAAGGCGTAGTTCACTTGGGCACTGTAGATCCTCGCCACGAAATTCCCTTGGGGCAACCGTGCGAAGGTCTGGTTGGTGTTGAGGCTGATCGTGAACTTCGGGGGCACCTGATATCGGATCCCGGTCTGGAAGGTGTTGGCTTGGCCCGACCAGAAGTTGCCGAACGTCCATCCAAAACTCCCCTGCAACGGGCGCTTCTGGGCCGATGTAAAGAAGATTCGCATCGGCGTGAACCGATACTCCCCTGGGGGCAGCACGACCCCCGGCGAGATTTCGAACGGCTCGAACAGCCGCTCGTAGGTCGGGTTCAGGTCCATCAAACTATGCAGTGAGTCCCCCGACATGAAGTGCCAGTCCACCAAGGTGAAGTAGAACTTCTCTGTCTCCACCAGCCCGTTGTCCAGCCGTGTGAACCGCGTATAGAAGACGTCATGAAACATTTGCTGGATGCCGGAGGTCGGCTTCGGGCGCGGGTTGAAGCTGGCGCCCAGGCGTAGCATGCGGACATTGGAACGCTGGACGAAACCCAGGGCCGGATCGAAGTTCTCCTGGATCTCGCGCCACATGACCTGACCCTGGAACCTGTCGTTGTCCCAGTGCGCGGCGAACCCGTACGAACTGTTCTTGTCGCTGATGCCTTCCCGGTTGGTCTTGAGCCCCCAGGCGTTGAAGATCATGTTCCGGTTCAATCCCAGGAAGTTCGAGGTAGCCAAACGCAGGTCCGCGCCGACCGTGCTGCCGAACGAGGGTCGCGTGGGATCGCCGCCCGTGAAGATCGCGCCGACGTAGGACTGCTCGAAGAAATTCTGGCGGATGCGGCCCACGACCATGTTGCTCGCACCGACGCCGAGCGCCTCCCTGGTGCGCACGTTCAGGAAGCCGATCTCGGTTCGCTTGGCGCGACCGGTCAGTTTCACGCCGTAGTCGATGGGCACTTCCATGCCCCGCAGCAGGCCGACTCGGCGACTGAAGAACGGAAAGATCTCGGCTCCGGTGCTGGGAATGCCCCCCGGCTGGCCGACACCCGTCGTCGCAAAGTTGAACATCCCCGCGTCTTGCAGGAAGAACGAGCGCTTCTCGGGGAAGAAGATCGAGAAGCGCGTGAGGTTGATCTGCCGGTCGTCCACTTCCGTTTCGCCGAAGTCGGTGTTGACGGTCGTCGATAGGCGGAGGCTGGGGGTGAGGTTGTAGAACAGGTCCAGCCCCGGCTTGCCGCGCACGACATGGTCGCCCGTCGGATTCGAGTGGATCCATCGTTGCGCGATGAAAGGACGGACATCCAGGCCGACCCCCTGGTCGAGCCCCTCGAGGTCTGTGATCTCGCCGGCTTCAGATACCTGGAAGAACTGCGTCTGGAAGCGCGCCCCGGTCCAACGCACCTCCTCCAGCGTGCGCTGGACGATGCGGCTGATGTTGAATCCCCAGACCGTCTCACCCGGAGGGAAGCTCAGGCTCTTGAAGGGGATCGCGAACTCGGCGCTCCAGCCCTCATCCGTCCGCCGGGTCTTGACGATCCAAATGGCATCCCAGTCCTCGTTGGTCTCGCCGTTCGCGAACACGAGGCCGTCGACTAGGGCGCCGTTGGGGTTCGTGGAGAAGTAGAAGGCGTTGCTCTGGTCGCGGAACGTGTCGAGAATAATGCTGAGCCGGTCGTCTGGCCTGAGGTCGGCGTCCCGGGCCATCTGGGAGGCGAGCACCTTGTCGGGCTCGGAGTCGTAGCACATCACCCCGATGAAGAGGTGGTCCTTGTTGTGCAGCAGAGTGACCTCGGTCCGCTCGGTGGGGCTGGCCCCGGCAATCGGAAGCCGCTGGACGAGTTCACCGATCTTCGGCGACTGCCGCCAAGCCGGCTCGTCAAGCGAGCCGTCGACGATGATCTGCGATTGAACCGCCGTCACGACGGCGGACCGGACGAGCCCGTCCACGTCGGGCTGTTGCGGAGCTCCGGGGCACCAGGCCGGAACGATGAAGAGATGGAACGCACCGATCGCAAAGGGAAGGCGGAAAGCCGCGCCAGCCTTGAGGGAATGACGATGCTGAACGCGTGAATCCCGGCTCAAGCCGGTCTCGGGACCGGTGCAATCGGCCGGGGGTATCGAAGTACTGGTCACCCCCGCGATCTGAGAGTCCGGGCGGAAACTCAGTTGCTGCAGACGTACCCCAGCGGGTACCCGCTGGGGATCAGCAACGACCCGAATCCCCCACACCAACTGCACCATTCTGCCACTTTCCCGCTCGGAACGCCGGGTCGCCGTCAGGAAAGCCTCTTCAGGAACGTGATGCGGCCGATCTCGACCCACTCCACCACGAAGATATTGCCGCGGTGGTCGAAGCAGGCTCCGTGCGGGCACACGAACTGGCCCTCGGGGAAGTGACCTCGGTCGAGCAACCTGCGCTCCCGGTAATCGTCCGAGCCGACACCCATGTGACCGATGAGCCGGTTCGATGCGTCAAACAGCGAGACCCTAGCCGCGAGATCCGGCACCAGCAGGGTTCCGTCCCGAAAGATGTCGAAGTGACACGGCAAGTCGACCCCGGTCGAGAAACGCAGGTGGCTCCCGGCAAGATCGAAGTACTGCAAGCGGTGGTTCGAGCGGTCAGCGACCAGTACTTCCTCGGAACCGGACCGGGTGTCGATCTCGATGCCGTGGGGGCAGTTCAACTCGCCGGCAGCATTGCCGCGCCCTCCGCCGAACGTGTTGAGATACCGGCCATCGCGGTCGTAGTGGACGACGTAGCTAGTGCCCGTGCCAAAAAGCATACCTGACTGAATCAAAAGGGTTTAAGTCCGTTATG
>CAYWUV010000090.1:0-24024 GCA_964461235.1 uncultured Bryobacterales bacterium | reverse complement strand
CTGATGGCCTCGCCCGCTTCCCCGGCCGCGCTCCAGGCTCGCTGGCCGCTGTAGATCGTCAGATGCTTGATGCGCGGAACGGCCGCAGCGGAATCCTCCGGCTTCGGCGGCGGAGCCTGGCTGAGAGCCAGATACAGGGCCGACACCGCGTTGAGCATGCGGAACGGCATGCTCGGGTCCACCTCGGACTGGCATTCGATCAGCCGGAAGGCGGTGGCGCCGTCCGCCAGACGCAGCCGCCAGACGGCGTCGGGCAGGCGCTGCGCCAGCCGCGGGTCGACAAAGTTGGCGCTGGCGTCTTCGATGGCTGCGACCTCAGACTCATCGATGCCGGCCAAGGGGTGGGCGCGCAGCAGGTGGCGGATGAAGGTCCGGTTGTGCACGAGACGCTTGAAGGCGGGGTCGCGCGGGACGCGCATGTCGATGAAGGGCATGGCAGGTAGCGGTGGCAAGGGGTCGGCGGACCTGGGACGGTCGGCCAAGGCAACTGGATTGCAGGATCATAGCGAAGCGATCCGCCCG
Organism: uncultured Bryobacterales bacterium; assembly: GCA_964461235.1. Lineage (GTDB taxonomy): Bacteria > Acidobacteriota > Terriglobia > Bryobacterales > UBA6623 > VXMF01. Next base: position 23,502 of record CAYWUV010000090.1, on the reverse strand, counting down.
CTCCGGAACCGGCGTGGCAAGGGGCTGACCCTGGTTCCGCGTCGGCTGGCCACGCACCAAGGCCAACCCATCCGGCGGGTCCGGGATGCCGCTGATTGCCGGTCAGGACGGTTCCCGACTCGACCAACCATTCGAAGCCTGACCGGATCCAAGAGCGCGCATCGCTTTGCGTGATGTCGGGCAAAAACACAAGTAGTCCAGAAGGAGCCTGAGCAGTTACAGCGCGAGTTCTGGGTGAGCAGGTGCAAGCGCCGCTGCGGGGACCAGCCGATCCAGCGATCCCGAGCCCGGAGCTTGAGCGCGGCAGCCTGCCAGCCGATAAGCGCGACCCAGGTCGAGCCCAGGGTCGCGACATGCCGCAGGGCGCGGCCGAACAAGCCGTGGAAGCCGAGGTAGTGATGGGCAGCGACGAGGCGGTCCCAGCGACGGTGCTCCTAGGCACCGTGGGTCGGGCGCACTTGGACGGCGCGCAGGTCCAGACTACGGTCTCGGGCCGACAACGCCTCCAAGCCACCCAAGATGGCAGAATGACAAGGAAATGCCCACCCCCGGGAGGTGACTGGCAGTCAGTGCAGATCGCCGCGACTAGGTCGAGGGCCCACCCAGATCATCCAAACCCGACAAAGAAATGGCCCTGGACGGCCCTTGGAGCCTGGCTGCCTCGATTCGGTAGGTGCCGGCGTCCGCAACCATTTACTCCAGAGACTGCCTCATCCCCACAGTGGAGAATCGCGCACCTTCCGTGACCGGGTCACGGTCAACGTCGACGACACCGTCCTCGAAGGTGTGCCGCATCGGCAGCCCGTCCCCGGGCAAGGCTGCCTGATCGTTCTCCGCCCAAGGATCCTGCGGATGGGTTCGTCCTCGCCCTGGTCGTCAACGGCGCCCCCCAGCTGCCAGCCTCGACGCTGGCCCTCGCTTCCAGGGTGCGATCCACCCGGCTCAGCGTGAACAAGAGCTACCCGTCGTCAATCTTGAACCGCCATCGGCAGGCCGCCTCGTAGGTTGTGTCCTCGTAGTTGTCGGACAGTCTCTCATCCGCGGAACTCAGGATCAATCGAGTCCCGTTCGGCCAAGCAGACACCGGAGCGATCACGGATTTGCGTGCCATCTACCAGTCGGGCCCAGTCTATCGACGGGAACCGGAGCGTGGCGTCGGGCTTGCTATCACGACGTGGATCTTCGGGACTCCTCGTGAGTGGGTTCAGGGCCGACCGGGCCGCCGGGACAAGCCGTCCCGTTTAGAATCCGGAGAGCACGGCCGACACCAGTGTGGAGGCCATCGTGCGGCTGGCGCGGATCATCGCGGCATCCAACTCGTTGACGTAGGCTTCCGGATCGGCGCTGACCTCGTAGGTCTCGCGGTGCGTGAGGTCCGGATTCCTGTACAGCTCAGAGCCGTCCTGCTTGTCGTACAGAGTCACATGGACCCTGGTGACGGTCATGACGCTGGTCGCCCGCCCGGTCAGCGGGTCGAAATTCTGGGGAATCGTGTCGAAGAGCATCACGGTGCCAAGTAGGGTGGCATCTGCAATCTCGTCACTGCTGACAACCCCGTACCTGGTTCGCGCCAGCATCTCCCGGACGACCGCATCCGTCAGGTATTGCTCGATCTTGAACTCCGACGTCACGTTCTTGAACGCAGGCACAGCGATCGTCTGGATCCGGTCGGGAAGCAAATCGGCCCGGCCGGCCAGCCGGTAGCCGCATGCAACAGACAAAACCCAGCAGGACAGCAGCACCAACCCGGCTCGAGCGGACCGATAATTGGGTCGCGGATTAACGCGCATACGCTCTAGGCGACGGGACGTGGCCCTTCGACGGCTTCCTCTTCGGGCTTAGCAGGAGTCGGCCTGCGGAACAGGCTACCCAAGCGCGTCAGAACGCCGCTGCAGGCAAACGAGGCGGCCATGGTAAGGAGCACGGGCTGGGAGAAGTTCCAGACCAGGAAGATCAGAAAGGCGAAGAAGACTACGCCGAGGGCCGGTCTCCGCATGAAGTTGAGTTCCTTGAAGCTGCGGTACCGCCACCCGGAGATCATCAGGAACCCGAGGCTTGCCAGCCCCACGCACCAAAGCACGCCACCTGGCCACCAGTGCTGGATCGGATATCCCCCGCGGAAGTGCACGACCGCCCCGAGCAGCCCAGCCGATGGAGGAATCGGGAGCCCGACAAAGTACTTGCGGTGGACTAGCCCCGGGTTCTTGGGGATGGGCTCCTTCGTCACGTTGAAGCGGGCCAGGCGAAGAGCGCCGCAGGTCAGATAAAGGAAGGTGCAGAAGTAGCCGAGCTTGGGGAGCAGTTCCAACAGGCCCGACCCACCCGCGGGAACGGCGCCTCTCATGCCCCAGGCGTAAGCGAGCAGGGCCGGCCCGGCCCCGAACGTGACGACGTCGGCGAGCGAGTCGAGTTCCCCGCCGAATTCGCTCGTCGATTTGGTCAGCCGAGCGATCCGTCCATCCAGGCCATCGGTCAGCATCGCGATGCCAATGGCTATGGCTGCATAGTCGAACAGCCTGGCTGCCTCGTGGACCAGCTCCGGGGGCAGCGAAATGGCGCGGATCGTCTGCACCAGCGTGTAGTACCCGCAGAACATCGTGCCGACGGTGAACGCGGTCGGCAATGCGATCGGAGGCCCACCCCGGCCTCTGTTCCGAATTCTCCGAATCTTCATTGCAGATCCCTCACCTGCGCCTCGCAAGCACGGTACTGCCGCCCGCCACCCTAACTCCGGGCACCACGCTGATCTCCCATTCCTGTCCGAGCAGCACGTCGACACGCGAACCGAACTTGATGAGGCCGAAGCGCTCGCCCTTCTCGACCGCGTCGCCTTCCCTCTTGCGGCAGACGATCCGGCGGGCGATCAGGCCCGCGATCTGCTTGACTTCCACGGACGCGCAACCATCGGGTTCCTCGATGACCAAGGTGTTCCTCTCGTTCTCGACCGAGGCTACGTCCTTGTGGGCCATCCGGAAGCCCCCTCTCTCGTAGCGGATCGAACGGATCCTGCCTGCCACGGGAATCCGGTTCACGTGGACGTCGAAGATGTTCAGAAAGATGCTGATGCGCGTCCGACCGTGACCCTCGTCGGAAACGCGGACCACTTTACCGTCGGCGGGCGAGACGCACACAGGGCCCTCGGGAATCGAACGATTGGGGTCCCGGAAGAAATAGAGGCAGAAAAGCGCCAAGATCACCCACGGCGCGGCCGTCCACGGACCGAGCGCAACGCCACATGCGACCGCCGCAACCGCCATTGCGGCCGCATACCGCAGGCCATCTTTCTCCATTGCCTACCGGCTCTCCTTGCGAGGCGACAGGCGACCCGAACTCACCTGGACGGCTCTCGGTGGTTCGCCAACATCGCGGCCATCTGGTCCTTCGTGCGCAACTTCAGCTTCTTTAGTCGGGCCTCTTCGACCTGCTCTTCCTGGGAGGGGAACCGGCGCGCGTTCAACTCGTTTAGCCGACGCTCGTATTCGGCGTGCTGACGCCGAAGTTTCCGGAACTCTTCACTTGAGTCCATCAGTTCCGCGGTCCGCTGGGCCGTGCTAGAAGCTGTCATCCAATGTTCTCCCGTGCTTTCAATGCGCTCCCGACCTCGGGAGTCGCGCCGCGTTTCGTCGCGGTGAATCATGTATGGCTAGCGCCGCTCATGCCGGTTTACTCTAGCAAATCCCGGGCGGCTTGCCAATTGGATTCGTCGGCGGTGAAGTCGCCGAAAGTCCATGTGCGCGATTCCGGATTGCTGCACGTGCTGCTAGGCGTTTCCGATTCGGAAGCGGTGCTCAGCCATCCGGTCGCGGGAGACAGTTGCGGAGGGTTTGTGATCGAGCAATTGCTTGGCACGAAGTCCACGAGGGTGGAGCCAAGATTCTATCGCGCCGCAGACGGGGAGGAGATCGACCTCGTTCCGGAACTCCCGCGAGGCGAGACGTGGGTCGACGATATCAACAGTGCCGCGGCTCCAACTCTACACCGCGTCTCCCTCAACGCTCGGCGAGACATCAGTCCCGCTTGAATCTTGGCGCTGCACCGCGGAAGCGAACGGTTTCCCATTGGAGCCGACTTATGGGCGATTGGGCCAAATGACCTCTGCGACGAGGCGGCCCTGGGAGTCAGGCAGACGGGTCCCGCATCAACCCGCTTCAAACCCCCAGTAATCGGGGAGAATTCTCCGTGAAGTTCCGCTGCAAGCCTTCGAGCGAGGCACTCGGGCGCTCCTTGACCGGAGTTGCGCAGGGCACCTGTATCAGCGCGGGTACGGTGCACTCGGTGGATTCGCGATCAGAACCGATCTGACACGAGAGCCTCGACGGACTCGCGCACACTGTCGGGCGCGACCACCTGCCGGTCGAGCGTTAGCAGAACGGCTCCACTTGTCGCGGCCACTGCGACCAGATACGCATCGATCACCTGGTTGTGACCCACCAGCCTACGGAAGTGGTCCTGAACGCTCGGCAGGGACGGAAGCGGTTCAAGATACCGGTGCTGGCGGTCTCGTGACAGTTCGGCCAGCATTGCCACTGACTCGGCGGGTGTCGCGCGTCGTCCCACGGCGGAAGGAATCGAAGAAAGCCGCACGAAACCCAGTTCAGTCAGGGCGCACGTTGCCCAAGGCGCTACAGGCTGGCGCTCCAAGCGGGCCACGACGTCACGGTGAAACTGATGGTTGGGCTATGCCAGCGCCAGCAGTGCATTGGTGTCAATGAGCAACGGACGGTCGCAGTCCTCAGACGATGCCATTGTCGTCGAGAACCTCCTGGACCCGCGAGGCAGGTATCAGCGGTATGTCCGGCGGTGTGTCGAATGAGCGGAAACGTGCCCCCTTTTCGGGGTCGCGCATCGGTTGCGTATCGGGTCGAAGAGCGTGGCGAGCCATCTCGGACAATACGGAACCAAGCCTCCTGCCTGTCGCTTTGGCCCGGCAGAGCGCCGCCTCGCAGATATCGTCGTCCAATTCACAGTCGCTCTCACAGAACGACGAGCCGTCAGTCTCATTCCGTCGTCCTCGATGCGAGTGACCGTATCGCCGCTTCCCGTCACCAGTCGTGAGACATACGAACGCACTAGGTCTCGGGACTTCGAATAGGGGTATATGAGGTCAACAAAGACCTTGTCTTTGTGCACCATTACGCGTATCGCGTCGAATCATGCACGGATTGTCAAGGGCCTCCGTGAGAGACCCCCGGTGATGGTGCACGATACGGCCCGTAGCCAAGCCGAGTCAGGCTATTTGGGACTCCATCGTGGAGTCCGTGCGAGCGAGCGGCATTGGAACTCGCCGACTTGAGGCCGAGAAGGGCCTGCCGAAATGGTCCCTGCGGGGGATCTTGGACTCACGGCGTCCACAGTTGCCTTCTGTAGATCGCGCCGTAGAAATCTGCGAAGCCATAGGTCTTGAATGCTATGTGGGGTCACATCGCGACATGGGCGAATCGCGACGTATCGCAAGCGCCCTCGGCCTGCCTCACAACACGTCAGTTGACACGGTTATCCGAGCCATCGAGGCACTTCGCGGTCAAGCACCAACGTCTCGTAATCTGCGTCGAGCACTGACGGAGTCAGATCGAAGCGTTGAGGGAGTGACGATTGCCACTAACGCCTGCTCGCGCATCGATTACCGAATTGGGCAGCATTAGAGCGTGGCACCGAATTGAGCAATCGCCCCAGATAGTCGGGCTTCCGATTGGGCAAACCATCGCAGTTCGCGAGCTTCAGGTCGCCGCCGGAGGCAGTTTGCTGGACCTTGATGAGACAGTCAAGGGCCCTGCTCACTTCCGTGCTGAATGGCTCCGAAAAAACCGCCTCAACCCCGGACGGTGCACTGTGATCGGAGTGAGCGGTGAATCAATGGAGCCTACGCTTCCGGACGGCTGCTCGATATTGGTAGATCCCGATAGGACTCAGCTGCGTGAGGAGGCGATCGTCGTCGTCCGGACTGGCGACGGCGTCGTAGTCAGGCGAACCGAGAAGGGCGCGGGCGGACGTTGGATTACGGCCAGCGATCACGCCGGGTGAAAGTCCGTCCCCATGGAGAACGACGCTGCCGTGATAGGCGAGGTCAAGTGGGTGGGGAGGGAGCTCTAGCAAGCTCAATCGTCCCGTCTCCTTACTACTTTCCACAGCTTCGGATGAGGGGTACGGTGCCGCTCCGGCTAGGCCTGCCCGTGCCAAATTGGGACAGGCAGTTCCGAATGCTCCGTCGCAACGATCGTCCCGAGCCCGCTCGCACCTACGGAGGTTGAGCTCCAGGCGCTGCCGAGCGGGAATTCCGTGCTATCGTTCTTCGGGACCATCGGTGGGATGCTCGATTCCGGGCCACCTGTTGAATAAGGGAGCCGCAGTAGGCAATGGGTTGCTGCCGGCGTCCCGGCTGTAGTGTCCGCTGGAGTATACCCATGCCATCCAAGCCCGCTTCGGATCCCGACCCGGAAGAGATGCATCCAGTCGCGGAAATGTGGAAATCTCTGCTGGATCGTCCTGACGTTCTGATTCTGGACACGGAAACGACCGGGATCGACAATCATGCGGAACTCGTCGAGATCTCCCTGATCGACACGACGGGAGCCGTGGTTTACAACGACCTCGTCATGCCGGACGGACGAATTCCTGCTGATGCTTCGGCCATCCACGGACTTACGCGGGAAACACTTGCACAGGCTGGGGCAAAGCCGTGGTCGCAGCATCAGGAAAGGGTAGTCGAACTGCTCCGGTCCGCGGCAGTGCTGTGCGGATACAACCTCCCGTTCGACGTCCGGATGCTGGAACAGACGATCCGCCGTTACGCCGGCAGCCAGCGTTTCGCGTTCAATTTGGCAGAGCATTGCATCATGCGCACATATGCCAAATGGGATGGTACTCCGCATCCCTTCCGGAGCGGCTTGCTGAAGTGGTGGAAGCTCGAGGAAGCCGTGGAGAATGAAGGCGGAACGGCGGTGCAGGAACATCGCAGCCTTTCCGACTGCAAGATGACGCTGGAGCTGATGCGGGCCGTTGTTGCCAATGCGAGAACCTCAAAACGGTTCAAAATCGGCCGAGACGCGGAATTAGGGCCATTCTCGAAATCGCAATTCTATCGTCGCTTGCGATCTTGACTCAGTGTTAATGGATCAGCATGCTGTCGCCGGATGAAGAAACAGCATGCATCGATCAGCCCTTGCGGGGTCGGCTTGAAAGGTCCCTCAGGCATTCCGGCCCGTCGTCGTTCAGTTCGAACAGGATGCTTACCGGCCTTGTGCCAGCACCCTGAATCGTTTCGATCTTCCTGATCAACTGAGGTTCCAAGCACCCTTCGGATGCCGACCATTCGCAATTGCACAGCGGGCAGCACTCCGGCATGGCAGATCTTCGCTCGCTGTTCGGAATCACCGAGAGCTCGCTACTGCACTTGGAACACCTAATACCCATGGATGCGATGTCACCAAGCCCGAAAGTGATTGGCCGTTCCTTGGTCATGCTTCTCCCTTCAGGCAGTGACCTGAGGTCCCGAAAATAGCCCCGTGTCTGTAATCAGCTGCCTGTGTGGCAGCCGCTTGCCTTCTATTCCACCGTGCATCGAACGCATCTGACGATAATTCCGAGCTCGGAATTATCGTCATTCGCTAGCCCTGCACTTGCTCCGCCAGCACGCGTCCGTCAAGGTGATCGGAGATCTGCTGGGACACCGCAGCGGGGGCCAAGCATGACAGGCTCCGGTCGCTTCCAATCCGCCCTTGGACCGCAGATTCAGGCCTATGTCGAGTGCAAGCAAGCACTCGGCCTCAAATTCGAGGGGCCAGCATGGGGCGGATCCGGCTCACGCGGGTGCCCAATGCAGCGGCAGCGAGTTTGGAGGATTTGATGTTGGAGGCCGTCAAGCCCGGCAGCACGATCCGTACGGACGGTTGGGGGAGCTACTCTCCGCTGCAGCAGTTGGGTTACCGGCACGACAGGGCAGTCATGGGTGGGGACCGCGAACTGGTCGAGCAGGAGTTTCCCAGAGTGCACCGTGTTGCGGCCCTGCTCAAGCGCTGGCTGCTGGGGACGGACCAAGGCGCGGTGGAGCACCAGCACTTGGACTACTGCTTGGACGAATTCACGTTCCGCTTCAACCGCCGGACCTCGCGCTCCCGCGGCCTGTTGTTCTACAAACTGCTACAGCAGGCGGTAGCTACCGCACCAGTCCCGCGCAAGGCGATGCTTCCAGACTTGCCAATCCAACAGACCGCTGGGGAAAGTGTTGTGGAGTAAAGCACCCAGCTCGGCTCCAGAAAACACCCTGATGTCATACCCCCCGTCGGCGGGCCGACCTAGGGGATTGCCCCACCAAAGGCGACCAGGCTGGGAGAGTTTTCCAGGAGCTGCTGGGCCCGCGGAAGGAGGCCAACCGCCTTCTGGACATCCGGGTCCAGCGCGTAGTACACCCGCTGCCCCTCTTCGAGGTCGAAAGCGGACACGTAGACCTCGCGCATGATGGAGCGTTGCATGTAGTCGGCGTTCGCATCGAAGTCGGCCTGCTCGAACTCGATTTGCTCTCCGATCAGGAACTGCCGGAACTCTTCCAGCACCTCGTCGGTGACCCTCCAGTCCTGGGGCAGGTCGGGGTTCTCCCGGGTGTAGTCCTGGGCGAACGTGTTGATCGCGTAACGCCTGGTGAGCAGCCACTGGAAATCGTTGGCCCGCTGTTCGTCCAGCTCGATATCCGGAGTGATGCCTCCGCCGGCGAAGACCCTGCGGCCCTTGTCGGTCAGGCGAACACCCTCCCGTTGCGGCCGGTATCCCTCGCTACAGGGGTTGTTGTAGTACTCGAGCATCGAGACACCGTCATACCGGCGCTGGATGAGGCGGCCGCTGGGGGTGTAGTACCTGGCAGTGGTGAGCGCCAAACCCGATTGCTGGGACAGGGTGAAGACTGTCTGCACCAAGCCCTTGCCGAAGGTGCTGTTCCCGACGATCAGAGCCCGGTCGTGATCCTGGAGGGCGCCGGCTACGATCTCGGAGGCCGAGGCCGAGTTGCAGTCGACCAGCACGACCATCGGATAGGTCCGCCCGCCGTTCCCGCGCCGCACGGCGTACAGGCGCTCCCTGGAGGAACGCCCGTGGTGGGAGACGATCGTCTGTCCCTTCTTGAGGAATCGGTCCGAAACCCGGACACCCTCGCTCAGAAGTCCGCCGCGGTTCGAGCGCAGGTCCAGAACCAGTCCCTCGAGACGGCCGACATCGAGCTTCTTGAGGGCCTCGTCCAGTTCCCGGCCGGTGTTCTCGTTGAAAGTGTCGATGCGGACGAAGCCGACCCGCGGTTCGATCGTGAATGCGGTGGGAACGCTAGGCCTGGGAATCCTGGCCCGCGTCACGGTGAACTCGAGGAGCGTCTCGGAGCCCCGGCGGTCGATGCTGATCCCGACGGACGTGTTGACCTGGCCGCGGAGGCGGCGCGCGACGTCATTCAGCTCCAGGCCCTCGACATCCTCACCGTCCACCTTGACGATCACGTCGCCAGGCCGGAGACCAGCCCTGTAGGCCGGAGTTCGGGGGAACGGCGCGATCACGATAGTGGCACCGTTGCGCGAGCCGATCTGCATCCCGACGCCGGCGTAGTGGCCCTTCTGGTCTTCGCGAAGCTGCTTGAATGCATCCGGGCTGAAGAAAGACGAATGGGGGTCCAGCGTCCTCAGCATGCGGGGAATCGCGCCGTGGTACAGGACATCCGCCGCGTCGATGTTGCCGGCGTAGTTATCCTCGACAAGAGCCAGCAGATTTGAGAACTTCTGAATGCTGCTCTGGATCTGGGTGTCCTTCGATTCGGACGCCGCATGCGCCCAAGGATTCGTCCAGAACAGACCGGCCGTGATGAGGACCGTTGCGACCAGAACCAGCCCTGGCCACCGCGAACTGCGTTGCATCGGAGAGAACTCTATAGCATGCCGGGAATCGGACGCTCCCGGAAACCTCTACGGAGTATAACAAGCAGGTATAGCCTTGACCCTGCAACCACGGCAGACCAGCATGCCTATGGCATCCGAGGAGAAAATTGGGAGCGAGTCCAAAGGCTCCCCTACCCGCGCGATGATCAGAGACAACCTTGGTCGCCGCTGCGCGCAAGGCTGGCAACGGTTGCCACGGGACAGCAGGTAGGGAGATTACCGACGCGAACGCTCAGGTCCGGTGCCGAACGCATATAATGTGAAGGGCGAGGACCCACCGTGAAACGCCAAGCGAAGTTCGTCCTTATCATTGCCGCGATCGTCGTCACGCTCGCGTGGATGGGCGTTAGCGGCGTCAAGGAGAGCGCGACCTACTACGTCACGCTCGAGGAGCTCACGGCCCTGGACAACGTCACGTCGAAACGGATTCGTGTCGGGGGCGATGTCGCCGACGGTTCGATCGTCCGCCATGCCGACAGGGTGGAGTTCACCTTGCACCAGCAGGACGGGCACATGGAAACTGCCCAAGTCCTGGACGTGGTCTACACCGGGAGCGACCCCCTGCCCGACACCTTCCGAGACAAGGCCCAGGCCCTGTGCGATGGCTACCTCAGGCCCGACGGCAAGTTCGAGGCAATGAAGATTCAGGCCAAGTGCGCATCGAAGTACGAAGCAGCCCCCGGAGAGGATGCGGCGCCGGTGTACGGGAACGAGTTGTCCGGCACGACGGACTAGGCGGGCCGGGCGTGCGGGCTCGGAGCCGCCGAGCTAGGGTCCACGGGAAGGCAGCAACGCGATGGAGAACCTAGGCTACCTAGCTGTCCTGCTGGCGTTGATCCTTTCTGGATACGCCACGGTCGCCGCCCTCGGGGGCAAGCTGCGCCGCAACCCGTTCCTCGAAGTGAGCGCCCAGCGCGCCGTCCTCGGTGCCTGGCTGATGACAACGGCGGCGTCGGCAATCCTCCTGCACGCGATCCTGACCGACAATTTCAGCTTCAGCTACGTCGCGTCCCGATCCAACGCCGATCTCGACCTTCTATACAAAGTAGCGGCGTGGTGGGGCGGCCAGGAAGGGTCGCTGCTCTTTTGGAGCTGGATCGCCGCGACCTATACCTTCGTCGCCGTCTACACCGGTCGGCGGCGTCACCGAAACATGATCTCGTACGTGGTGGCGGTGATGGCTGCCACGCAAGCGTTCTTCCTAGGGCTCGTCGTCTTCCACGCGAACCCCTTCCAGGTGATCATGTCCGGTCCCCAGATCACCTCCGTGCCGGACGGCCAAGGGCTCAATCCCCTGCTCCAGCACCCGATGATGGCGATCCATCCGCCCATGCTGTACCTGGGCTACGTGGGCTTCACCGTCCCGTTCGCCTTCGCGCTGGCCTCGCTGATCACCAGGCAGCCCGGAGAGCGCTGGATCCACACCACGCGCGTGTGGACGATGGTGACCTGGCTGTTCCAGTCGATCGGAATCCTGCTGGGAGCGCGCTGGGCGTACGTCGTGCTCGGCTGGGGCGGCTACTGGGGCTGGGATCCGGTCGAGAACGCATCGCTGCTGCCGTGGATCACCGGCACGGCGTTCCTGCACTCGGTGATGATGCAGGAGAAGAAAGGGATGATGAAGGTCTGGAACATCGTTCTGATCTCGGCGACGTTCTTCCTCTGCATCTTCGGGACAATGATGACCCGCGGGGGGCTGGTGAGTTCGGTCCACGCTTTCGCGGAATCGAACATCGGCATCTACTTCGTCTGGTACCTGCTGATCGGGATCGGCATCACCGCCTACCTGATCGTCAGCCGGCTGGACTACCTGCGCAGCGAGGCGGAACTCGACTCGGTGATTTCGCGCGAGTCCAGTTTCCTTTTCAATAACGTCGTCCTGCTCGCGAGTTGCTTCGCGGTCCTATGGGGCACCCTGTTCCCGGTTATCAGCGAGTACTTCACGGGTGACAAGATCACGGTCGGAGCTCCTTTCTTCAACAAGGTCAACGTCCCGATCGGCCTGATCCTGTTGTTCCTGACCGGCGTGGGCCCGCTATTCGCGTGGCGCCGCACCTCCACCGAGTCGCTGCGCCGGAACTTCCTGTGGCCCAGCGTCGCGGCGCTGGCGTGCATTGGCGCGTTGGTGGCGGGGGGAATGCGCCACTTCTACGCCACTGTCTGCTTCGGGCTGTGCGCATTCGTCACGCTGACGGTCCTGATGGAGTTCTACCGGGGCGGTCGGGTGATCCAGCGAAAGCGTGGCAACGGCCTGCTGCCGGCCATGCTCGAGCTCACCCACCGCAACACGCGGCGCTATGGCGGGTACCTGGTTCACATGGCGATCGTGCTGATGTTCGTCGGCTTCGCGGGAGCGGCGTTCAACGTAGTCCACCAGGAGGAGATGGCGGTCGGCGATTCGGTCGAGGTGGGTCCTTACGCGTTCCAGCTGCAAAACGTCTCGGAGATGGACAACCCGAACTACTTCCGCGCAGTGGCTTCGATCGACGTCAGCAAGAAGGGGGAGTACCTGGAAACGCTGATGCCCGAGCGGCGTTTCTATCACGCCTCGCAGCAGCCCACGAGCAGGGTGGACGTGCGGAACCGCCTGCGCGAGGATGTGTATGTGGTCTACGCGGGCCAGTCGAACGACGGCACGAACCCCGTAATCCAGGTCTACATCAACCCGTTGGTGAACTGGATCTGGATCGGGTCACTGCTGCTGGTGTTAGGCACACTGGTGGCGCTGGTACCGAGCCGGAAGGCACAGCGCGTGCGGCGCGCGGTCCCGGCCCCCCTGAAGGAGCATCCCGTTGCGGCGTCCGGCGACTAGCCTGCTACTGATTCTGGCTACGGCCCTAGCTTCGTTCGGCGCGGTACCGTACGCAAAGCTGCGTGAGGTCGGCGAGCGGGTGTCGTGCCAGTGCGGCTGTTCCTACACCGTGGGCAGCTGCAACATGCTGAACTGCCATTTCCGGGATCCAGTCCTGCAGCAGATCCGGGAAGGCCTCGAAGCCGGCGAGGCGGAAGAGGCCGTGCTGGAAGAGGTCTACGCCAAGTACGGAAGCGAGACGAGGGTCGAGCCGAAGGCCGAGGGTTTCGGGATGGTCGGCTGGATCGCACCGTTCGCAGCGTTCCTGTGCGGGCTCGCGGCGATCCCGTGGGTCCTGCGCCGTTGGCGTTCGAACACCCACGCAACCCACCGCGGCGACTCCGTTCCGGAGGAGGTCGTGGACCGCTACCGGTCGGAGATCGAGGAAGACCTCGAGGCCTTGGACTAGACTGCGGAAAGCCAGGCACGGCGGGAGCGCGCGCCTCTCGCCGGCTGGAACGCCATGTTGATAGCGGCCGCCATCCTGATGATCCTGATCGCGTTCGGTCTTCCGCTCGTGGTGCGTAGCGACCAGATTCCTCCGGAGGATGCGGTGTCGCCGACCCAGCACCTGGAAGACCGCAGGGCCGCCATCTACGAGAACTTGCGGGATCTGCAGGGCGAATTCCAGATGGGCAAGATGTCCGAGGCCGATTACACGGAGAGCAAGCGCGCCCTCCAGCAGGAACTGGCCGGCGTGATGAATTCGATCGAAGAGGCGCGAAGCCGTGCCAGCACGTAGGGCGCGCCGCCACGGAGCGGGCTGGCTGGCCGGGTGGGCCGTCGTGGCTGCGTTCGCAATGCCGGCGTCAGGGCAGGTACAAGGGACGGTGGTCAACGCAACCACGGGCCAACCGGCGGCTGGCGTGGATCTTACCCTCTCGACATTCAGCGGCGGCATGCGCCCTCTCGAAGAGGTGCAATCCGGAGCGGACGGCCGGTTCGCCTTCACAAGGAACCTGCCAGCAGTCTCCCGCGACCAGCCGTTCCAAGGGGCGATCCGGGCCGAGTACGAGGGCATCGGCTACACGGAGATCCTAGGCAGCGACTCGGCCAATGACAACATCCGCATCACGGTGTACTCCGTCCAATCCACGGAAATACCTCCGCCGGATGTTAGGGTGCTGCTGTTCCAGCCGGACGGCGAGCAGTTGCAGGTGCACGAACTCTACCAACTCGTCAACGACTCTGACAGTCCGGTCACCTACAGCAGCGAGGACGGAACGCTGCGATTCCACCTGCCCAGTGCCGCGGAGGGCCAGGTCGACGTATCCGGCACGGGACCGGCCGGAATGCCGCTGCAAAGCAGCGCCCTTCCAGCAGGCGACGCGGGCATCTACAAGGTGGATTTTCCGCTCAAGCCGGGAGACAACCGCATTGATCTGTCGTACAGCGTCCCGCACGAGGATGGCGGGGAATTCACAGTGAGATCGCTGTATCCGGAAATGCAGACACGCGTCGCGGCACCCGAGGGTGTCGAGATTTCCGGGGAAGGCTTGACGCCCTTGGGACAGGAGCCGACGACAAGGGCTTCGACTTACCTGCTCTCCGCATCCGGGGACGTAACGTTGTCCATTGCGGGCCAAGGTCGTCTGAGCTCGGGTGCTTCGGGATCCCCGTCCGGGCAGTCGGAAATCAGCATCGAGCCTGCGCCCGTCGCCAAGGAGCTGCTCTGGATCATCATCCTGGCGGCACTGATCCTGGGCACAGGCTACCTGCACCTGCTGAAATCCAAGCTGCCTACTGACCGCGGGGCGTTTCGAAACGGGAAAGGCTAGCGCTGGGCGGATGAGCAGGCTGGCCATCGCAGCCCGGGCTGTTTCCAAGTACTTTGGCGACTTCCCTGCCCTGCGGCAGGTCGACCTCGAAGCGAGTCAAGGACGAGTCCTGGCCATGCTGGGCCGGAACGGCGCCGGCAAGACTACGATGCTGCGCATACTCGCCGGACTCTCAGCACCCAGCGAGGGCGAGATTCGCTTTCCGCTGGCGGGAGAGGACGACCGGGACCGGCAGCGAGCAATCGGGATGGTGGGCCACGGGTCCTGGATCTACGACGACCTGACGGCCGAAGAGAACCTGCGATTCTTCTGCCGCTTGTACGACGTCGCTGGCACGTCCGAGGTGGTTTCGAATTGGCTCCAGCGGGTCGGTCTGGAGCGATTCCGGAACGCCCGGGCGATCGAGTTCTCGCGCGGCATGCGCCAGCGCTTGACGCTGGCCAGGGCCTTCCTGCACAACCCGGCGATTCTGCTGCTGGACGAGCCCTGGACAGCCCTGGACGACCGGGCCATGGAACTGCTCTCGTCGCTGATTCGGGATGCGCGGGAGCGCGACCGATGCGTGATCATCTGCTCCCACCAGCTCCGGGAAGCGTTGGAACTGGCGGACGATGTGGCCCTGTTGCACCGCGGCCGCATCGCCTACCGCGGCCCTGTCGACGAGGACCTGCGCCAGGATCCGCAATCCCTGTACGGACGGATCCGATGAAGCGATTCCTGGCAGACGCCTGGACGGTCGCAGCGAAGGACCTGCGCTGCGAACTGCGTGAACGGCACGTCCTCAACGCGGCGATCTCGTTCGCTCTGACCGTGCTGCTGATGTTCAGCTTCACGTTCGACCCCAACACCAACGTCGAGATCCGGAGCCTTTCCGGGGGCCTGATCTGGGTGGTCTACCTGTTTGCCGGCGTGCTGGTGCTCAACCGCAGCTTCGCCCGCGAGACCACGAATGACTGCCTTGCGGCGCTGGTGGCGTCGCCAGTGTCCGGCGACTCGCTGTTCCTCGGCAAGACGCTGTCGAGCTGCGTGCTGATCCTGGCGGTCGAACTGATCTCCCTGCCGGTCTTCGGGATCTTCTTCGACGTCACGTGGTTCCCCAAAGCGGGCCAGCTATTGCCAGTCCTCGTGCTGGGCAGTTGGTCGTTCGCAGCGGTCGGCACTACGTTCGGGGCGGTGACGGCCAGCAACCGACTTCGGGATCTCATGCTCCCGCTCCTGCTATTTCCGACCTGCCTGCCAGCGCTGGTCGCCTGCATGAGCGTGACGTGGGGGATTTTCGATCCCTCGGCAGTCACCGAGATCGGCCCATGGGTCCGATTGCTGATCGGCTTCGACATCGTCTACACTCTGCTCGGCATTCTCGTGATGGACTCGGTCCTCGGGGCAGGCTGACCGGACGTCCGGCGAGCTGGCTGCCCCAACTGCAAGCGAAACATCGGATGGTGACAGGACGGAAGCTCCGCTGGGGGCTGGTCGGAGGCGGGGAGGGCAGTCAGATCGGGGGAGCGCACCGGATCGCAGCGACAATCGACGGCGAGTTCGAGTTCGTCGCGGGCGCCCTCGACATTGATCCGGGCCGAGGACGCGAGTTCGCGATCCGCTGCGGCATTACAGGGTCCCGGGCCTACGGGGACTGGCGGGAGATGGTCCGCCAGGAGTCCCTGACCGGACCCGATGAGCGACTCGATCTGGTGACGGTGGCCACCCCCAACTCGACGCACCACGAGATCGCGACGGCCTTTCTCGAATCCGGCTTGCACGTTCTGTGCGAAAAGCCGATCACAACGTCGGTCAGCGACGGCGAGGACTTGCTGAGAACGGCCCGAAGCGCCAATCGCATCCTGGCAGTCAACTACGGCTACAGCGGATACCCGATGGTCCGCCAAGCCCGGGCGATGGTCCGCGACGGCATGCTGGGCCGGGTCCGGGTGGTCGTGGCGGAATTCGCGCACGGGTCGCATGCGGATGCCGACGATGCCGACAACCCGCGGGTGCGGTGGCGATACGATCCGGCCCAGGCGGGCATCAGCTCCGTGCTGGCCGACACCGGGCTCCACGCGCTGCACATGGCGTGCTTCGTGATCGATCGCGACGTCGAGAGGGTTTCCGCTGACTTCGCTTCGACCGTGGAAGGACGGGTGCTGGAAGACGACGCGATGGTGTCCCTCCGATTCTCGGGAGGCGAGGTGGGTCGCCTGTGGGCCAGCGCCGTGGCCGTAGGTCAGCAGCACGGGCTGACGCTCCGGGTCTTCGGCGAGCGCGGGGGCCTCCGGTGGTCGCAAGAGCAGCCGAACCAGCTTTACTGGACGCCGATCGGCAAGCCGACCCGAACCCTTGAACGGGGCGACGCGGGACTCTCGGATGAGGCGCAGCGGGCGTCGCGGATCACTGTCGGTCACGCCGAGGGAATGCTGGGAGCCTTCGGCAATATCTATTCGGATCTCGCGGAGACGGTCAGGGCCCGGGCGGAAGGCCGCCGACCGGATGCTGCATCGACGTGGTACCCGACGGGCGAAGAAGGGGTCCGGACCCTCGCTGTCGTGCGCGCGGCGGCTCGGTCGGCACAGGGGGCAGGTCGTTGGATCGAGGTCTAGCTTCCCGGTTGCTTGCGCCACTCGGGCGATTGCAGAATCGGTCACTCGCGCAACGACCAAGAAACCTGGCCATTCCGCAAGCAACATCATTGAAGGCATAGCCAGGCTCCGCTGTCACGCAGGTGGCGCAAACGTCAACCCGGCAGCTCCCGGGCCGATGCTATGCTGAACCGAACCGGCTCCCGCCGGCCCCGTATGGCGGAGCAAAGGACAATTGCTCAGCAGGCCGCTGTCACTGCGACCACCGAACCTGCCCCGCCGCCGGTTACGGAGAGCGTGCACTACCCTGATTCGGACGGTCGCTTTTTGCCAGAGAACCCACTCCAAGCCCGTGCCATCATCAACGTGCGCTCCGCGCTCACCCAGCACTTTGACCAGGTTGACAACGTCGTGCTGGAAGGCGATATGTTCGTCTACTACGAGCGTGGGAACCCAGCAGCGAGCATTGCGCCGGACGTGTTCGTGGTGCTGGAGCATGACCTCGGGGACCGGCCAGTGTATAAGTTCTGGGAGGAGGGCAAGCCACCGGATTTCGCGCTGGAGGTGATCTCGCCCTCCAGCGAAGTCCGAAACGCGGAAGAGAAGCGCACCCTGTACGCGCGGCTGGGGATCGGGGAGTACTTCCTGTTCCAGCCGGAACCACGCCGGCGGGGGCGACGACTGGTCGGTTACCGGTTACGGGGCCAGGCTTATGAGGAGCTGCCCCTGGAACGCGGAGGAGCCGTTCACAGCACGGCGCTGGGAGTATCGTTACGGGTTGAGGGCACGAACTTGCGGGTACGAAGCCTGGAAACAGGCGAGGACTATTTGTGGGTCGAGGAACAGCACCGGGCTCTTGAGGCTGCCAAGTCCGTGGCGGAGTCCGAGGCCGAAGCGCGGCGACGGGCCGAGGCCATCGCGGAGTCCGAGGCCGAAGCGCGGCGACGGGCCGAGGCACGCACGGCGGAATTGGAGGCCTTGCTCCTCCAGCGCGGACAAAACGGCCGCCATGGCCAATAACCCTATCGCGTGTCCGGAACGGTCCACCTCCCGGACGACGACGCAGAGTAGAAGGTCCAGCTGGAGGCGAGGAGCCCGTTGCCGTCGCGAGGCTCAGGTCCATGCGCACTCGCGCGTAGCCGGGCATCCGAGGCAACCCATGTTTAGAGCCTCCGCCGAGGCCGGGATTTCCGGAAGCGCGAGGACAACTCGAATCCGTTCCCGAACCATCATTCAAGACGGGGTCTCAGCACGAGGAATACTCCGTCTGCAACTCCCGTAACCCCAGCCTTCCCGACGACGATGGTCTTCGATTCCCGGATCGTGAGGCGAGTCGAGATTTCCGATTCTTGGATGCCGTTATCTTCGTGAAACACCAAGATGGCGAGCTGAATCCGGCCGAGGCCGATCGAGCCCGATGTTGCCTCTTCACTGTCCACGGCAATCCGAAATCGATACTCGATCAGCGGCTCCGTGCCCAAGTAGCCCGTAACGGCGGCTTCGTGTTCGCTAGGTGTTGTTCGTATGTTGAAAGCCTCAAGCAACCTATACGAGACGAAAGGGAACGTTTCGCGCATTCCGTCCACTGCGTGTTGCGGCACCGCAGGCATGGCAGGGAACTCCTGCGGATTCAAGTATGCGCCAACCAAGTACACGTCAAACACGACGTCCTTCGCCGCATGCGCTTCAGTGGGGAGGTCAAGTTCGGCGAGCACTGCAAGGGTAGTGTCAACCGTTTCTCGCGATCCTGTCAGCACTACAGACTGCAAGGCCGAGTCGGCTGCAATCAAGGGGCCGGTACGACTGATCAACTTCGCCAGCACCTGTGCGTCCGCGTGCTCAACCCTGTACACGCGAGTGACCTCTTCGTCGGCAGAAAGGGGGGCTACCCCCAGCACGATCGCGACCGCAAGGCAAGCATTGGGAAGCCGATGAAACGACATGGAAACTCCTCTACTCAATGATCCAGTGGATCTCAAGGGATGGGTCCTCAGCGGGGATGCGAAGCTGCGCCACCCGGGCCAGCCCGTCCGCCATCTGCACGAAATCCAACTGCGCCGACTGGAGGCCAACGGTGCGTTCGAGCTGCTCCCGGCCAACACCGGTTGACGGTCCGGCGTCCTCGGTGCGAGGCGCTGAAAACTGCAGGACGCTTTCGGGGGGCCCCGGAGTCCGGAGCGCCGATAGGGGCGCCAACTCAACAACCGGGGGAAACCACGCTGTCCGCACCAGGGCCGCTGATGCTGCAACCACAGTGACAGCGCACGCAATGCGAAGGAGCAGCAAAGACGAATGGCTTCGCGGGCGCCCTGGCGGGCCGCTTCCAACTCTTGCGAGGATCGCAGCTCTGATGTGCTCGCGAGCACCTGGCGGCATCGCCGACCCGCTGGAGGCCACAGCGGACCGGACCAATTGGAATTCTGACACCTTCCTCGCGCAGCTTGCACACATCCTGATGTGGCGCCCGACCCGACGAGCGAGCCGTTCGGAAGCGTCACCAGTTCCGTGCAGCGCAAGTTCTGCTTCCTTGGGGCAGGTCATGGATCCCTCCGCTTCGTGCCCAAGATGCTTTGACGGAGCCTGGCTCGACCTGAACTGACTTGGGAGCGTACGGTCGCTTCGGTCGTTCCCAGTATCCGAGCAACCTCTCGCGTACTCAAACCTTCGAGGTCGCGAAGGGTGATGGCGGCCCGCTCCTTGTAGGGAAGTCTGACCAGCGCTCGACGAACGAGATCTTGTTGCTCGTGCTTTGTGGCGCTTTCGAAGGGTCCAAGCGATGTCGAGATCAGACTCTCCCCATCGACGTGGGCCCCTCGGTGCCGTAGGGTGGCCCTCGCAATGTCACGGCAGACGTTTGCGGTGATCTTGTAGAGCCAAGGAGCGATATCTCGGGACTCGTCAAAGCCGGAAATGCTGCGATATGCCTTGATGAACACCTCTTGCACGGCGTCGCAAGCGTCAGAGTCCGAACCAAGCATCCCCCTTGCAGTGCGATAAACGCGTGGCTGGTATAGGTCGACGAGGCTTCCGAAAGCTACCAAGTCCCCTTGCTTGGCCGCCGTGACGAGTTCACGGATCGATGGTTGGCTCCGATCACCAGAGGTCCGACTGGACATCCACGTGATCGAGTTCGCGATCCACGGCATGGTCTCGGCTGCACTCACACTAACGAATACCCGCCTGGAGGCCATTTCGTGCAAATCAGTCTTCAATGGGGGGACCCTCGGGCGACTTGGACGATCGCTCCCTGCGCCCCAGCCATCACTACCCCCGGGGCCTGCCTAGCCCAGGAGCCGAGCCGTCAGTCACCGAAGCTCCCACTATCGTGCCGGGCTCACGCCAACAGCCGACGCGCTGTCGATGATGCCCTCCAACTCACTCAGGCACACGTATTCTGACTCCCCGGGCATCACTGCTCACGAAAACACGCTTCTCTTCCCTGCGCGAGGCCAAGGGGCAGTTCCCCTCTTCCCTCTGGGAGCCTTCGGCCAGATTGAGACGCCCGGCGGACAGCACCTACAGCACTCGCCACCACGGGGCGGCGAGGATTCCATCGGACATCCACTGCGTCCGGACTCCTGCGTGAAGAACCAAGCCTCCGACGCACCGCTCGCGGTATTCTTGCTGGAACGCACGGAGGCCCCGCGTGTCAGCGTACCCGGGATTCTCGGTGGCCTTTACCTCGATCGCCAGCAGCAAGCCGTCCTTTTCCACTACAAAATCAACCTCATGATCAGTCGCCGTCCGCCAGAACAGAACCTCCGGCACCGGGACCTGGCCATCGCGCCACGCCAGCAGATCACCTAAGACCAAGGTCTCAAGATGCGCTCCGGACGGGGTTCGGGAGCCGCTCAGCCACGAGGAGAGTCCGGGGTCGCTCCAATACAGCTTGGGGCTCTTGACCAGCCGCTTCGTGCGATTGACGACGTAAGGTGCCAGACGCACCAATTGATAGGAGGTCTCGAGCAGGTTCAGGTAGCGTTGAACGGTCGCCCGGGGAATCTGAGTGTCACGGCCCAGCCCGGCTTGGTTCGCGACAGTCCCGACACGCAGGCAGGCAGCGCGCATCAGCCGCCGGAAATCGACAAGGTTCGCAACTGACGCCATCGCCTGAAGGTCGCGCTCGCGGTATGTGCGGAGGTAGCCATCGAACCACAAGGCCCGGGCATCGCCGCTCTGAAGCTCCAAGGCTGGAGTCGGATAGCCTCCTCTGCCTACCTCTGCTCTCCAGTCGACGGCCACCGTTGGCTGGGAACCGACGAGCGCTGGCCAGTCCGATGCAGGCACCGACAGAATCTCCGTCCAGATCCCGGACGTACCGAGTCCCAGGCGCTCTCGACGAGTCAGGGGCCAGAGGTTGACATAGACCGCCCGGCCGGCGAGGGTCTCCGAGATCCGGTGCATCAGAAGCAGGTTCGCTGATCCGGTGAGGATGAAGCGGCCTGTCCCGCGAGGGCGATCCTCGTCCACAGCGCGCTTGACCGAGAGGAGCAGGTCGGACTCGCGCTGGATCTCGTCCAGAGTCATTTGCGGGGCGCTTCTTACGAGGTCGTCAGGAGCCTTTTGGGCGCGTTCGCGGGTCTCGAGATCGTCAAGCGTGAGATAGAGGCGGTTCGTACGAAACGGCTCGGACTGCGCCAACGTGCTCTTTCCGGTCTGGCGCGCACCCATCAGTACGACGACCGGAGCTGCGCCTAAGGCACGCTCCAGCAAGCCCGAAGCGATCCTGGGAACGTACTGCCGATCGCCCATTCTGTGAGCGGTTATCGCTCACATCGTGGGCAATTTTCATCCAATTCTCGAGGAGACCGGAGTCGTAATCCTCCCCGTGACTGCAGACACATCGTCTGGACGAATTCACTTGACTGGCGGAATCCCCGCACAAGGACGTTCCATCGCGACCGTCTGGCCCGCAGGGACGGGTCTTGATCCCGGTAGGCGCCCGCCGGTGTCCAGAGGCCCGGAGCGGAATCGGCGGAGGACCGCCGAGGAGCGACATACGCGCCGCGCCAGTGAGATGGAATCGCTCCGGTTGAGCCACGTGACCATGCTACGGAACCGCCAACACCTATGCCTCGCTGCTCAGGGCTTTCCTTGCGAGCCCGTTCCCTAGTCGGACGGTTCGCGTAGTTGAGTACCCTGAGTGGCACGAGCCTAGCGATGCGACGACCACGAAGCCGACCCTCTGTTCATCAAGTACCCCAGGGGTTCTACGGAACCCTCCAGCACTACATCGCCGATCTGATTTACGGAACGAACGACGGAATCCTGACAACATTTGCCGTCGTTGCCGGGGTATCCGGGGGTGACCTGTCCTCAAACGCGGTGCTGATTGTGGGCGTCGCCAATCTGTTTGCTGACGGCCTGTCCATGGGCGTGGGCAACTACCTCAGCATCCGGGCGCACGAGAGCGCGCTGGAGGCTCAAGGCCTGCCAGAGCAGGAAGCCTCCCCTGTCAAGCACGGGTTTGCCACGTTCGTGGCGTTCGCGATCGCCGGTGCGATCCCGCTCGCACCCTACCTTATTCCAGGACTTGAAGACCGCTTTGCGATCGCGACGGCCTTGGCGTTGGCCGCGCAGTTTGCCGTTGGCGCACTACGCTCGATGGTGACAGCGAGCCGATGGTGGGCTAGCGGCCTTGAAATGCTGGTGCTCGGGGGGATCGTGGCTGTGGTCGCATACGGCACAGGAGCGGGGATCGCCTGGGCCATCGAGTCGGCATGACGGAACGATCGGATCCGGAAATGCGATTCCCTCGACTCGGCAGTCCTCCTTCACTGCAGAGTCGAATCTCATTCCGTTCTCGAGAAGTGGACCTCGGAACCGCCCTGTTGCCCCGGCTCAACTCGAAACCTCGGTCGCAATGGCGGCACTGGCGAGGCTGACCTCTCAGGCAGGGGAACGCACCGACAGTCCCTACACCCCCCAAGCGTCGAGGACCACCTCACCCCCAGTGGATGGCATGCAGGTGCCGGGCTTGGCCTTGCAGGCGGGCTTGCAGCGGATCGCGAACACGGCGGCCATGTACAGGAGGTTGCGGGGATCCTGCCGCCCATGGCGGATATGGCGCCGACTGTCGATGCCCGTCTTGCAAGAGGCGGACACGCAGTCCGACCCCCGCACCGGCTCCAACAAGCGCTACGCCGTCTCCGACGCCGCTTGCCCCTGTTTCGGCACCTTGCCACGCCGGTTCCGGAGCGGCCGGATCGCTTCGCTATGATCCTGCAATCCAGTTGCCTCAGCCGACCGTTCCGCGCCCGCCGACGCCTTGCCGCCGCTACCTGCCATACCCTTCATCGACATGCGCGTCCCGCGCGACCCCGCCTTCAAGCGTTTCGTACACAACCGGACCTTCATCCGCCACCTGCTGCGCGCCCATCCCTTGGCCGGCATCG
>CAYWUV010000089.1:0-24501 GCA_964461235.1 uncultured Bryobacterales bacterium | reverse complement strand
AACCCTCGACCTCCTCCATGCCATGGAGGCGCGCTCCCAACTGCGCCACAGGCCCCCTAAAGCTGTCTGATTCCAGCCTAGCACAGGCGATTTCTGAGCGTTGCGGTCTCTTGCGAGAACCTAGCGTCGCGGACAGGGTTGGCGAGCCAGCCACGCGGTCCGGCGTAGACCGGGCCGTTAGATTCGGTTGAATTGCTTGATGACTTCCGTCAGCGACTTCAGCTTCTTGATCAGCGGGACCATCGCGCCTTCCCGCTCGTCGATGTCGACAGCGGCCGCCAGCACCTCGGTGGCGTGCTCCTCGGGCACCACGACCACCCCATCCTCGTCTGCCACGATGATGTCTCCCGGATCCACGGTGACCCCTGCGCACTCCACCGATTCGTTCTTCGAGACGCTGATATAGCGGCCCACGGCAGTAGCTGGAGTGTAGCTCCGAGCGTATACGGGCAGCCCCAGCGTACGGAGTTCCGCCAAATCGCGGGCCCCGCCGTCCAGCACCATGCCGGCCATCGAGCGAGCCTTGGCGGCTGTCATCATCAGTCCGCCAACGGCGGCGACATTCAGGCCATCCTCGATTACGATGACCCCGACCGTGCCTGGCTCGGCCTCGTCGATCATCTCGACGGAATGGCTAACGGCCCGCGTGGCCGTAGACTGCCCCTCCTCCATCGGCACGAGCTTGGCCGTTGCGGCCCGACCTACCAGCCGACCGGACACCACGGGCCGCATGTCGTAGTTCATGAACCCGCGCTCTCCGGTAACGGTATCGACGGCATCCGACACAGAAGCGATCGCCACGAGCTTGAAACCCTCTACCAAGGAATCTGCCGAAGCCTGCTTGGAGCCGGCAAACCACCCGGCCGCCAAGGCAAGCACGACTGCGAGAGCGAGAACAAGGGAACGAGAAGACTTCATGGTCAGGGACTCCGATGGACATTGTAATTCGTTGGCGCCACCATCCAATCTGGGGCCGCAGGAGTCGTGGCAGGAACTGCGCGTTGCCACCACTCGACCACGATCAACCAGGCGGTTGCCCTGCCCCGAGTTCGAATCACGCAAACGCACCTCGGTCGCTGATATACTCACGGGCCATGGCAGGGGAAAAGCTCCTCGGGGTCACCGTCCTTCCGGAATACATCCAGAGCGAAGGGATCGAAGGACTGCTCGACAACCTGTCCCGAATCGGCGCGAACGCTGTCGCTACCTCCCCGTACCTAATGGAAGAGGCGGACCCGGAGACTGGTCAGCGAGAGCCGCCAGCAGACGCGAACGCGGGCAACGTCCGGCTGCTCGACCGACCCCTATTCGGCAAGCGGGAGGTCTGGGTCAAGACGGCGCCGAGCTTCGAACCGCACCTGCCGAACTACGCGGGTCTGCGTTACCAACCGTCTCAGCCAACCGAACTGACTCGGACGCAGGGGCATCTGCTCAGTGACTTCATCCCGGCAGCCAAGGAGCGAGGCATCCGCGTCTACTTCCAAGTTCAGGCCGCGATTCCCCCCGGTTACCGCGTGCAGTTCGGGGGACCGGTCGAGGAAGACCGCGCCCGGCTGCCGGACGGAACGATACCCGAACGGCGCCTCGCGAAGAATGGAAGCCTGGCGAGCCCTCAAATCCTCGGCTATGAGCACGCGCTCGTCAAAGACCTCATCCGCAACTATCCCGACCTCGACGGCCTTCGAATCGACTGGCCCGAGTACCCGCCGTACTTCTTGGACTCGGCGTTCCTTGATTTCTCGTACCACGCTGAGAGGGCAGCTGAGCGAATGGGATTCCCCTTCGACCGGATGCGCCGCGACGTCGGTGCCCTCTACAGCAAGCTGCACGGCGGGCTGACGGACGACGACCTTGAGCCTTGGGCCCAGGATGCCGACGGCGGCAGGTTCCACCTGCTGAGGCTGCTCTCGGACTATCCCGGCGTCTCGGCGTGGTTGCGGTTCAAGGCCGCCTTGGTTGAAGGGCTGATCGCCGGGATTCGAAAGGTGATGGATGAGAACGGCGGCGAGGGCATGGAACTTCTTCCGAACGCCTTCCCGCCACCATGGACGATCGTATCGGGAATGGACTTCACTCGTGTCGCCAAGCATTCATCAGCAATAAGCTGCAAGCTCTACACGATGCACTGGCCGATGATGCTGCGATTCTACGGCGATCAGATCCTGGGCGCGAACCCGGGTCTGTCAAGCCACCTGCTCGCGAAGGCGC
Organism: uncultured Bryobacterales bacterium; assembly: GCA_964461235.1. Lineage (GTDB taxonomy): Bacteria > Acidobacteriota > Terriglobia > Bryobacterales > UBA6623 > VXMF01. The sequence goes on along the minus strand of CAYWUV010000089.1, from coordinate 22,293 downwards.
TGGTGCGCTGGCTGGATATCGCGGACGACGGCGGGCTGGAAACCGTCGAGGACTATTCGTACCCAGCTCCGGACGTGCCGCACCCGGTCGGGCCGATGGCGCAGAAGCGCAAGATCCGCCAGGCGCAACGGGAAGCTGGCGACACCCCGGTCTATGTGCTGGCCCACGGATACGGGCCGCTTGAGGACTTTCGCAGGAGATTGGAAGTGGCGCGCGATGTGGGTCGCCACGGATACTGGGTTAACCGATACGCCTATCTGAGCGATGACAAGCTCGAGGTGATCCGCGAGGTCGGGACGTGAGCCACGAGCCGGCAGGGCCGAGATCCGCGAGGATCGAACCGAGACCCACCCCGCAATCACCCTCCCCTGTGTCCGCGCGGCAACAGGGAGACAAGCCTGAGCCCCTCGCGATGCATTACTGCCCGAACTGCTCACAGCGCCTCGAGGAACGAGGTTGCAAGCTGCGGTGTGAACGCTGCGGCTACTTCATGGACTGCTCGGACTACTACTGAGTCGGATCTTCGGGGCCTTCCTACAATGGGAGTTCCGGCCCGGTCCCGGGATCGGAGCCTTCCTGATGCACCCAGAAGACCGTATCTTCCAGCAGAGGTTCGATAAGATCGCCCGTATCTCGGAGTTGGGGTTCGAGCGCTACCCGCGAAAGTACGAGGCATCACATACGGTAACGGAACTCCGGGAGGCATTCGACCCCAAGGACGGCGAGACACTGGAGGAGGAACAACCGGCTGTAAGCGTCTGTGGGCGCCTCACGACGAAGCGCAGACAGGGTAAGGCCGGTTTCGCCAACCTCAAGCAGGGAGGATTGCAGATCCAGATCTACGTCCGCAGGGACGAGGTCTCGGAACGCGATTTCGAACTCTACAAGCTTCTGGATGCAGGGGACCTAATCGGCGTTGCCGGACGCGTTTTCCGGACACGGACGGGCGAACTGACCGTCCGAGCGGCGGGTCTGGAGTTTCTCTCCAAGAGCGTGCTCCCTCCTCCGGAAAAGTTCCATGGCCTGCAGGACGTGGAGATCCGGTACCGCCAGCGGTCGCTCGACCTGATGAGCAACGATTCCGTCCGCCAGACATTCGTCACACGGGACAGAATCGTCCGGACTCTGAGGGACGCTTTCGAGAAGCGGGGCTATATCGAGGTCGAGACCCCCATGATGCAGCCGGTGTACGGGGGCGCGCTTGCTCGACCTTTCGTGACGCACCACAACGCGCTCGACGTGGACCTGTACCTCAGGATTGCCCCGGAACTGTACCTGAAGCGATTGACGGTCGGGGGCATGGACCGAGTCTACGAAATCAATCGCAACTTCCGTAACGAAGGGCTCTCGAAGCACCACAACCCGGAATTCACGATGCTCGAGTTTTATGAGGCCTACAGCGACTACCAGGTGCTGATGGACTTCAGTGCCGAACTCCTCATCGCGGTGGCCGAGTCCGTCCTGGACGGCGGCACGGTAGCGGAGTTCGGCGAGCATAGAATCGATTTCGGATCGCTGAACCGACTCACGCTCGCAGAGACTGTCTCGGAATACTGGCCAGACAAAGCCAGCCGACCGCAGCCGACAGAACTCACCGATATCGGAAAGATCAGGGAACTTTCCGAAGCGCACCAAAGAACGAGCGGAACAGCGGTCCACCTGCCCGACGGCATTTCCGCAGGCATGGCCCTACTGCAACTGTTCGAGACGGTTTGCGAAGAGCGGCTGATCCAGCCCACTGCGGTCTACGACTATCCGGTGGAAGCGTCTCCGCTGTCCAAGCAGAAACCGGAAGATTCGAATTGGGTGGAGCGTTTTGAGATCTTCTGTGGGGGCATGGAAATCGCCAACGGGTACTCGGAACTGAACGACCCGGTGGAGCAACTGCTGCGATTCGAGGAACAGGCAGCGGCTAGAGCGGCGGGCGATCACGAGGCCCACGGTATCGATGAGGACTACGTGCGGGCCCTGTGCTATGGTCTGCCGCCAACAGCTGGGGAAGGCATCGGCATCGACAGGCTGACGATGCTCCTGACGAATTCCCCCACCATCCGAGACGTGATCCTATTTCCCCTGCTCCGTCCCGAAGGCGAGATCGGCATCGCCGAGCGCCTGCGACGGGCCACCCGCAAGGCCCCGTCCTGAGGCCCCGGGACGCTGGCACGTCTTGGGCCCGCAGTACGGAGTGCCGAGTCCGCTTTGTGAGACACTGGCCCTTCCCCGGATGGCGGTACCCTCACGTTCTGTCCACTGCCTTGGGACGCGGACCTTCCCGAGGAGTACGCCGTGAGGCGGTTCAGCTGGTCCTGGCCGGACGAGTCGGCAGGGCGATCGAGTCGCGGGGCCGACATTGCGCGCCTACTCCGCATTCCGGAAATCCTCGGCCTGGCACTGGCCAGCCGAGGAATGGATGGCTCCGTAGCGGACCGGATCACGCAGCGGCCGCTCAAGGACTGCACCGAGGCAATCGGGGATCCGGACGGAATCGAGGAAGCCGCCGAAACCCTATTGGGCCTTGGCCGCAAGGGCCGTGTCGGCATCGTCTGCGACTACGATGTCGACGGCGCTACCGCGCAGGCCATCCTCGTTGAGACGTTGCGGAAGGTCTTCCCGCCAGGATCGAAGGATCCGGCCGTGGCGGTTCCCCACCGGAACACCGAGGGGTTTGGCCCGAATACGCGTTGCCTGAACAATCTGTCCGAGGAAGGCGTCTCGTGCGTTGCGGTCCTTGACTGCGGGACATCCTCCGGGAAGCTGCTGGACCAGTTCCACGAGCACTACGGGATCCTTCCGGTGGTGGTCGACCACCATCCCCCGCACCACCAGAGCCCGCCCAAGGCCGGTGTGGTCATCAATCCGTGGGTAAGCCGAAGGCCGGACCCCGGGGAGCTGGGCTCCCTCTGCGCGGCCGGGCTCGCCTGGTTCCTGGCGAGGGCCATGCTGCGGCAGTCTGGCCTGAGTCGCGCAGACACGTTGCAGGTGCGAAGGCGCATCACGTTGCTGGCAGCCCTCGGCACGGCATGCGACATGATGCGCATCGACACACCGTTCAACCGGTCGTTGATCCGCACGGGGATTCGGCTCCTGCAAGACCCTTCGGCGGTCCCCCCGGGGCTTGAGGCCATAAAGCAAGCCGCTGGCATGACACGCGCCCCCTCCTCCGACGATTTCGGCTGGCGGATCGGGCCGAGGATCAATGCAGGCTCGCGCATGGGGCAGTCCGACTTGGCTGCTCGCTGCCTCCGGGCCAAGAGTTTCCGGTCAGCCCAGGACCTGGCGCGACGCTTGCAGGATCTGAACCATCAGCGTGTCGAACTCGGCCGCGAGGCTAGCCGGGAACTGGATGGATCGGTCGGGCTGGAAGCCCTTGCTGAAGGACCGGTCAATGTCCACCTCGTCCAAGCGGCAACGCCGGGTACCGTTGGCTTGGTGGCGTCATCGCTGGTTACTCGATTCGGATGGCCCGCGATTGCCGTAGCACAACGCGAAGACGGCCTGATGGCAGGATCCGGGAGGACGGCCCTTGGATTCGATCTGGGTTCAGCGGTCAGCGCAGCGTGCCAAGAAGGAATCCTCGTCTCGGGAGGCGGACACGCAGCAGCATGCGGAGTCACTCTGAAGCCGAGCCGGCTGGATGACCTGCGGAAATTCCTACTTAGTCGCTTTCGGGAACTCGAGCCGGAGGACAGGCCACCGCTTGAGCCAGCGCACCAGATCGACGCCGTGTTGCAAGAAAAGCATCTCTCTGGTGAGGCCATGTTGGAAGTCGCCGTGGCGCAGCGTCGGCTTGAGCCTTGGGGGCAAGGCATGCAGAGCCCTCTGGTGGGCATTCGCCGATGTACGCTTGCCACAAGCAACATGACTCCGAAGGGCCACCTGTTCCTGACACTGGTGGTGGGCGATGTGAGGTGTGACGCCGTGTGGTGGCGAGCTCCGGCGGACTGGGCCGAGCGGATCGGGCTCAGCGGATCGGCTGCGGGCGGCGACCGACGAAACCCACCCGTGCAGATCGATCTCGTGGGGCGGGTCGAACTGGACGAATGGAACGATAGACGGCGGGGCCGGTTCGTCGTGCGGGACGCGAGGTCTACGCCGGAATAGGAATACGACCGGCGCGCGTGCCCGGCGCTCTGACGCTACCCCTGTCCGGCGATCGCTCGAAACGCCTCGGCGGCGCATTGAATCGTTTGGTCGATGTCCGAAGGACTGTGGCATGCCGAGACGAAGAGCGCCTCGTACTGGGAGCAAGGCAGGTAGATGCCGCGCGCAAGCATGGCGCGGAAGTACCGCCCGAACGCGTCTGTGTCGCAGGTGGCTGCATCGTCCCAGCTTCGAACCGTGCGATCCGTGAAGAAAAAAGTCAGCATCGATCCCACGCGATTGCTCGTCAGCGTGATTCTAGCCGCCTCCGCAGCTTTCACCAGACCAGCCTGCAAGCGGGAACCCTGGACCTCGACGTACTCGTAGATCTCGGGATGGTCCCGCAGGTGACGTAGCATCGCCAGTCCGCCGGCCACGGCTAGCGGGTTGCCGGAGAGCGTCCCGGCCTGATAGACGGCGCCCTGGGGAGCCACGCACTCCATGATGGTCCGCCGGCCGCCGAATGCGCCGACAGGCAGGCCTCCACCGATCACCTTCCCGAGGGTCGTCAGGTCCGGAGTCACTCCGTAGAGCTCCTGGGCACCGCCCAAGCCGACTCGGAAGCCGGTCATCACTTCATCGAAGATCAGGACCGCTCCGCTCGCGGTGCAGAGCTGGCGCAGCCGGACGAGGAAGCCCTCGCTGGGGGGGACGCAACCCATGTTTCCGACCACCGGTTCGAGGATCACGGCTGCGATCTGTTCACCGTGCTCACTGAAGGCGCCTTCCAGGGCGGCGACGTTGTTGTATGGCAGCGGAAGAGTCGTCTCGGCGAACCTTGCCGGCACGCCGGCGGAATCGGAGATGCCCAGGGTTGCGAGCCCTGATCCTGCCTTGACGAGCAGCGAGTCCACGTGGCCGTGGTAGTTGCCGACAAACTTGACCGCCAGGTCCCTGCCCGTGAAACCTCTCGCGACCCGCAGCGCACTCATCGTCGCCTCTGTGCCGGAATTCACCAAGCGGACCATCTCAATGGAGGGAACGATTTCGGTGATCAGTTCCGCGAGTTCGACCTCTGCCTCGGTCGGTGCGCCGAAGCTCGTGCCGCGCTCGAGGACATCACGCAATGCCGACAGCACGTCGGGATGCCGATGGCCCAGCAGCAAGGGCCCCCAAGAACCTACGTAATCAATGTACTCATTGCCGTCGGCATCCCAGAGTCGGCTGCCGTCGCCCCGGGTTATGAAGACCGGCTCGCATCCAACGGCACGGAATGCCCTAGCTGGAGAGTTCACTCCACCGGGGATGGACTGCTGGGCCCTGGAGAACAAGGAACTGGACTGGACATTCGTCATGGAATCACTCTTTGGCTTACGCCCGGTGGCTTAGCGGCGACGGGATTTAGCGGACTCATTCCTACGGTACCGTTGACCGAGACTCTCGGTCCGCAGCCAGCATTCAGGGGAGCGGGCTCTCGAGCAGAAGTAATCGCTATACCGAACCTGGGGGCGACCTACCAGCCAAGGGACTCAGAGCCGCTCGCCGGCAATCGGGGGATGTCCCGGTGGGAGCTCGCCTTGGGGCGCCGTGGGAGGGTGCCCCGGTGGCAATTCCATTCCTCGGGGATTGCTCGGCGGGTGCCCCGGTGGCAGGCCAGGGATGGTGCCTTGGCTTTGGGGGTCGTCGCCGGTCGCGTGGCCGGGTGTTTGTGGCGGCACCACTTGCCACCCGTCGGCCCCCCGCATCAGTTCGTACACCATTTGCATGGCCGCTTTCGGATCGTCCGACGCGCTGATCGAGACCGAGGCCAACGCACGGTCCCCTTCGTATCGAATCCGATCCGCTCTGACCCGCATCTCGCCGATCCGCAAGTCGGTGCGCTCGGAGAGATACGACTCGACCGCAGCCTCGATTTGCGCCGCGGGCAGCGGCGCCTCCTCGCCGCAAGCTGACAGCATCAGCAGGGCGCATACGAGTAGGTTGAGTAACAGGAGAATTCTCATCGGTTCCCCGGGCAGTCCGAACGGTTGGTGGACTCTGGGCATCCTAGCGAGCCACCTCCCAAACCAGGTGGCTCAGTTCGGGTCCGACGAGCTTTTCCCAAGCCAAGCGGACCGCGGCTGGCGATCCCGGGGTCGAGACCACTACCTTTCCGCGAAAGACTCCTGCAGTAGCGCGGGATAGCATGGCGGCTGCACCGACCTGCTCGTAGCTCAGCATGCGAAAGAGCTCGCCGAAGCCCGTCAGTTCCTTTTCGAGCTCGCGACTGAGCACGTCGTAGGTTCGGTCGCGGCGAGAAATACCCGTTCCGCCGTTGAAGAAAACGACGTTGACTTGCTCTTCGCCAGCGAGTTCATGGAGTGCTTTCCGAACGAGGTCGGGCTCGTCAGGCACGATGCGGACGGAGTGCAGAACGTTCCCCGACCCTTCGATCGCTTCTCGCAGGTACGAAGCGTTGGCATCCGTCTTGCGCGTACGAGAGTCACTCACTGTCACGACCGCAACCGTCGCCGGCCCCTTGGTCGCAGCGAAGCTGCGGTGCTCATCCCTGCTTTGCGACGGCATCGATTCGTTCCTAAGGGCGCCTAGCGTGCACTGACTCGCCCATCTACCTAGCGGGGATCAATCTTCCGGCCGATCTTCTTCAGGCCCGATGCGGTTTTTCTCGCACCCTCTTCGACCGCTCGGCCGACAGCCTTAGCACCTTCCACCGTGCCCTCGGCAACTGCCTCTGCGCCTTCCCCGGCTGCTTCCGCTCCGGTCTGAACGGCCTTCCCCGCGACGGTCGCTCCCTCTCCTGCCTTTGTGCCGGCAACTTCCACTCCTTCCAGAGACTTCCCCCCGGCCCAAGCGGCGCCCTCGCCAGCGGCCTCGACATCCTGGGCGGTCTCCGTGGCGACGGTCTTCGCTCCTGCAGCCGATCCTTCCGCTACTGCTTTCGTCCCTTCCGCCGTCTCTTCGGCTACCACCTTCGTTCCGTCGGCGGTCTCTTCCACGACCACCTTGACGCCCTGAGCGACAGCCTTGGCGCTCTTCTTGATGCCCCTCGTGGTCTTGCCGATCAAGCCCTTGTCGGGGGAACCGGCGCTACTTGCTGTCGCTCCGAAGATGGGTGCGTGGACACATATCAGCGCCAGGGCAAACATGCCAACCAGCGGGGATCGTCGAATGCTTGAGCGGACCGTCACACCCTCGCCCCTTCACTATAGGCCCCCGAAGCGCCGTCAGGCCACCAGGTGTTGCTGGCCGTCCATCAGCACTTCGGTTTCAACCGGTTGGTCGTAGTCGACTCCTTCGACATCGAATCCGAACAGATTGTTGAAGTCGCGCTTGAACCCTGCAAAGTCAGAGAGCTCGGCCAGATTGGCAGTAGTCACTCGCGGCCAGAGATCCGAGACCGCCTCTTGCACGTCTGCCCGCATCTCCAGGTCGTCCAAGCGAATAAGGCGATCCACATCGACGCCGGGCCCGCCCGCGCGGAGGAGGTGGTCAGAGAAGAGACGAATCAACTGCTCGATACACCCCTCGTGAACTCCCTCCTCTTTCATCACCCGAAAGAGCAGACTCATGTAGAGCGGGACAACCGGTATTGCCGCGGAGGCTTGGGTGACGACCGCCTTGTTCACCGAAAGCCAGGCCCCCCCGCCGACTCGTTGCCTCAGTTCCGCATCGAGAGCGTCAGCAGTCTGTTTCAGGTGGCGCTTGGCGGCCCCAATGGTTCCGTCCCGGTACACCGGCCAGGTCAGACTGGGCCCGTAGTACGTGTAGGCGACTGTTCTGGCTCCATCTGCAAGCAGACCTTCGTCAAGCAGGCGGTCGATCCACCACCTCCAGTCTTCCCCTCCCATGACAGCCACTGTACTGTCAATCTCGGACTGGTCCGCCGGACCCACCGTCGCGGTCGTTACTTCGGACTTGGCCAGATCGATCGTCTTGCCGGAGTATGACTCCCCGATCGTCTTGAGGCTCGAGGCATGGGTTGCACCTGTTCTGGGATCAATCCGTTTCGGAGACGCGAGGCTGTAAATCACCAAATCGAACCGCCCCATTGACTCGGCTGCAATACGAGCTATTTGGTCCTTGACCTCGTCGGAATAGGCATCCCCATTCACACTCCGGGCCCACAACCCGTCCCGGTCGGCCGCGCGATGGAACGCAACGCAGTTGTAGTACCCCGCGGTGGCGGTCCGCCGGCCGGACGGCGGCCTTTCCAAGAAGACCCCGAGAGTGCGGCAGCCCAGTCCCCATGAGGCGGCGATGCGAGAGGCCAGGCCGTACCCGGTGGAGCTGCCGATTACAAGCGCATTGCGGTGGCGAGACTCCCCAGCGGGTCGAAGGCGGTTGCGTACGCAGGCAATCTGCCTTTCGACGTTAGCGGCACAGCCAACCGGGTGCGCGTTGACGCAAATGAAGCCCTTGGAGCGTTGCCGGATGACTTGTTCGGACATTGTTCTTTTGGCCTGCGAACCGGCTGGGCGACAGCGACGCTGCCGGTGGCTGTGGGCCAAATAGCCATGATATGCGCCCGGGCCTAGCCCGCTGGGAAGATCGTGGCTGGACTGGAGGCGGAAGGTGGCGCGTACCGCAGACGGCGGCCTCCGCCCGGGTCTTCCGGCCACCGAGGCGTGGCCCGGATCATGACCTTGGACCGGCGTTGTTCCCACGCCGTCCAAGCCAGGCGTCGTCGGACTCGGGGCTGTTGCCGGATCCGACTCCGAGCCCTTGTGCACTGCTACTGCATTGGTGAACGGGATGTGGGCACGACCCGCGTGATGACGGACTGCGTACGGTCCAGGAACTCCGGAATGCGGGGACCAATCTCGTTCTTCCAGAACTCGCTCTCGTAAACCGCCTTGTAGAGCCGCTCCCGATCTGCCTCCGTCTCGAATCGGCGAATCCAGAAATAGGCGGAATCGTCCGATTCGGCCCTGAAACTACCAGTTACGACCATTCCCCTGGCAATCTGGAAGGGGATGATCTCCTCTTCCATCAGACTCACCCACTCGTCCATCTTGCCCGGGCGTACCTTGTATTGCCTCAGTTCAAAGAAGGCCATTTCACTCATTCCTCTCGTCTTCCGGATCCCTCAGGACTCTGCCAACCTCGCTGGTCATTCCCTACCATATCCCTTCCCGACATCGAGCCAGCAACTACGGAAAGCGGCGGATGATCCGACTGCCGAGGTCAACTACCTGGGCACTGCGGTGGTCCATATCGATTGGTCGTTGCCAATACCGAATGATCGAGAAAATACAAGTGCCTCCGGCGGGGCGACACGAACACCTTCGGAACCCAGGTTGGTCGGCTAGCTTTCATAGTGAATCAGATTCGGTGGGTCGGTGCTGCTGGCTGAAGAGCGCGACCATCACTCCCGACGACAGCATCACAGCTGGCGACGCGCATCAGTTGGAGCCGAGCTGATTCGAGCGTGCGGCTGCAGGACGCTTATTGGTGGGTTCGATTCCCACCGGAACGTCCGTGGTATCTCTGTACACCGTCAAAACTGATATTCATAAGGAAATCAGGGATTCGGTTACTGCCTCGAATACCACTTCAAACATCGAGAAGGCGCCCTCCTTCGCAGGCAAGACCGCGCTAGACTTCTTGGTTCCGTGCTGCGGATCAAGTGTGCGTGACCAATCTAAACAGAGTATCTCCTGCCTCAGCGCGGGTTTGGTCCCCGCTCCCGAGATTCAGGTCAGCGCAGCGCGAATCGCGATTTCGCTAGGTCCTTTCCTTCCGTCCAATTTGGTTTCTCAAGCAGCCGTGCCAACGGATCGCGAAGCCAATCGCTCGGCCGCGTGCAGTGGCTGCACGGGCCGCGACCGGTGCATGCCTCCAACGGGCGTCTCCGGGCTGACGTGTGCCACTGCAGACGTGTGCCAGTGCTTGCTGACCGAAGGGGCATTAGACTGCTTTCAGGACACATCGCCTTCGAGTTCGTCAACTTGGCGGTGCTCTCGCAGGCGGTATCGAAGACCGAATGTGGCTCACAATGTGAATCGAGTTCGGAGATGCGCGGTAACGAAGATGACTGACTGGGAGGACTGTGCTGCCGTCGAACGCATACCGGGGAGAGTTAGCGGTGCCTGGGTGTTTGCGGGCACAAGGATTCCACTCTTGGCGCTCTATGAGAATCCGGCCCGGGGTGCCACCATCAACGAGTTTGTCGAATGGTTCCCCGGCGTGGATGAGGAACAGGTCCGTGCCGTCCTCGAACACGAGGCGAAGGTCCTGCGGGCCCCGGCGGCGCATTGAAGCTCGTGTTCGACCAAGGGGCTCCGGAGCCCTTCCGGGACTATCTTCAGGAACACACCGCGGAAACGCTTGCAGGGAAGTGCTGGTCGGACAAGGACAACGGAGCACTGCTCGACTTGGCGGTACGCGAGGGCTACGTTCAGCGTCTTGACCGCTGAGGTGCAACCATAGAGCAATCCGCTGCGGCGCGTTAGCAGTGGAAACCGCACCTCAATCAGCGATGTGGAGAGGATCTGCTGTCAAGCCACGAACAACGAATCGCTAGCGGGCTGCCTGCAGTCGGAGATCTCTGCGTGCGATTTGGCCCAGTGTGGTCCCATACCTGTATCGATTCACACATAAGTCTTGTAGATTCAATAAGAATCAACCTACGAGAAGACCTGCCCAGGGCCTGTGGTATTGTCGGACAAGGCTGCCCCTTTCCCGGTTCGGCTCCCGTCCGCACCTTAGTCTCGCCCGTATCCACCGAAGGGGTCCCACCAGAACTCATGATCCGAACCTTTCGAGGCGCCGAGCCCGCCGTTTCGGCTAGCGCCTACGTCGACCCGAGCGCAGTTCTGATCGGCAATGTCACGGTCGGAGCCCGATCAAGCGTATGGTGCAACGTGAGTGTGCGAGCAGATACCTCGACCGTCGAGATCGGCGAGGACACCAGCATTCAGGACAACAGCTGCCTCCACGAGGACGAGGATGCTCCGCTACGCATCGGCGATCGTGTGGTCGTAGGGCACTCCTGCACGGTGCACGGTTGCGACGTGGGTGACGACTGCCTCATTGGCATGGGGGCGACCATCCTTAGCAAGGCCCGGATCGGGGCCGGCTCGATCGTCGCGGCGGGAGCGGTCGTCCTTGGGAGCACGGAGATTCCCGCGCGCAGCCTAGTTGCCGGCGTCCCAGCCAAGGTCAAGCGCCCCGTGACTGACGCCGAGGTGGAGCGCACACGGGAAAACGCGGCGCACTACGTGGAACTAACCGGGCAGTACCTGGGAGAAGCGTGATGCCTCACGTTCGATCCGACGGTGTCGGCACCTCCCCTCTGGGAGCTCTGCGCCGGACTCATTACTGCGGAGATATCCGCGATGCCGACATTGGCAGCCGTGCAGTCCTGATGGGCTGGGTCCATCGCAAAAGAGATCTCGGAGGGCTGCTATTCCTGCACCTGCGAGACCGCAGCGGAATTTCGCAGGTGGTCTTCAACGCCGAGACCCATCCCGATGCGCACGCAAAAGCTGAGACCCTGCGCAGCGAGTACGTCATAGCCGTGGAAGGGCCCATCATTCGGAGGTCTGAGGACACTTACAACCCAAACCTCGCAACGGGTACTGTGGAGCTCGTCGCGCACGATCTGACCGTGCTCAGCGCGTCCGAAACTCCTCCGTTCCAGCTTGACGAGGAAGAACAGGCGCCTGTGGGCGAAGAGACTCGCCTCAAATACCGCTACATCGATCTGCGTCGCCCACAAATGCAGCGCAACATCCAGCTCCGGCACGCAGTGAATACGGCAATCCGGGAGTCGTTCCATGCCCAGGGGTTTCTCGAAATCGAGACGCCGTTCATGACCCGGTCGACCCCCGAGGGGGCGCGCGACTTCCTCGTGCCCAGCCGGATCCAGCCGGGCACCATGTATGCCCTGCCCCAGTCCCCCCAGCTCTTCAAGCAGTTGCTGATGATCGGCGGCTACGACCGCTACTACCAGATCGTCCGCTGCTTCCGGGACGAGGATCTCAGGGCTGACCGGCAGCCGGAGTTCACCCAAATCGATGTCGAGATGTCGTTCGTCCAGGAAGACGGGGTGCTCGAGGTGATCGAGAGGCTGATGGCGAGCGTTTGCGAGGCCGCTGGCAGAGCCGCCCCCGCGCTCCCGCTGCCCAGGCTCACCTACGCCCAGGCGATGGAGCGGTTCGGTTCGGACAAGCCGGACCTGCGACTCCCCGCGATGGCGGTGGTCAGCGACCTGCTGCAACCCGACGACCTGCCGATGATAGGACCGCTCGTCGCAATTCGGACACCCTCGGTCGGTTCGCTTTCCAGACGGGAACGGGAGCAGTTCCGCGAATACGCCAAGGAACTCAACCTGCGGGTGTTCGACGACTTCCGGGGCTTGACCAAGAAGATGCCCGCGAAAATGGAGGCAGTCCGGGAGCGAATTGAGGCAGAAGAAGACGATTTCATAGTGCTGGCGACCGGCCTGCAGCCTGACGAGAGTCCCCGCCCGGACCACGCCGTGCTGGCCGCAGCCGGCAGCCTTCGCACGCGGATCGGAACGACGTTCGCGGATCGGCACGGATTGCTTCAGTCGGCGGACCTGCGCTTCCTCTGGGTCACGAATTTCCCGATGTTCGAATGGGACGTGAGCGAGCGCGCATGGACTCCCGCTCACCATCCGTTCACATCGCCTCACGAAGACGACACTGGCAAGCTGAAATCGGATCCGGCTGCATGCCGTTCGAAGGCCTACGATCTCGTGCTCAATGGCGTGGAACTGGGCTCCGGTTCGATTCGAATTCACCAACAGGAAGTGCAGGCAAGCGTCTTCGAGGCGCTCGGTTTCACACCCGAAGAGGCAACCCACCGATTCGGGTTCTTCTTGGAAGCACTCCGTTACGGCACGCCCCCTCACGGCGGCATCGCGCTCGGCCTCGACAGGCTCGTCATGCTCCTCGCGGGCGAGTCTACAATTCGAGACGTGATTCCGTTCCCGAAGACTACCAAGGGTACGGACTTGATGTGCGAAGCGCCGAACACGGTCCCGGCGAAGAACCTGACCGAACTCGGCTTGGCGCTGCGCGTCCGGCCGCGCTCCTGATCTGCCTCCAGGGCACCGTCCGGGGTCTCACCACATGTCAAGAGTCCTAGTCGTCGGCGGCACTCTGTTCATTGGCCGACACCTCGTCCAAAGGCTGCTGGAGCGGGGCGATGACGTGACGATCCTGCACCGCGGCAGGCGAAACCCGTTTCAGGGTCGCGTCCGTGAAGTCCACTGCGACCGCAACGACACGGCCAGCATCGTGCGCGTCCTGCAGGAAGGCGAGTACGAGTATGTGTTCGACAACGTTTACGACTGGCAGCGCGGGACGACCGGCAAGCAGGTGAAGGCTGCGGCCGAGGCATGCGGTCCGGCTTTGCAGCGCTACGTGTTCGTCTCCAGCTGTGCGGCTTACGGAGACGGTCTGGACCTGGCGGAGGACGCCCCGCTTGCGGGCCCGCGTCACCCGGATTCATACTGCCGGAACAAGGCAGACTCCGAGCGGTCCTTGCTGGCGTTGTACGCAGAGGCGGGCATACCAACGACGACTCTGCGACCGCCCTTCATCTACGGACCGCACAATCCGTTCTACCGGGAGGCTTTCTTCTGGGACCGACTCGTCGCCGGCCGGCCGATTCTCATCCCGGACGACGGAAGCCGGCTAATGCAGTTCGTGGGTGTTTCGGATTTCGCGGGCGCGGCACTCCTGGCAGCGGGCACGAAGGCGGCGGCGGGTCGCGCGTACAATATCGCGCACCGGGAGCCCGTACGGCAGGACGAGCTGGTCGCCTTGCTTGGCGCGGCAGCGGGCATCGAACCGGAATTGCGCAGGGTTTCCCGCAAGACAATCCTTGGCCTGGGCGGGCAGGTCTTCGACCCACCCTTCTACTTCGGCCAGTACTTCGACATGCCGTCGATCACCATGAACATCACTCGGGCGCAAACCGAACTGGGGTTCGAACCCTCGACGATACTCGAGGGTTTGCGGGACGCCTGGAACTGGTACCGCCGACTGTCCCCGGAGGAGCGCGTGCAACCCGATTTCTCGTTTGATGACAGGGTGATGGCTGCAACGCGTTCGCCTTGAGAGTCGTAGCGGCCGGCCACCCCGAAGACGAAGCTCAGGACCTCGGCAGACAAGCAGGACCCCGCGCCTCTCGCTGCCTGGCAGCGGGCCTGCCTCTTCGACCCCCTCGGCACCCAAGGATGTCGTGGCCGCGCAGTTCATAATCAAGTTCGTGCACGCAGCCGTCAGAGTTCTGGCCGTCTCGGTGGCCTTGGTTCATCCATCGGTGAACGCACAGGTCGCCCTCGATGACCTTCTGTTCACAGAAGTCGCCCGAGGAGTCGCGAATACGACTTCGATCACCCACGCAGGCGACGGGTCGGGACGCTTGTTCATTACAGAGCAGGTCGGTCGCATCCTGATCCTGGACGGCGAAGCGCTGATGGAGACTCCGTTCTTGGATATCCGCAATCGAGTTCGGGCCGGGGGCGAGCGGGGCCTGCTCAGTGTTGCATTCCACCCCAGCTACTCCTCGAACGGATACCTGTTTGTCAACTACACGGACCTCAACGACGACACCGTCGTGTCTCGCTTCTCGGTCACCTCGGATCCGAACATCGCCGACAAGGATTCGGAGACGATCTTCTTCGAAGCAGTCCAGCCCCGGCGGAATCACAACGGGGGACAAATCCAATTCGGGCCGGATGGCTATCTCTACGTCGGGATGGGCGACGGCGGAGGAGCGGGAGACCCGTTCGAAGCCGGACAGGACCTCAGCACGGTACTGGGCAAGATGCTCCGGATCGACGTCGATAACGAAGGTCCCGCCACGGCCCCGGATTCGAACCCATTCGTGATGACGGAGGGAGCCAAGCCGGAAATCTGGGCCTACGGCCTGCGAAACCCATGGAGGTTCAGCTTCGACCGGCTCACGGGGGACATGTTCATCGCAGATGTGGGACAGAACCGTATGGAAGAGGTTTCGTTCCAGTCAGCCGACAGCACCGGCGGAGAGAACTACGGCTGGCGCCTGATGGAAGGCTCCCTCTGCTTCCGGCCGACGACAGATTGCAACGACGGCTCTCTCGTCCTGCCGATCCTCGAATACGTGAACCCAGGGGGCAATTGCAGCGGGTCCGTGACAGGAGGATACCGATACCGCGGCGCCCGGTTCCCTCAACTCACCGGAATCTACTTCTTCGCGGACTACTGCACGGGCGACTTCTACGGGGCCGTCGAAGACAACGGCAGCTGGACGAAGCTCGGACCGCGGGAGACAGCCTTCAACATCAGGACGTTCGGCGAGGACGAGGGGGGTGAGATCTACTTCGGCGGCCCCAGTGTCATCTACCGGATCGAGGTGCCGCGTCCTTCCCCCAGCATCTTGGAAGGAGGAGTCGTAAGCAGTGCCACCTTCCAAACGGGAGCAGGTCTTGCTCCGGGCACGATGGCCACGGCTTTCGGAGTCGGACTGGCCGAGACCACCGAGGTTGCCTCAGGCTACCCGTTGCCGCTGGAACTCGGCGGAGGCTCAATGACCTTTAACGGCTCGATCTCCGTGCCGCAACTGCTGGCCTCGTACGGACAGCGGAACTTCCAGATTCCGTGGGAGCTCAGCGGGCTTTCCGAAGCCGCGCTGACTGTGACAGTCGGGGAAGAGACCAGTTCGGAAGTCGTGGTTCCGCTCGCCTCAGTCAGCCCGGGGATATACGTTCTGAACCACTCCGGCCAAGCTGCAGCACTCATCGCTTCCACCGGGCAGCTCGTGGCCGCTCCGGGCGGGGGGTTTTTCAGCGCTCGGCCGGCGCGGGCCGGAGAGAGCATCGAGGTTTACGCCACAGGTCTGGGCTCCGTCACCAACCCACCCGCGACCGGAGCGGCGGCGCTGGCTGATCCGGCCTCCGTCACCGTCGAACACGTAAGCGTTCGGGTCGGCGACGTCTCGATGGAGGCCACCTTCTCGGGCTTGGCGCCCTCGTTCGCCGCTGTGTACCGGGTTGACTTCCAACTGGCAGAGACGGTTCCGTCGGGGAACGCGGTTCCGCTGGTGATCCAGGTAGCGGGCGTGGATTCCAATACGGCGTTCATTGCCGTCGAGGAACCGGCTGCAGAGGAACCTGGTGACGGAACCACTGCCATGCCCACGGTGCCGTCTCCCGTGACTACGCCGTGATCTGCGTTGCGCGGGCGGACCAGCGCAGTTCAGAACGGCCGCAGAGGTCGCGCGAGTCTTGAGTCCAAGACTCGTAAGTGCCGATGCAGCAAGCGTTTCCCGGAGGTCAGCGGGTGAGGTTCCGGAAAAGGAACACGCCGCCCTTGCCGGCGACGATAATGTCGAGATCCTTGTCTCCGTCGATGTCGACGACCGGAATCTGCATGCCCCCACCGACGCGTCCGCCGTAGTGGATGACGTGGCGGATCCATTCCCACTGCCGCTCGGTCTCGACGTACTCGTACCAGTACAGGCCAAGGGGCTCCCGTCCGCCAACATCCTTGCCGTTGTGGGCCCACAGACGCTTGCCGGTGATCAGTTCCGGCCGTCCGTCGCCTGTCAGGTCCGCCAGCGTCGACGCATGCGATTGCGACCAAGCCTCGTCGATCAGGTTTCGCTCCCAGACACGCTTCCCCTCCGAGCCTCGGGTCTGTCTGAGCCAGAAAATGCCGTAGTGGTGGGCGTGCGTCGTGACGATGTCGTTCATGCCGTCGCGGTCGATGTCGTGGACGTGCAGGAATCCGACGCTCTCATCGAACGAGAATTCGGCGTGCATCGTCCACGGGGTCTTCCTGGGATCGGGCGGAGCCTCGAGCCAGCCCTTGGGCGTGAGAATGTCCATCCGCCCGTCGCCATTCACGTCTCCTGCCCCGATACCGTGCCCGTCGGCAGCACCCTGCACGACACGTTCCGACCACTTCCCTTCCTTTCCGGACGCTTCGAACCACGCTGTCTTGCCGGCGTTCCGGCCGCCAAACTGCGGCAGCACCTCTCTCGCTTCGCCGTCATTGTCCAAATCGACGAGTAGTGCGAACTCCACGGGTAGACCGTCGTGCACGGAGTGGCGCTCCCACTTGCCGATCGCACGGCCCGGATTCCGCCACCAGGCGATGCTGCGCGTTCCCCAGCCGACACTCACGACGTCGATGTGGCCGTCGCCGTCAACATCGAACGGAAGGTCGCTGAAGGCGTCGATGTAATTGTTCCAAGTGAGGATGGAGCGGAACTTGCGGCGCTGGAAATCGGGTCCCCGGAACCAATTCTCCCCGGAAACGATGTCAAGGAATCCGTCTCCGTTGATGTCGGCAACCGCGCACGGCTCGTTGCGTCCCAAGTCGATGATCTGTTTCTCGAACGGAATCTCTTCGGACGGACCGCCCGCGACGCAAGGCACCGCAAGAAGCACGGGAAACAATGCCCGGATAGCTCGAATGGGACGCATGACGGCACCATCATCCCATAGGGACGGGCGATGCAGGCCGGCTACGGACAGCGCTACCGCCGTCCGAAGAGCAGCAACGCCAATGTGAGGAGTGCGCTCGCTAACAGGCACGTCACCAGCGGGAAGTGCAAGGTGAATCTCTCCCCGCGGTAGACGATGTCTCCCGGCAATTTGCCGGACTTGGGAAGTCCGAGCTTGCCGGCTACGGACACGAGTAGGCCAGCGGCAACGAGCGCCAGCCCGAGGACGACAAGCGTCCTCCCCAACCCGCTCATGCCGTCAGGTACGGGCGAACGAAGTCCAGGGTTGCCTTGAGATTGCTCTTGGCGTGTTCGTCCAGCGGCCTGGCATTGGGGTTGCGCACCTTCCAGTTCGGAAACACGCCCCGCAGATGCAGCACGTATGCAAGCGCTGCCAGGCCGTGCGCACTCGCCCTGGTGATGAGCAGCAGAGCCTTGGAGAACATGTCGATCGCCTCGTTTCGGTGCCCGTTGTGCCAGAGATCCCAGACCCGCACGTAGATGTCGACCCACGAGGCGGCCGGCATGGTCCCTGCCGACCCTCGGGACATTTCCTCGATCAGGGTCCGGCCGTGGCCTCCCGTGAACGCAACGGGACGGTCTCGTTCCGGAAGGTTTCCGAACTCGGTGATGCGGCTAAGGGTGTGGCCGGCCTCATCCTTGACGAATCGCAGGTTCGGAATCTCGCGAACCATCCGAGCCACGAACTCGATGTTCATGTTGCCGATGGCCTGCATGAACATCGGCAAGCCTCCCGCTTCCGCAACCGCCGCGTAGTAGTCCGCGACCAAGTCGAGGTCGAACTCTCTCTGGCCGTCCTTGCGCGGCGGGAGTGCAATGATCGCGTCCGGGCCGATCGAACGGGCGTGGTTCGCATAGCGCACAGCAGTGGCGGTGTCGGCGGCCTGCACGCCGATCACAACCTTGGGTCGCAACCCCTTGGACGCCTTCACGATCGTTTCCGCCCCGGCGATACGCTCGTCATACGTGAGCAGTGCGTATTCGCTGGCGAGTTGAGGCCACACGATGCCGTGCACGCCGGCCCGGTCCAGGAACCGAACCTCCTCGGCCAAGGTTGCCAGGTCGACGGACCCGTCGTCCTGATACGGCGTTGCGACGATCGGGTAGATCCCCCGGAACTCGCCCTGAGCGGCTCCGAAGACCCTGGGCAGGGCCATTCCCGAGAACGTCGCCAGAACCGCCCGTCGCGAGATGGCGGCCCCGTGTGCATGGGGGCTAGAGTGCGCTACTGCCTGCATGGTCATGGACCATCTCCTCCGTGATCTCCGTTCCGAAGCCGGGTTTGTCGGACGCGAAATAGTAGCCGTCTTCGAAGGGCGACGACATCGCCAGCATGAGATCCGTGGCTTGGTCGCCCGTCCCGAAGCTCTCGGCCAGCGGCGCGTTGGCAGTCAGGACGATCGCCATGCCATAGAGGCTGCTGCCCCGGTGGGGGATGATCGGCAGGCCCCGCTCCGCTCCCATGACAGCAATCCGCCGCAAGGACGTCAGGCCGCCGCACCAGCTTATGTCGGGCTGCAGGATCTCCGTGCCCCGGTGGTGCAGAAGCATCTGGTAGCCATACTGCGTGTACTCGTGCTCCCCGCTCACGATTAGGGTGCTGTCTATCTCTTCGACGAGGCGCTGGTAGCCCAGGATGTTGTCGGGCGACAGAGGCTCCTCGATGAAGTACAGGTCCACGGGCTCCAAGCGCCTCGCCATCTCAACGGTGAAACCAATGTCATTCCAGCGGCACCCGCAGTCAATCATCAGGGTGCGATCAGGACCGATCGTATTCCGTGCCTCGGCCAATGTCCTCTCCGTACGCCGCATGCCCTCCTCGCCGTCGCGGACCCCGTCTCGCAGGCCGATCTTGAAATGTTTGAATCCCAGCCCGAGCCCGACGCTGGGATCGGAGTTGGTGATATAGCCGGGGACCTTCTCCTGGGTCGGGCCGCCAATCAAGCGATAGACCGGAGTCTCGGCGTACTTGCCAACGATGTCCCAGAGTGCGTTGTCGATGCCGCTCAGGGCCATGACAAAGACGCCGCGACGCCCGTAGTACAGGCCTGAGGTGTACATCTGGTCCCAGAGCAGCTCGACATTCAGTGGGTCCGACCCGACCAGCAGGTGCTGCAGGTGCCCGTGAATGATCTCGGCAGCCGCTGCGCCGCCGGCACCGAACCCGTATCCGGTGATGCCTTGGTCAGTTCGGATGATGACGATGATGGCGCTGGCGAGCTGGGAGAACGGCCCGCTGAACCGCCAGCGGGCGGGGTCGAACGGCCCTTCGAACTCTGGCAGCCGCCCCTGCGACGATCGTGACCACAATCGCACGGGAACGGCTTCGACCGAGACGATCTTCAACGGGCCTTTGGTGCGCGGTACGGCCACGCTAGGGACGAGCGCGGTGCCGCCCAGCGCCGCCAGGAAGGATCTGCGTGACCGCATTGCGGGCAACAGTCTAGCACTCGGGAATGCGCTTGCCGGGATCGGCGGCCTGTCCCGTCGGGCCAAGAAGACTTCCCTACCAGACCTTCTTCCAGGCGTTCGAACGGCCTCGGACGGGAGTGATCGGACCGGTTCCCAGCAGTAGGGCCATCGCGAAGAGTGCAGGTCGAGGGGTCCCCGTGCGGGGGCCCTGGGGTCCGGTTCAGAACAAGCCGTCAATGAGGCCGTCTTCACCCAGCAAGATACTCTCCGCTGCGGGGACCCGCGGCAATCCAGGCATCGTCATCATATCCCCGCAGATCGCGACCACGAACCCTGCGCCTGCGGACAGTCGGACCTCCCGAATCGGGAGGACATGGCCCGTAGGGGCGCCGAGCAACCTGGGGTCCGCCGTAAAGCTGTACTGCGTCTTCGCGACGCAGATCGGCAGATTGCCGTAACCGGCCTTCTCCCAGCTGCGCAACTGACCACGGACGGCCCGGTCGGCCGAGACGTCCTCGGCGCGGTAGATGCGCTGGGCGATCGTTCGGATCTTCTCGAGCAGCGGCAACTCATCCGAGTACAGGAGCTCGAACTGCCCGCCGTCTCCATCCACCATTTCGGCCACCTGGTGCGCGAGAGCTTCCGCCCCCCGCCCGCCTTCCGCCCAGTGTCGGCAGACGACGGACCGGGCACCCGAGGATTCCACGGAGTTCTGGATCTCGGCGATCTCCGCGGGTGTGTCCGAAGTGAATTGGTTGATGGCCACCACGACCGGCAGACCGAACTGCCGGACGCTCTCGATGTGGCGGCCCAGATTTGCACAGCCTCGCTGAACAGCCGGCACGCTCTCGGTAGCCAAGTCAGCCTTTTCGGCGCCGCCATTCAGCTTGACCGCTCGCACCGTAGCGACAATCACTGCACCATGGGGCACAAGCCCGGACTGGCGGCACTTGATGTCAAAGAACTTCTCGGCACCGAGATCCGCACCGAAACCGGCTTCGGTGACCACGTAGTCCGCAAGCTTGAGCGCGGCCTTGGTCGCGATAACCGAATTGCAGCCGTGGGCGATGTTGCCGAACGGCCCGCCGTGGACGATTGCGGGGTTGTTCTCGAGGGTCTGGACCAGATTCGGCTGCACTGCCTGTTCAAGCAGGACGGTCATCGCTCCCTCCGCCTTGAGTTCGCGACACGATACCGGCGTCCGGTCCCGCCGGTACCCGACAACGATGTCCCCGATCCGCCGCTCCAAGTCGCGTACATCACTGGCGAGGCACAAGATCGCCATGAGTTCGGACGCTGCAGTGATGTCGAACCCGGTTTCCCGCGGGAAGCCGTTCTTGACGCCGCCGAGCCCGGAGGTGACCTGTCGGAGCACGCGGTCGCTCACATCCAGCACCCGGCGCCAAGCCACCCGGCGCAGGTCGAGGCCGGACCTGTTGCCCCAGTGAATGTGGTTGTCGATCATTGCGCTGAGCAGGTTATGCGCGGCAGTGACGGCATGGAAGTCCCCCGTGAAGTGGAGGTTGATCTCCGTCATCGGTACAACTTGGGCATACCCGCCGCCGCTCGCGCCGCCTTTCATACCGAAGCACGGCCCGAGCGAAGGCTCGCGCAGGCAGATGACGGCGCGCTTGCCGATGCGGTTCAGGGCATCCCCGAGTCCGACGGTGGTAGTCGTCTTGCCCTCGCCGGCCGCGGTCGGGCTGACGCCGGTCATCAGGATCAGCTTGCCGTCCGGCCGGTCTCCGATCGAGTCGAGGAAGTCACGCGAGATCTTGGCGGTGTGATGGCCGAACGGAATAAGATGCTCGCTCGATATGCCAAGCCTCTCACCGATGTCCCAAACCGGCCTAAGTCGGGCTGAGCGAGCGATCTCGATGTCGGTCTTGAACGAGTCCATGGCCAGGATCTCCTACGGTCGTGGCGAGATTGATTGGCGGGTGCTCTGGCCGAGAGCCGTCGGACGCGAACTCAACGCCGGCCAGTCTCCGGATTCCCTCACGCCGGATCGAGGATTCCAGCAAACTAATCGAGTCGCGCCTGGCGGATACGGGCACCGACCGCTTAACCGCTTGCGGGGGAGCGTGCGAATCGGAGCGCGTAGCGAGCGACAGGCGGGGACGGCGGCAAATGGTAGACAGACTGATGCGACGCGTCCGCGAACTGAAATGCAGTTGGAGAGCGTCGAAAGCCCATACATCGTCTGCGGGCAGCGCACCCCTACGACTACGATACCTTGACCGCGGAGCATGCTCCCATCGGTACAGGGATTCTAAATTTGGGGGGCCTGACTAGGGTATAGGGCCCCGGGCCAAC
>CAYWUV010000088.1:0-24629 GCA_964461235.1 uncultured Bryobacterales bacterium | reverse complement strand
ACCCCGGTGAGACGCTAAGAGCCCACTTGCGCCTCGGAAATTTAGAACCGCTGCACAGGCGTAATAGCAATTGACTGACGCGCATCCACGGCGTATACTCGCGGGTGCCTGCCCCGTACATTGCCCGTATGGGGCAAGGTCGGGGCAGGGTCAAGCCAAGAATCGTTTCGGATGGCCAGCGGCCTTTGAGGCGGATCCTCCCGGTTGCGCGAGTCCGAATCCGCAGCTAATCGCGGCGGAGACGGGCGGGCCGTCCAACTGACCGTATCGGCAGAAACGGCTGCCGGGAGGTGAGCATGCCCATCCGGAACGCAGGGCTTACCCTGCTGGGACTGGTGCTGGCCGCAACCGCGAGCTGGGCGCAAGTCTCTGGCCGACTCTCAGGGACGGTGACGGACCAGACCGGTCAAGTCATCGTAGCTGCTGAAGTCACGATCACCAACACGGGCACATCCGAACAGCGGGTTGTCCAATCCAACGAAGCGGGGAACTTCGTATTTGCGGCGCTGCCGCCGAGCACATACATGCTCACCGTCCAATCGGAAGGATTCCAAGCCTACGAACAGACCGGTATTGTCATCAACGCGAACCAGGCCCTCGCGCTCGGCAACGTCGCGCTGGCCATCGGGGCGGTGACCGAGACCGTGACGGTCGAGGCGGAGGGTGCCGCCGTGGAAACCGACACGGCTGGGGGGTCAATGCCATGCTCACGAGCAACCAGATGGCGGGCCTGATGCAGCGCGGGCGTGATATCGTGGCGCTGCTGACCGTACTGCCCGGCGTCTCCCAGACTGTCGGCAGTGATGCTCTGGGGGGCAACTGGGGAACGTCGACTCCCAACTTCTCCGGGGCTCGCTCGGGGTGGAACAACTTCATGCTGGACGGCATGCCCGGTAACGACATCGATGCCACGGCGTCGTTCCACGTCTCGGTCAGCATGGACGCGATCCAAGAGGTGAGCGTCAAGATGACCGCTTACCAGGCCGAGTACGGGCGCACTCCCGGCGGACAAGTCAACATCATTTCGAAGTCAGGAACGAACGAGTTCCACGGCTCGGGCTACTGGTTCAAGCGCAACGAAGCGCTCAATGCGAACTCGTTCGACAACAACCGCTTCGGGTCCCCCAAGCCCCCGTACCGCTTCGACACCGTCGGTGGGGTGATCGGCGGTCCGATCCAGAGGGACGAGCTGTTCTTCTTCGCCAGCAACGAGATCTGGCGCATCCAGAAACCCACCCAGCGCCATCGCGCCACCGTGCCAACGGCGTTGGAACGGCGGGGCGACTTCTCCCAATCGGTTGAGCAGAACGGCACGTTGATCCCGATCAATGACCACATGACCGGGGCGCAGTTCCCGAATAACATGATCCCGGCCAGCCGAATCAACCGGAACGGACAGGGCCTGCTCAACTTCATGCCCGATCCGACAGACCAAGGGTTGTACCCGTCGCAGGGAATCAACTACACCGAACTCTCCCCGTCCCAGCACCCGAAGACCCAGTGGCAATTCAAGTTCGACTGGGTGCCGACGCCGGACGACCGCATCACGTTCCGCCCCAGGTTCTGGAATGCCGACATCCAGGCTCAGCGCGAGTCGGTTGCCTTCAATGCGTTCAACAACAGCATCTTCGTGCAGCCGCACCACTACGAGTACATCAACAAGAACCTACAGGGGATCTACAACAAGACCCTCTCGCCGACTCTGGTCAATGAGTTCCGGCTGGGATTGGGCCTGAGTCGAGAATCCGGTGCGCTGAACGACGATTTCCAGCTGACGAACCTGCGCAGGGAGAACAACCCCGGGCTGGAGGACCTCGGCCAGCTGTTCCCGTCGGCCAACCCGCTGGGCCTGATCCCACGTTTCAGCTTCGGCGGAGTGCCGAACGGGCCGACGTCGGACTACGATCCACGCACACCGATCGCGGCCCACGACGAGCGAGTCGTACTGTCGAACAATGTGAGTTGGTTCAAGGGCGATCACACCGTCAAGGTGGGCTTTTACTGGGAGTTGAATGACGCCAGCGAGGGGCCTCGCGCGAACGGTGTCGGCCGGCATATGGGAACGTACGACTTTCGGCGCAGCAACCTCAACCCCTATGATTCGAATCATCCGTTCGCGAATGCGATCCTCGGGAACTTCTTCGAATATTCGGAATCCAGCGGCCAAACCGAGGGCCTCGCGCGAACCTACACAGTCGAGTGGTTCGCACAAGACACATGGAAGGTCACTCCCAAGTTGACCTTGGACGTGGGAGTGCGATTCTCGACGTTCACTCCCTGGAGACTGCGTGAGAACGAGGGCTCGGCTCTGGCAGTGGGGCGCATCTCGGTCGGGGAAATCCCGTCGCTCTACTACCCGACCCTGGATGCGGGTCGCAATCGCGTAGCCTTCGATCCGGTCACCGGAAACCTGTTCCCCGGTCCGTACATCGGGGCCAACATTCCGGACCGGGGCAACCGCCTGAACGGGGTGATCATCGGCGACGGCAAGGACGACTACCTCCATGGCTACCGCGAGCGGCCGCCGATCCAAGTGCAGCCGCGCCTGGGCTTTGCCTATGATCCGTTCGGCAAGGGCAAGAGTGCTGTGCGCGGCTCTTTCGCCGTGCAAACGCAAGCCATTTTCGGGTCGCAGGGTTCGATGTGGGACGTGACAACGTCCCCACCGATCCTCGAAGTCCCGACGATCTATTTCGGCAACCTGGACACCTTCCTGAATGCCGGGCAGGTGTTCTTCCCGCCGTCGATGAAGGCGTTCGATCCGGAGTTCACCCCGCCGCAAATCTACCAGTGGAATTTCGGCGTCCAGCAAGATATCGGCGGCGGCACGGTGGTAGACGTCAGCTATGTCGGCAACAGCGGCAGGAACCTCTATCAAGCCCGCAACCTGAACACCTTGTCGCCGGGAATCCGGTTCGACGACACCTACCGGGACTGGACGACACAGCGGCCCCTGCCCGACGTCTTCATGCGCCCGTTCTACGGGTATCAGGGGATCAACTACCAGGAGAACACCGGCTGGTCCAATTACAACGCCCTGCAGGTTAGCGTGAACCGGCGCTACACTTCGAGCTTCCAGTACGGCATCGCCTACACTTGGTCCAAGTCGATGGGGCTCGGCAATGGAGATCGGGACACGTTGCCGATCTACCGCAGCACGCGCGGGTATCTGTATGGCAAGACTGGCTTCGACCAGACGCACATGTTCGTGGCCAACTACCTGTGGAGCCTTCCAAATGCAAGGGTGTTCGACGGCAACCGGGCAGCCAAGGCCCTCTTCCACGACTGGGAAGTGGCTGGGATCATCACGATGGCGAGCGGTTTCCCGAGAGGCATCGGCTTCAGTTACACGGACGGCGTGGACCGTTGGGGGGGCGGGGACGCTCCGCGGGCGAACATGGTCGCGAACCCCATCATCTCGAACAAGTCGTTCGAGCGATGGTTCAATACCGACTCGGTAGCGCCGCCGGGCTTTGGCGATTTCGGAAACGCCCCCCGAGACGTATTTCGAGGGCCGGGGATCCATAGCTGGGACTTCACCGTTTACAAGAACTTCCCCGTGACGGAGACCTCGCGCTTCCAATTCCGCTGGGAGATGTACAACATGTTCAATCACACTCAGTTCAGCGGTGTGGATTCGAACGCCCGCTTCGATGCGTCCGGCGACCAGATCAACGGTAACTTCGGATGGGTCACGTCCGCGCGCGAGCCGCGCGTTATGCAAGTGTCAATCCGGTTCGAGTTTTGACCGCCAGGATCCGCTACCTTGAGCGGACTGTCTGCCCCGGGCTTGTTTCGGCAGCCCGGGGCTTCCTCATGGCGGCAGCTATCGGTGCCGCCTATGCCCAGCCGATCCTCGACGGTCCTCAAACCAAACGCTTCCGGGAGGCGGAGCAGGCCTTTGCAGAACAGCGCTATGCCGAGGCCGCGCAAGGCTACGCCGCCCTGGCAATGCAAGTGCCCGAGGCTGCGGAACTCCATGCAAAGCTTGGTCTGAGTCACTTCTTCGACCGCAGATGCGACCGTTCCGCCCCCGCCTTCCAGCGGGCTTTGGAGTTGCGTCCTAACCTCAGTGCCGGTCGGGTGCTGCTTGCCATCTGCCTGTCAGAGCTCGGCCGCTATGCCGAAGCAGTGAAGGACCTCGAGGAAGGCTATGCGGAGCCCCCGAACTACCCGGGCGTGAAGCGCCTAGCAGGGCTGGAACTGGTGCGGACGTACCTGGGGCTCGGGCGGCACGCCCGGGCCGCGGAACTGACGGCCCAACTCCAGATCGCCCATCCCGACGACCCGGAAGTGCTCTTCCACGCCAATCGAACGTACCGGGAAGTGGCCACCCAAGCGGCCTTTGATCTCGCGCGCGTCGCGCCGGAGTCCGTCTGGAGCCACCAGGCGATGGGGGAGACCTACGAAAGCAGCCAGTACCACGACCTGGCCATCATGGAGTATCGCACGGCCCTGGAGAAGGAGCCGGGGCGCCCGGGTCTGCGTTACCGACTCGGGGAGGCAATGCTGGCCAAGGCGAGCGATCCCTCGCAAGCCAGCGACGCACTGGAGCAGTTCGAACTGGAACTGGCAGCCAACCCAAGCCATGCGCCCGCAGCATTCCGCGCGGGCGAAATCCACTACGCCCTGGCTCAGCGCGACGAAGCGCTCGAATACCTGCAACGGGCTGTCACGCTACGTCCCGGCTTTGGCGAGGCGCGCCTGGCGCTCGGGAAGCTCCTCCTCGAACTGGAGCGAGCCGAGGAAGCAGTCGGCCATCTTGAGGAGTCCGTTCAGGCGGACCCGGACGATCCTGGCGCGCGCTACCAGCTTGCCCGTGCGTATCGCTCCGTCGGCAATGCTACGGCGCACAAGGAGCAGCTCGACGAATACCGGCGGCTGCAAGCGGAGCGCAGGGCAAAGGACCAGCGCATCCTGTTAGGCTTTCCGCCAGAGCAGCCCGATCGGCCCTCCGGACCATAGGGCGGCTCTCGACATCGGAGCACCTCCAAGTGAAGACTCGCAATCTAGCGCTGTTCGCAGCATTCGTCGCAGCCCTGCCATGCCATGCGGGCGACTGGCTAACCTTCAGCTACGACGCCCGCCGCAGCGGCTGGGCCAGATCCGAAGTCATCCTGAACCGCGACAACGTCGGCAGCATGGTCCTGAAATGGAAGACCACGGTCGAGAACGAGCCGAAGTCCCTGGCAGCGCTCACGGCTCCCATCGTCGTGACGGACGTCCGCACCGGCGAGGGGCGTCGAGCGAAAAAGGACCTGGTGTACATCGCGGGCACTGGTGACGTGATGTACGCCATCGACGCCCTGAACGGAGAAATTGTCTGGGAGAAGCAATTCAGGACCGACGTCACCAACAAGGTCCCGGGCATGTGGCTATGCCCCAAGGGGCTCAACGCAACACCTACGGTCGACCTTGCCAAAAACACGATCTACGCGATTTCCACGGACGGACGGCTGTATGCCCTCGACCTGGGGACTGGCAGGGACCAGTACCGCCCGCAGCAATGGGTCGCTGCATTCGCCAAGGCATGGAGCCTCAACCGGATCGGGGACGTGCTGTACACGACGATCTCGCAAAATTGCGGGGAGGCCGTATCGGGCGTCACGTCGATCGACGTTTCGAATCCGGAGAACATCGTGATCCGGGTCTGGCGTTCGACGCCGGAGTACGGTGCCGGAGTGTGGGGCCGAGCCGGCGTGGCCATCGGCCGGGACGGCGGGATCTACGCGGGGACGGGCGACGCTCCCTACAATCCGGGCCAGCGGATCTTCGGCAACACGATGTTCCGCCTCGATCCGGAGACGCTGGAGTTGGTGGACTATTACACGCCCTCGAATTGGGAGTACGTTTGGAAGCGCGACTTCGACATCACCGCCTCGGCACTAGTTGTCGAATACAAGGGGCGCGAACTGGTGGTCATCGGCGGCAAGGAAGGCGTGCTGTACCTGATGGATGCCGAGAACATGGGGGGCCTGACCCACCACGACAACCTGTACACGACTCCCCTGCTGTCGAACGACGACGAGTGGTTCGAGGCCAAGGGGCTCTGGGGAGGCTTTTCCAGCTACGTCGACTCCGCGGGCAAGGTGTGGGTCTACGTCCCCACCTGGGGACCGGTCTCGGTCAAGGCCCCCGACTTTCCGACGACGAACGGGCCGAACCCGAACGGATCCGTCATGGCGTTTACCTTGGCAGACCATCCCGATACCGGGACGCCTTTCTTGAAGGCCGAATGGGTCAGCGGAGACATGGCTGTACCCGAGCCGGTCGCCATCGCGAACGACGTAGTTTTTGCCCTGGCGAACGGCGAGAATGTCCGGCAGACCGTCAACGCCGGCATCTTTCCCTACGGGCAATTCAATTCCGAAGAACTCCTCAGGGACACCCAGCGACTCGAGGACGCCTCCAGGGCGCGCCTCAGGGCTCTGGACGCGCAGACCGGGAAAACGCTGTTCGACTCCGGTCCGGAGGCTTTCGATACCTGGAGCCACTTCACCGGGATCGCGGTAGCCGACGGGCATGTCTATGCCGTCGACTACTCTTCGACCCTGTATTGCTTCGGTCTGAAGGACGAGGAGTGACTGCGAACCGCGCTTCCGCCGCGACAGCTCAATAGGTCTCGGATTCCGATCTCTTCCTCAGCTTCCGAAAGCGGCGCAAGGCCTCCAGGGCTTTGGCCCTCTGACCGGTTCGGCGGTAGATCCGGGCAAGGGCATAGTGCGGTCGGTGATCGGACGACGCAAGTCCCGCTGCTCTCTCGAGGGCCCTGGTGGCAGCGGAGAGATCGGACTTCTGCTCGAACAGCAGTCCCAGCCAGTAGTGGGCCAACGCGGCTTCCCCGTGGTACTCCAATGCTTCCCGCAGGAGGGTTTCGGCCCGGTCGAGTTGTTGCTGGCGAAACAGCATCGCCCCCAACAGCAGCGGCGGCTCGCTGGTCGGGCTCGGCCGCTTGCGGTTCAGACCGACGGCCGCGAGGTAGAGGTGGCCTGCCTTCTCGGTATCTCCAAGCGCCTCGTAGCTGCGGCCCAAGTAACATCGGGCTTCGATCGAGTCGGGCCTTAGCGCGAGCGCCTGCTCGAATGCCGGCACGGCGAGCTCGAATCGTTTCGAGGTGTAGCGGTTCAGCCCGAGATAGTAGTGCCCCATGGAATCGCCGGGAGAGAGTTCGGTCGCGATTTCAAAGAACGTCTCGGCAAGGTCTTGCCTACCCAGCTTGACCAAACACAGGCCGAGCGCCTTGCTCGTGCCGGGATCCTCTTCGTCGAGAGCAAAGCTTCGCCTCAGATCGACCAGCGCATCCTCGTAACTCTCGCGCCTGTACTGCAGGACGCCTCGGAGAAGGAGATTGCGGGCGGTCTCGCCCTGCGCCTCGATCCGCGCGGCAAGGACGGTCTCCGCTTGTTCGAGGTCACCCCCGTTGATCAACTGCTCGACCGAATCCTGCGCCCGGCCCGGCGCGGGCAGGATCAATTGGCCGTGCGCGAGGCCCGCGAAGGCGAAGCCCGCCGCAACCCATCCACAGAACGTGCCCAACACCAAGACGATGCAGGGCGCGAGGCCGCTGACCTGTTGAAGCCTGGGCTCGGCGGAGCGCGCCTCGCCTGCCGGAGGCAGCGGGCCGCTTCGGCGCCAGTGCGGGGACGGATTCACCGCCTCGGCGGCTCGGTTCGAAGCAGTCCTGAGAACAGCTCTCCGATCCACCGAATCGCCCCTTTCGGTCACTTGGCTTCCGGCATGGTATCGGTGCGGACCTCGACAGTCAACCAGCCGCACTACCCGCACCCTCCAAGTGGGTCCGCGCCACAATGCCGGAACCCTCCTCGATCCGTACAAGTGCGTTCGCGTCGACTGCTGCAAAGGATTCGGACTTGCCATTGGGCCAGCGAACCTCGAGGTCGGCAGCTCTTGCTGCACCCAGTCCGAAGTGCAGGCGGCTGTCGTTGGCCGAATGGAAGCTGGACTGGCTGAGGACGGCCTGGGCCTGGCGACGGCCTCCGTAGGAGGCGATCACCGTCGCCCCCACACCTCCTCGGTTCGACTCGGTGCCAACGAGCTTGACCTTGAGCCAGTTCGTTCCCTCGGGCAGGTCGTTGCGCAGGAGTGTTGGCGGCTGGTTGAGATTGACGATCAGGATATCGACGTCGCCGTCGTTGTCGAAGTCCCCGAAGGCACAGCCGCGACTGCAGCGCGGAACTTGGATCGCGTCGCCCGCATCCTGGAACAGCTGCTCGAACCTGCCGCCTCCGAGGTTGCGGAACAGAACGCTGGGCGTGGCTGCCGGGTAGCGCTCGAACTCCCGGCCCAGTTGCGGATACACGCTGCCGGTAACGAAGAAGATGTCCGGCAGCCCGTTGTTGTCGAAATCGGCGAAGCCCGCACCCCAACCGGTGTAGCGCGTCTCAACTCCGATTCCGGAGCGTAGCGTCACGTCGTCGAAATATCCCTCGCCGTCATTCCGGTACAGCCCGTGCGTGTCGTCGAAGAAATGCGTCTTGAACAGGTCCAGGCTGCCGTCGCCGTCGTAGTCGCCAACCGCGATGCCCATGCCAGCTTGCTCGGCACCGTCCTCGCTGACGGCACAGCCCCGCTCGAGCGCTTCCTCGTTGAAGGTGCCGTCGCCGTTGTTCCGGTAGAGCAGACTTGGACTGGAATCGCACGCAACGAAGATGTCCTGCCAGCCATCGTTGTCGAAGTCCGCCGCGACCGCTGTCAGGGCATAACTGTCCGTGGCGGACGCAATTCCGGACTCCTCGCTGACGTCGGCGAACGTGCCGTCACCATTGTTGCGGTAGAGCAGGTGATGGCCGCGTCGCAGCCCGCGGGGCCCGCAAACCACGGGCACGCCGTTCCAGACGCAGACGGACGACGCTCCCGGAAGCGGCACCTGGTCGAAATCGAACTCCAAGTAATTCGCAATGAACAGATCCAGATAGCCGCTGCGGTTGTAATCGAGGAAGGTGCACCCGGAACCCCAGCGCACGTCCTGGCGGACCAGCCCCGCTTCTGCCGTGACGTCCGTGAATGTCCCGTCGCCGTTGTTGCGATACAGCGAGTTCTGCCCCCAATACGTAATGAACAGGTCGTCGTAACCGCTGTTGTCATAGTCACCCACGCAAACCGCCGAGGCCCAGCCGTGCCGTACGAGCCCGGCTTCCTCGGTGACGTCCGAGAACGTTCCATCGCGGTTGTTTCTGTAGAGGCGGTTGGTAGCTCCGTCGGGCACACCTTCCAGGGTCCGGCCGTTCAGCACGAATATGTCGAGCCAGCCATCGTTGTCGTAGTCGAGGAAGGCAGCCCCGCAACCGATGGTCTCCAGGATGTACTGAGGGTTGTCAGCCGAGCCGTAGATCGTGGGCGCAGTCAGGCCGGCTGCCCTTGCCACGTCCTGAAATCGCGCATGGTACGGGAGACCGGACGGGCGAGGGCGAGGTTGCGCGCGTACGCCTCTGGACGCCACACCTTGCGCCTGCAGTCTCGGTGACGCCGCTACGACCAGCGACAGCACCTGCCGCCGTGTCAACCGAACGGGCACGTCAAACAATGTATCAGCGGGACCGGGCGGTCCAGCGAGGGCCGCGTCAGCGTTCGAGCCGCGCGCCGGATCTTTCGCAGTTCGGGTCTGTGCCTGAATGCCACGCCCCTCTTCTGCCAAAATCATGCGGAGGGCACGACGGTGTCACTGAGCAGCCTCGAACCGGGGGAGCGGGCTCCGCCCTCGGCAAGCTTGGGCCGGACGGCGGCACCTTCTCCTCCCCGTGGGCTAGCGGGCTGCCGGGGTCGCCTGCTTGTCCTGACGTACCTGGCCGTGCTCGCCTCCAGCGCCGGCGCCCAGTCGGTTGACGAACTGCTGCGTCGCGGGGCCACGCTTCAACAGCAGGGAGACGCGGAAGGGGCGATCGCAGTGTTTCGCGAGGCTGCGAGCAAGGCTCCGCAGCGGCTGGACGCACTTACGCAACTTTCGGTCTCCTACCTGCGGACCGGGAAATCGGCGGAAGCGGTCGAGACATTGCGGAAGGCGAAGCAACTGGCACCACAACACCCAGGGGTGGCCTATTTCCTGGGATTGGCCTATGTCGAGGCCGATCGCTACGAGGAGGCCCGCGCTGAACTCGCGCTCATCCTGGAGCAGCAACCCTCGAACAGCCAGGCGCTGCACCTGTACGGGGTTTGCCTGCTCAAGCTTGGCAATCTGGAAGAAGGCATCCGGTCCCTCGAACGCGTTCTCGAAGCAGCCCCCGGCATCCGCCAGGCCCTCTACACCTTGGGGTCGGCTTACATCAGGGCGGGCAAGGTCGACCGCGCCCGGAGACTGGTCAACCTGAGGCTGCAAGGCGACGAGACGCCGGAAGCCCTCCTGGTCAAGGGATCGTTGTATCTCGCCGAGAAACAGTACGGCGAAGCGCTCGCAATGCTCGAACGGGCGCGAGACGCGAATCCCGATCTTCCGATGCTGCACTCACAGGTCGGGGTCGCCCTCCTTTACGAGGGCCGCAGGGGTCTCGCCGAACGGGAGTTTCGCGAGGAACTCGAGATCAATTCGCGTGATTTCAACGCAAACGCTTTCTTGGGCTGGCTCCTTCAGCAGAACGGCAAGTCCGAGCAGGCCCTCCGCTTGCTTCATGCCGCCCACGACCTGCAGGAGTCTGACACGGGGGTGAAATATCTACTGGCACAATCGCATACCGCCCAAGGAAGTTGGCATGAGGCTGCCATCCTGCTGGAGCAGGTAACTGAAGCCCAGCCGGAGTTCATACCGGCGCATGTGATGCTGGCCCGAGCCTATGCCAAGTTGAAACGTGCGGACTTGTTCCGACGCCAACAAGAGGTCATCAGCAAGCTGAACGAGGAACAGCAGGAGCGCGACCTGCGCGGTGTCGACCAACCCTATGACGGAGCCGTGCTCTCCCTGCCACGGCGGTAGTTCAGATTCGAGAGTCCCGTGGTAGCTCAAAGGATGCCGCAGATCGGAGCCAGGCGGGCCAGTGCGCTTGGCACGGCAATGCTGGCATGCGGAGTCCTAACGGAACCCTGCGCTTTCTCGCAAACGGCCGGTGCCAGCCGTACCGCCCCAATCCGGTTTGAGACGGTCTTGCCCTCCGAGAGCGGCATCGTATGGAAGCACGAAAACGCCCAGTCGGAAGAGCGCCACCTGCCCGAAACAGTCGGCAGTGGATGTGCGTTTCTCGACTTCGACAATGACGGCTGGATGGACATCTACCTGATCAACAGCGGCCCATCGGACTTCTACACCCCCGCAGGTGAACTTCGCAACGCCCTGTACCGCAACAACGGGGACGGCACGTTTTCGGACGTCACCGAAATGGCCGGAGTAGCAGGGGGCGAGTTCGGCATGGGGGCGGCTGCTGCTGACTTTGATCGCGATGGCGATACCGACCTGTACGTAACGGCCTACGGGCGCAACCAATTGTTCCGGAACGAAGGTGATGGAACCTTCCAAGAAGTCGCTGCCAAGGCCGGGGTCTCCGTCGAAGGGTGGTTCACCGACGCTGTCTGGTTCGACTACGACAACGACTCGCATCTCGATCTGTTCGTGTCGGGCTTCGTCTCCTACAGCAATGAGGAGTCAAAATACTGCGGCGACAACGAGGCCGGCAGGAGGCACTACTGCATCCCACGGTCGTTCCGACCGACGAGATGCCTGTTGTTCCGCAACCAAGGTGACGGGACGTTCCGCGACGTCAGCAACGAGTCAGGGATCGGGAGCGTAGGCAGCAAGGCGTTCGGTGCCGTGGCAACCGACATCAACCGCGACGGCTGGCAGGACTTGTTCGTCGCAAACGACACCGTTCAGAACTTCCTGTTCGTCAACCAAGGGAACGGGACGTTTGCCGAGGAGGGTCTGCTGTTCGGAGTCGCGTACAGCGATGCGGGGACGGTGCGGTCTGGCATGGGGGTTGACGCCGCCGACTACGACGGCGACGGCTGGCAGGACCTGTTCGTCGCGAACATCGACCAGGAGATGTTCAGCCTCTACAAGAATTCGGAGGGCCTGGACTTCGTCGATGCGTCGCTCGAGGTTCGCCGCGAGACGCTACACTTCAGCGGCTGGGGCTTGCGTTTCTCCGATTTCGACAGCGACGGGGATCCCGACCTCGTTATCGCCAATGGACATCCCGACGACATGATCGGGCAGTTCAAGCCACTGGTCACCTACGAGCAACGGTTGCTGCTGTTCGAGAATGAAGGGACGGACTTCCGAAACGTCAGCGACACTGCTGGCGAGGCGTTCGAGGAGAACTTCTCGGCCCGCGGCCTTGCAGTAGGCGACTACGACAACGACGGCGACGCCGACGTGCTGATCTCGAACAACGGCGGAACGCCGCTGTTGTTGAACAACACGACGAGTCGTGGCAACCACTGGATCGGTATCCGGCTCGTTGCAACGACCAGCAATGCAGAGGCCGTCGGAGCAGTGATTGGATGGGAGGCCGCTGGCATGCAGCGAAGCCGCTACCGGACTAGCGGGGGCAGCCACCTGTCATCTCACGACCCACGCGAGCTTCTGGGGTTGGGTTCCGCGTCTGTCGCGGAGTGGATCGAGGTCCGCTGGCCGAGTGGCACGATCAATCGACTGGAGGGCGTAAGCGCTGGAAGCTACTTGACAGTCCGTGAAGGCACTCAGAATACCCGGAATTAGCACCGTGTCCCAGGGATTCCCGAGGTACGACGGCTTCACCATCTGAGAGCGGGAGGACCTGTCAAGAGGGCGCCAACCGGCCCTGCTGGCCCCCGACGAACATATAGGTCACTCTTCTGTATCCGAGCCCGTTCATCGCGATTACCAAGTCAACAGCTCGAGTCTGTAGCGAGAGCAGCCCACTGCGGGCTGGCAACAATCCGGAGACGTGGCCGGAGGGTTCAGTATGCTACCGGGCGCCTACATTCCGCTCCAAGAACTCCATGAGGACCTGGGTGCTTGCATCGCCTTCAACCCCCAGGTAGGTGTCGAGAGGCGTATGCGCCCGGCCCTCCGCCTCATGGGTGGAAACATCGACTCCGTGCTGTTCCAGCTTGGCACTCATCATCGTCGCCTGCTCGCGCGAGATCGTGCGGCCGTCGGCTATGAGGAGCAGAAACGGAGGGATGCCCTTCCCGCTCTCGACGTGATGCCAAGGTGACACCCGGATCCATTCCTCCGACGCCCTTCCGAACACCCGGAACTGGGATTGCCCCGCCGTCTCCATCCTGGATGGCACATTGAGCATCGCTGTATCGATCGCAACCACTCCACTCAGGTCGCTCAACGAGCAACCAGCTTGCTCCATGTACACCTCATTGGATCCAACAACTGATACCAGGTGCGCCCCCGCGGAGTGCCCCATCAGTACAATCCGCGAGCCGTCGCCTCCGTACTTCGCCGCGTGCTGTCTGAGCCAAGCGGCAGCTGCCGCGACATCCTGGGCCATCTCGCGCAGGCCAGCCTGCGGGTGGAAACGGTAGTTCATTGACGCGAACAGGTACCCCCTTGGAACCAGGAGCGTTGGCTTGAATAAGGCTCTGTCCTTATCGCCGCGAATCCACCCGCCTCCGTGCACGTACAGCACGACGGGGGCGTCCGCCAGCCCCTCGCGGATATACATGTCCAATTTCTGTCTCCCCGGGGCAGTCCCAGGGCTGCTGGCGTAACTGATATCAGCAATGCGAATGATCCCCATCTCCCTTCGAACTTCCTCGGAATCGCGAACGGCTCGCTGGTGATCGATAGAACTATCCCCCGAACTGTAGGAGCGCAGCGTCGAGTTCGGCCAGAATCCGAAGGGCTCCATCCCCCTCGATCGATGACTCTCGGCCATCCGCTTGCGGAAACTCTCTCGAGCCGGCTCCGGAGCGCCCGGCTGTTCCAGATAGCGAGCCAGGAAGCGGAACCGGTCCCGCGAACGCTCCATGACGCTACTGCCAGCGTGATCTGCCCAGCGCACGAGGCGAAATTCGTGTGGGATCCGATGACGCCACAACAGGCGGTGCAAGAAATTGACGCCCTCGACGAAACCGAAGCCGTCCTCATCACCGACCTCAATGTATATCGCCGAGTCTTGGAGTCCGGACGGGTCGCTCTCAATGATCGATGCGGGATTCTCTCGCTGGAACCGCTCATGGTCAAACGGATCCCCGAAGAGTTTGACAATGCGATCCGGAGGTCGGATCTTGTTACGTTCTGGGACCTGGTCCCAAGTGAGGCCCGGCCAGGCACCGGGTTGCATCGCCGCGAGGGCCCCGAAGATCTCGGGGTACTTGAATCCGAGCCGCAAACTACCGAAACCGCCCATCGAACTGCCGGTCACCATCGTGGTTTTCCGCTCGCGGCTAACCCGGTACTTCCGCTTCAGGTGGGGCAGAAACTCCTCCATGACGAAGGATTCCCAGCGCTCCTTGCCGTCATAGCTATCCATGTAGATGGATCCTGCTCCCACCGACGGAGTCGCCACCACCATCTTGGGAAGATCATTCGCGGCCCACATCTCTCTGATCTGCGGCTCAAATCTTGCGAGTTGCTCACGGTCGCCCCCCGCGCCGTGGAGGAGTAATAACAGCGGCAGTCGCTCGCCGTCGGGAGAGTAGCCGTCAGGAAGCAGGATCGCGTACTCGACGACGCCTGCTGTCACCGAATCAGTCGGTAAGGATCCGCGGATGATCTGCGCGCCTTGCGCCATCGTCAAGGTCAGAGACCAGGCGGCAACAGCGAGCGTTGCTTTGGTTCCCATCGAAGGGTCCTTCCCTGTGCACCGCATGCCACGAACAGCCGGACACGGAGGCCCGAGATCTCCGAGGACGATAGAAATTACTGTAGTCGCCCGCCCGAACGCGGGCAAGCTTCCACCCCGACTCTACATCGGTACGGATCAACGTGTTCGATGGCATGCAGGCAAGGTGGAGCGCTGCATCGACATAGGGCTGCAGCTGGGGGCGCTGACCAACCTGCTGCGCAACAGCCGCCCCGGTCGGATCACCCCGGAGGCGCGGGCTTGGGTCGTACTGGATCGGCACGGCCGCCAGGGTTCGTCGGTTGCCGGCGACAGCTGGAATGGGTGAGTTGTTCCGGAGTGCGAATCCGTCTGGTGCTGGACAACTATCCGGCATACGTTTCGAACGAGACGCGGGCGTGCCCAGCAACGACGGCGAATTGCTTCTGGTTCGCCTTCATGCCAGTGGACGGGTCGTGGCTGAATCTGGTCGAAGCGTTCCTCGCAACGCTAACAAACAGCTCCTCGTGCGGGCTGCAGGTCGAGACTCAGCAGGCGTCGCAGGAGCGGATCGAACGCTACATCGACCGGCCGAACGAGAATCCGGCGGTCTCCAAGTGGACGCACAAGGTGCAGGACATCTTGGTAGTTTGGCGATCGATACGGGATTCTGGAATCGCCCAAATGGGCCCCCCCTGCTAGCATCATCAGCCCCGACAGACCGTATCTCAACTGGTACTAGTCCCAAATCGATTCGCCTTATACGATGTATCTCGGACACGAGTGGAGTCAGGAAGTCGCCGGCGACGGTCTCCGGCAACCACGGGAAGGGAGATAGACTCGATGAGAGCAAATGCTTACGTGCTTCTAGCCACGGTCTGGGCAGCCTGTGCCCCAACCAGCCAGAGCATTGAACCCGTTGCGCTGTGGGGCCGATGGGAAGAATCGTTCACGGCCTCCGATGGTGTGGCTGACGACACGATCATGACGGTGAACCTGGAAGCCCCTAGCGGTACTGCCCACACCGTCGAAGGCTTCT
The DNA here is from genome assembly GCA_964461235.1 of uncultured Bryobacterales bacterium. Lineage (GTDB taxonomy): Bacteria > Acidobacteriota > Terriglobia > Bryobacterales > UBA6623 > VXMF01. Next base: position 8,885 of record CAYWUV010000088.1, on the reverse strand, counting down.
GGGATGGCGGAAGCCACTGGAAAGTGCGTTTCATGCCGGACGAAGCCGGCACTTGGAACTATCGCACCGCCTCGGCTCCGCCCGTACCGGGGCTCGACGGTCAAGAGGGCGCGTTCGTTGTCGCCGCTGATGCGGAGCCATCAACGGCCTTCCTGACGCACGGAACCGTGCACGTCTCTTCCAACAGCCGCTACCTGGCCCATGCCGACTCGACTCCCTTCTTCTGGCTCGCGGACACGGCCTGGAACGGTGCGTTGATGTCGACAGACGAAGCTTGGGACACCTACCTTGCCGACCGCACCGCCAAGGGCTTTACTGCGATCCAGTTCGTGACGACGCAATGGCGTGCCGCCGACGCGAACGCGGAAGGCGCAATCGCTTACACGGGTTTCGAGCAGATCACGATCAACCCGCGTTTCTTCGATCGCATCGACCAGCGGATCGAAGCGATCAATGATGCCGGACTACTGGCCGCTCCCGTGCTCCTGTGGACGCTCGGAGAACCCGAGCGGAACCCCGGCAGGCTCCCCGAGAGCCAGGCGATCAAGCTCGCAAGGTACCTGGTGGCGCGCTACCAAGCGAACCACGTGGTCTGGATTCTGGCGGGCGACGAGAACTTTTCAGGCGAGAGCGGTGCCCGCTGGCGCAGGATCGGCCGGGGCGTCTTCGGCGGTCGCGAGCATGCTCCGGCAACCATCCACCCGCAAGGCCGGCAATGGTTCTTTGACGACTTCTCCGACGAGGAGTGGCTTGACCTGATCATCTACCAGAGCAGTCACGGGGGCGGCCCGGTGACCCTCGAATGGCTCCAGTCCGGGCCCCCGACCCAGAAGTGGCAGCAGGAGCCGATAAGGCCGGTCATCAACTCCGAACCCGGTTACGAGGACATCATCGCCTTGGAACGAGACCAGCCCCATACTGCCGACGACGTGCGCCGGCAACTCTGGTGGAGCCTTCTGAACACCCCGACGGCAGGCGTCACCTACGGAGCCCACGGCATATGGAGTTGGGAGGTCGAAGCTCGTGTGGCCCTGAACCACGAGAGGTTCGGTATTGCGCGGCCGTGGATGGAGGCAATGCGAATGCCCGGCAGCGGACACGTCCGGCACGTGGCTGACCTGTTCCAATCGATCGAGTGGTGGACTCTTCGACCAAGGCAGGAATTGATCCTGAACCAGTCCGACGACCCGCATCATCATATCGGTGCAGCCATGTCAGAAGCAGGCGACCTCGCAGTGATATACCTCCCGCGGGGTGGAGAGGTCCTCTTGGCACAGGACCTCCTGCGAACCTCCGTGAACGCGCTCTGGTTCAACCCCCGGACCGGAGAACGCTCGTCCCCGGACTCGGGCAGGTACTCGGCACCCGACAACGAAGACTGGGCACTCGTGCTACAGCGCCGTTGACTCCAGGGCGATTCGGCTAGTCGGACTCATCGGGCCTCCACGGCGAATGCGAGCGTGCTGGACGATCCGGAATCCCACCCGATGGAATTCGGAACCATCGACTTTGCGTAGAGGGACTCCATAAGACAAACAACGAGGAGCGCTGCGCCAGTGGCGCAAGTGACGGTCTCCCAAAGGGCCGTTCCACGATCACGCAGACCCCTGGTTTGCCGCGGTCAAAGCACTTCGGGATTCACGATGTTGGCTGGTCGCTTGCCCGACAGACCCGCGGCCATATTCTCCGCCGCCATCATCGACATGCGCGTCCGGGTGGCGACGGAAGCGCTCGCGATGTGCGGAACGATCAATGCGTTCTCAAGGCCAAGCAATCTCGGGTGCACCTGGGGTTCGTTTTCGAACACATCCAGTCCGGCGGCGGCAATCATGTTCGCGTCGAGAGCGTCGACCAAGGCCGCTTCATCAACGACCGGGCCACGCGAGGTATTGACCAGTACGGCTGTCCGCTTCATCGCCCGCAGCTCGACCCATCCGATCAAGTGACGTGTCTCGGATGTCAGGGCGCAGTGCAGCGTCACGAAGTCTGATTGAGCGAGCAATTCGCTCATGGACACGTAAGTGATTCCGAGCTCGCGCTCGATTTCCTCGCTCTGTCGGATCGGATCGTGATACACCACTCGCATGTTGAATCCCTGGCTGCGACGCACAACCGCTTGGCCGATGCGTCCCATGCCGACAACTCCCAACGTCGATCCCCAGATGTCCCGTCCGACCAGCAGATCAATGCCCCACTGCTTGTACCGACCGGCTCGCAGGTATCTCTCGGCCTCCCCGATGCGCCTTCCTGCGGCCAGTATCAAGGCGAACGCCAGGTCGGCGGTCGTCTCGGTGAGGACCCCTGGCGTGTTGGTGACAATGACGCCACGCTGCGTAGCGGCAGCAACGTCGATGTTGTCGAATCCCACCGCGACGTTGGAGACGACCCTCAGAACCGGCAGCGCATCCATGAGTGCAGCGTCGACCCGATCAGTCAACTGGCTGACAAGGCCCTGCTTGCCGGCGAGGCGACTGCGCAGGGCCGCCGGGGTCAGGCTCTCGTCGGACTTGTTGTAGTCCACCTCTACACAGTCCTTCAAATAGGCGATCGCTTCCGGATAGATCCGCTTGCTGATCAGGACCGCATGCTCCACGGTGAGGTATTCTCGCATGGCCGGTTTCGCTTTGCTCGGACAGTGCCGATCAAGACGAGCCTGGAATCCACTCGACAACCCATGAATCGATGACCTGAGGACCGGAAGAATCGACAGGTCGCGGCCAACCGCCCGCACCACCAACGCCGGTCCCCAGATCGGGCGGGCCACCATCGTTGCCAACCGTCAATGGCTTCCTAACCCAACGAGTCCTCAGAGTGGTCAAGACTATCCGGCAGGTGATATCTGTTCGAGTGAGCCGTAAGGGGACCGGAGGACGTGTGCGCACCGCCCGGTTTCGACCGGCGTTTCCGGCTCGCCCCCCCGTAGCAGACCGCCAAATGCGTGCTATGCTCGACCGGCGCGGGACGGCTGCTCCCGCAGCGCCCCGCATGGCGAGGAAGGGCAGGATCGAGCAACGCGCCCTGCCCGTCCCGGTCGCCGAGCCGGTGCCGCGCCTGGCGGTCGTCGAGCCCCTCTCGTACCCGGACTCGGACGGCCACTTCCTGCCCGACAACCCCCTGCAAGCCAACGCGGTCGTGGAGCTGCGCATCAGCCTGCGGGAGCACTTCCGCAAGGTTCCCAACGTGGTCGTGGAAGGCGGCATGTTCCTCTACTACGCCGAGGGGGAGGCCGACGAGCGGCTGGTGCTGGGCAAGCGGGTCGGCAAGTACGTGGCCCCGGACCTGATCGTGGTGCTGGACCACGACCTGGGGGGCCGGGGCACGCACAAGGTGTGGGAGGAGGGCAAGCCGCCGGACTTCGCGCTGGAGGTGATCTCGCCGTCGAGCGAGGTGCGCAACCGGGTGGCCAAGAAGGAGTTGTACGCTCGGATCGGGATCGGGGAGTACTTTGTGTTCCAGCCGGACCCGGAGCGTGCGGGTCCGCGGCTGGCGGGGTACGCGCTGGAGGGATCGGGGTACCGGGAGCTAGGGCCGGACCCGGATCTAGGTCCGGAGGCGGGCTCGGTGCGGAGTGAGGCGCTCGGAGTGTCGTTCCGTCCGGAAGGGTCGTTCCTGCGGGTGCGGGACCTGCGGAGCAGGGCGGACTATCGCTGGCACAAGGAACTGGTGACGCAGGTCAGGCGCGATGCCGAGGAGAGGGCCGCCCGGGAATCCGAGGCGAGAGAGCGGGCCGAGGCGCGAATCGCCGCTCTGGAGGCCAACTCGCTCGCAGAGGGCAGTGACCCTGACCCCCGCGCAGGGGGGTGGGGCATTTTGGTTGGGGAGTGCACGGCCGAGCCGGTAGAGCCTGACGGGGAGGAAACATCTGCGGATTGAAACCGGAGACGAGGCCCCGGCTGGAAGGCTACACTCGATGGGTCGCTCCGCAACCGCCTCTCAACTGTCGCCCGAACGCTTGCGGCAGGTGAACGAGCCCGGTAAGGACGCGCAGAAGGAACCGACAAAATCCGGACCTGCGCACCGGCGAACTTACTGAATCGTCAACGGTGTCGCCCGCCCGCTTGGCTCACTGGAACACCCTACTGACCACCTACGGCACTACGTACCGCGTATTTTCTCCCCGCAAATGGCGAGACCGGCGTTGACAAGACACCCGGGGGGGGCCCAATATAGTTTGCTCGGACGACGAGTCTGACCGCGAACTGGCAAAAGGGCACCCTGTCAATGCGATCACCGTGCAAGCCTTTTCGTTGCATCGACCAGAGCCAGGCCCGGGACGTCCAAGGGGTCGAGAAGCCACTAGGGGGAACGAGATGCAACAAGCAAGAAGGGCGAATCTCATCGTCATTGCGTTGGTCGCTTGCAGTGCCACACTGATTGCACAAGTCGACACGGGCGTACTGAGCGGCACCGTTTCGGACGGCACGGGGGCGGTCATTCCCGGCGCAAACGTGGAGGTCCTCAACACCGCCACGAACTACCAGTTGACCCGGGAGACGAACGCCTCCGGACTGTACGTTTCCCCGCCGTTACCGCCAGGAACCTACCGCATTACGGTTTCCAGCGAGGGCTTTCAGACGGCAGCGAAAGAAGTCGCGCTGAACCTATCCGAAAGAATCGCGGTAGACTTCGCACTCGAAGTCGGCGCCGTCGCCGAGTCGATTGATGTGGAAGCCATCGGGGCAGTCCTGCAGACCGAGACTGCCACACTGAGCACGTTGCGCTCCGAGGAGGAGGTCAAGGAACTCCCGAACATCTCCCGGAACTTCGTGGACCTGATGCGCTACAGCGCCGGGGTTGTCTTGGCCCAGCCTCACAACTCTGGCCTGCCGCTGTCTCAGATTCGAGGCAGCACGGTGTCGAGCGTCAACGGCGGTCACATGACGGACAACAATTTCGTGGTCGACGGCCTTCAGAACAACAGCAACCATCAGGGCCAAGGCGTGATGGTGTTCCCGGAGATCGAGGCGCTCGAGCAGTACCGTGTGGAAACATCCGCACCCGACGCGCGCTACGGAAGGACGGGTGGGACTCTGAACATGGGCTACAAGTCCGGCACCAACGAGTTCCACGGATCCGCTTTCTGGTTTCTGCGAAACGACGCCCTCGACGCGAGGAATTTCTTCAATACCGGAGACAAGACTCCGCTGCGAAGGAACATGATGGGTGCCACGATCGGCGGGCCACTAGGCCGCAAGGACGGCTCGACGTTCTTCTTCCTGTCCTATGAGGCGACGCGGACACGCCAAAGCACCACGAACATCGCAAGCGTCCCGACGAACCTGATGAGGAACGGGGACTTCAGCGAGGTGACCGGCAGGAACCGAATCTTCGATCCACTCACAACGATCCCGAACGAGGCTGGCAAGCTCGTCCGGAACCCGTTCGAGAACAATTCGATACCGGAATCGCGCTTCAGCCCGCAGGGTCTGCGGGTCCTGCGGTTCTTTCCGGAACCGACAGGTCCCGGGCTCGCCGCCAACTTCACCACGGAGGCCGGCAACACTCAGGATGCCGACCAAGGCACGGTCAAGATCGATCAAGACTTCAGCGGAGGATCCCGCGGCTTCTTCCGCCTGACCAGAGGCCGAGCCGATTTCGTCAACGGCTTCGCCAATGTTTTCGGTCCGATAGCAACGCCCTTTGTCCAAGTCCAGGCACCCGCGACGCAGATCGTGATCAGCCACACCCAAATCCTCAATGCGAGAACGATCAATCAAGTCCGAGCCGGATTCACACGCGAGGATTTGCGGGCCGTCTCGCTGAATGGCGGTCGCAACACCGCCGAGGAGTTCGGCATTCCGAATGTAAACGTAGATGAGTACACGACCGGCCTGTCCGTCATCGCTGCCGCCGGGTACCGCAACTTGGGAGACAACCTGTGGAACCCGGCAATCCTGCCAATGAACAACATTCAGTTCAGCGACAACCTCGAAATGACCCGAGGCAACCACAGCTTTCGATTCGGGTTCGATGCAGTGCGTCGTCACACGAACGGCTTCCAAACCTCGAGACCCCGCGGGCAGTTCGGATTCGTTCTCAGGTTCACGAACAATCCTGCCAACGCCAAGGGAACGGGATTCGGCCCTGCCGAGCTTCTCCTAGGGAAACCAGGGAACATACAGCTGGTGTACATGCAAGGGACTCGCGGAATGCGCAGGACCGACTACGCATGGTACTTCCAAGATGACTGGAAGGTAACTCCGAGACTCACTCTGAACCTCGGGGTCCGATACGATCTTCTGGCAGACTACCCGCAGACCGAAGTCGGTGACCGGCTGATCCAGTTCGATATCGAGTCGGGGAATCCAACACCGGTGAACGAAGGCCGTTACCCATGGAGAAGCGGCATTGCGAATGATCTGAACAACTGGGCTCCGCGCTTCGGACTGGCGTACCGGATCGGGGACGGTACGGTCGTTCGCTCTGCTTACGGCATCTACTACAACGGTCAACCGATCCACCTCAACGCGGGCCTCCTCTCGCAAGCGCCATTCTTTGTCAACACGCGGGTCGACAACTCGCAAGGGGACTTCGAAGGTGCACGGGGCCTGGCCGATGGTCCGCTACGAGTGAGGGAACTGCTCTCTCCGGGACAGAGTCGGCGGGGGTACGATCCTGGCAGCTACGCCATTCCGTACATGCAGCAATGGAATCTTGCGATCCAGCAGCAGCTTCCGGCACAGCAGCAACTGACTGTGGCCTACGTTGGATCGAAGGCAACCGCATTGCGCCAGCAGATCAACTTCAATCAAGCCGTTCCCGGAGACGGGCCCATCACTCTCCGGAGACGCTGGCCGAATCACGCGGCGGTCAACATCGTGCAGACCCGGGGCAATTCCAACTACCACAGCCTGCAAGCCACTCTCCGCAAGCACTTTTCGCGAGGCTTGCAGTACCAACTCAACTACACCTGGTCGCACAACATCGACGAAGCAACCGGGGGTCAGCCGATCACGGACCTCTCCGGGAACCGGGGCAACAGCGGTCTCGACCTGCGCAACTCGGTCAACGCGACTATCGGATATGAGTTGCCGATCGGCCGCGGCAAGGCGCTGCTCGGCAACGCCCCTTCTGCTGTTGACCAGATCCTCGGCGGATGGAAGATCAATGGGTTGTTCACGTTCACTGACGGCTATCCGTTCAGTCCTGGCGGACCGAATACTCTGAACATCGGCGAAGGAACTAGGCCGGACCGGATTGGTGACGGAAACCTCCCAGACAGCCAGCAGACGGTCCGTCGATGGTTCGATACGGAGGCCTTCGTGGCACCGGGATTCCGCCAGTTCGGCAACTCCGGACGGAACGTGCTCTTCGGCCCGGGAACGAAACTAGCGAATGTTTCGATCCACAAGCACTTCAGCGTCAGCGAGGGTAAGCGAATCCAGTTCCGGGCGGAGTTCTACAACGTGACGAACACGCCCCACTTCAACAACCCGAACTCGAACATAGCGTCGCCAGCTGTGGGACGAATCACAAGGGCCGGCAGCGAGAACCGATTCCAACGCACGCAGCGACTCGTCCAATTCGGACTGAGGTTCGTGTTCTGAGGGAGCACTCCCCGTTCCCGGAGCGCGTGTGGACGCGGGGCCGTAGCTCCCGCAGCCTGTCAGGTACGGCGGACCCGACGGGACCTGGTCGTACCGTTTGCCAAAGACCGGCACAACGGCTCCAGGGCGTCCGGCTCCTATGGCACCCCGTTGGTGGCTATCGGTTCGGCGTCCCTCTTTCACGGGGCTCTCTGATGCGGGATGCCTTGCCAATCGACCTGTTGCGGGTCTACTCCGGCGACACCGGAAGGACATGTGGCCGTACGCAGTCAACAACGAGCCTTGCAGCAGCGCGCGCCTCATCAGCGTTCTCGACCTGATAGAAGTCGCTTGGGGTCAGGTCCTCGGCTCCAGAAAAGGCAAGTTCACGGTCGCGTCGCAAAGTCCGCGAGGCTCCCACCAGTTGGTCGACATCGCTGGCCAAGTCGGGAGACAGTCGACTCCGCTCAGCCTTCAGGACGTCCCCTACATCGTGCACGCGCGGCGGGTCGACGCCCACAGCGCGGAGCAGACCCTTCAGGGCAAGTTCAACGACCTCCTGCGATTCACGAACCACGTCGGCCCAGCTACCTGCCTCATACAAGACATCGACCGCATGCAGGCGAGCCGTGGCGCGCATCACATGGTCGGCAGCGAGAGCTCGATTCCGCATCTGAGCGGCCTCCTTCCAGTAAGGATGTCCGTGCGCAACACGCCGTACCAAGTGTCCGGCCGCAATGGCGCGCCGCACACGCGACAATCGGGCCGACAACTTCCAATCGCGGTCGACCAACACCATCCCATCCAGCGCGATCTCAGCCCAGAAGCCGCTAAACTCTCCGTCGTCAGGCATATGCACGAAGTGCGGGTCCAAACGGCGGCCACGCCACGTGACGATTGGCGGCAAATCCCATGCGCGATACAAGGCTCTATTCAATGCAACACCGGTGTCCACAACGATGAGGGCATCGACATCGGATGCATGAGTGGCCTCGCCACGCACCCACGAACCATGAAGGACGACTGCAGAAAGCGAATCACCAACCACCTCGTGGGCGCGAGCGACGAGGGGGACGGCGTCCTTGTCACCCACAACACCAAGGCCCACCGTCGCAAGCTGCCGAACGCAGTAAGTGTTGAGCGAGAGGCCGCTGGCGCGCGCGGCATCCTCTAGCGCTGCGTGTAGCGCTGGAGGCATTCGAAGGATAAAGCGGCCCGACTTCGGCCGCGCACTCTCGGATTTCACTTAGCTGCAATTACTAGTATCACAACGTCATTTAATTGATATCACTCTACCACTCTACCGCAGGGATTCTCAATTTAGCCTTTTTGGGTCTCGCAAGCCGCTGCGGGGCCGGC
>CAYWUV010000087.1:0-24888 GCA_964461235.1 uncultured Bryobacterales bacterium | reverse complement strand
AGGACGGCGAGCGCGATGGCGCCGTAGTCCCAGCGATCCCACGCTGCCGGGCCGATGTCGGCTTGGAAACGGCGTCGAATCTCGGTGGCGCGATGCGGGGGGAGGAGTTGGGCCAGTGGATCCCCGGTTACCTCGACCTCTTGATCTGCGATGTATCGGTCGACGTTGCGGAAGTAGGGCCGCGGATGGTCTGGCCGGTCGTCGTCAGCCAGGGTCCGGATGGCGGGTTGGGCCGGTTCGGAGGGACGCGCCAGGCCGGCCTCGGCGTAGAACTGCGCGACCAACTCGTCCAGAAGTGACAACTCGTCCGACTGGATGGCGGTTTCCGATTCCAGGACCGATAGTTCGCCCTCCAGAGATTGCAGGGCACGTTGCAGCGCTTCCAGCTGGAACCGCTGGGCGAGAGCCGCCCGCTCAGTCTGCTTTCGCATGCTCTCTTTCATTGAGTCGCTTGACCGCTCGCTTCCTTCTGCAGCGCATCCTCAAGGCTGCTTGCCCGCTCGCCGAGCTGCGTGAGCGCGCCGGCCGACCGGGACAACAAGGCTACTTCGCGGAACAGCTTGTCGATGACGGCGCGGTTCCTTTCCGTCTCCCCAGACAGGGCCGCGATGCGCCCGCCGAAGTGCGCCATGTCCTCACCGAGGCTGATGATCGCTCCCTGGTGGATGCGCAGGACCTCCTGCAGCATCAGTTCCCGAAGCGACGCCCGGCCCCGTTCCGACCCACCCAGAACCCATCGGACGCCCTTGTACGCGGTTCCGCCCACGATGATGGCCACGCCGATGCCCGTCACCATGGCGGACAGACCCATCATGCCACCCATTCCGAGGGCCGCGAGTCCTGAAGCGATGCCGGCGGCGCTGAGGCCGGTCACACTGCCGCTCAGGTAGACGGCGGCGACCGGCACACCGACCGATGTTGCTTGTGCCGCCAATTCCTTCGCCTTGTCCGCAATCTGTGAGTCCGACAATTCGCCCGACAGGATCTTCTCGTCCTGCTCGCAAACGTCTTCGATGACCCGGATCTTCTTGTCATCCAAATCGAGCATTTCGGCCAGCTGACGGATTCCGGGCTGCTCGCGGGCGGGGCCCTCGGAGGTGGCGCGGCACACCCGGATGGCGTCCTTCATCAGTGCGCACTTCAGGGCCAGTTGCGTGTCGTTTCCGGCTATGGGGCCGCGTTCGAGCATCTGCCCGATCTGTTTCCGGGCGTCCAGGATGTGCGGGTTCTCGAGGTGTCCGCGAACGGCTTTGCGCACTTCGGCGCTGCACTCCCGCTGCGTCATCAGCAACTGGATCTCGCACATCTCCCGTTCGTCGATCTGCTTGTCGCCGGTATGCACGAGCCAGACCAGCACGCTCAGGTAGGACTCCATGGCTTCGTCCGGGAGCCCTTCGACGATGACCTCTTCCGGGGGCGTCTCCGAATCGGCTTCGTCCTTGCCCGCAACCCGGCGGACCACGCGGGGTATCCTCCCGGCGGCTCTGGTGACGGCGCCCACCCCGGCTTGAACCGTACGAACCCCGCGTTTCCCGATCTCTGCCGCTGAATCCATGATCTCTCCGATTGTCGGGGGCTGGTTGTCAGCGCCGTCGGCCGACGGCTCGCGGTAGAAGTCGATCCGGCAGCGCACCCGGCCCTCAATGGCCACCCTGTGAGGAAGGCCGGGGTGGATCGTGACGAGGTCCGGTGCCGAGATCAGCCGTTCCTCGCCGGTGTCGAGGTTCACGAAGCGGAGGCTGCCTTCGAGCACGTTGAGTGCTGCCCAGTGTCCGGGGGCCAGGGTGTGTTCGGCCTGGAGGGCGGCTGGGAGGGTGTCCTCGGTGAAGACGGGGGATGTGCCGCCTGGCAGGAGTCCTTCGGGTAGTCGGTCGGTCATGGGGTCTGGAAGGATGTAAAGGCTGGGCTACAATATGTAAGCTGCAATTGACCAATCAAGCCGGGCCCCCGCCCGGAGCGAGTCGATCGATGGTTCCGACAAGGAGAATCTTGGCCCTCGGCGCTCTGGCCGTTCTGGGATGCGTGGAGGCTGATCAGTCGTCCGATGTGGAGGAGCACCAGGCCGAAATGGCGGACCGCCGGGCCGAAGTGGCGGCCGCGGGTGCGCAGGTGATGCCCTTCGATCTCGACGCGACCACCCATTTCTTCGAGAAGACGGAGTTCGGCGGCATTCAGGAGGTCGTGGCGGACTCCGTGGATCCGCATCAGGTCGCGCTCATTCGGGAGCACCTCGAAGAGGAGGCCGAGCGCTTTGCGAGGGGCGACTTCCACGACCCCGCAATGATTCATGGCGAGGACATGGCCGGGCTCCACGAGCTGGTCATGGGGCATGAGGGACTTGCGATCGAATACGTAGAAATCGAACTCGGTGCCCGGATTACATACAGGGCCGAGGAACCGGCGCTGGTATCGGCGATCCATGAATGGTTCGACGCGCAGCTGCGGGACCACGGCGATCATGCGAGCGGGCGGCGGTGATGGGATTCCAGCCCTGCGCGCCGGCGGGCACTTCGTGACGGAAGGCCAGGAGCGACCAGATGCGCGAGATCATCTTTGAAGTGACAGAGGCTCCCGAAGGCGGCTACGACGCCCGGGCGCTGGGCCACAGCGTCTTCACTCAGGGCGATGATTGGGACGACCTGAAGGACATGGTCCGGGACGCCGTACTGTGCCACTTCGACGACCGGGAGATGCCGAGGGTGATCCGGCTGCACTTCGTGAGGGAAGAGGCCATCGCCGTGCGCCTTGGAACCCTGGGCGCGAGAAGCTCAGCAGAAGGGCGGCCTGATCCCTGAGCCGTCGCTCTGCAACGTCGTCATTGTGGAAACCGCAGTTGACCCATCAGTCGTCTCGGGCGCGTGCCAGCAGTTCCGCACCCGTCTCGCATTCGATGATGCGGTCTCCGATGCTGGCGATCCGCTCTGGGTCGGTCATCTCCTCCAGCAACTGCGACAGGTGCTCGGCGGTCTCCGGGCCGAACTTGAGCCTCGCAACCCGGCAGGCCATAGCCACCCCGCCTTCCACGCGCCCCTCGGCGCGGCCCTCCGCGCGCCCCCGCCCGAGCCCCTCGCGGTGGACCCGCTCCTTCTGTTCCTCAATCGCATGGTAGATCATCCACGCCTCCTCCATTGACTTCACCTGTGCCAGAGCCTCTTCGCCGATCCCCCACAACTCCGCCGCGCCCAGGATCCACTCCCGAAACGCCTGCCGGAGCCTCGCATGTTCCGGTCCGGGGTACGCCTCGCGCACACGTCGCACCACGCGCAGGACGTTGTCCAGCGACGGGTCCAACTCCATGCTGGCAATCCACGACACTACGTCCTGCCCTTCAGGATCCTGGCCGGCCAACGCCTGCAGGTCAAGCACCTCGTACTGCAGCTTGGGCTGGTGCCCGGCGAGCCAGCCCTGTACCGGTTCAATCAGGTCGTACACATCGTCGGGGGGCGTCCAGCGATCCGGACCGTTGTAGATCGTCACCGCCAGCGTTGGGGGCAGTTTCCCGCGCGGTCCAAGCTGGCGACGGACCTTTTGTCCGATGAGGCCATGGTAGGCGATCGCGACGTAGTAGAGCACCCGCACGGCCATGTATCGATCCGGTCGCGACTGGAACTCGATGGAAAGCAGCAGATACCGCGCGCTGCCCTTGAAGTGAATCCGCCACATGAGATCGGCTTGGGAGCGGATCTGCCCGGTCGTGATTCGCTCGGTGGCCAACGCCTCCATCCGGTCGAAGTCGAGTTCGTCTGCCAGCTCGCGGCTGACGTGGCGACGGATCATCGAATGCACCGCGACCGGCAGCGCGAACAGGAGCTTGTAGGACTGGTCGTGTCGTCGGGGTACCGGGGAGCTCATTGTCGCAGGTCGGTTGGGGAAACAGGGGTTCCCGGATCCCGCTGTGGAGCGGGGTAGGTGCCCACTGCGGATAAGGGTCGCTCCGGAAACGGGGCGCTTCCATAGCGGTTCGGGACTTCTTGTTCTCGGAGGCCTCGGCCCGGGCCTTGCGAGGTGCGGAGGATCCCATGAGCGGGTCGTGATGTAAAGCAGAGTGCACAGGATGGAAACTCTGGTTTACATTTCGCGGCCTCGCACCCGCCAGCTAACCGCCGCCCGCACCAACCGTCCTCAGCATCTCCTCGTGGATCAGGCGCCACTCCCGGTCGAGGTTCACCGTCCGCGCCTGAATCCGGAATCCCTCCAGCCGAATCCTGGCACGTAGCCGCTCGTCCCCCACCTGCGGATACAGCAGGATGCCCTCGTGCCTCGGTCCGTCGGGCCGGGTGGCCTGGCGGTTCCTCAGGTACGCGAGCAGCTGGTAGAGGTTGGCGGAGTGCAGCTTGCCGGTGCCGGGGCCGCGCCCGCGGGTCAGCGCGTCCCTGTAGTACTTCGTGTCCAGGATGATCCGGCACTCGGCTGACTCGAGGATCACGTCGGCGTTCATGACGGGGATCCGTGCGCGGTCGGCGTCGGTCGCCCAGCCCGGGTCCGCCCACTGGACCCGGCGGCCGCCCGGATTCACGCGGTACACCCGCTGCTCGCGCTGGTAGAATCCGGTGACGAACTCCTCGAAGAGCGCCCACATGGTCGCCTCGTCCCGGCGGAAGTCGCGGAAGGCGGTGCGGCTGGTCGTCTCGTCCACCAGCGAGCTCTCGTAGAGGAGCCTGCACACCGAGAGCAGAAAGTGGTAAAGCCGCCGGTTGCCGCCGAGCTGGACCTGGCCGAAGGTGTTCCGCCTCAGGCGGGTGCGCGAGATGCCGTCGAGCCTTCGGTAGGCGGAGCGCACGTCGGCGCGGACATGGCGGTCCAGCGTGACGCGCCGTCCAAGCAGCCCGTGCAGCGACGAGCGCAGGATGCGGTTCGGGAGGATGTCCACGCTCAGCTCCTCGAATTCGCACGCGGCCCGGGCCCGCGCACGGAGCGCACGCTTCGCCGTCTCGCTGACCGCCAGCTTGCCGCGGATGCCGGCGAGGTCCTCGCGCCTTTCGACGTACCCGCGGGTCGATCCCGCGCCGGAAGAGGTGGTTGACGCCGCCGGCGAGCACCTTGCCCAGCAGGTCCTGCACCGTCGAGAGGCCGCGGAGCGTGGCCAGCCGCGCGGTGTCGCGTTCCTGGACCCGTCCCCAGGCGTAGCAGAGGAGGTAGTAGACGTTGAGGACGGGGATGTTCTTCACGGGTCCCCGGGGTCAGACGTCGGCCGTGAGCCTGGCTACTTCCTTCTCGACGTCCTCCGGCGAGTCGAAACTGGCGGTCAAGACAGGTGTTGACACCGCAGAGGCCCTTTGGTAGCCTTTGCCGTGAAAGGATGACGGCGGCTTGATCGACTATGAATCGTGTACAAACAAAGGGACTACGAAATGTCAAAGATAATCGAAGTTACAGTTTCGACAACTGCGGGCTTCTATCCCGAAAGGGGGAAGGTCAGAGCTTCGGAGGACGAGAAGGTGGAGTTAGTGCTAGAAAAGGCGCGATTGGCACTAGACCTCAAGGACACGAGCGGTTGGGGTGTGAAGGTGGGCGGAAGGGCAGTGGACCCGGCAAAAACCTACGCTGAGAATGGCATCTCGGGAGAAGTCACTTTGAGCTGGGGCCCGGAACATGGTGGCGGGGGCTAGGGAGTGCATCTAGCCGCGTCGAAAAACCTGTTCGAGCAAGACACGGCGCGCTTGACCCAGCGGTTCGTGGACGCCCGGGAGTGGACGGTCCACACGATTGATTATCCGATCATAGACTGTTCGTTTTCGGCCTCGTCTAGAACGACGATGAGACTTCGTCTGTCTTGTGACAACTGGAACGATGACCCGCCGTCTATTGAGATTCTCGCTGCCGACGGATCCCCACTTGCTGTGCCACCTGCGGATCCGAACTCGGTTTTCAATCGAGGACCGCATCCGGCCACTGGACGCCCCTTCATTTGCATGCGTGGATCTCGGGAGTATCATACGCACCCCAGTCACAGAAACGACTACTGGGATCGCCTCAAGAGTGACAGCGTACGGTACAGCCTTGTGGCGATTTTGGATCGGTTGTGGGATGCGTGGACTCAACTAAAGGAGTGACGCATTGCTGGTCTTTTGTCCGTCGAAAGTGGTAAAAGACACGCTCGCTGTGCTCAGGGCGGCCGGTAAGAGGAGTCGTGAATGCGGCGTTCTCTGGCTAGGTACACGTAAAGGCGATCGCGTACGCATCAAGGAAGCTTATCGTCCGGAGCAATACACCGAGAGTCGAATGTTCTATTATCCCCCTTCCAGCATGGCGGCGTTGCGACAGAAACTCGTGCAAGAGCGATATATGATCGGTGCACAAGTGCACTCTCACCCCCGGGAGGCGTACCACTCCCTAGCTGATGATGGAGGGGCGATCGTAGGGCACCGCGGCGCGTTGTCGTTGGTCGTTCCCGATTTCGGGTTACGAACTCAGTTGACCTCCTTCCTGGTTGACACCAAGGTCTACCGGCTTTCAGGCGAGAACCGATGGATCGAGGTGGCAGAGGCGGAGTTGCACGAATGTCTACGGATAGATTGAATGAAGCGGCGGCGCGTGAGAACGCGCTTACCCTGGCCGACGTCGCTGGCGTCAGCATGTCCGAAGCTGAGAGAGCCCTCAACGTATTGACGACCATCACATTTGACGCTAACGACAGGGTGGCCAGCAAGATTGCTCAGGAAACCGTTGCCCTATTGAGCCGAACCGTGCAGACGACGACGGGTGGGGGTGGCCGTGATGGGACGGTGGCAGAACTTATCATTGGGTCGGCCCCGGCTCGGACCGCCGGCGGCGCGGTCTATTTGACCGTTACGGAGTCGCAAGCGGTCTTGAGCCGAACACGATGGCAGGGACGAGATTGTGCGGACATTCCTCCTGTCCTACATGTGCTGATAGCCTGTTACGCGACTGCCGCTACTCTTCGAATGGCTCTCGGCAGCGAGTTGCCTGGGCCGGACAGAGAGCGCATGATCCTACGATACGGGGATTTGGGCATTGACTTCAAAAGGCACCTGGACCGAGTCGATGTAGGTCGGGCATACTTGGCAGGCGCCGGTGCAGTCGGCAATGGCTTGTTGTGGGCCGCACGACACTTGAATCTTGTGGGGAGGATTGACGTCGTCGACGACGATACCGTTAGCGAAGGCAACTTGAACCGCCAAGTGTGGTTTTGCGACAAGGATTTGGGGTTGCCGAAAGCCCATCAATTGGTTGCGAATGCAAAGGACCACGTTGGGAATCTCCAACTTGTAGCACGTCAGCGCCGTATTCAAGATCTTCCAGAAAGGTCGGAAGATCCATGGTTGCGACGCTTGATCGTGGCCGTTGACAGTAGGCGCGCACGCCGGGCGTTGCAGAATGAAATGCCGGGAGAGGTGTTCGACGCTTCGACGACCGACATTCGCGAGGTCGTTGTCCATTACCACAAACAGCCAACATCGCATGCGTGCCTTAGCTGTGTATACCCACCTGACGAGGAAGAGTATTCACTAGAAGGGCATATTGCGGAGAAACTAGGCGTATCGCTTTCCGAGGTGCGAGAAGAACGTATCTCTCAAGCGTCGGCAGCCAAGATCGTGGACCAGCACCGTCAACTGAATGTTGAGAGCGTAGTTGGAGTGGCATACGACACGTTGTTCAAGCAGCTATGCTCCGCAGGAGAGCTGGGGGACGCGGACGCCAGAAGGGTTGTGGCGCCGTTTGCTTTTGCGTCTGTCCTAGCAGGCACCCTGCTGGCGCTCGAACTAGTTCGGCGATTGAGTTGTGGGCATTTTGAAGGGTACAATTATTGGCGCGTGAACCCGTGGAGTCCATGGGACAGACGGTTGCAAGACTTTTGGGTCAAGAAGCCGAGCTGCTCCTTTTGTGGTAATGTGGCCTTGATCGCAGTTAACAGGGACCTATGGGGTGCGTAGGCACAGAGTGTAGGACGGCATCGTCCTGTAGCGTGCTCGAAGGGACGGCACCTGTGGGATCGGTGGCATGCTGACCGTGACCGAGGACTTGTTTCAGCAGCTCGCCGACGAGGGTGGCAAAGAGGTGCCCACCCACCTCTTTGGCCAGGCGATCAACGCTATCGTCAGGCCCGACCTCCTGCTGAAGGGCAATGGGAAGCCGCCGAAGACATCGTGGGCGGCTCGGGGCACTCGATCCTCTCGAACGACACCTTTCCGATGCGCGAGTCTGACGCTATGCTCTCCACCCAGCCCTGAGAGAAGATTTGGAAGACCGACGTGACAGCGCATGGGCGGCACGAAGGAGATGCGCGATTCCCGGCTCGTGATCGAGCACGCGGGCGATCCCGAGGTGCTCGCCGGTGAACCGCTGGAGCGACGGCCAGATGCCTTGGCTGGCCAACAAACGCTCTGAAACGCAGCAGGGGATCGGACTCGGGAGCCGGATCGCTATGGTCCACAACGGCAGCTCGCGGTTCACCATGGTCGGCGGGAAGGGCGCCTCTCTGCCTCGCCCTATTACCTTCCTCTTTGGGTGTTTCGTGTTGGCAGAGAATGCTCGCCCCCACAGGGCTAACGTTGTGGGGGCGATATGAAGCGACCAGAAAGGGAGGCCATGCTCGGTCACGCAGGTCAGTGCGACCCGGTAACCATCGAGGGCCGGCGGTGAGCGGCGTCGTCCAGGTGGTCGATCTCTTCTCGGGTCCGGGAGGCTTGGCAGAAGGGTTTGCCGGCTACCGGGACAAGCAGGGAAACGCGCCATTCGAGATCGCACTGTCGGTGGAGAAGGAGCGCTCCGCGCACCGTACGTTGCTGCTGCGAGCCTTCTTGCGGAAGTTCGGCGGGAGCTACCCCTCGTGCTACTACACCTTCCTGAATGACGGAGGGCCGGAACCGAACTGGGCGGAGCGTTATCGAAGGAAGTGGGACGCCGCCGTCCGAGAGACTCTGCGATTGGAAATCGGCACCTTAGCCGGCAATACCGTGGTCGATCCGCGAATAGGTGCCATTCGACGACAGAGCGGGTGCGAGACGGTGCTCCTCGGGGGTCCGCCGTGCCAATCCTACTCGCTCGTCGGAAGGGCACGAAACACCGGAAATGTCCACTACGATCCCTCGACCGATGGGCGCCTGTTTCTGTACGAAGAGTATGTGAGGGTGATGAGGGAGCTGCGCCCGGCCGTTGCGATTATGGAGAACGTGAAGGGCATGCTCTCCGCTCGGGCTGGAGGTCGTGCGATCATCGACGATGTTGTCAAGAGTCTGCGGTGCGCGGCTGGCGCAGAAAGCTACAAGCTGGTAGCGCTGTCTGGGCCCGAAGCTGGATTCTGGGAAGATGACCGAGAGCCAAGCGACTTTGTGGTTCGTGCGGAAAGACATGGAGTCCCCCAAGCTCGACATCGAGTCATTGTGGTCTGCGTCCGTCAGGACGTCCACAAGGCCGTCCCGGTGGACAAGCTGCTGCGCTTGGATGAGACCGAGCAGCGGGTCTCGGTCGCTGACGTCATCGGCCACATGCCAAGACTGCGGAGCCGAATCAGCCGAGGCGACACGGAATCAGAATGGCGCGATGTCGTCCGCGACGCCTGTGAAGTCCTCGGTGATCTTCCCGCGTCGTGGACTGATTCCCAGTTGATCGAGGATGAGCCTGCCCACTTCCAGGAGGCCATCGCGCGTACGCTGAAACATCTGCGAATGGAGAGGAAGCTCATTTGGAATGACGGGGTTGGCGGCACGGTGGAGATGTCGTGCCCCAGTGACCTACGCGCTTGGATTTCGGACCCCAAGCTGCGACGGTTGCCGAATCACGAGACCCGTGGGCACATGCGCGCCGACATTGCACGATACCTGTTCGCGTCGGTTTTTGCGGATGCCACCGGCATATCGCCGAGGTCTACCAATTTCCCAGAAGTGCTGGCGCCCAACCACGCCAACTGGCGAACTGGGAAGTTCAGCGACCGCTTTCGGGTCCAACTGGAAGACCGCCCGTCTAGCACCGTCACTAGTCACATCTCCAAGGACGGACACTACTTCATCCATCCAGACCCTACGCAGTGTCGCAGCTTGACCGTGCGTGAGGCCGCCAGGCTCCAGACATTCCCCGACAACTACCTCTTCCGAGGAGGGCGCACGTCACAGTACGTCCAGGTAGGAAACGCCGTCCCGCCATACCTTGCGTGGCAGATCGCGGCGCGTGTCTACACTGTGCTTTCCGAGTACGGACGGATGCGCACCCACAGCATGGTCGGCCATGTACCGAGTGTGAGCACGGACCGTGACCACGAGGCGACCGAATGGTCTCGTGAAGCGGTGAGCGCGTGAGCCCAGCGAAGTCTCACCAGCGCGAGCTCGAGCTCCCACCCCGTGCGGCCGCACTTGTCGAGAGTTTGCGGGACATGGGCTACTCGCTACGGACGGCGCTGGCGGACGTCATCGACAACGCCATTACCGCGAACGCCCGTGAGATCGCGATTCTCGCGGACACCCATGTGGACCGTTCAGCGATAGGGGTCTTGGACGACGGTGTTGGCATGACGAGGGAGGAGCTACTGGAGGCGATGCGTCCAGGTACGCGAAACCCGTTAGAACCACGGCATCAGAGCGACCTCGGTCGATTTGGGCTCGGCCTCAAGACTGCCTCGTTCTCGCAATGCCGACGACTTACCGTGCTGACCCGCCGACAAGGCAAGACGTCTTGCGCACGGTGGGATCTCGATACCGTCGCCGAGACGGACCGATGGCTTGTCGAGATCCCTCGTAGTCAGGCCGACGTACGCTGGTCGGATCGCCTGGGCGGCGACGGTACGCTAGTTCTGTGGGAAAACCTCGACCGGTTGGTCGGATCCTCGGGCAGTAGGGACTTGGTGCGTCAGCTGGACGAAGCGGCCGAACACTTGGCATTCGTATTCCACCGGTTCCTGTCGGGTCGTCAGCGCGTCGCCTTGTCGATGAACCACAGACCGTTGGAGCCTTTCGATCCGTTCCACTCCAATCATCCTGCCACACAGCATCATCAGGTCGAAGAAATGAGTTTGGGGGGTGATCCGATTACAATTCGCCCGGTAACCCTTCCTCACCACGCCAAGGTAACGGCGGCCGAATGGAAACGATACGCTGGCAGGACAGGATACGTCAGCAGCCAGGGATTCTACCTGTACCGGAATCGTCGGTTGATCGTGCACGGCACGTGGTTCCGGCTAGCTCGGAAGCAGGAACTCACCAAGCTCGCACGAGTCCAGATCGACATTCCCAACACCATGGACGCCGCATGGAAGATCGACGTCAAGAAGGCGTCGGCGCAGCCCCCTCCCGTCGTGCGTGAGCGTCTGGCCAGAATCGTGGAGACGATGGTCGCTGCCTCGCGTCGCACACATCGGAAACGGGGGCCGGAAAGAGCATCGAAGAACAGGGTGCCTGTGTGGGTTCGCGTTCAGAACAAAAACCGCATTTCGTATGACATCACGCACACACATCCGGCCCTTGCGCAGTTTCGCGAAGCGATTCCACGCTCACATCGCACCGGGTTCGATCGCGTGCTTCGTCTTGTGTCGGCGGCCCTCCCGGTGGACGCGCTTCATCATGACATTAGCGCCCGCCCGGAGTCAGTTCGCCAAAAGTCGCTGTCGGACAATGATCTGGTGAGCTTGGTTTCGACCATCTATGGTGCGCTCCGTGCTCGCGGACGGTCCGCGGGCGACATCCGCAAATGGATGCGCACCGCCGACCCCTTCCGGGAGCAGTGGTCCGCCACAGAGTTGCTGCTGACCGGGTTGGAGGAAAACGAGCCACAATGACAGATGAGTTGATGCGCCTTCACGGGTTGGTCTGGCACGACTTGATCGACCGACCGGGGGTACTAAGCCAGGAGGCGATTCGTGAGTCGATCACGACGCTACGGGCCGCTTTCCCTAGCGTAACGGATGATCAGGCCGAGGCCCTTGCTCTCGATATCGAGACGAAACACGGTGTTCTCTTGATGCCGGCCCGCATTCTGGCATTGCGGTTTACGCCTTGGCTGGACGGCCGAACCGGCGAGATCGACTGGCATTACTGGGGCCGGTACCGGAGGTTCCTCCTCCATCAGAAGCGATTTGGACCCCAGGTGGTGGCGGAGATTGACAAGGACACGAACAAGATCGTTGGGCACTTGGAAAACCCGGTAAAGCCAGGTCCGTGGGACCGACGGGGGATGGTGATAGGCCATGTCCAGTCAGGCAAGACGGCAAACTACATCGGTGTAGTGACGAAAGCTGCGGACGCTGGATACCGTGTAGTGATTGTCATGGCCGGAGTCCACAACAAGCTTCGCAATCAGACTCAGCAGCGATTGGACGAGGGGTTTGTGGGATACGATACCGGCGCAGGCATTGGTCCTTCTGGCCGGGTGCCGGTGGGTGTCGGCAAGGATGACGCATCCAGGCAACCCACTACCTTTACCAATACCATCAGCGATTTCAAGAAATCGGTTGCTGAGCTGGTTCGCGTGCCCATCAAGAACCTCCGAGAGCCGGTGGTCCTCGTCATCAAGAAGAACGCGCACACGTTGCGGAATCTCATTGAATGGCTGAGGACGCACAATGCCCATCACCTTCACGCTTCGACCATTGAGGAGCCGATGCTGCTAATCGATGATGAAGCGGATAATGCCTCGATCAACATCCGGCATCACATGGAGGAAGTGTCAACGATTAATGGGCTGATCCGTGAACTGCTCACGTTGTTTGACCGAAGCGCTTATGTTGGCTACACTGCAACACCGTTTGCGAACATTTTCATTGATCCGAGCAGTGCCGACACCATGGTCGACGACGACCTGTTCCCACGTGATTTCATTGTCTCACTCAATGCAGCGTCCAATTACTTCGGCGCGACGACCGTATTCGGGCCAGACGGAAGTGACGTGGTGCGCGAAGTGGACGATCATCGCGACGTTCTTCCCATGTCCCACAAGCAGGATCACAGGATAACCGAGCTTCCACGCAGTCTCTACGACGCTGTTCGAGCCTTTTTGCTGGTGAAAGCGGTTCGCTTGACTCGGGGGCAGGTACGCGTACACAACTCCATGCTCGTAAATGTCTCACGCTTTGTTGCGGTGCAGCGGCAAGTACGGAATGCCATCCATGCCTTCGTAGCGTCGTTGCAAGGCAGCGTACGCGTACATGGTGCGTTGCCGGATGAGGAGTCGGCTCGAGATCCAGAGATGGCGGCGTTGCGGCGCGTATTCCACAGAGAATTGGCGGAGACCTGCGGGGTGGAGTGGGAGCAAGTGCGCGGACGGTTGTTTGACGCTGTTGACGCTGTACAGGTCGTCGAAATCAACGGTCAGTCGACCGACGCCCTAATGTATGCTGAGTATGCTCGGTCAGGATGGACCGTTATCGCGGTGGGTGGCTTTTCGCTGTCACGTGGTCTAACGCTTGAGGGGCTGTCGGTAAGCTACGTGTTGCGACGTTCCATGATGTACGACACGCTGTTCCAAATGGGCAGATGGTTCGGGTATCGCGACGGTTACAGTGATTTGTGCCGTGTATGGATGCCCGAAGAAGCACGTGGATGGTACGAGCATATTGGGGAGTCGATCGAGGAGTTGAGGGAAGAGCTGATTCGGATGGAGAGCGCAGGGGCGACGCCACGCGAGTTCGGACTCAAAGTGCGTAGTCATCCGGATGCACTGGTGGTGACGGCGCGCAACAAGATGGGATCGGGGACGAAACAAAGCGTGAAGATCAGCTTGGCGAATAGTTTCATCGAAACGACGGTATTGTACCGAGATCCGGAATCGGTTCAAGTCAATCTGGCAACGGCACGACGGTTGGCCAGATGGGTGCAGCAATATGGATCGGGAGTGACCGAAATTGAGGATGTGCCCGAGGGAAGATTGGTGCATAATGTGCCGGTCGAAGTCGTGGATGACTTCCTCTTGGCATTCAAGAACCACCCTGGTTCTCTGAAGAGTCAGACGGAGCCGGTAAGGCGGTACATCCAGGGTCGTGGCCGTGAGTTGGCGCAGTGGGATGTGCTTTTTGCCGGGCTTCGGAAGGCAGGGGCGGGGTCATTGGTCTATCGGCTGCCGGGGTATCGCGTGTTCTGCCAACGGCGGAAGGCACCCATGAGCCGCGGCGATGTGAAGGTGGTCAGCTTCGCCGCCAAGCGAAGGGTGGCGAGTCGAGGAATTGAACGGGTCGGACTGTCTCAATCGAGGCGGGAAGGGGCAGAGACGGCATACCGCGAGCGTAAGGGGGCGACGGGCGTTGTTGGCCGTTCAAGCCTGAACTACCCGGACAGAATCTATCGTGAAGTGCGAGCACGGCCCCTATTGGTGATTCATCTTCTGGCGATAGGCGATGCGGACGAGGATCTCAGTGGACAGACGCCGGTGGTTGCGTGGAGTATTAGCTTCCCGGAGACCGATGGCCCAGAGGAGTCTGTAGAATACGTGGTAAACAGCACTTGGTTCCGCGACCACATCGGCGACGACGATTCGGATGACGACGAATGAGTGATGGACCGCACGAGAATCCGTGGAGAGAACTCGCGGCCCCCGACGCGGCTTCCGGACTCAGTGCACTCCGGATTGCCGATGTGGGCGGCGCTCACTGGGGACTCTACTGGGCCGTTGACTGGCGTCGTCAGTGCCTACTCGTCCTTGTCCATCCGGAGGGGCTAACGTCGCAGCATCGCTGGCCGAAGCTGAGAGGGCTTCGCATTGAACGGCAGGCTGCATCGCGAGGGCAGGAGTTCCTGGTGTTTAGGCTGACGGACGCGGAGCATCGGGACATCTTCTATCGGCTCTGCACGGACTTGGTGGGTGCGGCACGCGCTGCGCGTTCTGAACAGGAGGCCGTTGACGTCTGCATCATGCGCACTTGGCGATGGCATCGCCTTTTGAAGCGAGGGCGAGATGGACGTCTCACAGCGGAGGAGCAGAAGGGCCTCATTGGAGAACTGACGGTGCTCACGGACCTGCTGACGCCGATGATAGGGATCACACAAGGTATCACGGCTTGGGTGGGCCCGTTGGGCGCCTCTCGGGATTTTGAGACTGGTGCGGTGGGTATCGAGTCCAAGGCGTGCGCACCGCTGGCGTCCAGGATCCGGATCTCGTCGGCCGAACAGCTAGGGTCGGATGAAGCGCATGCCCTCTTCCTGCACGTATCGGAGATTGGGGCAGCAGTGGACGGTTCTTCGGCGGCCCTGACCGTAACCCAGGTGGTGAACAGCGTTCGCGAGTTCATCGAGTCGCAGGACACTTCGGCGCTCGGTGAATTCGAGGAACGACTCATGGCGGTCGGATACAGCGACGGCGATGACTACGCGGACCAACTGTGGTTGATCGGCGACGCGACGATCTTCGCGGTTGTTGAGGGTTTTCCTCGGATCATTCCTTCAATGTTGCCTTCCGGGGTCAGCGGCGTACGCTATTGGGTCATCCTGGCAGAGTGCGGACCGTTCCGAATCGAGGTTGCCGACCTGTCAGCGGCTATCGCAAGGACTTCCAATGACGATTGACGATTTCGCGGAGGACTTCCGGCAGAGAGTGCTAGCCGCAGCCGATGCTGAAGGCAAGTTTCGCGAGGACGCTTTCTTCGATATCGCGTGCGAATACATAGTGGACTCGGGGGATCTTGATACAGCCGACAGGGTACCGTACCGGCATCCAAGTCGTGGCATTCGCGTCGACGGCTATGCCGGCGACCCGCAGGATGCGGCAGGCACGCTGAGCCTAATCGGCCTCGATTTCTCGCCTGTACCGAGCGTCGGCCGGCTCGTCGGTAGTCAAATGGACGCGGTTTTCCAGCGGATGAAGCGGTTCGTTACGCAGGCGTTGAACGAGAGGTGGCGGAACGCGCTGGAGGAGACGACTCCGGCATTCGGCTTGGCCGACCTGATTGCTTTCAGGTGGCCCCAAATCACGAAGGTTCGCCTGATTCTCGTCAGCAACCGAGAACTCAGTGAGCGAGTCGATGGCAGACCGGCTGGGGTCCTAGAGGGGAAGCGGATTACCTATAGCGTGTGGGACCTGCGACGGCTCCATCGTGCCGATACGAGTAGCGAACCAGAGGAAATGGTGCTGGATCTCGCGAATGACTTCGGTGGACCGATCGCGATTCTTCCCGCACAACACATCTCAGACGTTCATGAGTCGTACCTGGCCGTCATTCCGGGCACGGTATTGGGGGAGATCTATGACATGTGGGGTCCACGATTGTTGGAACAGAACGTTCGGGTCTTCCTTCAGGCGCGAAGCAAGGTGAACCGCGGCATTCGGGACACGATTGTCCGCGAGCCAAAGATGTTCTTCGCATATAACAACGGAATCACCGCCACAGCGCAGGCAGTCGACATCCGTAGCGATCGTGGCCGTCTGCTGCTCGAACGCATGACTAATTTCCAAATTGTTAACGGCGGTCAAACGACGGCATCAATCCATGCTGCAATGCGCAGGGCTCAGGATCTGTCGCAGACCTACGTCCAGATGAAGCTCTCGGTGGTGGACTCCCAACGCGCGACTGAAGTAGTGCCGAGGATTTCGGAGTACGCCAATAGTCAGAACCGCATAGCCGCGTCAGATTTCTTTGCCAACCATCCCTTCCACATAAGGATTGAAAACTTCTCGCGTAGAATGTACGCGCCATCTGCAGAAGGGACGTTCCAACAGAGTAAGTGGTTCTACGAGAGAGCACGAGGCCAATTTGCAGACGCTCGCGCGCGAAAAACTCGGGCACAGCGCAGGAAGTTCGACATCGAGTATCCTCGACGTCAGAAGTTCACCAAGACCGATCTTGCCAAGTTCCTGAGCGTCTGGGACGGCCTCCCACACGTAGTCAGTCTGGGAGCACAGAAGAACTTCGCGGCGTTCGCCCGGCGCATTGGGGTCGCGTGGAAGAAGAACAAGAACGACTTCAACGAAGAGTGGTACAGAGAGGCGATAGCAAAGGCGATTGTATTCAGAACGACCGAGCGCATCGTATCGGCCCAGCCGTGGTATCAAGGAGGATTCCGGGCCAATATCGTGGCGTACACGATCGCGAGGATTTCTCACCAGGTCGGGACAAGGAAGCGCAGTTTGGACTTTCAAGCCATCTGGCGGCGCCAAGAACCCGGGCCAATTCTTCAGAAGACCATCGCTGCAGTGTCCAAGCGGGTGCACGACGTTCTGGTGGACCCTCCGGAGGGCATGCGGAACGTAACGGAGTGGGCCAAGAAGGAGTTGTGCTGGAGCCGCGTTGTGGGCTTGGGTATTGTTTGGCCCCCGGGGCTGGATGACGAATTGGTGTCCGCCGAGGAAAAGCGGGCTTCAAAAAAAAGTGCTCGGCGTGAGCAACGTATGCTGAACGGCATCGAAGCGCAGATCGCCGTATTCAACGCTGGTCCCGCATTCTGGAAGGAGGCCTTCGCATGGGGTGAGCGAGAGAACCTGCTATCCCCCACGGATATCGGCATTTTGAGCACTGCCGCCAAAGGCGGCCCGCGGCCGCTCTCTGAAAAGCAGGCATTGCGCGCAGTGCAGGCATTGACTCGGCTCCAAAAGGAAGGTTATCGGAAGGAGCTCCCAAGACCTCAGAACTCTGACTGAGGCCGACTCACTGCCCTGTTGATTGACTGTGGCGCTGCCCTACAAAAGGATTATTTTCGTCGCGCAGGAACTCCTCAATCCGCTTAGCCACCGCGTCCGCCTCCTTCGTCTCGCACTCCCAGATGACCATGATCCGCCAACCGAGGTTTTTTAAGGCGATTTCGTTGCGCCGATCACGAGCGACGTTGCCTTTCAACTTGTTCTCCCAGAACCGCACGCGCGTCTTCGGGCTGTAGGCATACTTGCATCCGGGATGCCGGTGCCAGAAGCATCCGTGGACCATGATCACGGCCCGATGCCGAGGAAACACGAGATCCGGGGACCCGGGAAGATCCTTGCGATGAAGGCGGAAACGGAAACCGAGCCCGTGCGCAATGCGTCGGACGATCATCTCGGGCTTGGTGTCTCTGCCCTTGATCCGGGACATGATGTCGCTTCGCTTCCTAGGACTGACTGTGTCGGTCATAGGGCGATTCGTCGCCGGTTTAGAAGTACCATTGTGGGCTGATTGGTCAGGCCGTCTGCCGACGACTGGAACGAGCGGGCCGCTGCCTACACCGATGCTGCATGATTGTGCCGCATGCGGAAGCATCAGACGAAGATCGACGCCAACCCATTGACGTCAGCCACCGCTCCATGGGTCCCTGGGGGCGCCTGTCTCTCCAAGGGACATCGACGTGGCTCGGATCAGCGATCGGCTTGTCGGAATCGATCGTCGGCATCGTCAGAATGGTACATAGCAAGATCTGTGCTTCTAGGAGACTCGCCAGCGCTTCGTGTTGGGGTCTTGAACCACTACTTCTTCCGCCTCCATCTTTGCCAAGACGGTACGCGAAACGTGTCCCACGTGTCCTACATGGCCGCCGTAGATTCCTAATCGACGTCCGATTTCGGCGTTCGACAATCCCCCCGAAGTGTCCTGACCCTTCAAGAGTACGAGGACCGCAGTCTTGAGGTCCGCAATAGCCCGTTGGGCCAAATGATATGCCTCGGTATGGTGGTCCACGCATACTTCCTTTGTGTCAATCGATTTCAACCGTATGTGATGCTACTCCGAGCACCGTGTCGCCGCAACCCACTGGTGTTTGCTCTGGTAACCACGTAGAAACTTCAGAACGACCAATCCCCTGTTGCGGTTCCCCGGAATCCAGGAACCGCCGATGCGGCCAGTACATCCTCTGCTCCGGCACCCGTAGCCGCCGGTCCCGGTTGACCAGCCCAAGCACGCTGCTCGGAATCGCCTCCCTCTTCAGCAGCAACCCGTAGTCGTCGTCGATCGAGATGAGCCCGCGGTCGAACATCCAGTGGAAGGTGGAGCTCAGGGCCACCGCCGTTCCGAAGGCTGTCCGGCCCGTTGGCCTTCACGGGCTGGATGTGCGCGGCCTGGGCCTCGGCCCTCCCGCCGCCGTTGATGATCCTGAGACTGCTCATCGCGCAGGTGTTGTCGTAGGCCCTCTTGATGCCCGTGGCGAACACGCGGTCGCGGAAGGGTCTGCGCGAAACCCACTCGACGATCGGCCGGTCCACCAGCTCCAGACCCGTGTCTTGGCGCGCGCCTTCGCGGATGCCGGGTCGCTTCCGCCTGTCGTCCCCTGCCTCGAATCCCGCAGCGAGAATCAGGCTGTATTCGGCGTCCGCCAGATGCCGCACCGACCGGCCGAACCTGCCCTTGTTTGTTGAGCCGTCCGCCTTCTGCAGCCCGCTCTCGTAGTAGAAGCTTCCCTCGCGGAAGGGCACCGCACGGTCGAACTCGAGATAGTCCTCCACGTACGGCGTAGTAGTGGTCGTCCCTGTTCGGATCACGCCCGATGTGTACGATTCGGGCCGTCGCGAAGTACGACTGGCGTCCCCCACGGCTCGACAGGTCGGCGCTGGCACGGCGCGGCTCGTAGTACACGATCCAGTCGTCCAATGCGGCCTGCGCGGCCCTGAGGTACGTTCGCGGGAAGTGGTATCGATGCTCGGGAAGATCGTCGTACGACGGATCGACCTTCGTGGTCAGGACGGCTTTCGGCATGGCCGGCGCCTTGGCCCTACGGGTCCGAGGTGGGGGCAGGGTCTGTGGACTCTGGACTTCGCGCGGAAACCTACCAGGCGCCGCCGGTCGGCTCAAGCGACCGGTGGCCGCACACGGGCGTCGCAACGGTCAGGTGATCGCCGCCATCCCGGAAATGTCAACTACAGTTCACCAAATGGAAACTCTACTTGACATTTGTCCCCGCCACTCCCATCTCCGCCAGAAACTGGGACGGGCGCTTGTGATACCCGAAGTACGTCGTCGCCCCGGTCAACGTCAGCGTCTCCTGCGCTCTCGTGATCGCGACAAAACAGCTCCGACGCTCCTCCTCGACCGCTGCGCTCGTTTCCCCCTTCTTGAGTGCCCGGTACGACGGGAACACGTCCTGCGCCATCCCGATCAGGTACACGTGTTTGAATTCCAGTCCCTTGGCGCTGTGTACCGTCATGCATTGCAACGCGTTGGGCGGGGTTGGCGGACTCTTCGACAGCAGATCCAGCTGCTGCAGGTAGGTGTGTAGCGGTATTGAATCCCCGTGCTCGGCCGCGAGATCCTCGTGCAGACCCTTCCAGGTGGCGACTTCCTCTGCGGTCTCCTTGACGAACTCGTCACCGCTCCACGACCGCCATTCTCCGTCCAGGAAGGCCACCACGACCTGGGGAAACCGGAGACCGTCCACGAGATCGGCCCGGATCCGCTCCAGCGCCTCTTCGTATCCGCCGTTGTCCCCACCTACAGCCACGTCCAGCCACGTCCGGAGGAAATCGCCCCCCTCCAGCGCCGCAGCCGCTTCGACCGAGTGAGCATCGATATCGTTGCCCGTCAAACCTCCCCACGCCAGACAGAGTCTCCGCAGCACGACCCGGTCATGAGGCGAACTCGCCAGTCGCAGTGCCTCCATGAGAACGCTGAGAGCGGGCGAGTCGAACTCGTTCTTTCTCACGGGTACATACGCATCGTGTCCCGCGCTCCGTAGCGTATCGGCGGCGTCCTGGACCAGACGGTTGGTGCGGGCGAGAACGACGCACTCGGGGGCCGGGAGCCGACGTTCCCGAATGTCCCTTGCCACGAAATCCGCTTCCTGTTCGGGATAAAGGAAACGCCGGAACCGGACCACCTCCCCGTATTGTCCGCGTCTCTCACGAACGGCCACGGTCTTTTTCCGCGAGACCCGCCTCGCGTTCCGCTCGATCAGGCGGTTTGCGAGCGACACGATGCTCGGTGGGCAGCGATAGTTCTCCGGTAGCGCGATGATTCGCACATCATAGTCGCTGCGCAGGTCCTGAAAACGTCTCGGACTGGCTCCGTTCCACTGATAGATGATCTGATCGTCGTCTGCGACCACGAACAGATTGTGGTTCCGAGCGGGGGCCAGCAGCCGAAGAAGATCGTACTGAGCCCTGTTGGTGTCCTGGAATTCGTCAACGCAGATGTGCGTCCAGCCGAGCCGGACCACCCGGGCGACCATGGGCTTCTCCCTCAGCAGCCGGGCCGCGAAAAAGAGCAGGCTGCCGAAGTCCAGCCGGTTGGCGTGTACCATGGCGTTGCAATACCGCCGGAAAAGGCGGGACAACCAGGGGTGGCTTGAGGCCAGCGATGGCGATGCACCGTCAGCCGCATCCCCTTCCCCGAACACGCCGTCGATCAGCCTGAGCAGATTACGGCGGTCCGCAGGCAGCTCACCGTCAGTTTCGGGCATGTCACGAATGACTTCGTCCAGCAGCGCAATCCGGTCCTCATCCTGCGTCAGCGGAAGGAAGTCGGGACGGATTCCCAGGTGGCTGCCATGCTGCGCCAGGATGTCGATCGCGAAAGAGTGGAAGGTGCACAGCTGGGCCCGATCGGTGCGTTCTCCCAGGAGTTCGTGCACGCGCTCCCGCATTTCGGTGGCCGCCTTGTCGGTGAAGGTGAGTGCCAGCGCCGACGAGTTTTCGTCCTCTTCCAGCAGGCGGGCAACCCGGAGCGTGAGGACGGCCGTCTTTCCCGAGCCGGGTCCGGCGAGCACCAATACGGGTCCATCGGTCCAGTCCGCGGCCCGGCGCTGGTTCTCGTTAAGTTGGTCGTAGGTGATCACGGGGAATCGCCTCGTGCCAGGGAGACTGCCTTCTCCAACACGGCGCGCATCTCCGATGGGACACCGGTGCCGCCGCGGTTTTCCATCTCGATGGCAACGTCGGCGGCGGCCCGGGTCTTGGCCCGGCCCGGGAGATTTGCGGCGTACTCTTGCCAGTAGCCGGAATCCGTCGGCTGCTTCGTGAGCTTCCTCAGGTTCTGCGGGGGCATGTACTGACTGTAGACAGTCTCGTATCCGTTCCGAAGCAGGTGTATTTCAATGTTCGGATAGGGGAACACGAACCTGTCCGCCGCATCGGCACCATCGAGATTCTGCCTCAATCTCGGTTCCTCCTTCACCCGTTTGGCGTCGTCGTCCCCTACAAGGTACCAGCGGATGCCGAGTGCGTTGGCGACTTTAGCGAGCATGGCGGCATCGGACTGGCTGAATTCGACCCCTCGGACGCCTTCCCGGTCGAGATTCAACCCTAGTGCCCGGGCGGCGGCCGGGTACACCCATGTTTCGGTTTGGCCTTCGACCAGCAGCCAACACCGGGCGAAGAGCAGTGCGCCCTGGCCCTGTTGGACGTGGTAGCTGAACTTGCGTGTCTCCTCCTCCGTCAGAACCCCCGGTCGGACCCGAAACGCCTTGATGCCGGCGTCGGTTCGAGCGAGCCGCCGGACATTGCAGATATCGGTGTCGGCGAGCAGCTCGCCGCTGTGTGTCGAAATCAGCTTCTGTCCAGTAAAGTCGCGTACGAGAGTCCATAGGGCCCGTATCGCCGACGGGTGCAGGTGGGCCTCTGGTTCCTCCAGGGCCAACACCGCTGCGCCATCCTCGTGAGCCTCCAGGAATGCCGAGAACAGCATCAGTACCGCGAGACTCTGTGTCCCTTCGCCGTGCCGGCCCAGGGGGATCTTCGCGCCCGTTGTCGTGCCGAGCTGGACCTGGGCCTTGGCGAGCATGTCGAACATGCGACCCGGCACGGCCTCGATCGAAACAGCCTCGCCCGAAGCCAGAGGGACCACCGACTGCACGCTGTGAAGCCCGGCTTGCACCTGCGAAAAGCTCTCGTGAGACGAGACCACGAGTTCGTTGACCTCCCGCAGCTTGTCCTCGATTCTCTCCCTCCGTTCCGGGGATAGCTGCGAATCCTTGAGGAATGGTCTCCAGAACGGTCCCCGGGCGTCGAAGTGTCGGCTGGCGTCACGCAACGCGGTCAGATAGAAGTAACGAATCTCCTCCTGCAACCGCAGGAGTGCGTTCGCCCGAACACGAGCCAGCTTACTTCCGTCGAGGGCCAGGAAAGACCAGTTCTGCGCGAAGTCCCTCGCCTCGTGATCGTACACGCAGTCCACGCGTAGGCGGACGGAATGGCCGTCCGCGTTGTCGACCTGAAGCACTCCCAGACGTCCCAGTCGCCTGACCAGGTCGTCGTGCCACGGCTCGTCGGGGCTGTCCGCGAACGTCACCTCAATCTCGATAGGGTCTGCGGACTGGGGCTCGGCCGTGCGGTCGGCGAGGTGAAAGTCCAATGCATCGAATACCATGCGGCGTCGCGGACCGAGATCCTTGAGACAGAGTTTCAGCGCGTCAAGCACCGACGTCTTGCCGCTGTTGTTCTCTCCGATCAGGACGGTGACGGGTCCCAACTCGAGGTCGAGGCTCTTGATGCCTCGGAAGTTCCGGATTTTGACCGCAGTGATTCTCATGCCGTTCCTAATTCCGCCCATTGGCGGCGGGCGTGGTGCATTTGTGGGGCATCGAACCTAACAGGGGCCGTTCAAAGGAACGGTCATCAAATGGGAGCGCGGATTTGAAGAGCGGGAAGGCCTTACAGGGCAGCAGCCCTCCGTCAACCGCGAAGCTTCAGATGAATCCCAGCCATCCGATGGTCACCCACAACGATTCAACATGTCAAGCAAACATTACAGTTAATCATGTTTACATTACACTCATCAATCCATCACTTTCCCGCCGTCCGTTCACGCGTATTGCCATACCCCCGTCACCAGGGCATATCGAGAGGGCGACGGCACTAGCAGAGTGTACCGCATCTGAAAAACCAATCCCAATGCCTGGCTTCACCCCACCATGCGCCCTATCTCTTCCATCCACTCCGAACTCGACCAATCCCGCCGCGACGTCCTCGACCTCTCCCTCCGCAACCCCCTCCTCAACTTCCGCCCCTCAAAACGCCGCGGCCTCGAAGTCGTCGACGAACTCTCCCGCGAGATCTTCCGCATCCTCGTCGGCAGCGAGCGCGTCATGTACTTCCTCACCGCCCCAGAGGACCAGACGTCCCCGTCCCCCCACCCCCCCGACGACACCCCCTCCGACGTCCCCGCCGAACTCCTCGCCCTCCTCTCCCAGCCCGCCTCCGACCCCGACGGCACCGCCGCGCGCCACACCGACAACAAGCTCCAGACCGCGCTCACCCTCGCCGGCCTCAACCTCCGCCTCCGCGAGACCTTCCGGCAGGCGCGGCTGTCGATCGAGGAGCAGGGGGTCAACATCCTCTACCTCGCGCTGGGGATGCTGCGGTGGCATGAGTCCGACAGCAGCGACACGGAGCGGCGCGCGCCGCTGGTCCTGATCCCGGTCAAGCTCACCCGGTCGGGCGTGCGCGAGAACTTCAAGCTCTCGTGGACGAAGGACGAGATCGAGCCGAACCTGTCGCTCGAGGCGAAGCTGAAGCAGGACTTCAACGTGCGGCTCCCCGAGATGCCGCCGGAGGACGACCTCGACGTCGACGACTACCTGGCCCGGGTCGAACGGGCGGTGGCGAAGCAGCCCCGCTGGTCGGTCACCCGTAACGAGATTCACCTGAACTTCTTCTCGTTCAGCAAGCTCCTCATCTACAAGGACCTGGACCCGGCGAGCTGGCCCGAAGAGAACCGGCCGGCCGACCATCCGCTCGTGCAGCAGCTCTTCGGCGGCGACGGCTTCGCGCGCGAGCCCTCCGAGTTCGGCGAGGAGGAATATTCGGGCGGCGACCTGGGCGAGGCCGGCCTGCACCCGGTCCTCGATGCGGACAGCTCGCAGACCCTCGCCGTACTCGACGCCATGAACGGGCGCAACCTGGTCATCCAGGGGCCGCCGGGGACGGGCAAGTCGCAGACGATCACCAACCTGATCGGCGAGGCGCTCGCGCGCGGTAAAACGGTCCTCTTCGTCGCCGAGAAGATGGCCGCGCTCGAGGTCGTGAAGCGCCGCCTCGACACCGTGCACCTGGGCGACGCGTGCCTCGAGCTGCACAGCCACAAGACCAACAAGCGCGCCGTCCTCGACGAGCTGAGCCGCACCC
>CAYWUV010000086.1:0-25193 GCA_964461235.1 uncultured Bryobacterales bacterium | reverse complement strand
GGTCGCTGATGTCGAGGATCCGGAGCCCGCGAAAGCGCTCGGGGCTGGCGTCCTCCGTCACACCTTGGAGCCCGCAGTCGAGCCGCCCGCGGGTCTGCTCAACCGACATGATCAACAGGTCGCCGACGATCGAGACGTCGCCCTGCCCCCCCGGGCAGACCACCGAGCTGAGCAGTTTGGGCCCTCCGTCGTCCAGTAACCGGTAAATGTTGAAGCCATGGTAATTGCCGACTACCATCACATCGTCAGCGAAGGCCATGTCGGTATTGGAGAAGCTCAAGAGTGGCGACCGTCGGTTGCCTTTACCCTTCTTGTCCTTCTCGTCCTGATCGTCTTCGTCTTCCTTTGCTTCGGGCTCCTCGGCGGCCGGCTTTCCCGCCTTCCCTTCGGCGGCGAGGGCCTCTAGGCGCTTCAGCGGCAGATTCGCCGGGTTGTTCGGGTCGAAGAATCCGTCCGGCTTCGGCAGCGAGGCGACGAGTTCCAGGTTTAGTCGCGCCTCGCCGGCATCCCGGAACCCGGCCGACAACGCCGAGCGCGGGTCCGCGGACAGCTTGACGAGCAGCACGTTCATTCGCTCGATCTCCGCGGTCTGACCGTTGGTGACTTCGGAGGTGAACTCGAACAGCACAGGATCGTAGGCCGACCCCGGCTGATCGAGGAGCTCCTTGACCATCTTCACCGCGCCCTCGTGATGGGGGATCATTAGCTCCAGAAACAGCCGGTCGAACGCCGTGCCATCGGACGCAGCGAGCTTGGCCATCTGTTCGGGCGTAGCCATGCCGGCCATCTTGTGGCTCGTGTGCATTGCATCGTGTGCAGCCGGGTCCGGCACGTGCTGGCCGCGGTCGCGAAGCCACTGCTGCATGAACGCAATCTCGTCTCCCTGCGAGGCGTTGATCCGCCCGGCGACGTCGATCAACTCCTTCCGGTTCGTGCGGTCAGCCACCAGCGCCGCCATCTCAAGGGCCTGATGATGATGCGGAATCATGTCATGCACAAAGCGAACGTCGTCCGGCGAGTAGCGGGATTCGGCGATCTCGATCGCCTGGTCGGCGTGCAGTTCCTGCGCCGGCTCGCCCGGGGCGCCGGGCTGGATGATAGGCGTCTGGGCCGTGCCTTCGACCGCGAGCAGGAACGCCCAAAGGCAGGCGCAACGAGACAGGCGAACAGAGTTTCTAGTCAAGGAATTCGCTCCTGAGGCAGAGATGGGGGCATTGGGCGGCGCGGAAAGGCACCCGGCTCCAATCTACCAGCTTTAGCGAGCCGTGGTTGAGTGAGACATGGGGTGGTGTTGTTCTACGAACCGCAGCCCCTGCGCTCGCCAGAGGAACTCCGCCAACCTATCCAAGCCCGTCAGGCGAAGACTGAGGAGGTCGGGCTCCTGACAGAGCATATTCCGGGAAGATTCCTCTTCGGGTCTCCCCGGAGGTCCACCATGCGGCCGTAGCGACCGCCAAGGCTCGGGGAAAGAGCCTCAACACTTGGATTGCCGAGGTGGTGAAGCGCGAGATCGCCGGCCAGATCAAGGAGATAGAACGACATTGAGAGACTCGTCGACTGGCGGTGCTCCG
This sequence comes from uncultured Bryobacterales bacterium, assembly GCA_964461235.1. Lineage (GTDB taxonomy): Bacteria > Acidobacteriota > Terriglobia > Bryobacterales > UBA6623 > VXMF01. Next base: position 23,622 of record CAYWUV010000086.1, on the reverse strand, counting down.
GAATGCACGGTCCTTGCGGGCAAGGAGACTGAGTACGGGCCTATTCGACTGATGCCCCCCGAAACGCTAAGCGGCCGACGACCGTTAGAACGACCGCCGCTCAGTTATGCCGGACCACCGCGAGCGACGGGCTCCGACTTGGGTCCGGTCGGCGCGGTACATGACCTTATCCTCTTGTGGATTCAATGAATTGCAGGGATTCGAATGATGATCCGCAAATCCCTTATTCGTGGGTTCAATGCCCACCCTACCGCCTTTCACCAATTGGTTGATTTCGCGGTAGATCCCAAATTCTATGCGTTCTTCCGTGCCGGCATGGTGGAGACCTGGGGACGGGGCATCGGCGGCATCGTTAGAGCCTGCCGGTCGGCGGGACGAGCCAAGCCTCAATGGGTCGTTGAGCCCGGCGAACTGCGGCCGAAGTTCGTGAATACCGGCGCAGGGCTCGCACCTCGGCCTCGCGGCACCGCTACGGAGACCAATCAAGAGAAGCGCGGCACTGCTGACGAGATGAGCCGTGGCGACCGTCCACGGCCAGAGTCACAGCCAGAGTCACTGGCGGTGAGAGTGCTCCACCAGCCTACAGATAGGCCGATGTCGAAAGCTGGCTTGTCCGGCCGACTGGGCCGGAAGCGATTATCGAGTCAGTTCAACAAAATGATCCGTCTCCTCGTTGCTGACGCAAGCATCGGACACTCGATCCCCGAAGAACCCCGACGCCAGCTCCAGATGTACCGCCTGACGGGCAAGCGACGGGCAGTCGTCAGGAGGGTGCCCTACGTGAGAGCCGAGACATGAGGGCCGGGCGGCGGGCTGAAAGCACATGAGACTTCACTTCGAACCGGGTATCGACTTCCAAAATGAGTCGATTGACGCCGTCCGCGATCCATTTCGCGGCCAAGGTGTCTGTCACAGGGAATTCACTGTCCCGGCGGACCCGTCAGTACCTTAAACCCGACTCGCTCTCGCCGACGATAATCTGGGCGTCGGCAACCGCCTCAACGCGCCTTACGAAGATCTCGCACCACCGGAATGAACCCGCCTTCCCGGTCCTCCAAGATAGGTTGGTAGATGGTGGCCGTCGACGTTGCGACTACGAATGCGAAGCGTCGAATTCGATACGCATCGACCATAGGTGTGGCCGCAAAGCTGGCGGCACCCTGCGTCCTGCACGGAAGTTGGGGCCCCGCTGATAGCGGAGAGCCAGTTCGTGCTGTGGGCCGAGAGTGCGGAGGATCTTCCGCACCCGCATAATGCCGAGCACCCGTTCCAACTGCGATTGAAGGATCTAGCCGAAACAGCGTCGGAGGTCTTTCCGACGTTGCGCGATTCGGGAACTACGTCAACCGGGCGGGTCTGCGTCTGGGCCACCTTGCCCAGCGACGGTGCCAAGCCCTCGCCTTCCCTCGAATTGCAGGCGGACTTGGAGGGTGGAATCCCCGAAGTGACATCTCGGAGGGTTTGGCGGGCAGACGCGATTGTCGCACCTGCTCCGCTCACGCTGCTGGCCTCACACGGACTGCAACACTCAGGGAACAGCCGAATCATCCGCATAGGACACGACCTCAGATTCCGGGGTCGGCTGGCGATGGCTCTTGAGGGTGGTCCTCAGGCACGAGTACCTGTCCGCGACCTTCCCGAAAGAGGCTGGCGCGTCGAGGTCTCGAGGCAGCCGCGACAAGTCCCCTGCCATTGAGTTTGAAGCGGGGTGGTAACTACTGACGCCTCTGTTGGTGTCGAGGCGTGAGTAGTTACGGCAGGATAAGTTCTTCAGTGCGCCAACGCCTTGGAATCGAGCTCGGTGTCTGGACGTTACGACCGATTCCGAGTTCGGAAAGGGCATCGGAGTGCGAGTCCTTGTACCGGACGGTTCTATAGCGGCCCGTTAGTGGGCGCGGTATCTGCCGCAGTGGATGAAGGACGGGCTTGATCTCTCTTATATTGATCAGGAGCTGCAATTTCAACGTTCAATCGGTCGGAACGAACAACAAGGCCTTTATATTCAGCCGCTTGCAACGACTTGATATGTTTGACGGGTATTTGATGGGACGGTGCACGAACAGGACAGGAGAGGACCTGTCGAGGGTGTCGCCGGCACTCCTCAGAGCTCGCCCGAAGCCAACTCATACATTTCGGACGTGCACTCTGCAAGTGATTCCTTGAGCAAGGGATACGGTTCGCCGTAGCCATCCAGCAAACCGGAATGCTGCCGCTCGCGCTTGCGCGGAACCCGGTTGGACGCGTCAATCAGGCCGCAATAGTGCCAGCCAACGAATTCCGGACGGGCGAATGCGCTCCGGAAGAACTCTGCCGTCCAGTCAGCACGTTCCTCCAGGTTGTCGGCAACCGGCCCGTACGGCCGCGGCATACTATCGGTGATCATCGTGAAGGCGGAGTCTCCGTTGATCAGCGGTTTGTCGACAAGCCCTGACCATCGGTCCAGTCCGGGCATCTGCACCTCGTATCGTGCGTACATCTGGTAGAAGACGATGTCCGTGAACTGACTTGTGACGGGCAACACGGTGTCCAGCGAATCAGTGTTGGCATTGATCTTGTCCCCCACGAACAGGTGGTTCGGATCGTGCCTTCGAATCGCATCCCGGGCGGTCCGGTAGTAGCGTGCGACGACGTGCTGGAGAAACTCGACATTGTCGCGGGTCTCGTTGCCGTTCGATAGGTCCGTTCGAGGCCGCCATTGCTCGGCGGACGCGAGCGCTCCGAACGAATCGAAGTCCGTGCCGTACGTGTCGTTGAAAACGGTGATGTCTCCCCTGTAGATCTTCCGCATGGCCTCGACGTATTCCAATTTCCCGGGCGACTTGGCACCGAGGTTGCGCAATCGTCGCGGCCATCCGATCCGTGACTTCCGGCGAGCGCCGCCAATCACGTCAGGCCGCTCCCGGCAGTCCTCTTCGGTCAGCAGCGGGCAGTCCGTCATGGCATAGCCGAGCAAGAACGGATCGTCTCTTGCAGGGGCAGCAAGATCCCGCGCCAAGCGATCGCAGTGGCGGGCGAACTCAGCGGCAAAGACATCCACGAAATTCTCGTCGGGGATCTCGGTTTTCCAATGCGGGATATCCACGAACTGGATCGAGCGCATGTACGGCATGGACGGCCGCGGACTGTTTGCGACCCCCAGGGAAGTGTGCACTCCGACTGTGTTGAAGCCGTATTCTCGGCATGTCGCAAGAAACCAAGCCCTCAACGCTCCTCGGAACTCAGGGCCACTCAGGGTGTCCAGACCCAACCGCGCCTTCCATGCCTCGCGGTTGTAATCCTGGTTCCATAGATCGGGATAAAGGTGGTTGATTCCGAAGCTGAGGAACGCGTTCCCTTCGGGAGTCACCAGCCACCATCGGTCGTCCTTCTCAACACGGAAATACCCCGTGGCCTCGAAGCTCCGGCCTTTCCATCCGCCGAACCGGTCACGGCCTTCAGTGGAAGACGCACTGGCAGCTGAGGTTCGGCTGAAAAACGGCTGGACCGCCAAAGTTGTCCACGCATCGCGAACGAACTGGCGTCGGCTCAACACGCCTGCCATTCTCGCAGAGCGGCTGACCGGTCGTTCTGCTACCGAGCAATGATCGCCAAGCACCGGCTCAGGTGAACCAAATGGCTGGCATGCCTTCTGACAACAGTGGCGGAACGCAGCAACCTTCAGCCCTCAGGGACAGCTTCCATGAGCAGGGACAAGGCGTTCTTCAAGCCCTCGTCGCCTGGGCTTGAGCCCTTGTAGTGTCCCAGGCGCACCACGACCAAGCCGTGGGAGGGAATGATGAAGGTCTTTTGGTTCCCAGCGCCCGCCATATAGTAGGCGTCTTTCGGAATCGGGTAGGCGCCCGTAGTGTTAATCCAGAAAAAGCCGCCGTAGATGGGACGGCCGTCGGCCACCCATGCGGGCGCGGGAGTGCTGACGAACTCCACGAAGCCTTCTGGAAGAATGCGCTCGCTTTGTGATACGCCGTCTTGCAAGTACAGATTGCCTAGGCGAGCCCAATCCCGACCCGTTCCGAACTCGTAGCCTTGGATCAGGTAGTTCCCGTACGGATCGGTCTCCATCACCATGTCACGAATGCCGATCTTGTCGAAGAGCTCCCGCTGCGGGAAGGAGTGGTACTCTTCCCCGCGTCCTTCGACGCCCAGCCGCACCAGGTAGTTCGTCAGGACGGGATCACAATTCCGGTAGCGCCCGATCGTGTTGGGAGGCCACTGCTGCGGCCTCGTCGCAGCCCATTGGAACGAGTTCATCCCGCCTGTGTAGAGATAGAGGTGATCGGGGTATCCCATGGCCGGATCGTATTCCGGATCGCCACGGTTTACGCAGCGGATTCCGCTCGACATCCGTAGGATATCGGCGATTCGGATCCCTGCGCGCGGATCCCCTTCTGTTTGCCATTCAGGGACAGGTGCTGGCTCCCAGAGGTCGTAGACACCCTGCTGAACCAGAACGCCCATGAGCGTCGCGGTCAAGCTCTTTCCCATCGACCAGCTCTCAAGTGGCGTGTGAAGGTCCAGCCCGTCGCGGTAGCGTTCACCGATGAGACGTCCCTTCCACGTGACGACGAAAGCAGCAGTCATGCCCTCGGCCGGCTCGAACGCGGCGTCGACAGCGGCCCCAACCTTGGATTCATCGAGCTCAGCCGGGAACAGTTCGTCGGGCAGCGCGTCCCCCATCGGCCACGGCTGCATGTCGGGATCGGGAAGCGAGCTCGGCACGTCGGAGGACTCGAAGAACAGCCCCTCCTGCCCCAGGGGCAACGTGACGCAACCTTGATCGCCGAGATACTTGGCCGTGCGCACCACGCCATCAGGGAGGGTGAGGTGCACTACTTTCTCTCCCATGTCGATTTCGCGCTTTGTTACCTTCGAGCGCTGGTCGTAGTCGCTCGTGAAATAGCCGATGTTCTCGGCGGCAAAATCGGCGTCGAGTCCTGTAACAAACACAGCCGAGCACAGGATTTTCGCGAAGCCCGCGGTGTGATGGTGGAGAGGGTCCCCCGGAGGGCCTACCCACTCGGTGGGCAGTTCGAAGGACTTGGCGCGGGCCACGAGCGCCTCAACCGCCGAATCGCTGCCGGCAGATGCAGGCGACGTTCCCTCGTCTTCACCCTCGTTAACGCAGGCAAATTGGACGAGCGAAAGAAGCAAGATTGCGACAAGGCTCAATCGAGTCATGAATGATCCTCCTGATCTCGATGGAAGCACGGGTGCTCCCATCGATTTCGGTTTCCTTCGGAACCCCAAGTCAGCCCCAATGCGCAAGGGTGCGCTGATGTGGATACCGAAGCAAGCAAGAAAGAGAATAGGCGATCTTGCCATGGCTCCGCGCTGGTTGCGCCGTCAAATCACGGCGAACCCGTCTTTGCGGTAAAGCGAGTCGCCCATTGGACGGATGTCGGCGAGAGTGCGTTCTCCGGGTCTGACCAAAGGCGCGCTTCAGCGCACGCCCACGACGGGGGCCAAATAAATGTTCTTGTACCTGACAGTCGTGTGGTCTCCCTGCAGATAGATCGGCCCGGGTGCGGAGGGATCCGTGTAGATGGCCCCGGCTGTCGGACCGCTAATCGGCTGGTTGTCGATGACCTTGACTCCGTTCAAGACGACCGTCACGTGCCGGTCAACCAGAGTCAGGTCATACGTTTGCCATTGCCCTCCGGGTCTTCCGGCGTTTGTCGACGGTGCGATCCGTCCGAAGATCGCGCCAGGTCCCTGGATCCCTTGCATCCGACTGTCACGATCGACCACCTGAACCTCGTACATCCCGCGCAGGTAGACGCCGCTGTTGCGGTGTTCGTCAACCAGGAACTCGATGTGAAGCCAAAAGTCCTCAAACTCGTCTTCCGTTCGTAGATTGGCATGGTCTCCGGTCGGGCTGAAATCGGTCTTGGTCGTGGTGTTGACCAACGCTCCGTCTTGGGCGCTCCAGCCGTTGATCTTGTCGGATTCGTGCGGTCGCCAACCGGTGAGATCCTTGCCGTTGAAGAGCAAGATGGGGAGCCCGAATTGCACTTTCGACAAATCCGGGGGCGACTGGGGCATTGGAGGGATCCGCTTCCCGGTAAAGCGGATCCGCTCAGCAACGCTGCCGTCCGTGGAAGTGCGGACGATCACGCCGTCAAGTGTCCCCTTCAAGACGCCAACCTCTACCGCCGACTCGATGAAGACCTGGCTTCCTTGGGCCATCCGTCTCCGTCTCAGCGAGAACTTGAGACGACCGTCGGTCACTTCGGTGACGCTGTAGGGCCCATCGGGCCCGATGTAGACCCGCATGCGAACCAAAAGGCGCCCGTCCTTCTCCCCGACGCTCATCCAGGCCGGCTCTCCTGACTCAAGATCCAGGGACCAGTCGCCCAGGAGTTCCTTGGGCGCTGACTCCGCCTTCAAGGCCGATTCCGGGGCCAAAGCGACCACACACAAGATGGCGAGGGAGGATAGGGACTTCAAACTCATCGTGGCGGGCGACCTAGGCTGACGTTCATTCTGATCCATCGCTTGATGCCTGAGGCGCTGTAGGTTCCGCATGATTGCACACTGGATCACACGGCGGTTCCACCAGTTCAGGTGCTGAACCTCGCCTGCCTCCTGGTTGGGCCAGCCGTGCTCGGCACCTTGCTTGAACACCAACCCCAACCGGAACACTCTTCGACTCGGCGATCATTCCGAAGCTTAGCGACTGAAACAGGGGCATGACCGGCTCGGCGTCGCCATCTTACAGGCCCCGCGACGGAAGGGCGAACTGGCACGCAGCCATCCCAGAGCTGCAGAGCGTACGGGTTCGGACGCCCGAACCACCAAGTCAATTGCATACCTAACGCTTGCGCCGGAACGTATAGCGATCGAAGTCGAAATCGTACTCGTCACGGTGCGGAACAGGCTCGGCGCTCGATTGGGGCATCCACTCGGCCAACTCGCGTTTCAGCGAGGCGTGTTCAGGACGGTCGGCGATATTTTGCCAATCGTTGGGATCGTTGACCCGGTCGTAGAGTTCTTCGGTCGCGTCGCGGTAGCGGATGTAGCGCCACTCTTCGGTCAAGACCGCGTGGTTTCCCGGCAGGTAGTCGATCACGGCCGGCCGCTTCGTTTGGGTTGCAGTCTCGAGTTGCGGTCGCAGGCTCACCCCCTCCAGCGTGTCCGGCGGCGTAAGTCCGCAGAGATCAGCCAAGGTCGGGTACATGTCGAGCAACTCAACGGGCTGCCGGCGACCTGTCCCGGGCTGCGCGACGCCCGGCCCATGCCAAATCATCGGAACGTGAGTGGCCCGTTGCCAAAGCGTACCCTTGTGCCAATGGCGCTTCTCTCCCAAGTGCCAGCCATGGTCGCTCCAGAAAACGACGATTGTATTGTCAGCGTGCTCGCTCTCATCAAGCGCCCGGATCAATTGTCCGACCATCGCATCTGCGAAGCTAATGCACGCCAAGTAGGCCTGAACGGCGTCCTTCCACTTGCCTTCGCGTAGGATGCGCTCGTGCTCAGCGCGGCGTACGGCCGCAAACTGCTGAGCGATTGGCGGCAAGTCATCGAGGTCGTTATCGGGAACTTCCGGCAGTTTCACTCCGTTCGACGGATACATATCGAAATAGCGCTGGGGGGCAAACAGCGGAATGTGCGGATGCCACAGCCCAATAGCCAGGAAGAACGGCTTGTCGTGCTCGCGGCGCAGGAAGTCTTCGCCGAAACGAACCGCGGTCATGTCGCCGTAGGTCCTTTCGGGACGGCCCGGAAGCACGCCCCAATCGAACTCGCCGGCGAAACTGTCGCCCGCCATCCCGTTGAAGGGGTGCCCTGGAGGGTTGGGCATGCGCTCGGTCCAGTCATACCAGGAAGGCCGTCGATACCAAGGGTCGTCAAAGTGCTGCAGACGGTACTCGTGCCACTGATCGGGCGGATTGAAGCCCGAGGTGTGATGGAATATCTTGCCCGCCCCTGCGACCCGGTAGCCGTTCCTCTTGAAGAACATCGGCATGGTGACTGCGTCAGGCAGAACCGGCTTCCAGAACTGGCTGTTGTCGTACACACCCGTGGTCGACGGTCGCATGCCGGTCATGATCGCCGTACGCGACGGGTTGCATAGAGGCGAGGTGCAGTGCGCGTCCCGAAACAGTGCCCCACGCTGAGCCAAGGCATCTACGTTGGGCGTCCGCACGCCCGGATAGCCCGCCAGGCACCCGACCCAGTCATTCATATCGTCGACCGAGATCGACAGTACATTCGGTCGGTTCCCGGTCTGCGAGCGCAACCCCGGCAGCAGTGGCGGCGCTAGCGCCCAACCGAGAAACGATCGGCGGGAGAGCATCGGACAATTCTAGCTGCTCGGCAGGAGTTTGGGCCAAAACTCGCGCGCAAGCCAGCCTACAATCTCCCTGTGGTGTTTGTGCTGAGGTTGAGTCTGCTGCTTGGGCTCGGTGCCAGCGCTTCGAGCGCTGCCCCCAACTTCCTTGTCCTGTTGGTCGACGACCTTGGCTGGAAGCATGTCGGGTACCAAGGCGGGGCGTATGAGACGCCGCGGGTCGACCGTCTCGCGAGCCAGTCGATGGTCTTTTCTCGCGCCTACATCCCCACCCCGACCTGCAGCCCCTCTCGAGCGGCGTTGTTGACCGGCCAACATCCGGCACGCCTCGGCATCGTCCGGCACATCCCCGCCGGTCCCAGATTTGGATTCAGCTCGTTGGGGCACACCAACCAAGAATTCCACCAGTGGGAGGGCGACCCGTCGCGCTGGCCCTCGCGAAACTGGCTGCCTCTTGACGCCGTGACCATCGCGGAAGCGGTCGCGCCGCTTGGCTATCGCAGTGCGTTCTTCGGAAAGTGGCACCTGGGTTCGGAGGACTACCACCCCGTCCGGCAGGGCTTCGACGAACAGCACGGAGTATCGAACTTCGGACATCCAAGGTCTTACTATCCGCCTTACTGGCCGGCTGGAAATCCCTACCCGGACGAAACCCCCGACATGTACCTGACGGATCGCCTGGCGGACGACGTGGTCGACTACCTCAGCAATCCGGTCGAAGGCCAGCCCTTTCTCGCAGCAGTCTTCTTCTATAACGTTCACGCCCCGCATATCGGACGAAAGGACCTCGTCCGGAAGTATCTCGCTCGCGGCTTCAGCGATGACCGGGCTCAATTCGCTGCGATGGTCGAAGCGACTGATTCAAGCGTGGGCCGCATTCTCGATGCGCTCGAGGAATCCGGGCAAGCAGACGATACCGTTGTCATTTTCCTCGGAGACCAAGGCGGACTGCGCTACAACGAGCCGCTGCGAGGGGGCAAGCCGGGCGGCACAGCGCTGTACGAGGGAGGCGCTCGCGTCCCGTTGATGGTCCGTTGGCCGCAGAACGTTCCAAGAGGTACCGAGCAGTCAACGCCAGTGGTTTCCACCGATATCTTTCCGACAATCGTTGAGCTTGCCGGCGGGAATCCGAGCGAGTTGGTTCCGCTCGACGGGGTTAGCTTGCAGCCCCTCTTTGACACCAATGGCCGTATCGAGCGCAAGGCGCTGTTCCTGGAGCGCCACTACGAGGATCAGTATGCAGCGGTCGTCGCGGGCGTCTGGAAGCTCGTCGCATATTGGAGCGGCAGGCGGGAGCTGTACAATCTCGCGGACGACCCTAGCGAGAATCGCGATCTCTCGTCGAAGCATCCTGAACGGGTCCGCGAAATGTCGGAGTTGCTGGCGGCCTGGCGGGCTGGAGTCGGCCTACAGCCGGAACCGGGGATTCAGTAAGTTCACGGCGACAGGGCGTGAGAGTGCGGGAGTTGATATTCGGGAACTCGGCGGTTAGCCCCCCTCCCCTCTTCGAGGCCCGCGGTTGAATCCTGGTGTTCCGAAGCGGCATCGTTCGACTCCGAAAGGCCTGTCTCGAGGGCAAACACCGGCCACCACCCAACCTCTACATCGGAAACCTGCTTCCAACGCCGATGACGGGGGGCGCCGATTGGATGGAGTATGCACTGTTGACGAACCAAATCAGTCCGGAGCAGATCCGTGCATCTCCGATCAGCTCTTCGGCGGATGAAGCCCTACGTGGGTCCCGCCCTCGCATCGGAGGCCGGTAGCGACCCGGAAGCGGATCTTGCGACGCTAGTGCTTCTGAATGGGCCTCGAGACCCAAGCTTCAATACCGACAATGACTCCCCGGAATTCGGACCTCAAGACCCGCCGCCACGACGCTAGCCTCAATGATTCCCACCGACGTATGACGGAGGCTGTCCTACGAACTCTCGCATCTGAAGAATCTCCAGAGAGGGAATAGCGTGCCAAGAGGACGAACCCGGCGAGCTGCGGCGATTGGCGTCACCGAGCACGGCAGGTCAGCGGTGCTGGTTACGGTCGCACGTGGCGGCGAGCTTCTAGACCGCCGGCACGTCGACCTGACCGAGAGCGAATTGCCAACTCACCCTCATCACCATGAAGGATCGTGGGCGGTAGGCCGTTACCGAAACAGTCCGTGGGCGAGGGAGGTTTCGCTGACTGAGGCAGTCGAGCTTGTCGAATGGGTGAGAAAGTCCGCCGTCCGCGGAGCAAGCCACAGCCTCGAGGAGCTGGTCGAAGCAGTGCCGATGCCGATTACGAAAATCGCGATCCGCATCTGTCCCAAGCTTCCTGCTACGACCGAGGAGCGCATCGCCGACAATCGCGCGCAGGCCGTCGCTGACTCTGTCATGTATCGAGAGGCGCTCGCAACAGCGGCCCAAGTGCGGGGGTTGTCTGTGTATTGGTACGACCGCGAGCGCGTGTTCCGCGACGCAGCAACGGTGCTCGGCTGCGAGGACATCAACGCTTCGCTTCTGGCGATGGGTCGATCAATCGGACCGCCTTGGCAGGCCGGACACAAGCTTGCGGCAGCGGCAGCGATCGCGGCCCAAGGGTAACCCGAGCAATGGCCGAGAGCAACGGCCTACCAGGCCAGTAGCTCGCGACCCTGTGACGTCTTACGCGCGGCGAATCAACATCCGAACCTATCGCCCGCACCCAAATAATGGCGTGCGAAGGCCCGCAACGTAGAGCCGACTCACGCGAGCGACCTTCGCGCCGAGTCTGGTCTGGCCCCGCATTACGAGTTGCCCAATGGGGTCGGGCAAACATGGGAACCCCGCCTGCCCTGAAGGGGGAAGTCACTCTCCGAACCAGCCTCTTGCCGCGCCGATCCGAGGCCGCATCTGCAAGTTGCCCCGGGTCAAGACGCACTGGTATAGCCCGCCCCGTCCGAGGCCCGGAGGCAAGCGCAATGGGACGGTCTGACAAGGTGGGAATCGAGTCGACAGCTCGTGGCGGTCAGGTACCAGGAATCGAGCGGGAGAGAGCGATCCTGCTGGGCGACGACGGGCTCCTATTCGGTCCGCAGCGGCCGTCCGTCCTTGTAGCTCTGCCAAGCGAACCAGAAAGCGACATGCCCCGGGAGCCTGTCCAGCCTCTCGCCACTCGGTCCCTGAAGAACGTCCTCGGTAACGGCCCAGGACGCCCCGTCGTGCTCCAGCAGGGACGGATCCGCTTCCACCACCGAAAACACCCGTCCTCCCGATTCGTAGGCGCGGACCGTTTCCGTCTCGGAATTCCCGATGAGCACCACCTCGAGTGATCCCACCCGGTCGTGGATAACCGCACCGCCTCGGAAGAGCGAGAGAGCCCAGGCCATTTCGTTGTCCCCGTCCCGCAGAACGAAGATGCGGTCTTTCGGCGCAAGCCTGCGGTCCCGGACCACCACCGGGAACATGAGTTCGGGACTCGCGAAGTACTCAGCATAGGCCCGCCCGGGGCGGTAGTCCCGCTGGAAGCCTGTCTCGAGCGAGAGCACGGTGGTATCGGGATGGGTCGCGAGCCAGTCCTGCCAACTCGTGATCACCACCGGCAGGACCTTGAGCTCGATGTCGGACCCGACGAGCTTTCCTACCACCGGCCGGCCGGTGAATTGATTCCAAAGCGACTTCGTCGCGGTATCGTACATGAGCTTATTCGACCGGTAGAGAAGCCCGGAAGAACCGAAGACGAAGGGCTTCCGGCGGCCGCGGACCCGGGCGTCGAAGAGGATGCCCGACCCGCAGAGCGTGCAGTAGGCGAGGGACACCGGGACGCCGCCCACCACGTCGTTGAACATCTCGTGCCAGTTGAGGATGCGGAGCGGATAAGCACGCGAGTCGCCGTTGATGCTGACCCCGAAGACCAACTCCTGTCCGGTCAGGTACGTTGCGTCGCGTGCGGGGATCTGCTTGGCATTCACCAAGGCCGGAATCCCATCCTTCTTGACCCCGCCCCACACGATCTCCTCGATGCGGATCTCGTGCCGCACCCCCCGGTAAAGAAAGCCGCGGAAGTTGGAGTCGACTGCAGCGAGTATGTCCGCCTTGAGGGTGGTGAACCCCCGGTAAGGACGGATTTCGGTGCGCTCCTCCTGCCATTCGATCCATGCCTTCCAGTCGCGCTGGATCTCGGTTCCGGCAAGCTGTTGGAGTGCGGCAAGAAGCTGGCCATCCTCGTCCGGCAGCAGACGCAACACCGCGATGAATGCCGGGATCACGTCCTTTCTGCCGCGTTCGACCAGAAATCGGAGCGCACCGTTCCGTTGCGCTCCGCTCCGCCCGAAGAGGGCGGTGCGCACCACCGCAGCGATGTCGGCGGCCGGTTCGGGAAAACGGTTGCGGAAAGGGTCCTGCCCGACCCGGTCTGCTGGCAGGGCGGGCGGCTGGGGAGTGACTTGCGCCCCGAGTCCAGTGACGATGCCGAACGCCAGAAGTCCGGCGAGCATCGACAGGAATCGAATCACCCGAGGCAGCGTGGAATCCCTGACGTTCCGAAGCTGAGAGGCCGGGAGTCCGGAACGATCCGGGACCATTCTAGTGCAGTGGCCCTCTCGGTTCCTCCGCCGTTAGGAGTCAGGTGGAGACGTCGGGCAGGCCAGCTCATACGGGATGTTCGCAGGAGACTCCGACGACATCGATCACCACTCGTTCGGGCACTGCCTGTCGGACTAGGGCTCCGGGTGTACGCCACGACCTGGACGTGTCCCGTGCCGGCCCGGCACGGTCAGCAACACGGGACCGACGCGGTCGTATAACGGTTGGGCCGGTCTCCGGGCCACCCGCCGGGTCTCGAACCGATGAAGGCGCTCTTTACAACTCCTCCAGCGGCTACGAACGCGTCGCCGGCATGCGCGACCCGGAGGAGAGAGCCCCCGAGGTCGCAGCTATCGCAACGAGGCGGGGAATCGAAACCCGGGCGGCTGCGAGTGATGCAGTCTGCAACCGACCGGAGATTCGCCGGCAGTGGAAATCGCGGCGTGCCACTACCGCGGATGGAAGACTCACACAAGCGTTTGACATCGGGTACTTGCGGATGCATACTCATACCGCTCTGCCCCGGAACGGAGTCGCCCCACGCGGAAACGGTCGTGTCTGCGGCTATCGGGAGGCGACGGAACCAGAACGATGAAGACCGCGAGCGACTTCATGGTCACGAAGCTGGTCACGCTGGATCCAGAAACTCCGGTTCTGCAGGGCATCCTGAAGCTGATCCAGTCGAACGTTAAGGGCGCTCCGGTAGTATCCCCCGGGTGCAACTACCTGGGAGTCTTCACCGAGCGTTGCTGCCTAAAGGTGCTTGCGAGGCTGGCCAGCGACTCTAGCTCGGCCGAATTCAGCGAATCCATCTCGATACGCAGCCGGGACTTTATGACGACACAATTGTGGATGCTTCGACCGGAAATGGACGCCTTCGAGGCAGTCAACTTCCTGCTTTCGCGCCGTATTTCCGGAGCGCCGGTGGTGGACGAGCAGGGGAATTTCCTAGGCGTCTTCTCGGAACGGCAGGGCATGAGGGTTCTGATCGGCGCCATCTATGACCACCTTCCGGGGGCGCAAGTTAGCAGCTACATGGTCCCCGACCGAGGTCGTATCGTCAGCGAGGGCCTGGGCATCGACGAGATCACTAGGATCTTCCTCCGCACCACGTATCGGCGCTTGGTTGTCGTCCGGGATGATCGCGTGATCGGCCAAATCAGCCGCCACGATGTGCTGGTCAACGCGCAGAGATTGGTTCGCGCGCTCATGAAGCGGAGAGGGGCCGCAGGCCCCTCGTGGACTGCGTCGGCATTCATGGACTCGAACGCCAGAACCATCGACGAGTCACTGAGCATCTTCAGCATCGCGACTATCTTCCTGGAGAGCTCCCAGCGCAGGCTCCCCGTGCTGCGGAACAAGATGCTCGTGGGCCAGATCACCCGCAAGAATCTGCTGAACGCGGCAAACGAAATACTAAGGAGACCAACTGCGAAGACCGTCCAGCCCCTCTATCTCTCGTCCGTGCCTGACGCGAGCCCTCCAGTCGTGTAGCGGGGGCTTCGGCGAGGGATCCGGTTAAGCAGCCTCCGTCAGCGCGCACGCCGCCAGTCCCTGGCGAATCTCCTCTTCCTGTTCCGGCGAGCTCTGCGGCATCGGCGCTCTAGGGAAGCCCGCGTCACGCCCCTGAAGCTTGAGTGCAGTCTTCACATTCGCCGGAAGATTCGAGTGGTTGATTGCGTTCCACAGTCCCAACAGGTTCTGGTGCAACCGTTTCGCTCGCCGGTGATTCTCGTGCAGAACAGCATTCCACAGCTCAATGCAACATTCCGGAACGGCGGTCAGAATGGCGGCCACCGCCCCGTGGGCGCCAAGACAAAAGGACGGATAGAGAAAGACATCCACTGCCGAGAGAATCCGTACGCCCTTCTGTCGCAACTCCTGGGAGTCAGAAAGTGAGAGCAGGTCTGCCAGGGCTTTCAGGTCGCTTGCGCTCTGCTTGACTCCGATCACACCGTCGACTCCTCGCAGGATGCGAGCCAGTAACCTGGGCGAGAGATAGGACCACGGAACAACGTTGTAGATGATCACTGGCAGGCCCGTAGCTTGAGCGATCCGGTCAAAATGTCGCACCATCGCGTCATCGTCCGGGCGGAACAGATAGTGCACCGGGGTCACCTGCAACGCCGCCACGCCGAGATCGGCCACCGCCCTACCCCGCTCAATCGCGGCCCGTGTGCTGTTGCAAATGATCCCGGTAATGACTGGAATCTGCCCTTTCGCCTCCTCGATCGTGGACGCCGTGATTCTCACGGTTTCGTCTGTGGTCACCGTGTGACCTTCCCCGGTGCTGCCGCACACCGCAAGGCCGTGCACCTTGGCCGCAAGCATGTGACGGACCTCTGCCCGGTGCAGCCGTTCATCGACGTTCCCTTCCGCATCGAAAGGGGTAACCATCGGAGGAACGATTCCGGCGATGTCGTGACTTGTCATATCTCTCTCCAAGCGGATCGTTACATCGGCGTAGCGTCGCTCGCACTCGTTCCGAGACGGAATCGCCTCATGCCTTGCATTAGTCGGTTCTGGCCTCCGAACTCCGGGACCTGAATTCCTGCGTGCTCAAAGCGCACTTCGTAGGATATCCGGAACCTTGGCTGCCGTAGATCGAGCCCGGGTCTGTACGCTTCCCCACCAATCGAGTCACTCCCATTGCGGATCTGTGCCGACACCTGCCGCGATGCCGGTCCCATCGCAGTCAACGGTTCAGGGGAACGAGTCGGGACCCGATCCAAGGCGATGTGGCGAACCTCCTCCTCCCGCATCACCAAGCGGCCAGCCTCGCCCCTTCTTGGGATGTGGGTAGGGACTCCTGGCGATCGAGGTCTTCCCTGGTACGGAATGGATTTGGTGATGCCGATGCAGGCGGCGACGCGCACCTGCGAAGTTGCCAGTGTCCCAAGCTCGATCGCTGGTTTGGTGCGCCAGGCCTACCCTGGCTCTGGCACCAGCTTGCTGGAAGCCAATGATCTGGACCAGCAAGAAGGTCTTTGGGCATGCATCGGTACCGAATCCCGCACCCCTGCGAGGCCGATGGCGCGGCAGCTCCGAGACCGACGCGGGGCACATCGAAGGGAATCCGGAACGGGTTGGTCGCGGCTGACGATTTCCGAATCGCCTATTCCGTTCCGCTTGTCCGAAGGCCGTGGCGCTGCCAAAGGGACCCGGACTTTCTCGGCCGAGCGACCGATGCCGGACTCCTGAATCTCGGCAATTCGGCCGCCCTCCTGGCCACTGCCAATATACTGGAGCTCTGTTCTTGACATGGCGACCCCGGACGCTTCCAATCAGGCACGCCAGACTCCGGTCCAGAGGGCACTCCACTGGGTCGAGCGGGTAGGCAACCGCTTGCCGGACCCGGCTGCGCTCTTCGTTATTGCCCTCGTCGCGGTCTGGATCGCGTCGTGGCTGCTGGCAGGCCACGAATTCACGGTTCCCGCCAGGGACGGGGCGAGGACGCTGACTGTTCAGAACCAGCTGTCCGGGCCGAGCCTCGCCGCTTTCTTGGCGAAGATGGTTCCCGTATTCACTGGATTCGCGCCTCTGGGTGTCGTCCTGGTGGCACTACTTGGGGTCGGGGTTGCCGAGCACACCGGGTTCATCCGAGCAAGTCTGAGGGGTCTCGTCGCGATGACTCCGCGGAGCCTGTTGTCCCCGATGCTGCTCTTGGTTGCGATCATCAGCCACACGGCAGCTGACGTCGGCTACGTGCTGGTCATTCCTCTGGGGGGCGTCATATTTCACGCGGCCGGGCGACATCCTCTCGCGGGTATCGCTTGCGCTTTCGCGGGAGTGTCGGGCGGCTTCAGTGCGAACTTCATCCCTTCGGCCATCGATCCGCTGCTGCAGGGTTTCACCCAGTCGGCAGCACAGATCCTGGATTCGAGTCGCGAGGTGAATCCGCTGTGCAACTGGCTGTTCACGAGCGTGTCGAGCATCCTCGTGATCGTGGTTGGGTGGATCTTGACGGACCGCGTCATAGAGCCGCGGCTCCGCGGGACGCACATCGATGGCGAGGGCTCGGACAGCGGAGAGGCGCAACCGCTTTCCCGAAAGGAGCGTGCCGGGGTATGGGCCGGGCTCGCAACCATGGCGCTGGGTGTCTTGGCACTGTTACTGGCGGTGCTGCCGGCTGATTCTCCTCTGCGCGCCCCCAACGGACAGCTCAGCTCCTTCGCGGCTCCGTTGATGCAGTCGATGATCCCGCTCATCTTCCTGCTGTTCCTGGTACCCGGTACCGTCTACGGATACGTGGCCGGCACCGTCCGGAGCCATCGCGACATCATCGCGGGCATGAGCACGGCGATGGCCACGATGGGCTACTACCTCACGATGATCTTCTTCTGCGCGCAGTTCACTGCGGCCTTCGCCGAGTCCAACCTGGGCGCACTGCTGGCAGTGGAAGGCGCCGAGTTCCTCAAGGCCCTGGGCTTACCCGGCATGATCACCATCGGAGGCATCATCGTGCTCAGCGCCTTCGTAAACCTGCTCGTTGGATCGGCATCCGGAAAGTGGGCCTTGCTGGCGCCGGTGTTCGTTCCAGTGCTGATGCAGGTGGGGCTCTCTCCCGAGCTCACACAGGCTGCCTACCGGGTGGGCGATTCCACTACGAATATCGTCACGCCCCTGATGCCGTACTTTCCGCTGGTGGTGGCTTTCTGCCAGCGGTGGGTCAAGAACACGGGTATCGGCACGGTCACGTCCCTGATGTTGCCGTATTCGATCAGCTTGCTGGTTACGTGGTCCCTGGCCTTGGGGCTGTACTGGGCCCTGGGCATCCCGCTCGGACTGCAGTCGACGTACACATACCCGTAACTCACGGGGGAGGGCGTTGGTGCATGAGTCGGCACCGGCTGCAACGACAGGACTTCGGCCGAAGGTCGTGGTCCGGCCTGCGAATCGGGTGGACGGCGTCTTGGCCATCGAGAAGCCGAGACACGTCAACGGCGACGGGAAAACGCTGTCCAGAGCCAGGGACTGGAGAGAATCCGAGCGTGCCCTCACGAGCCGCGTCGACATCGCGAACCGGCTAGGCGAACAGTCCGTCGCTACCTGGACACAGAAAAACGGATTCTGCGACGGCCAGCGGCGGAACTCGAATCCCATCCTCCGAACCGCGCTGCCCCTACGGCCTCCATTCCGTCTGCCGCTTCGCCGGACAGAGAGCTTCATCGCTGCGCATCTCACTTCGAAGGACCTCGAGTTCAAGGTCCGGGACCGCACCTCCCTCGTAGGCGGCAACCGAGTCGTGGCTCCGTGGCCACTTTCCCCAACCCTTGGCCGCCCGATCGCCCGGTTTGCCGACTCCCCGGGACTCGAGAGCATGGGTCCCCGCTCAGGAAACCCGGGCACGGACAGGGCATCGAAGCACCGCTCGGGCGGGCGGAAGCGACACTTCGGAAAGCAGCCGGGCAACTCAAACCGTTCCAAAGGCGGCACAGGGCGGGGCCGGGTAGTGGCGGGAGCTCTGGGGCTGCTTGCCTGCCCGGTAATCTCCCTGATGGGTCAGGTGGTGGTTACGGGCACCGTAACCGATCGGACCAGCGACCCCGTACCAAGCGCCACAGTCGTCATTGCGAGCCGGGACAACCCCGGGGCAAAGTCAGCGACCCTGTCAGACGAACAGGGAGCATTCGACGCCACCCTGCACGAACCGGGCAGGTATCTCTTGAGCGTGGCCCATGCCGATTTCTTCCCGATCGAGGACAGGCCGGTTGACTTGATCGACGGCGCCAACATCGTCAACATCGAACTGATCCGTTCCGAGGACCCCGGAACTGCTCTGAATGTCTACCCCGACCAACAACTGGCGGCTGAAGCGATCGTCATGTCCCAGGCTCTCGCGGAGCAGGAGATCGACGCGATTCCGACGACGCGCTCGACCAAGCAGCGAATCCAGGGCGTAACGGCCGTCCTTCCTGGCGTGCTCCGAAGTCCCCTAGGCGATCTGCACGTCCACGGAAGCCCCGCGCAAGAAACGAATTGGACCCTGGACGGCTTCAGCCTGTCGGATCCGTCCTCGGGAAGACTCGAGATGACCTTGGGGTCCGAGTCGGTCCAGTCCGTGGATCTTGCGTCGGGACGATACTCCGCGGAGGCCGGAAAAGGCGCTGGCGGCGCCATGGTACTCAATTCGCGGGTCGGAGGCGACGAGTTCAAGCAACGGTTCACCAACTTCGTCCCTGGCGTCGAGTTCAACCGGGGACTTCGGTTCAGGGACTGGAGGCCTCGACACAATCTCTCGGGACCAATCCTCGAGGACCGGGCTTGGTTCTTCAATAGCTTGGATCTGCTCTACGAGGAGAACTTCATTCCCGAGCTGCCTCCCGGACAAGACCGCACCATGTCGTGGTCGATCAACAACAGTCTCCGGCTGCAGGCCAAGCCGACCCCAAGCCAAACGCTCAGTTCAGGTCTTGTCGTCGACTATCTGCATGCCCCGAATTCCGGCCTCTCCCCTCTGAGTCCGATGGAGACCACGCTGGACAGGCGCGCGCGCAGGTACTTCTTCAACGTGAGGGACCAGATCGTTCTGTCTCCCGAGAGTGTTCTGGATTTTGGCTACGCCTCCTATCGCTCGCACTATTGGGGCGTACCCCAAGGCAGCGCCCCCTTCAGAATCACCGCGTTCGGAGTGGCGGGAAACTACCCGATCGAAACCTTCCGCGTCACCGGTCGAGACGAGTTGCGGGCGAATCTGTTTGCTCCTGCGGAATGGCTAGGCGGACATCAACTCAAAGCCGGCCTGAACCTCAGCCACGCCCGGTACTTTCAGGATGTCCGACGCAGCGCGATCGAGTACTTCCGCGTGGACGGAACCCGATCAGGCGAACTCTCGTTCGTTGGAAGCGGTGAATTCAAGGATTCCAACCTTGAATCCGGGGCCTACGTGCAGGACCGATGGGCCATTCGATCAAGGCTGGTAGCGGAGGTGGGCCTCCGGTGGGATCGCGACACGATCGTCGGGCGGGGGGTCCTGACCCCCCGGTTCAGCCTAGCCTTCATGCCTCCGGGCCTGGGCGGCGCCAGGCTCTCGGCCGGCCTGGGCTGGGTCCCGGCCGCCACCTACTTGCGGATCTTCACCCGACACCGGGACCAGCACTCGATCTATACGAGCTTTACGCCGGACGGCACGACCCCGCTGGATCTTCCCGAAGTTCGGTTCTTCAGCCTGGACAGGACATTGCTGACCATTCCAAGCACCCGGAATCTGAGCGCGAGCTGGCGACAAAGGCTGCCCGGAGAGACCGACCTCAGCGTGAACTTCTTGCGCAAGCGGATGCGCGATGGCTACGCCCACGTTCCCACTGCAACCGGCACGCTTCAGGACAGTTTCGTGCCTCTCGGAAGCCACGCCGTCTATCTCCAGTTGCGGAACTCCAGACGTGACACCTACGACTCGGTCGAGTTCTCGTTGAGCAAACCGCTACCGGGGTCGCACCGGTGGTTCGTGAGCTACACCTATTCGCGTGCGTGGTCCAATGCCGCCCTGGAAGTGGATACGAACGATTCCATCCTCATCTCCGAAACGGCAGGCCGCGTTTCGTGGGACATTCCAAACCGACTGGTTTCCTGGGCATCGTTCAGGATGGGGGAAAAGACCTCTGTCACCTACTTTGCGGAATGGAGAGATGGCTTTCCCTTCACCGTCCACGACGACAATGGCAAGCAAGTCGGCCCTGTCAACGGCCGGAGACTACCGAGGCATTTCGGCCTTAATGTTCATATCGAACGAAAGCTGTCCTTCCTTGGGCACCAGTGGGCCTTGCGCCCCGGCATCGACAACGTGACGAACCGACCCAACTACAGCTTCGTAAACCGCAACATTGACTCACCAGAGTTCCTCAACCTGTACGGGCGATCGCCCATCAAGTTGGTCGTGCGAGTGCGGTGGCTCGGACGAGCGGAAGACTGACCAACGACCAGAAGCGGTCAATCCGCGAATTCGTCCCGGGCTGCCTCGGACGGCTTGGTGCAGCCGCGACCGCGGCCATGGATCATTCGCCGGCGATTGAGATCGACGTAGCAGTGGTCTTCCGCGTCGAACGATCCCAGAATCGCAGGTCGCGCGGACCGATCCGCATTTCTTCCGGATCCGGTTCGGTCACCTCCAGCTCAATGGCGTAGCGCCCGGCAAGGTCCTCCGGAGTCGCGCCTTCGAGCGGTCCGAGGAGGAAGTTCGTGGGTGCACAACCCCACCATGCGCGGGCTTGATGGACCGACCTGCTTCCCAATCTGGCACTCGAACCTAGACTGGGGAGGATTTGGGGCGTCTGCGGCATTCGTCGATGCAGCGACCCGAGGCGTACAGCCGATCCGGCCAGCCATGGAACGGCTCGACAACCAAGACCTTTCCGCCCCTCGGGGCAATCGAAACGGACCACACTAGTCCGGCCTAGTCCAGCGCCATGGGAATCGAGGCAAGTCCTCGCTTTGGATGCTTGGCTACAATGCCTCGGCCCGAACAGCCAACCGACTCCACCTTGCGCAGGCCGCTGTCGGTCAATCCCAGAACTGACTGTGGTGGACGAGTGTCCCCAACCGATGGTTCTTGATCTGGCGACTAATCACGTAGGTCGATACACCGAACTCGTCGCCCAAGCTCTCGATGGTCTCCTCATCCACGAATTCGCCTTTTAACCTTGCTCCCAGTGCCTGCGCTGGCGCCAGGAATTCGGCAGCGAACGCGCGAGACATGGCCTGGCGGTCCGTGTGCAGAGAACTCAGGATTCCGAGTGAGGTCCCGGCACGGCTCAAATAGTCCCCTACGGCTCGAGCCCGCAAGAACCGCTCTCCTTTTTCGGGTTTAGGGGCGATGATGCACGTAGGGCCGTGGGCGGAGACGACTCCCTCGAGGCTTCGTGATGGTTGCGCCTCCACTTGGTGTTTGAGAGCTGGCGTCCCATTACTCCCGAATTCAATGCGCTCGTCCACCACTCCCAATTGCCGCCGCGCCGCCCTTGCGAACGTATAGCCTTGGGTCCACGGCTCGACTGTCCGCCGCTGCGGGAGCGTTTCTCGGATCAATGCCCAGCCGGAATCTCCCCCCAGATGGGCTAGCTTCTGTGGTGCGCATTGCAGCCATTCGCTGACCTTAGACAGGCTGTCTGCTGTGGAACTCGCCAGTGCCTCTTCGCGAATCTCGGGGTCGACCACGTTCCAGAACCGGACGATATTGCCGGCATCCGCTTCACCGATCTCGAACGGGTCCATTCCCAGCAGGGCCGCTGCGCGGCTGAACTCCTGCTCGGCCGAATCGAGGGCGTGGATGGCGTTCCACTCGTTCTCAAGGCTCTTCCCCACAACGGCGGCGGAGTCGAAATCGCGGATCCGTTCAAGCACCGCGTCAATGAGGTCTCGCAGTTGGTGTTCAAGTTCGTCCCGCTCGACATGCATCATGCCTTCATGGATGAACTCAATTTGGGAGTGCCGCGGTCTCCATCGCTTCCATCGCAGTTCAACCCGGCGCGATCGCGGAACGATCTCGAGATGGGGCAAGAGGAATCCTTCGCCGGCAGTGGCCAGATTGTGCCGGTCCGAGAATCCGGGCCGCTGCTGGTGACCGTCTTCGAACTCATACCACAAGTGCCACCAGTTTGCGACGAGCCACTCTGCCACATGCAGTAAGGGCACAACGACGTGGTTACGGTGGCAATGACTCCGATTGTCGACAACCGATGTCACTACGGCGTTTCCGGCCTTGATCGATAGGGTGGCCATTGTCCTCTGTTCCGTCCGGTCGGGACAGGGCGGCGCGTCAACCCAGGCGAATCCGAATCGAACGCTCATGACAGGCCTCTCACTACGTGTTCGGGCTCTAGAGGATAGCCGTGATACCTGCCCGACCCAGGTGACCCTTGCCGGGCTTCGTAAACAGTCTCACCATCGCGGAACCAAACGAACTGCGGGTAACCGCCGGTCCACGCACCCACCTGACCGTTTCTTATCGCTTCACGAAGCCATCCCTAAACGAACTGGCGACAGGTGGACAGATGGCCGGGGCAAATGCTCGCGTCAGGCTTGCGCCAGCGAGGCATTCCGGCATAGCTGGGACGATCCTTGTGGTACGGACTCCCAACGTAGCAACAGGATTCGGCCACCTCTGCGAGCTCGACTCCCGCTGGGGGCTCGCACACACGGCGCGCCTTCCGATTGTTCCTCTGGAACGTGGGCCGCCTCATCGTGCTCCGACCACGAATCCATGCTAACAGTCGCTAGTGCCGCTAGGTCTCGCCTCGTTGCCTAGAACTGGTCCGCCGGTGTTTTCGGACGGAACTGGTGGTGATCGCTGGGTCGAATCCCGGAATTGACGCCAACGGGGTCCCTTCTTTTCTTGCGCACCACCGGCTGGTCGACACATCTCGGCATGTACAGCAGACTTCCGGGGTGGGTTCGTCCTGCGTTTGCCGATCCGTTCCACCTTCGCTGTTCTCGGCCAGCCGGCGTGTCGTAGCGTCGCGGCCGCCATGACAATCACGGCCTTGGATCCAGGCGCCCGCGGGCGGTTGGCCGTGCCCGTGACCCGCTTGCCCGTCCGCCCTGGATGCGTGCGGGCTCGGCTTCCTCCGTTACTTACGGCGCACAGCGTGCTAACCCGGCCTTTGCTGCAGCCCAGATCCGTTCGTAGTCGACCGGGGAGAGAGAACCCAGCGCCAGATGGCGGCGTTTTCATGTTTCCTCTCCTTGACCGCCGCGACCCGGAGTTACACAACGGCTCAAACGATCCCTCATACCCATAGTGAAAGGCTAGCGAGGCTTCGCCTCAGACCGACGAGATTCGGTTCGAAGTCGCTCGAT
>CAYWUV010000085.1:0-25261 GCA_964461235.1 uncultured Bryobacterales bacterium | reverse complement strand
CGCTCGGGTCGGTGAGGGGGGAGGCTCGGTAACGACCTCCCCTACTCGGCTGCCGCTACTGCGTGCGGGCAATTCGATCCGTTCCGGAACTCCCGGCGCGGCGCCGTCGCAGGGCGGCTCCCCTTGTGCCAGACCGAATCGAGGCCGACGCCAAGGCAGCCGGCCAGACGTAAGTCTCGAAGTGTCCTCTGGGGACCGGCCGGACCTGCTTCCAACTGCCGGCGCATCGGACCGCGCTCGTTCGAAGGTAGGGGGGCCTGTTGAGCCCCTCCGCGAAAGCACGTCTCCGAGCCGGCTTTCCGAGGAGGCGCCTGTCCGTTCGCGGCACCGGTGCTGCATGGGCTTGCGAGTGGACCTGCCGACGCGCTTAGCCGCGATACGCCCGGAGCATGTCCTGGTGCCGTCGCCGCTCCGGCTCGTCATGCTGCGCGCCTCAGCACCGGTTCGATACCCCTACGTGCCGGGTCGATGCGTCCGGCCCCTAGGTGCGTCAGACCTTTCTCGCGATGTGATGGTCTGCCAGAACTCGAGAGGGGTCCGCCCGCGAACTCGACGGCTCACGGGCGGACGGGGTCAGTCATGCAATCGCGCGCACGCGGTCACCTGTCCCGGCGTCTGTCGTTGTCGTTCCTGCCGCGATTTCCGTCTGCGCCATCGCGACCGCCGCCGGTCCCGCCTCTGGCCGGCACCGCGTCGCTTGCCTCGGGAATGTCTACCAAGTTCAATGCTGCAGCTTGCTGCACCGTATACCAATGCGCGGCTGCCTCCTCAATCGGCGCCAAGGCCAGTATCTGTTCCTCGGACAGCACCCAACGTGCCTGAGCTTGGTACGTTCCAGTTACCGCTGAGATTTCGGAGCTGATCTGCTCGATGGCGAGCGTCAGGGCTCCGACGATTGTCTCGTTCGGAGTCTCCGCTGCCATTGCACGGCTCAGGTCGCGCCGGGTCTGGGTTAGGGTTTGCACGAGCGGGCGAACCTCCTCCTGCAGGGCCTGGTCGATGGCGCGCAGTTCGACAATCTGGGATTCGTCGAGGACCAACGCTGTCTGTAGCGCATCAGGGACAGCGACCAATCCGCCGAATCTGTCGGTGCGGCTGCCCCGGCCTACGAAGCTCGCCCTGCCCGCTTCGGGGATGGCTACCAGATTGTAGGAAGCGGCGTCCCTCACCACGTGCCAGGACATCGCTGCACTCTCGATCGGAGCTAGCGCCTCAAGCTGGTCCGGCCTCAGGATCGCGCGGGCCTGCTCCCGGTAGGTCGAGGTCACCGATTCGATCTCGTTGCTGATCTGCTCGACAGCGAGCGTCAGAGCCCCGACAATCGTCTCGTTCGGCGTCTCGGCTTGCATCTGCCCAATCAGACTCCGTTGGATCTGGGCTGCCGCCCTTGCGAGCGGACGAACCGAAGCCCGCATTGCGTCGTTGATCGTGTCCAGCTGGCCGACCTGGGATTCGTCGAGGCTGAGTGCCGCCTGAAGGGCCTCGGGGACAGACAAGAGTTGGTCGAACCGACCTGGGCGGTCGGAGGGTTGTACCGGAGCGGTCGCGCCAAGGCAGAGCAGGGCGACCACCGCTCCAATGGTTCTTGTGGTCATAATTCTCCTTTCCATTCCGTTCATCTCAGCCGGGATTGCCCGGCTGCTGTTCCTTTCGACGGGATCTGCCGAGCAAGGTTCCCCCGGTTCGCGCCGGGGAGATCAACTGTTTGTAAACAACGCAGATTGAGCCCTATGGGTGGATTCAAAACGCGTTAATTACCAATCCTTGGATGACGAGCACGCCTAGCCAGTGAACGGAGTCGATAACTGTCAGCTTGGGCTTCGCCTGTCGGAATGCGTTGTTGGTCGCGGTCGTTGTCACGACGAAGCCAATCCACAGCACCACGGCCGATTCGACCGCGTGGACGGCCGACATGAGGCCAGGCTCGTGCCGGACGAAGTGCCCGGCCAGAACGCTTGCCGTCACCAGCAGCCCCGCGAAGGAAATGATGAACGGCGCGGGGGATCGCTTCTTGGCGTCCGCCTCCGTCATGCTGGCGGCGTCCATCCAGTGCTTGCCGAGCGCTGTGTAGTAGACGGCTCCGAACGCGAAGCCAGCCATGGCCGCTGCGACGACCGCTATCCAGTTGACCAGCGAAAGATCCATGTTTGTCCTCCTGAACGACTCTATGCGGCACCGGGCGATTCGCAGTGCCCGCAATATCCTCCCACAGCTGCCAGGCAAGCGTGCGGCTCGCCCACGGACCGGGTCACCCGCGGCGTCCCGCCCGGTATCATGGGCGCTATGCTTCAACCCGTGCCGTCACTCACCCGTCGCGACATGTTCCGGCTGGGCGCCGCGGCCGCCCTTCCCTGGGCGTGTTCGATGGTAGACGAGGCACCATCCTCCACGCGGCCCAACATCATCGTCGCCATGGCCGACGACATGGGGTTCTCCGACATCGGCTGCTACGGCGGGGAGATCAACACGCCCGTGCTGGACGGGTTGGCGGCGCAGGGGCTTCGTTTCCGGTCGTTCTACAACTACGCCCGTTGTTGCCCCACACGTGCGTCCTTGCTCACCGGTCTCTACCCGCATCAGGCCGGCGTGGGCCACATGATGTCGGAGTTCCGCAAGGACGGGGAACCCATCCCCTCGTATTCGGGAAGTCTCAACAATTCCTGCGTGACGCTCGCAGAGGTGCTGGGCCAATCAGGCTACACCACGCTGTTGAGCGGGAAATGGCACGTGACTCCCGCCGAGGGCTCCGGCGGCAAGGTCGACCGCTCCCATTGGCCGATGCAGAGGGGGTTCGACAAGTTCTTCGGCACGATCCACGGGGCTGGTTCGTTCTACGACCCGGCCTCGCTCACCCGGGGCAACGAGCAGGAGGACCCGGGTCCCGACTTCTACTACACGACGGCGATCGGCGACAACGCGTGCCGCTACATCGAAGAAGCACTCGATGAGAATCCGGATGCTCCATTCTTCCTGTACCTGCCGTTCACCTCGCCCCACTGGCCCCTTCACGCGCCCGAGGAGGCCATCGCCAAGTACAGGGGCCGTTATGACATGGGCTGGGACAAGCTTCGCGAGAAACGGCTGCAGCGCATGCGCGAGATGGGCGTGGTGGACGAGACCGCGGGGCTGAGCGAGCGCGACTCCTCCCAGTTGCCGTGGGACGAGGCCCCGGACAAGGAATGGCAGGCCCGCCGCATGGAGGTCTACGCAGCCCAGGTCGAACTCATGGACGAGGCCATCGGCATGGTGGTCGACACGCTGAAGCAGAGAGGTCAGTTCGAGAACACGCTGATCCTGTTCCTCGCGGACAACGGCGGATGCGCGGAAGAGGCCAACGACACATGGAAGGCGCTGCACATTCCCACGCACACCTACGCCGGGGAGCCCGTCGCTGTCGGCAACGATCCGGCGGTCATGCCGGGTCCCGAGGAGAACTACCAGAGCTACGGAATCCCCTGGGCGAATGTTTCGAACACTCCCTTCCGCTACTACAAGCACTGGGTCCACGAAGGCGGCATCTCGTCACCGCTGATTGCGCATTGGCCGGACGGCATCGCCAGCCAGGGAGAATGGACGGACCATGTCGGCCACCTGATCGACATCATGGCCACCTGCGCGGATGTGGCAGGGGCCGACTATCCCGAGACTTACGACGGGAACCAGATCACTCCCCTGGAAGGAACGTCACTGGCTTCTCTCTTCCGAGGAGAGGCGGCACCCGGTCATCCAGAAGGCATCTACTGGGAGCACGAAGGCAACCGCGCGGCCCGCGTCGGGGAGTGGAAGCTGGTCTCGAAGTGGTCCAGGCCCGAGGACGGTCGCTGGGAGCTGTACAACATCGCCGAGGACCGGAGCGAACTCAACGACCTCGCGGCGGAGATGCCGGACAAGGTGGCCGAGCTGGCGGACATGTGGCAGGGCTGGGCCGATCGTGTTGGAGTCGTCGATTGGCGGTCCTGGGACCGGTGAGGGGACGGACTGCCGCCCCCGGAACTTGCGACGATCGATGATCCTGGTCGGAATCGCCGGACTCTCCGGATCCGGCAAGACCCACCTCGCGAGCCACCTCGCGGACTTGTCTCCCGGCACTTCCGTGTTGTGCACGGACTCTTACTACCGTGATCTGTCCGGTATCCCAGCTTCCGAACGCAATGCGGTTAATTTCGACTCCCCGTCGGCGCTGGACTGGGACCTGCTTCGCTCGCAGTTGAGTCAACTGGCCGCCGGGCTGGGTATCGCCGTTCCCCGGTACGACTTCACGACTCATGCGCGACGGCGATCGGCCAGTTGGCTGGAGCCCTGTCGCGCCCTGGTCCTGGAGGGCCTCTTCGCTTTGGCTGATCCCGAGGTGTTCTCGATGCTGGACTTGGCCGTCTTCGTGGATGCGTCGGAGGAAGTGTGTCTCGCCCGACGGGTCGCCCGTGACACGGCCGACCGCGGACGGAGCGAGGCCTCGGTGCGACGCCAGTGGCGCCGCGACGTCATCCCGATGTTCCGGCAGCACGTATGGCCGCGCCGCGCAGTGGCGGATCTCGTCGTGGACGGCGACGGCCCGCCGGAAGTTTCCGCCCGGGCCGTCTTGGTGCGCCTCGCGCGAAAGCCGGCTTCGGCTCTCGAGCGTCGCGCCGCAATTCAGGAAACGATCCGTCGGACGGCCTGACGGGCCGATGTGACATCCACGCCGAGAGTCGCGGCTACGACGGCCCAGGGGCGGTCCGTGGTAAGGACCGGAACATCCTCAGTGACGTCCCCGCATGCCCTTCGATCACGAACTTGACCGGAGGCGTCCGGCTCCCCTCAGGAGTGCCTCCAATTCGGCAATGCGAGCTTCGGCTTCCTTCCGGGCCTGCTTCTCCTCTTCCACCCAGCGTTCCGCCGTTTCGCGCGCCCGCCGCTCCTCTTCCGCCCGGCGTTCCGCCGTGCCGCGGGCTTGCCTCTCCGTTTCGCGCGCTCGCTTCTCCTCTTCCGCCCGGCGTTCCGCCGTTTCGCGCGCTTGCTCCGCCACGTCCCGGGCCTGCTCGACCTCCTCGGGCAACTCCAGGTCCCGGCCCGACTCCAGGTCGCGCAGACGCACCCGGTTCCCGTCCGCCCGGAACCCCACTCCCAGCACCTCGCTCGCGTACTCCGGCTCGCCCCCCACCTCGCCGTGCGGGTCCGCCTCCACAAGCTGCCCGCCCCACTGCCGGTACAGCCGCACGACCCCGCTCCCTGTTTCACCCCCGTAGTCCGGCCGGAACAGCAAGTACTCCCGCACGTCCAGCCTCCCCAGCAGCTCCCGCTTCGGCCCGCTGTCGTGCCCGTACGAGTCCGGCGAACTCACCTCCACCACGAGGTCCGGCGGTTTGCCCTCCTCCCACAGCCGGTAGCTGCGCCGCGCCTGCGGGGAAGTCCCCAGCACGACCATCACGTCCGGTGCCAGGCACCGGCTCGGATCGTAGCGCCGGTAGTACAGCAGCAGGTCGCCCGTGACGTAGGTGTCCGCGCTGCCCCGGTAGCGGGACGCCAGCGGCTCCCGGATCGAACGGATGGCCCCGTAGTGGGTGTCGTTCTCCGCCATGGGCCGGCCGTCGGAATCCGGGTAGAACTCGGTTACGGGCTCGCTGGCCGGCTTGGCCAAGCCCTGCTGGATGACCCGCTCGTCCGCCATGCGACTCCCGGTGGGCGCGGGTTCCGCGCCGTCGCAGTATACCAGTGCCAGCCAGAAAGACGGACTCCGGATCCCCCGTCTCGGAACGCAGCGCTACCCGAACTCCTGCCGCTGGTACAGCTGTTCTGACAGCCCTCAACGCAAGACAAGCCCGGTCGACAAGTGACAATCCTTGGCAGCGGGTCCCTTTTCGGAGCGCCACGGCTTCCAGTGCCTGCACATAGTCGGAAGCATGCACCGCGAGACTCGTCGAGGCCAGCAGGTCTCACGCGTCGCTTTCACTCAGACGGCGGACAGGCAGTCTCGCCGGGACCACCAAGAGATTGACAGCGGATACGATTCCCTCTTCGATGTGCGATTCCACCAAGTCTGTGGCTGGTTCCCAAAACAGCGCCTGAGGGATCGCTGATGCAGACGGGGCGCATCCATTCAATGCCTGGTACCGATTGCGCCTCGAGACGGCGTTCCCGGATCCATTCCTCGGATGCGGGCCTGCTTGCGGGCTTTGCCAAGCCGGACAGTTCCGTTTGGGCGGTACGGGGTGCTCTGGGTCTCGGGGTGAGTGTGACGCGGTCAGGCTCGACCTGGAACCGCACCCGCGCTTGGTGGCCGCCGATGCCGAGCAATGTTCACGGTGCGATAGGTATGACGATGCGACCAGTCTCGGAAACGGTTGCATCAAGTTGCTACGGTTCTCCGCTCTTCCTCATCGCCGTACATCCCCTGACTTGTTTGATGCTGTGCCGCGCCTGTGACGAGCGGCAGGAATAGGCCGTATGGCGACCCTGGAAGGCTGCCTGAATCGATTGATCCCTCCCGAAGCTGGGCGTGTGGCCGGGGTGGCGGGCCCGTTCATTCGTTGCGATGCTTCCCTACGGGCCAAGATCGTGGATCGAAGTTCGAGCCGTACCCTGGCTTCACACGTGTTCGAGCCGTACCCTGGCTTCACACGTGTTCGAGCCATAACCGCCGATCCCCGCCCGACGGGGAGGGCCTGCAAAAGATCTCCGCGGGGCTGTCCGGGTCGTCCTACCCCGAGGGCCGGACTAGGCCCCACCAGCCCCTCGGTACACTCAGGGTGATGATCCGGCTGACGGGAGCCAGGATGCGCTACGGGGCGCGGATCCTGTTCGACAAGCTGGACTGGCTGGTCGGGCCTAGCGACAGGATCGGAGTGGTCGGAGGCAACGGCTCCGGCAAGTCCACCCTGCTGAAGATCCTGCACGGCTCGGAGAGTCTCGATACCGGGGACATCGAGCGCCAGAAGAACATCCGGGTGGGGTACCTTCCTCAGGAAGGTCTGGCCTTTTCCGGCCGCACCGTGTTCGAGGAGTGCCTCAGCGTGTTCGACGAGGCCCTCGCTCTCGAGAGCGAGATCGACGAGCTGACGCACCGCATGGCCGAAGTGGACCCGTCAGGCCCGGAATTCCAGACGGTCATGGACCGGTACGAATGGTGCTCCACGCGCTATCTGGCGCTGGACGGCTACACCAAGGAAGCCCAGGTCGGCACGGTGGTTGGAGGCCTGGCCTTCCCTCGCCGGGACTGGGACCGTCCCTGCGAGGAGTTCTCCGGTGGCTGGCAGATGCGGATTGCGCTGGCCAAGCTGCTCTTGGCGAAGCCCAATCTCCTGCTCCTCGACGAGCCCACCAACCACCTGGACTTGGAGGCGCGCAATTGGCTCGAGGACTATCTCGGCAGCTACCCGCATGCCTACATCGTCGTTTCCCACGACCGCTATTTCCTGGACACGACCGTGCGCAAGGTCGTCCACTTGTGGAATATGCGCGCCCATTTCTACACGGGGAACTACACCAAGTTCGAGAAGCAGCGGGACGAGCGGATCGCCCAGATCCGGGCGGCCTACCGCAACCAGCGTGACCGCGTCGAGCAGTTGGAGGTGTTCATCAAGCGCTTCCGGTACCAGGCGACGAAAGCCAAACAAGTGCAGAGCCGGATCAAGGAGCTCGAGAGGATGGACCGGATCGAGATTCCCCCGGAAGAGAAGACGATCCATTTCCGGTTCCCGCAGCCGGTCCCTTCCGGACGGGTCGTCGCGGAACTCGACAGTGTTAACAAGGCATACGGCGACAACCGTGTCTTCGAGGATGTGTCGCTCCGGGTGGAGCGTGGGGACCGGATTGCCTTGGTCGGGGCGAACGGGGCGGGGAAGTCGACCCTGATCCGGATCCTGGCTGGTCTCGAGCCCCTCTCGGCGGGGACTCGGCGGGAGGGCTACCGCGTGGGGGTCGACCATTTCGCACAGGACCAATACCGCGCGTTGGACCCGGAGGCAGTCCTGCTCGAGGACGTCGCCTCCCATGCGCCGCTGATGGGCGAGTCGGAATTGAGGGGACTGCTGGGTTGCTTCCTCTTCACAGGAGACGACGTCTTCAAGCGCATCGGTGTCCTTTCGGGCGGCGAGCGGAACCGGTATGCGCTGGCCCGGATGCTGCTGCAGCCCAGCAATTTCCTGCTGCTGGACGAGCCGACGAATCACCTCGACATGCGAGCCAAGGACGTCCTGCTGCGGGCGCTCACGGACTATGAGGGCACGATCGTGTTCGTATCGCACGACCGGTATTTCATTGACCGCCTGGCGAACAAGGTCTTCTCTGTCGGAGGCGGCGACGTCGAAGTGTATCCGGGCGACTACGAGCAGTTCCTCTGGTCGCGCCAGCAGCGCGACCAGCAGTCCGACTCGCCTTCCGTGCAGGCTGTCAGCAAGGAATTGGAAGAGGCCCTGCGCGCAGCCGAACCCGTCCGCCAGCGCCGCATGAATCCGATCAGGGCAGCCAGCATCCGCAGCCGGATCGGCGAAATCGAGCAGGAAATCGAGAGTCTGGAAGAGGCGTGCCTGGCGCTGCAGGCACAGCTAGGGGCCAATGGAATGGACCATACCCAGCGGCGGATGGTCCTTGAGGAGCTCGAGGAGGGGCAGCGTCGCATGCAACGGCACGAAGAGGAGTGGACAGAGCTGTCCGAGCTTCTGGCCGGCGAGGCCTCGTAGGGGTCGGGCCCGACCCAGGTGCAGGAGCGGGGGCGGCGGGAATCCGCGAGACGTAGGAAGCTGGTGAGAATCGATTCGGATACCCGGAAACGCTCCGCATCGTGGTCACAGGCGCAGAGAAAGAGGCCGGTGCGCGGGCAGCGGCACCAGCAATCTCGGAACGCTGTGGTGAATCTGAGTGACCGCGGCACGCGAGGTTGGAGTGAACGTCTACGATGATGCTTTCCCGTTCTTGCTGTCCCTGCCAGCGATTACCGGACCTCCCTGTCAGGGGCTATCCAATACTCGCACGGCCATCCACCTTCTCTTACGTGTCAATACGGCTTGGTCCCGTTGTTGGCGGCGAGTAGGCACTTGTGGACACCTGCGGGTCTCTCTGACCGATTGCCTTGTCGGTGTCCTTCCGGTTGCGGCTCGAAGCGTCGAGGACCACAATAGGGCTGAGATGTCCTTCCCGAGCGACGCAATGTGACGCTTTTGGTGTGCCAGGGAATCGCAAGTAGGGAACAATTCCGACTCGTCCTTTCCACGCGTAATGCACCGCCCTGAGAGAATGCGCAATGCGAATGCGAACTCCAGTTCGGCATTCGAGCCGGATGAGCCAGATGCGACGTTAGAGTCCGAAGCGGGAGACCAAAAACCTCTGGGGCAGATGGTACTGGACTTCGGGCACAATCCCGAAGACTTGGTTCCGGTCACACCCTATGAGGTAGCCGCCAAGCAAGGGGACAGGCAGGCACAGTTCCAGCTTGCCCAGCTCTACCGGCACGGGATTTCCGGCGTCGCCAGAGACCTCGTCGAGGCGCTCTTCTGGTACAAGGCCGCAGAAGCCCAAGGCCATCCGGACGCTGCGTGGAGTATCGGTGCGGTCTCGAGCGCCATGTCTGATGCGGAGCTGGCCGAAGCAGAGTGCCGGATCGGATTGATGCTGCTTGAATCTGCCCTGACCCCGGCCCAGCCCCGTGAGGCGATCGAGTGGTTGCGGAGGGCTGCGATGCGCGGGCATCCCGTGGCGCAGTTTGAGATCGGGAAGCTCCACGAAGCATCGGATGCAGTCGCAGCGTACGTTTGGCATTGCGTCTCCGTGAAGCGGGGCCATGGACCCGCCAAAGAGGGCTTGAAGCGCGCACGGAAGCGCCTCCGTGACAACGAATTCACGAGGGCTTGCCTCAAGCTTGGCGATATGTATCGAAGTGGTGCGGACATTCCCAGAGACGTCAACGAATCCCTGTACTGGTACCGCAAAGCGGCCGAGGCCGGCATGCCGGAGGCCGAATTCGCGATCGGAGAGATCCACCGCAACGGCGAATATCTGGCTGTCAACGATAGCCAGGCATTCGCTTGGTACATCAGGGCTGCGAACCGCGGCCATTGCGAGGCGCAGCGGGAGGTCGGCGAAATGTACCTGAGTGGGGAGGGTACCCGCGAGGACCCGATCGAGGGCCTCGCGTGGCTGTATGTTGCGTCACGATTCGGATCAGAAGACGCGGAGGTCCGCAGCCGGGACGCGGAGCGATCGTTGACGCAGGACGAAGTTCGCAGGGCGCAGCGCCGGAGCCTCGAGCGCATCGAGCGGATATCGGGCGAGGGCTCGTCATTGCCCGAAACCTAGAACTGAGGATCCGATGGTAGATGATGGTCGCAACAGAGCGCAGAAATGGCGGCTGCAACCGGAGGCCCGCTTCCACGAGCCGTCAGTGTCCGGGCTCGGAAACTCGGTGGCAGCGGGCGGCAAGTGCCGTCGTGACCGGTGAAGCGCGATCTCTTGCGCCTCGGAGTGCGCGGCTGGGCAAGCGGCCACGCGAGTGATTCTCCGGAACGAGGCTGGGAGGAGTTCTATCCAGACTCAGGATGTCTGAGTTGGGACCACGAATGACGCGGAAATCCGGGGTTGCTCGCTCAGGGATGGGTTAGACTGGGCAACGAGCGACCATGGCGAGACGGATTCCGGTCCTGGCCGCGCTCTTGGGTTCGGCCCTCGTGGCGGCCAGCCTGCCGGACTGGTACACGCGCGAGCTTCCCGATGCGGAAATCCAGGCCCGCTTGATCCGCGAGCCCGCCGAAATCCGGACCGTGGCCGGCGACAACCTTGAAGGCGAGGTCGTTTTCGTCGAGTTGCGAGTGCGTCCGCTCTACGGTTCGAAGCTGCAGTTCCAGCGCGACGATTTCCTCCTGCGCGCGCGCAACAACAACGAAACATCGCCCGCCATGTCGCCCGCCCGAATCGCCGGGACCGCTGTGCTCGACCTGACCGCCAAGACCACGTCGTCTTCGGGCTCGGTGTTCGCCGATAACACCAATGCCCCGATCTGGGGCGGTGTGCCGGGAACCGGCCAGCGCCCTCACCGACTCGGGATGCCCCCCAACGCCGCCGGTGGCGGTGCATCCAGCCAGCAGAAGCAGTCTGTGGAGCAGCGCAATGATGGCGAGACCACAGTCCTGGGCCGTCTGCAGGACATCGAGTTGCCGCTCGTGGCAGAGGACAAGCCGGTCGGCGGTTTCCTGTATTTCGAGATTCCCGCCAAGACCAAGCGGAAGCATCTTGAATTGAGTTACGATGGATCTTTGGGGGAGTTCCTCATCGAATTCAAACGACCCGATTGAGGTCGCGGGTCCCGTGTGCAGCACGGAAACGATGATCCGGCCGGCTCCGTCGAACACTTGCAGGGAACGGTTTCCCGCTTTCAGTTCCGCAGCCAGCCCGTGGCGCTTGTGTTGAAACGGCAGTCAACGCGGATGCGTATTCGATTCATGAGCCAGGCAAACCGCCGTGAATCCCCTGTCGGCCCCCGCGCTTCCGGTTTCTGACCAGGCCCTGTCCATGAATCCGAGCCGTCTGATTCGATTCGCCGCGTTCTTGGCCATCGGCCTCTCTTCCTTCGCCCTCGCGCAGGAGCCGGATGCCGTGCCGGGCGCAGACCGGCGATCGGACGTCCCGCAGTCCGAGGAACTGTCCGGAGGGGCTGAGTCGCGCCCGGCTCCACCTTATTTGCTGGCGCAGGCGCAGGAGCCGGCACAGCGGCAGCAGGCACCCTCGCCGTTCGAGGACATCCCCCTCGAGCAGCCTCCTACAGCGTCGCCCTTCGAGACCGTCGAGGAGGAGGCGCAGCCGCAGCGCCGTCCGGGGGAGGATTTCATCGAGGAGGTCTCGTTCCGCGGTACCCGCCGGATCCCCCGTGACAGTCTCGCTGCCCGCATCTTCACCAAGCGGGGAGACCTGTACGACGCCCAGACGTTGCGCAGGGACTTCATGGTGCTCTGGAACACCGGCTATTTCGACGACCTGCGGCTCGAGGTCGAGGACGGGGAGAGCGGCAAGATCGTCCGATTCGTAGTCACGGAGCGGCGGGTCGTGCGGACGATCCGATACGAAGGCAACAAGTCCGCCACGCTCTCGGACATTCTTGAGAGATTCAAGGAGCGGAACGTCGGCCTGACCGTCGAGTCTCGCTACGACCCGACTACGGTCAACCGCGCCGTC
The DNA here is from genome assembly GCA_964461235.1 of uncultured Bryobacterales bacterium. GTDB lineage: Bacteria > Acidobacteriota > Terriglobia > Bryobacterales > UBA6623 > VXMF01. Next base: position 13,123 of record CAYWUV010000085.1, on the reverse strand, counting down.
TACGTGCTTCGTGAACTGCTGGGCGAGCGCGGGCGGCAGTACGCGGAGGTCAACCCCGAGGTGCGGCAGATCCCCCCGGCGTCGGTGGAGATCGTGTTCAACATCGATGAGGGTCCCAAGGTCAAGGTCGGCAAGGTCTCCTTCGACGGGCTCGATGTCCTCAGCTACCGGAACGCCCGGCGTGCGATGAAGAACACCAAGCCACTGGGCATCCCCCGGAGCATCGTTCTTGAGAACATCTTCACCCGCACCTTCGATATCCGCAAGCTCGAGGAAGACAAGGAGCGGTTGCGTAACGCGTACCAGAAACGGGGGTATTTCAAGGCGAACGTTCTCAGCCATGACCTCAGCGTCCGCGACACGCCGGGCCGGGGCACGTTCCTGATCCCGTGGTCAATGTTCTTCAACAAGCCGAAGAAGCACGCCGACATCAACCTGCTAGTGGACGAGGGTCCGCGCTACCAGAGAGGCTTGCTGAGCTTCACTGACGTGGAACTGTTCCGCGTCCCCGACCAGGTCCTCGGGCCCGTATTCGCCATGTCGGAAGGGGCGATCTTCGACGTGGAGAAGCTTCGAAAGGGGATGGAGAACCTCAAGAAGCTGTACGGGGAGTTCGGCTACATCGACTTCGTGGCCGAGCCCAGCTTCGAGTTTCGGGAGGACGACGATCCGCCCAAGATTGACCTGAATCTCTCCGTGGACGAAGGCAAGCAGTTCTTCGTCCGGCGTATCGAGTTCGATGGCAATTCGACGACGCGCGACAAGGTCATCCGCAGGGAGATCCTGCTCGACGAAGGGGACATGTTCAACACCCGCGTGTGGGACCTGAGCATGCTGCGCCTGAACCAGCTCGGCTACTTCGACCCGATCAAGACCGAGGGCCCCGAGACCGACACGGTGATTACCCGCAACACACGCGACGGGCTCGTCGACCTGACGCTCAAGGTCAAGGAACGCGGCCGGAACATGATCAACCTCAATGGCGGGGTGTCGGGATTCGCGGGCAGTTTCATCGGTTTCGGCTATTCCACCAACAACTTCCTCGGGCTCGGAGAAACCCTTTCGTTCGACGCACAGCTGGGCAGCCGCGAGCGCGTGCTGCAGTTCGGCTACACCGAGCCGTACCTGTTCGACAAACCCATCCAGGCTGGGTTCACGATCTTCTCGAGCCGTTTCAGCTTCAACCAGGCTCGCGAGGCCTCGATCTTCGCGGGTGCCAACCTGATCCCGCTGTTCGACGCGCTGGGGCAGGACAACATCCTTGACTACCGCCAGACATCGGCCGGCTTCACGACGTTCATGAGCTACCCGTTGCGTCGCAGCTTCGCGCGCCTGAGCCTCACCTACAGCTACCGTCGCTCGAACGTCATCACGTTCAGCAAGTCCGCTTCCAACCTGTTCACGTACCTGAATTTCGAAGGGGTGTCGGGTCCGAACTCGCTCGAAGGCATCACCACCAGCCAGATCACGCCCGGCTACTTCTACAACACCGTCGACCATCCCATCACGCCCTCGAAGGGCAAGAGCCTCTATGCGAGCGTCGCCATTGCCGGCTTTGGAGGCAACGCCCGATTCATCCAGCCGACGGTCGAGGCCAAGTACTTCCGCCCCCACGGCAGCCGCCAGACCATCGCCATGCGCGGCCTGGTCTCGTTCTTGAGCGGCTATGGCGGGCGAGTGCCGCCACCGTTCAACCGCTCGTTCATGGGAGGGGAGAACGACGTGCGGGGCTTCCAGATCTGGTCCATCAGCCCGATGGTGTGGATCCCGGACTTCACGAGCGTCCCGGTTTACAACGACAACGGTACTGAGCGAACGCAAGTACAGATCGTGGACGGCGTCGAGGAGAGGGTCCCGATCGCCACCGAGGTGCCGGTCTTTCGCCTGAACTTCCCGGGTGGGGACACCCGCTTCGTCTACAACTTTGAGTACCGGATCAAGCTTTTCGGCCCGGTGGTGCTCGCGCCGTTCTGGGACATCGGATTCAACAAGATCCTGCTGAAGGACCAGGTGCGACTCAATCCCGACCGCGCGCTCGAGCTCAACAAGCGATTCCCGCAGGCGGGCTTCCAGGAGCAGATCGGCATTATCGGACCGACGCAGAAAATGCGCAGTTCGACGGGCATCGAACTCCAGGTGATGATGCCTGTCGTGAACGCCCCGTTCCGCTTCTACTGGGCGTACAATCCCCTGCGGGTGCAGGAGTTCCTCCGCCCCCCGATCGTGGCGGACCGCTCACTGTTCCCCAACTACAACTCATTCATCGAGGCCGTGCGGCCCGTCGGAACGTGGCTGCCGTTCTTCGAGCGCAGGTCGATGTTTCGTTTCACGATCAGCCGCACATTCTAGGCCCTGCCGACGGACGCGAATGCACAGGATGAGCGGATCCGGAGGGTTGGGCCGTGGTACCCTGATAGTGTCGGAACGCTAGGCTGGCGGTCGGGCGGAAGGTTCCAGCATGCTTCAATTGCAACGGACAGGTAGATTGTGCGCTAGGGCCGGTCTTGCCCTGATGGCGACTTCCGTCGTTGTCGCCAGTGCGTCGGCGCAAACGCGCATGGCAGTCCTCAACGTGCAGGAAGCGATCTCGCGAACCGCCGAGGGCCAGCAGCTGATCCAGGAACTGGAGGAGAAGTACCGGCCCAAGCAGCAGGAGCTGGAGATTTCCCAGAACCGGGTCAACCAGTTGCGCGAGCAACTGCAGAAGGGTGCCAACACCATGAGCGAGGAGGCTCAGCGCAGTCTGGCCAGGGACATCCAAAGAGCGGAAACGGACTTGCAGCGCAACATGGAAGACGCGCGCGGCGAGTTCGCGCAAGAGCAGAGCCAGCTGTTCAATTCGGTCGGTCAGAAGATCATGGCGGTCATCGACAAGTACGCGAAGGACAATGGCTATCAGGTCGTCCTCGATATCTCGAATCCGCAAAGCCCGGTCCTCTACGCGGTGACCGAGGTCAACATCACGAGCGCAATCATTCAGGCCTACGATGCGGCGAACCCGCTTGCGGCGGCGGCTCCTTCCAACTAAACCGGCGAAGCCGGAGCCTCGCCGTTGCGGGGCGGAGAATCCCGAAGCGCGCCCGCAGGGCCGCGGCCTCGGAGCAAACGCGACATGCCAGACCACATCTCGAAGCGACCTGGGCGGAACTCGAACCGGCCGCGTCGCAGAGTAAATCCCAACGGCGGATCCCATGGCGGAGCGGACGGGAACCGCGCGCTGGCCCGCAGGAACGGCAAGCCCCGCCGTGACGTGAACGGGAACCGGCTCGGCAAGGCGAACGGCGGGCGTGGTGAAACCGCCGTCTGCATCAAATGCGGGCATCCCGCGCCGGACGGCAAGCTCTGCACGTTCCACCGGATGCTGCTGAACACGTTCCGCAAGGAAATGCCGGAACAGGATCCTCGCCGCTTCCGCCTCTAGCCCGCTCTTGGCCAGGCAGTTCCGCAGCGATGCTGCGAGAATGAGGGCACGATGCCGCTCCGCAGCCGCACAGAGCGCATAGCGCTGTATCTTTGCCTGCCGCTCCTCGTCGTTGTCTCTTCGGCGACGTGGCTGCTGTGGCAACGCGTCCAGGTGCTGGACCGGTCCCTGGTGGAATCGAGGGACAAGGGCCTCGCCCTGACGAACCAGCTGCGGGACGCGCGAGGGCGCGAGGATCTTGTTGGCAAGGCGCTGCAGCAGGCGATTCTGGAGCGAGATTCGGCGCTGACCGATGCGGAGAGATCCCGCGAGGATGCGCAGGCCGCGGAGCGGGAGGCCGAAAGGCAGCGAAGCGCCGCCGAGCGTCTGCGGAGCCAGCGCTTCAAGGAACTGGACCGCATGCGCGAGGCTTTGGGGCGCATTGCCGAAACCGACCGCACGCCAATGGGCATGGTGGTGCATCTCACGGAGGACTCGCTGTTGTTCGGGTTCGACAGCACCGAGCTTCGTCCCACGGACCGCGAGATCCTGAGCCGGATCGCGGGGGTGATGCTGGCCTCGTACGGCTTCAAGGCCTACGTCTTCGGGCACACCGACGACCAGGGTTCCGCAGCGTACAACCAGAATCTCTCGGAGCGTCGGGCCGTTGCAGTAAGGGACTACTTGATCGAAGCCGGAATCCCGGCCGACATTCTTGATGCGAAGGGGTACGGCGAGCAGAGCCCGCGCGTGCCGGGCACGTCGAGGGACGCGCGACAGAAGAACCGCCGGGTGGAGATCGCGATCGTCGACACCATCGTCAACTACCAGAACCAGGTCGCTGTCCCTCCGGTCGGAGCCCCGGGGCGCTGAGGCGTCGCCCCGCCCGCCTCGGGCGGGGACGCCAACCCACTTGGTTATCATTGGGGCGTTACCCGTGACTTGCCTGCCCGCGATTTCGATCTCCGTCCGTAAGTGCGCGTGGCTGCTAGCCTTGCTGGCAGCACTTCCGCTCTCCGCCGGGCAACGCTTCCGCGTCCTGTTTGGCGGTGCTGACGGGGCGGTTGCCGACTGGAGCGGATCCGTTTCCGCGTCGCCCGGGCCCGTCTCGATCGTGGCCTCCCACCACTTCGGACCCGGAGAGACCGCTGGCGGGTCGACCTGGACGTGCGGCAATCAGTGGGACGGCCATCTGCAGATGGAGCCTAGGGATCAGGCCGCGTTCTCCCCTACGCGCTGGAAGGGTGTCGTGGTCGACGTCGACGGCGGCGACGAGGCCCGCGTCTCGATCGAGACCGCGCAGGGGAACGCGACGTTCCGTACCGGGGCGGTCCGGTTCCAGGAGCCTCTGGAGTTCCTCGACGGGCGCATGCGGGTCGAGCGGGTGATCGAGTCGCGCCGGATGTCGGAGAGTCTTGCGGACGACGACTACCCGGCGGTGACGATCGGGCCCGACGGCCGCGTCTGGGTGGCGTGGATCGCGTTTGAGGACGGGGCGGACACGATCCAGCTCCGCTCGTCCGCCGACGGGGAGACTTGGGACGGGCCGGTGGCCATTGCCCCGCCTGGCGAATACTACCAGGTTGCCCTGGTGTCTACCGAGTCCGGCGCAGTGACTGCCGTCGCGTCAGCCATCCGCTCCGGCCGAGTGAACCTGCACCGGACGGAATACTCGCTGGGGGGCTCGCCGTCGAGCAGCGCCCTGACAGCGGGGCCGGGCCCGGACACCTTTCCCCGAATGGCGGCGGCACCCAACGGTGACGTGTATCTCGTATATCAGTCCGGGGCGCAGGGGAACACGGATGTGTCCCTCTTGATCCGTCGCGACGCCGAGTGGTCCGAGCCGATCCAGGTAACCGAGCACCCGGCCAGCGACTGGGAGCCTTCCGTTGCGGTGAACTCGCGCGGAGAGGCGGCCATTGCTTGGGACAGCTACCGGCACGGAAACTACGACATCTTCCTGCGCCGGTTCTCCGGTGACACGCTGGGGCCCTTGGAGCGTGTGACGGCGAGCGAGGACTTCCAGGCGCACGCGAGCATCGCCTACGACCACCGCGACCGCCTCTGGATGGCCTGGGACAACGGCGGGCCGAATTGGGGCAAGGACCACTACGGCATCAACGGGATCCACCGGGGCGAGAGCGGCCTCTACTTTCATCGCCAGGCACAGGTCCGGGTGCTGGACCGCGGGCGCATCGCCCGGCCGGTGCCGCCAATCGACCACCGGTTTCCGCCCAGTCCGATCACAGGGAGCTGGATGGCCCTCGGTCTGGACAGCGCCAGGCAGACGTATACCGAGTACCCGCTCCTGCAGGTTGACGGCAAGGGCCGGGTCTGGGCGATCCTGAGGACCCGCACCCTCGGTCGTTCGAACCCTCCTCCCGTCGCGGCTCGCTCGATCTTCCCGTACTGGGACTACAAGATCACGATGTTCGACGGCCAGGGCTGGACCCCGCCGTTGTGGGTCCCGTTCTCGGACGGGCGCAACGAGCAGAGGCCGGCAGCCGCCGTGGACCGGGACGGAAGCCTTTGGATCGTTTCGCAGACCGACGGCAAGAGCCACCCAGCCGACGACGAACGTTTCTGGCAGTACGACGTCTATGCCGGCAAGCTCGACCTGGCAAACGTACCGGGCTCAGCAGTCCAGGACGAGTTCTTGGTCGGAACGGACGACCTAGCAGCGCCCGAGCCTGCCGATGACTCGCATCCCGAAGTCCGCCCGCCCCTTTGGAAGACCTACCGCATGGAGGTGGGCGGCCAGCAATACCACGTTACATGGGGGGACTTGCATCGGCACACGGACCTGTCATTCGACGGCTACAGCGACGGCAGTCTCTACGACTGCTACCGATACGCCATCGACGCGGCCGGGATGGACTTCCTCGGGCCATCCGAACACGTCCTGCCCGAAAAGGCCGATACCGAGTACATGTGGTGGATGGTCGACAAGGCCGTCGACGTGTACAAGATTCCCGGCGTCTTCTATCCCCTCCTGAACTACGAGCGCACCGTCGCCTACCCTGACGGCCACCGCAACATCGTCTGGCGTGGACGCGGCTACACACCCATCCGCATCACGCTCGGGGACCGGGAGATCGGCGTTGCGGAAGACGACATGCTGATGCTGTGGAAGCAGTTGCTGTCTGGAGGAAGACAGAAGGCGATCAGCATTCCCCACACCCCGGCCACCCAGATGGGAACGGATTGGCGTTACAACGACGAGGAGGCGGAACGCCTCGTGGAGATCTTCCAGGGCAACCGCGACTCCTACGAGTACCTGGGCGCTCCGCGCAGTGCCACGGCGGAGCGGATCGTCGTCGGAGGCTACATCACATCCGGCGACATGCGGCCCAAGGGTTTCGTCTGGAACGCGCTGGAGAAGGGCTACAAGCTGGGCTTCATTGCGAGTTCCGACCACCGCTCCACACACATGTCATACGCGGCCGTCTACACGCCGGAGCGGACCTACGAGGGGATCTGGGACTCCTTGCACGCGCGCCGGACCTACGCCGCAACCGACAACATCATTGTCGACTTCCAGAGTGCCGGCCACGCCATGGGCGAGGAGTTTCCGGCGAGCGAGCCGCCGCGTCTGGACGTGAGAATCATCGGGACCGGGAAGATCGAGCAGATCGATGTGATCAAGGACAACACTTTTGCCTACACCGCGCATCCCGGAGTGGAGGAAGTCACGTTCTCGTACACTGACTCCGAGATCGAGGCGGGCTCGCACTACTACTACGTGCGGGTGATCCAGGAGGACGGCAACATGGCTTGGGGCAGCCCAGTGTGGATCAACTACAGGGCCGGGCGCTGATCCCGTCGCAGTCTGGCCTCTCCCCTCGGACCCGGTACTTGAGCCCGGACCCCTGCGCTAGAATGCGGGTTCGATGGTCCCGTCGCAGGAGCTTGGCACCCGCAGCCTCGAGATCGTCGCCGACATCCGATATTCGGATGCCGTGCACGCCACCTTGGCGCAGTTCTCGCGCCGGGCGCGGTTCGGGCTCTGGACCTACGCCGTCTCGCTGGCTGTTTCCATGGCGGCCGCTTGGCTGGTAGGCGGTGCCCTGGCTTGGCTGCCTGCCGTTCTGGGAGCGGTCGGCTGCGCGGCTGTATCGCTTGCCGCCTGGGTTGCACGGCGCGACTTTCGCAAGTCCGGCGGCAAGCCGTTGCGCATGCGCTATCACATCTGCGGAAGCGGGGTCGAGATCCTGGCTGCGGGGCGCGGTGACTGGGTGGCTTGGGAGAATGTCTGGGACGCCGGAGAGACCCGTCGCAGCTTTCTGGTCTCTCCCGGACCAGGAGAACACTACGTGATTCCGAAACGTTGTTGCGATGCGGCGGCTGTCGAGAGCTTGAGAGAGACGTTGCGCAGCGCCGGAGCGCTTGCTGCAGGAGGCTGAGCCCGCTCAGGCGTCGCCGAGTCCCAGCAAGTGCTGGCGCAGCAAGTCGAGTCCGATCTGCACGCCCATCGTGCGAACGCGTCGGCGCCCTCGCCCCAGCTGCCGCCTGTAGGTACGCGTGCTCTCGCTGTCGGCGATGCCGAAGTAAACCGTGCCGACCGGATCACGGGGCGTCCCGCCTGCCGGTCCGGCGTACCCCGTCGTGGACAGGCCGATCGCTGGTTCTCCCAAGGCCTGCGCGGCGTGCTTTCGGGCGCATTCGGCCATGGCGGCGGCCACCTCGGCGCTGACCGCATTGTGGGCCTCGATGGTTGCCGCGTCCACGCCGACCCAGCCGGATTTCGCTGCGTTGCTGTAGCTGACGAAGCCCCCCGCGAAGAACTCGGAACTTCCCGCGGCATCCGTCAGCCTGCTCGCCAGCAGGCCCCCCGTGCAGCTCTCGGCCAGCGCCAGCTTCGTTCCTCGTTCCCCCAGCAGCCTCGCTACGGTCTCGTCCAAGGAGCTCCCGTCGAGAGAGTAGACGGCATTGCCGAGTTCCGCTGAGACCAGAGTCCCGACCCGCACTGCCAGTTGGCGGGCCTCATCGTCACTGCTGGCCGCGCCCCGCAGGTGGATCTGGACGTCGCCCGGTGACGACAGAATCGTCGTCTCCACGCCCGGGGAGCCCGAGTAGATCGGACCGATGCGTTGCTCGATGTCGGATTCGCCCATCCCGGCCACGCGCAGGACCAACGTGTGGAATCGCTGAGCGGGCGCTAGGCGGGCCAGGCGGGGGAGGCAGGCCTCCACGAACAGGGGCTCGAGCTCGCGGGGCGGTCCCGGCAGAAGGATCAGGACGCCAAGATCGTCCTCAAGCCACTGACCCGGTGCCGTGCCCCGCGGGTTCGAGAGGATCTCGGCCCCGTGGAGGACGTACGCCTGGCGCTTGTTGACCTCCACCATGGGCCGGTTGAATCGACGGAACCTCTCCGCGATCTCGGCCACTTGCGGCTCGTGCAGCACCAGCCCGCGCCCGGTCGCGTCGGACGCCGCCTCGCGGGTGAGGTCGTCCAGGGTGGGTCCCAGGCCCCCGCTCAGAATCACGAGGTCGGATTCCCGGCGGGCCCGGCGGATCTCCGAGGCCAGCAGGGATCTGTTGTCGCCAACAACGGACTTCCGGGCCAGCTCAATTCCCCGCTCGAACAGCTTGCGGGCGAGAAAGAGCGAATTCGTGTCCACCTTGCTCGGCGTGAGCAGTTCGGAGCCTACTGCGATGACTTCGGCCTGCATGGCAGCGGTGGTGGTTCCGGGTCGATTCGGACTGCGGAGCGGGCCGCTGGCCGGATCAGGCCAGCTCTGGGATCCGGTAGAGGCTGCTGCCCGTCGCGACGACCAGCGACCCGTCCGGAGCGAACGCCAGGCCAACGATACTCTGCCCGGACACGACCTGCTCCACCCCGTCATCCGTGACACGGAAGATCCCGCGCTGGCCGCGGTACGAGGCGCACACGTGCAGACGGTGGCTCCCGTCAAGCGCGATGCCTTGGGGGCGTCCGAACCCGCGTCGCCAGACTGACACGTTTCCGTCCGGGGCGATCTGGTGGATCGCATCGTAGCTGGAGGTAGACGGTCCGGTCACGTACAGGTTTCCGTCGGGTCCGGCCGCAAGATGGTACGCGGCGACGGACGGCTCCAGAGTCGCGAAGACGTAGATCTTCCGCTCCTGGCTGATCTTGAACACCGTCCCTGTGCGGTCTCCGACGTACACATTCCCGTCTCCGTCTGCAGCCAGTCCTGTCGCGACGCCCATCCCCTCTGCGAACACTTCCTTGTTGCCGGATGGCGAGACTTCGTAGACGGTGCCCGTGTGACGGCTTGAGACCAGAAGATTGCCGTCGCGCAGGAACAGCAGGCCGGTCGCGTTGACGACGCCGGAAAGAAACGCACTCACCGAGCCGCCGTCGTGCGCGACCCGGAAGATCGAAACCGGAGTCGGCTTGCCCCGCGCGCCGCTCTGGGTCGTGAAGACGTTGCCCTCGGCATCCACTGCGGGATTGGCGACCGGGTGGAACTCCGTGCCGAGCGTGCTGCCGAGGAGGAAGGGCGCGATTCCGCTGTCGGAGTCGAGGTAGCGGATCCGCACGGAGTCGGCGTCCACCTTGTCGGGCACGGACACCACGACCCGCTCCGGACTGCTCGAAACCACCCGGGCGGGCCTGTCTCCGAAAAGCACTTCGGGCTGGCTGCAGTCGCTGGCGGCCAAGCCCGAGCCTTGGATCGTCAGACGGCCCCCGGGGATTACCGCGGGCGGCGCCACGCTATCGATGCGGATGCTCGGCTTCTCGTGATCGGCCATGCGTGGCCTGTGGGACGGGCCGGACTCAGTTGCCGGACCAGCGAACCAGTAAGACTCCAATCATAGCGCAGGCTCCCGCCGCTATATCGTCTGCCAGCACCCCACGCCCGCCCGGGAAGGCCTCCAGCCGGCGGATGCCGAACGGCTTCGCAATATCGAACAGGCGGAAGAGCACCAGCGCCGCGATCCACTGCGGCCACGACCCGGCTGACACCGGGGCGACTGCGATCCATAGTCCGATCACTTCGTCCAGCACGACACTGGACGGATCTTCCGATCCGAACTCAGCCGCGGCCTCATCGATGACCCGAACTGCGAGGGGGATCATGCAGGCCGCGGACACCGCGAAGGCCCACGGCGGCACACCCAGGCGCGTCGCCGCCACCCAAGCGATCGCTCCCGCCAGCAAGGAGGCGACCGTTCCGGGCGCGAGCGGCGAGTACCCGCTGTAGAACCAGGTTGCCAGTGCGACCGCGAGGCGCCGCCTAGTCATCCGTCGAGCCCCCGTGCGGGGCACTGGGTGGCCCCAGGTGCTCGTCGGCCTCGCTCGCGGGTGCCGGGATGGAGTAGGCTCCGGTGGACCAATTGGCAAGGTCCTCGGTGCGGCACCGTTCGCTGCAGAACGGGGCCGAGCCGGCGCTCTGGTCCGCCACCTTGCCGCAGATGGGGCAGCGTCTCCGGCCAGCTGTCACTTCGTCCACCGCCTCCCCTAGCCGTCACTGCAGGACGGGGAGCAGGGCCCCCGCCTGACGCATCGCGGGCCGTGTGATCCGCTCGACCTCACCGAAGAGGTCGTAGTCCGTGGCCCGGGTGATTCGCACCACGCCCAGATCGCCCGGATAGGGCGTTGTGCCCTCGGGAAACCGGGTCAGGTAGGTCTTGCCGTCGATCTCGTCAGCCTGGGTCTGGAGACGGCCTTGCCACAGGAGCTCAGACTCGGGGGAGGGGCCGGTCACCAGCAACGGCCTCCGGCTGCCGACACGCGCTCGGTTGCGACGCTTGGAAATCCGGCGCTGGAGGGCCATTAGGCGGCGCTGTCGGTTGTAGATAGTGCGCCGGTCGACCTTACCGTCCAGGCCGTAGCTGACACTCTTCGGGTCGTCCGAGTAGCGGAAGCAGCCGACGTGGTCGAACTCGGCGGCTTCGAGAAATGCGCAGAGGGTTTCGAAGTCGCCCTCGGTCTCCCCGGGGAAACCGACGATGAAGCTACTGCGGATCGTGGCACCCGGAATCGTCCGCCGGATTCGCTCGACGAGCTTCAGGAAGATGTCGCCGCTGGCCCCTCGCCGCATGCGGCGGAGCACGCTGGCACTGGCGTGCTGCAGAGGGATGTCCAGGTACGGGCAGAGGCTCTCGTGGGCCGCGATGGTCTCCAGGAGCCTGTTGGTCACCCGGTTCGGGTACGCGTACAGTACGCGGACCCAGCCTCCGTTCTCGATGCGGGCCAGCCTGTCAAGCAAGGCCGGAAGACCCTCACGCAGCCCGAGATCCTCGCCGAAGGCCGTGGTGTCCTGGCCGATCAGGTTCACTTCGCGCGTGCCCTGCCGGAAAAGTCTCTCCGCTTCGCTCACTACGGATTCGAAGCGCCGGCTGCGGAAGCTGCCCCGCAGCTGCGGGATGATGCAGAAGGAGCAGGGATGGTCGCAGCCCTCGTTGATCTTGATGTACGCGAAACAGCGTGGAGTCGCCAGCCGGCGGGGCGTGAGGTCGTGATACAGGTAGGCTTCTGGCGCAGCATTCCCGGTCGAATCGCTCCGCCCCTCGCAGTGCCGGACGATTGATTCGATCTCGTTGGTCCCCAGCACGGCGTCCACTTCTGGGATGTTCTCGCGCAATTCGTCCCGGTAGCGTTCCACCAGGCAGCCGGCGACGATGAGTCTCTTGGCTTGGCCGGCCGTCTTGTATCGGGCCGTTTCGATGATCGTGTCGATCGATTCCTGCTTGGCGGGCTCGATAAAGCTGCAGGTGTTGACGACCAGTGCCTCCGCCTCGCCGGGATCCGGCGTGAGTTCGTGGCCTCGGGCTTCGAGCAATCCCATCATGACCTCGCTGTCGACGAGGTTCTTCGGGCATCCGAGGCTGATGAAGCCTATCTTCATTGGGTGCGGCTAGCGGCCGCCCGCGAGTCCGGCCCTTCGACGCGGTCGGTGTCGACCCGGCCCTTCCTCGGGCTCCGCGTTCCCCAGACCGCTCGGTCCCTCCATGATATTACGAGTTTGTCTTCGAGAGCCTGCGACCGGAACGCCGGCACGTCCGCCCGGCGTGTCGAGGGAATGGAGCGGTTTGATTGCATCGCGGCTGCCCCGTCTGGAATGCCATCTTGGGGGGAGCTGGCGACGAAGTCCGCGGCAATCGCTTTCGGGCGCGAGCCATCCGTCCCGACCAGAGACCGTTGCCGGTGCTCGCCTGTCGAACTGATAGTGCAAGGGAAGTTGCGATGGCCCCTGCTGACGGCGGATTCCGAATCAGATGATCTGACGGGCAGGGCAGCTGCAATGGACCTGGCCGATACAGAACCGCACGGGACCTACGCGGATTTCAGATTGGCACTTGGCTCGTTTCTCTATCCATGGCCATCCCGGTGAGCCCCGATGCCCTCGTCCCCCCGCTTCGTCCGATCCATGCGGTGATTCCGTCGATGCTCGGGTGCCCGAGACCCGATGGCGATCACGACTGGGTCTCGGCACCGCACCAGGGTTGCGTCGTCGGATGAGCATGGCTCCTTCTCTGTTCCACACGGCCCGACAGCAATGGGCGTACCTCCAAGCCGGAGGAAACGCATCGCCCGCAGGTGAATTTGCCTGTCCTGCCGCCTGCCCTCCTGGGAGCGTCACGATCCTCGCGCGGACTCAGTGGCATAGCGTTCGAGGGACCCCATTCGGCGTCGAGCGGGCTCCTCGGGCGGTCTCCCGCCCCAGTCCGAGTGCTCCTCAGGGATTCTCAATTTAGCCTTTTTGGGGCTCGCAAGCCGCCGAGGGGCCGGCA
>CAYWUV010000084.1:0-25554 GCA_964461235.1 uncultured Bryobacterales bacterium | reverse complement strand
CTTCGCCCGTTCGCGCGTCCAACGCGACCAGCGCGCCATCGTCGTCGCCGGTGAACACGAGGTCACCCGCAGTCGAGACCGTGCCGGCCCACATCGTCGCGGGGCCGGTCATCTTGTACTCCCAGCGAATCTCTCCGGTCAGGGAATCAAGCGCCCGTAAGTAGAACTGCCCCGGCTCCGAGGGGATTTGGCGGCTCCCCCCGCCGCGGAAGCCGCTCGACGGCACGGGTTCCTTGGCCGAGCCGGTATAGATGTCGCACATCTCGAGCGTGACGACGTAGAGCAGCCCGATCTCGGGATTGATCGACGGCGACATCCAGTTCGTCGCCCCGCGCACCGACGGGCAGACTCTCACTCCGGCCGGCGTCGGCTCAAGTCCGGGGACCTCGATCGGCCGCCCGCTCTCATCGATTCCGGTCGCCCAATTGAGGCGTTCAACGAATCGGGTCGCCTGCAGATATTCGCCCGTCTCGCGATCGAGCAAGTAGTAGAAACCGTTGCGGTCAGCGTGCAACATCAGCTTGCGCATCTCGCCGTTGTACTCGCGATCGATGAGGACAAGCTGCTCGTTGGCGTCCCAGTCGTGGGTATCGTGCGGAGTGAACTGGAAGTACCACTTCATCTCGCCGGTATCGGCGTCGAGCGCGACGACCGAGTTGGAGTACAGGTTGTCGCCGCGCCTGCGGCCGCCGTAGAAGTCCGGCCAAGGGTTGCCGGTCGGCCAGTAGATTAAGTTCAGCTCCGGATCGTAGGAGCCGGTGGTCCAAGTGGGAGCCCCTCCCCACTTGGACGGGAACCCGCCCCAAGTCTCTGAACCCGGCTCGCCTTCGGCTGGAACTGTCCAGAAGCGCCAGAGCTCCTCGCCGGTGTCGGTCGACAGTGCCGCGACGAACCCGCGCTGTCCAGTCCCTCCGCCGGCTGTGCCGACCAAGACCTTTCCTTTCACAATCAGCGGAGCGAGCGAAGTATAGTAGCCCTCCTCATACGAGGCGAACTCGCGCACCCAGATCAGCGCTCCCGTGAGTCGATCAAGCTTCACCAAATGACAGTCGGCGGCCAAGAAGAAGACGGCGTCTCCCCACAGCGCCGCTCCGCGGTTCTGGGCCCTGCGCGGAGCTTCAGCCAAGTAGCTCCAAATCAGTCGGCCAGTTCCGGCGTCTAGCGCGTGCAACTCGTTCGTGTTGGTCAAGTACATGACCCCGTCGTAGACAAGCGGAGTAGTTTCGAGCCGTCGTGCACCGGGGACGTGGTAGACCCACTTCGCCACCAGCGAGCGGACGTTGTCACGGTTGATCTGATCGAGCGAACTGTGCCGCAAAGAGGCGTAGTCGCCGGAGTAGGTCAGCCAGTCGTCGCCCGGTCCTTCGAGAATGGCGGCCTCATCGATCTGACCGATCGCTGCGGCGGAGAGTACGAGAGTACAGAGAAGGAGTCGCATCTATCTTGCGGCCTGTCGGCTAAGGAACGCAAGCAAGTCGCGCACCTGGTCGTCATCGAGGCGAGTCGCGGCGTCCCGAGGCATCCAGGACTCGGTCTCAAAGCGCAATCGCTCAAGGTCGTCCCCGCGCAGCAAGTGCAGCCGCCCGGAGGAGTCAAGGACTTGCGCAGAAAAGTTCGAGTGGTTCTTGACCACTGCTCGAATGTTACCGTCGAGCGTCGCCGCCGCGAAACCGGCGGTGATCCGGGCGTTCGGGTCCAGCAGCGCTTCGCGGATCTGATCGATGCGCCGACTCGAGCCGATGAGCGAGAGGTCCGGCCCGAGGAGGCCGCCGCGGCCGCGGATCCCATGGCATTCGACGCAGCCGCCCGCGCCGAAGAACAGCGCTTCGCCCGCAGGGACGTCCCCGTCCACGTTCGACTCGACCGCCGGCGCACTCAGGCTGCGAACGAAGCCGACGAGGTTCCAAACCTGTTCGTCGGGAAACGGGAACGGCGGCATGTCCGCTCCGGGCACGCCCTGCTGGATGGAGTTGAACAACTGTTCGTCGTCGGCGCGCCGCACTTCGCGGCCGTCGACCAGGCTGGGGCCGATTCCGCCTTCGCCGTTCGTTCCGTGGCAAGCGGCGCAGGCGTCGAGAAACTGGGCCTTGCCTGCCTCGACGGCTTCAGGAGTATAGTCGGCGGCGAAACAGACGACGCCTGTCAGCACGCTGAGAATCCGAAGCCTCACTGCGTGGGCATTATATCCGCTTCCTGACCTGATCCTGCCCATGAGCACGGGCTGGTAGTCGGGTGATGGGGCCGCCGACGCGACTCCGGTCTGGGATTTCGTTCTTGGCCGTCCCGACGCATCGATGGCAGCCGAGGCTGGCCGATTGCATGCTACCGCCGCCGGCTGATGAACAATGGCACTAGCCCCACCAAGGCTCGTCGGCGGGTTTCTGGTGCCGCAGGAAGTCCTCGTTGATGTCAAGCCCAAGTCCCGGCTTCTCGGGAACGCGCAAACGTCCGTTGCGAACGGCGGGCGGCTCCCCTTGAGTCATCTGCTCTCGCAGCCTGCCGGGCCGTCCGAGCCAACTCTCCGAACGATAGAAGTTCTGGATCGCCATCGACAGGTGCGCCGAAGCGTAGGTGCGTACCAGCGTGCCGACGTTATGCAACGCCACCGGCGTCCGGGTCAGCGCGGCGTAGTCCGCGATCTTGCGGCAGCCCGTGATTCCTCCCGCGAAGGAGATGTCCGGGTGAATGATGTCGACCGCTTGAGCGTCGAGGAACGGCTTGAACTCGCGTAGCAGCTCCAGCTTCTCGCCGGTCAGCAGCGGCACGCGGGATGCTCGCTTCAACTCCTTCCACCCGTCGGAGTAGCGTGTGTTCAAGGCGTCTTCGACGAACATCAGCCCGAGGTCTTCGACCGCCCTGCAGATCCCTATGCTGCTTGGCGTGTCGAACTCCCCATGGCAGGCCACAGCAATGTCGAAGGCGTCGCCGGCAGCCTCCCGAACGTTCGCGTAGCCTTGATGCGTCTTGCGCAGCTCCTCGGAGCGCAGCGTTGGATGGTAGGGCTTTTCGATCCGGAATGCTTGCTCGAGATTGAACTTAAAGAAGTCGAAGCCTTCGGGCTGCTCTTTCATCTCGGCGACCCAATCGCGGCAGGCCGACTTGTCGTGCATGTCTCGCAGGCGGTCGCCGTGGGAATACATCGGGCAGCCATCACGGAAGGGGCCTCCGAGCAGCTTGTAGACCGGCTGGCCGGTGATCTTGCCCGCCAGATCCCAGAGCGCAATGTCGATTCCGCTAACAGTGCCGGTCAGGGAGGTGTATGGATGCTGCACCGCCGTCATGCGATAGAAATGCTTTTCGATGGAGAGCGGGTCGGCACCCATAAGCTGAGCCAGTCCATTCGGGTGCCGCCCACCTCCAAACGCTGCGGGAAGGGCCAAGTGATCGATGTGCGCGCGGGCCATCGCGGAGTTGGTCCCGGTCTCTCCGTAGCCGACCAGGCCGGCGTCGGTCTCGATCTTGATCAAGCAGCCGTCGAACTGAAAGTCGAGCTGCATCGCCTTGATGGCGGTGATCCTTACCTGGCCTTCGAAGGGGGCCGCGAGGGCGCGGTACTTCGCCATCCAAGCGCTGGCGGGAGCGGCGAGCGCGGCTCGTAGGAGTGTTCTGCGGGTGATCATTTCGTTCGAAGTGGCCCGGCAAGAGCGCCCTGGCGCACTGCCCATTCACGATACCCGTATCTGCCCAATACTGCTCGACCCAATCAGGAGTTCGACTTCACCCCCGTGGGCGAAACGAGGTGGCGGCTAGAGAATCGCGGTTTCTTCGAGCGGTCGACGCTCCTCGGGTTTCCTGCTTTCGGACGGATCTGGGCCGCGTGTCCTCCATCCCTATTCGTCTGCACAAGATTGTGGCGCTCGCATTTAGGGCACCGGTTTGGACGAGCCCGCCCCCCTCTCGTGCTTCGGCGACGGGAATCTCTGTCCCATACAATCGTTAGGTTTCGCCAGCGTTCGCTATGTCTTGATGTGAGCTGGATGAGCAGAGAGGACGGATCGAGGATTCGAATCTCTCACGGGATCAGCTCCCAGGGACCGAAGATTCCCGCCAAAGGCCCAGGCACAGGCATTGCCACCGCCCACCATGAACTCTTCACCTGTTCGCGAACTGCCGCATAGCCTGCTCAGCAGGCTGCGCAACATCGGCCCGTCGCTAATCCTCAGCCAACATCGTCGGCTCTGGCGAGCTCATCGTGACTACCGCCCTGGGAGCCTCGGCCGGCTTCGTAGCGCTGTGGGTCATCTTCGTCAACTGCGCCGTCAAGGTGGTCGTTCAGCTGGAGTTCGGCAAGCACGCAATCGGTTCCGGCGAGACCACGCTTCGCTCCTTCAACCGTCTGCCCGGCCCGAAATGGCGCGGCGTGTCGTGGTCTCTGGTCGTCTGGCTTGGCGTCAAACTGATCCAGCTTGTCCAGTACGGCAGCATTGTGGGTGCGGTGGCGCTCGCACTGCACCTAGTGGCCTTCCCCTGGGTTCCCGCGAGCGTTTGGGTGTGGGTCTGCGGCCTGACCACCTCTGCGCTCGTTTGGCGCGGCGGCTACAGCTCCCTTGAGCACCCGACGATGGCGCATTGCCGAATTTCCACCCATGATCCGCCCTGCTTGCGTCTGGCTGCCCGTACCTTGGGAGACACGTCAGGGTAGCGAGTTCGCATCGCCTAGCCCGACCTGAACCAGAGCGTCAGCTAGGGGCACGCCAGCGTCTACCATGCTCTTGAGCGCTCTGCCGATGGCCTGAGAATCGCTCCCTCGCAAGCGCTCGAAGCCGATTGATACGCTCACTTCCAACTTCCGCGTAGCTTCGGCTTCCACGATCTGCCCTAGGTTGCTGGCAACCAAGTTTGTGAACCTGCGGAAGCCTTCACGCGCTCCGGTGCCATCGGAGCCTAGCCGGAGACTCGGTGCGAGACCCGCAGCATTCATGATCTTGCGCTCGCTGGCGTCAGACCATGTGGCGGCTGCCTGTGGCGGATTGAAGCCGAGACGCTGCGCTGAGAATGAGCCGCCACCTGTTACCACAGTGGCACCGTTTGTCCCATTGAGCAGTTGCCCCATAGCTTGCGCCTGTTCGGGATTGCACGCTTCCGGTCCGCCCGTGGAGCTTCCACGCGGTAGCGCGGAGAGCGTGCCCCACGGCTGCGCTGCTTCCTGTCCTGCCCGGTACGCGAACTTGGAGAGATTCGTGGCATCGAGACCGCAGCCGCGAAGCGGAGAGACGCCAGCGCAAGGCGTTGCCGGATCAGGCGAATAGCGGAAGTGCAGAACGTCCACGGCTTCCACGGTCTCCACAAGCGAGCCATCGGCCACAGGCACGCCTAGCAGGTACTCCCATTGGAGCGGACCAGGCGTGCTGCCACGAACGTGCGGTGTCTCGCACGGCTGCACCGTCAGTCCGCTGGCGTCCACTGCCAGCTTGCCCGCGACCTGCCCGCTGGTAAACGGTGCCTTGCCGATCATGACTTCCTCCACGCCCGTGTCCGGCGCGTCCCGGGCGTAGCGGTCCAGACTGAACACCGCCAAGCCGTGATCGCGTCGAATGCCGGACCCTTGCCCACCACTTCCGCGTCCCTATCTTGAGCGGCCGGGAATACTCCTCGATACCCCCGGCGCGTACCAGCCCACGGTCCGCTCCACAAGGCTTGAGTCGGGAGTGTCCTGATCGGCGGGGAGCCGTTGCAAGAGAGCGTCGACGACGGCGCGAAACCGTAGCAAGTCGACAAGGGGAGCGAGGCTTGCCTCGCGACTTGGCAGCGGATGTGGCTTCCCGGCCGGGACAGCGTCAGTCCAGGACTGCGGCACGAGACGGCGGTCCCCGTTGGGAAACAGCAGCAGGAGGGTAAGTTCTTTGTTCCGAGCCGCCTGAGTCAGAACGGGTACCGACCGGCCGGCGGATGGGACGGTCACGTGATCGAAACCAACTCCGGAAGCTCTTGGATATGGCTAGTGTGTGGAGCACTATTCTGGAGAGATTCCGCATCCCGAGTTACTCAATTCGATCGCGCAGCGTGTAGACGATGGACGGATGCTGGGATGGATCAAGATGTGGCTGGAGATGGCCGTGGAAGAGGCCGACGGAAGCGGCTGCAAACGCCGCCCGAACCGGGCGAAGAGGGGGAGGAAGGCAACCCTGGAGGACACGTCGGACTGCGAGGGTATCTTGCGAGGCCATCAAGTGCATCAAACGTTGCGTGACTGCCAGCTTGCACTTGACCTTATGCGGTCGGTCACCGGTCAACACGTTCCCGAACCGGCGCAACTAGGGAGCCACGGCAGGATTCGTAAACTCTGGAGGATGTGCGGTGGCGGCGTCTTCGCGGTAGTCTCGCTGGCTATTGCTGTACCGTTCGCGGCTGTTATGTCACCAATTCTTGTGCCACTCAGGTTCTTCGAACGAGGGGTGCAGATAGTTAGAGCCACACTGGAAGCCGCGAAGGCGCCCCGCCCAACTACCACGGAACTTCAGTTCTCGCCGGACGCTGAGGCCAGTCTCGGAGCGGACCTCAATCGGCCACCCCCAGGCGTCGAAGTCAGGCACCAAGAGTCCGATCGGTGGCTTCGAGAGCCGCTTGGCACCGCAAATCCTGTCCCCACCTGACGCTGCCTCGTTGCTGAGGAGCCCCGTCTTGCCGGAGCCTAGGCAGGCATCCGGAGAATTCAATTCGCCCGACCGACCACACAACCCTCGGTCGGGTCTTGGGTCCGGTAGGCAATTGCCGAGACAGGGTGGACGTACCCGGACTGCGTCAATCGCATCTACGGTTTCCGACACGAAGACAAGATGGCCGGCGCTGACCTGAAACACCGCCGTACGAGCGACGATCAAGCACACGGAAAGCGCATACCTGGCGAAATTGTTTCAGCCTCGAATGGTCCGCGACGGAACGGCACGGGGGCGGAACCAGCCTGCGAAGACCGGAGATTCCTCAAGTCTCAATGTGGTATTTTTGGCGGGATCGAGGTCTTCGAATCTAGGTTAGGTCCATTCTTATCCACATGCTATTGCAATTCGGTGGTTGCGGGGGAGGGATTTGAACCCTCGACCTTTGGGTTATGAGCCCAACGAGCTACCAGACTGCTCCACCCCGCACTTCGATGCTAACAGCCCGAGGTGCCACTGTCAATTTCGGCCCAATGCCCCGCGAATGGGGGACTTCTCCAGACTCACGCTGCCAAGTTCCAAGGCAACCCCGCTTCCGAACTTGAAGGGGCCGCCTATCGCTCTTTCATCCGCCACTCTGGCGGAGCGTTCCAACCAGGAGGGGCAGGTGCAGTCATCGGAGGCACTCCTCCGTCCTCGCGCAATGCGCGGAATTGTCGCAGCATGTCGAGCATCGCATTCACTCGCTCCGGCTCGCGGGTTGCAAGATCACGTTGCTCGAGTGGGTCTCGATCCAGACGGAACAACTCGACCTGCTCTTGCGGCGGCTGGCTCAGTCGTTGCCCCGGAGGGGGCGCGTCCGCTGGATTCGGACCGAGTATCGGCGGGCCACGACGAACAAGTTTCCAGTCCCCGTCAATGACCGCAAGCTGCTCCTCGCTGTAGCGCTCGAAGTACGAGAAGAAACGCCTAGGGCGGGGCGGGCGGTTGCCACGAATCAAGTCCAGCACGTCCTCGCCATCCAACGCCTCGCCAGGCCCATGATCGGTTCCAAGGCCGACGATCCGTCGCATCGTCGGCCAAATGTCCAAGTAGGTGATCAGCCCCGTGACCTTGCGTCCGCCGCCAGGCAAGCCTTTCGGCCAGCGCAACGCAGCGACCACCCGTGTCCCGCCCTCGTACACCGTCCCCTTTCCGGCTCTGAGCGGCGCGTTGTCGGCAAGCGCCTGCCCGCCGTTGTCGCTCGCGAACCAGACCAGCGTGTCCTCCTGCACGCCGCGACGATGCAACGCATCCAGGATTTCGCCGATAGCGTGGTCCATCGCAGCCACCATAGCCATGTAGATTCGCCGTCGCTCATCCTCCACCGAGGCGAACGGCGCCAACCACCTGTTCGGCACCTGGAGCGGAGTGTGCGGGGCATTGAATGGCACATAGAGGAAGAAAGGGCCGGATCCGGCATGCTCCTCGATGAATCGTACAGCCTCGGATGCGATCAGCTCCGTCGAATACCCTTCGTCGTAGTTGGGCTCGAATCCGCGATGCCAGTCGAGTTGGCCCTCTCGATGATGGGTGTAGTAGTCGATATTGCCGTTGAAGTGCCCCACGAAAGATCTGAAGCCCTGGTTGAGGGGATGGTATTCCCGGAAGGCATGACCGATGTGCCACTTGCCGGCGATTCCCCGGTGACGGTACCCCGCCCTTGCGAGCATCTCCGGCAACGTCTCCTCCACAGGCGGCACGCCGACTTCCAAGAACGGCCGGCAGACGGCCCGCTGCATTCCGAAACGAATCGGGTATCGGCCGGTCATCAGTCCGGCCCGTGTCGGGGAGCACACGGGGCAAGCATAAAAGCGATCCAGCACCACGCCCTCTAACGCAATGCGGTCCACGTTCGGAGTCGGGATTTCCCCTCCGTGGTAGCTCACGTCGTTCCAGCCCAAATCATCGGCGAGAATCAACACGATGTTCGGCCGTGCGACGGCGACAGCACTGCCTAAAATTGACATTCCGCAGAGCAGGACAGTTCTTATCACAGCGGTCAGCCTCCCGCTACCCCACAACCGTGGATCCTGAAGACATCCGATTTCGGACGAACTCGATGAGTGCCCCCGAACAGAACGAAGGCGGCTCCACTCGGAAGACGGGCCGCTCACGGAGTAGGCCATGAGGGAATCCGTCCCACGCTGGCAACGCTCTCGCGGCCGGAGGCAGGACAAAGGCAGCGGCCGTCGGAGCCAGCCGCCTGGCGCTGGCCTTGCAGTCGTCGATATCGCATTGCAGGACGGACAGATACGCGTTCGGTTTCCAGT
This sequence comes from uncultured Bryobacterales bacterium, assembly GCA_964461235.1. Taxonomy (GTDB): domain Bacteria; phylum Acidobacteriota; class Terriglobia; order Bryobacterales; family UBA6623; genus VXMF01. Next base: position 16,646 of record CAYWUV010000084.1, on the reverse strand, counting down.
GGTCGACGATGCCGTTGGACTCGAACAGCACGCTTCCCTTCCCGCGCAGGCGTTCCCGCAAGGCCGGCAACGCAACCTCCAGCTTTCCGAGCGCCACCCGCAACCAGAGGACGTGGGAGGCTCCGGCCGCCAGCATTCGGGCGGTATCGGTGGTCGGAATCAGGCCGGTTTCCTCCTCAATCTCGTAGGGGCATTGCGGATCCGAAACCACACATTCACAAGGCCCCCCGCTCCGGGAGCAGACGCCATGGCCGAACTGTGTCACCTTCACGGCGGTCCAATCCAGATCTCTAGAAGACGAGATGATCGAGACTGCGAGTCCCGTCTTGCCAACGTTCCGGCTGTTCCCGCCTATGACAAGAGACCTCACGATGCTTCGAGTTCCTCAATTCGCGCTCGGAGGCGCTTCACCTCGTCGAAGAGGCGGGGAAGGCGGTTCACGTTCGCCTGGCTCGTAAGTTGCTGGCGTAACGGGCGGGCCGGCGTACCCCAGTATGCGCGTCCGGGCGCCAGCTCCTTGTCGGGTAACAGTCCGACCTGGCCACCCAGTTGCGCTCCATACCCGATCCGAGCACGGTCCCCGATCCCCGCCTGCCCCCCCAGGACCGCATAGTCTTCGACTACGACACTCCCCGACAGGCCGACCTGCGCGGCCATGACAACATGCCGGCCGATCTGGCAGTTGTGCCCGATGTGAACCAGATTGTCGAGCTTCGTCCCTGAACCGATTCGGGTGTCGTCCAAGGCACCCCTGTCGACGCACGAATTGGCTCCGATCTCGACATCGTCGCCGATCTCGACCCCTCCGGTCTGGGGGAACCTTTCATAGTGATCGCCCTCGAAGACGAGGCCGAAGCCGTCCCCTCCTACGACAGCGCCGCTGTGCAGGACCACCCGATCACCCAGGCGGGCGTTTCCATGTACCTTGGCGCCGGAATGCAAGCAGCATTCCCGACCCAGCTCCGCACCAGCCCCTAAATACGATTGCGGCCCGATCATCGATCGGTCGCCGATTGTCACTTCCGCTTCAACTACCGCCAATGGTCCGATCCAAACTCCGTCCCCGAGTGCCGCCGACGGATCGACGCTAGCGGACGGATGAATTCCGGACTCCTGCGTTTTCGGCCTCGAGAGGGTCCGAAGGGCTCGGGCGAAGCAATTGCGGGGATTCGGGGCGAGGATCAGCGTGCGGCCGCTGACCCGAGTCTCGGGATCGACGATCACGCACCCCGCATTGGTCTTCGGAAGTTCGCCACGTCCGGACTTGCTTTCCCAGAAAGCGATCTGGTTGCGGCCAGCCCTCTCAAGCGTATGCCCCGACTCGATCTCTACGCTCGCATCGCCAACGAGTTCGCACTCAACGAGTGCGGCGATTTCCCCGGCGGTCATACTTCGGTCAAGGCGGGTCGAGGGCACCAACTTGGCGGCCTCTGGACCACAGCCCGCACGCACTATCCTACTAGGGTGGACTATCGTCGGTTTCGGTGCGCCTGGCTCGTTCTCTTCGCATGGATTGCCTCCGCCCCCGCTGCGTTCAGCTGGGGCCCGCCTGGCCACAGAATCGTGGCCATGGCTGCCCAGGAGCATTTGAGCGACAACTCGAAGCGCCGCATGGGCTACCTTCTAGGCAAGGACGCAAGTCTCGTGGACGTGGCGACTTGGGCGAATGACATCATTTCCGAGCGGCCCGAGACCGAGGCATGGCACTCGATCACCATTCCGCCAGAGGCCGAAAGCGTTGTCCTCGGGCGCGACTGCCCTCTGGGTGACTGCGTCACGGCCAAGCTCCGTGAGTGCATCGGCATCGTGCGCCTCTCGATCCGACCCAGAGCCGAGATCGTCGAGTCCTTCAAGATGCTCGTCGGCCTGACGGCCGACATGCACCAGCCCATGCTCAACGGGTACCCCCCAGCCCGCGCCAAGGACGACAGCACGGTGATCCTGAACGGCAACGCAATGTCTCTCGTCGACGCTTGGGAGAGCGGTCTGATCCGCTCGATGGGATCAGAGGACGAGATTCTGGATCGGGTCCGACGTCGAATAGCAAGGGCAGACTCCGAGACGTGGACATCAGGCACTTACAGGGACTGGACGTGGGAAACCCACCGGATCGCGGTCGAAAAGGTCTATCCCGTGATTCGGGACGGAGACCTGGAAACCGTTCTGGACGGGCCGGCGCTGTCGGAGGCTTCGGACCTGCTGGTAGATCAACTCGCAAAATCCGCGGTCAGACTTGCATACGTGCTCGACGTAGCGTGGCCCTAGGAGGCGGTCCGAGGCCGATTCAGTCGTCCGGTCGCCGAGGACTTCCGGACACCGTGAATCCTGCAACTGAATCGGGAATGCACTCGGCGGGCGCCAAGTAGGATGGTAGGTTACGGCAGGCCGGATCTAGGCGATGACCGGTGACGAACCGTCGCATCGCCACTGGCAGTTCGGCGGGTTGCCCGCAAGCAGGCAGAAGGCAGAGTGACTCCCGGGGTTGGCAATGGTTCGAAACCAGTAGAGACCGCAGGTAACGCCGTCCGACGAATCCCCAGCGGCGCATCCGTGGCCATCGGCGGATCCGGTGCCGGGCATGCCATTCCGGACGCCCTGCTGCGCAGCCTGGGAGAGCTCTTTCGCGCAACCGGCACGCCGCGCGACCTCACGCTGCTCCACCCCTTCGGCGTCGGAGACCAGGATCGCAAGGGACTGCAGCAGGCAGCTCATCCGGGAATGTACCGTCGCGTGATTGGGGGCCATTGGTCGATGGCTCCGGCGATGGCAGACCTTGCTGCGGAAAACCGGTTCGCAGCGTACTGCTTGCCTGCCGGCATCATGGTCCAGCTGTTCCACTGCGCTGCGGCAGGCAGCCCCGGTTGGTTCTCTCACGTCGGTCTGGACACATTCGTGGATCCTCGCTTGGAGGGCGGCAGACTCAACGCCGCGGCTACCGAGCAGTTGGTCGAATACGTTGAGCGCGATGGAAAACCCTGGCTGTTCTACAGAACACTCCCTGTCGACGTTTCGCTGATCCATGCCTGGGAGGCCGATCCACAGGGAAACCTGTCCATGAGGCACGAGGCCGGCTTCTGGCACAACTGCGCGCTGGCACAGGCAGCCAAGGCTTCTGGTGGCCAGACCATCGCGGTCGTGCGGAAAACCGTTCCGGAAGGATCGATCGACCCGCGTTCGGTCCATGTACCCGGGTGTTTCGTGGACGTAATCGTCGTGGACAGCGAGCACGGCCAGACCTATCAGACCGACTTCGATCCGTCGTACTGCGGCGAGGCGACAACGCCGGAGGATCAATTCCGCGCAATGCCGTTCGGGCCTCGGAAGGTAATTGCGCGTCGCGCGGCACAGGAACTGACTCCCGGGGCCGTCATCAACGTCGGATTCGGAATGCCGGACGGCGTGCTCGCGGTAGCCCAAGAGCAGGGGTTTGTGCGCCAGATCACCCCCACTATCGAGCACGGTCAGTTCGGCGGAGTTCCGGCCGGCGGCCTGGACTTCGGAGCGGTGTTCAACCCGTCCGCGATCGTCGAGACCGGGCACATGTTCGACTTCTACCACGGTCGGGGCGTCGACCAGACGTTCCTGGGTTTCCTCCAGATCGACCGCGCAGGTAACGTGAATGTCAGCCGTCTCGCTTCTCGGATCATCGGCGTCGGTGGCTTCATCGACATCGTCCAAAAGGCTGACAAGGCCGTATTCTGCGGCACGCTGTCGATTCGCGCCAAGACTTCGATCGAAGACAGGCGACTCAGTTACCTCTCCCCGGGCGCGCCGAAAATCGTCGACACCGTAGCTCAGATAACGTTCAGTTCTGCGTTCGCCCGTCGCAACAGGCAGGAAGTCGTCTACGTGACGGAAGCCGCAGTGTTCCGTCTCGGACCCGACGGGTTGGTGCTCGACGAAATCGCGCCCGGCATCCAACTGGAGGCCGACTTGCTCCCTCAACTGGGCTTCAGACCGACGATCAGTCCGGAGTTGAAGCAGATGGACCCGGACCTGTTCTCGCCCGACCCGCTGCCAGGCTCGGCATTCCCGCTCTTCCGCCCGTAGGCTGGAACGACTTCCGGCCGCAGGCCGACCCCGACCCGGGCACGGGGATCACTGCAATGCTGCCACGCCGGGCAGCGTCTTCCCGCTGAGGAATTCCAGCGAGGCCCCGCCTCCGGTGGAAATGTGAGTGATTCCCTCGCCAACACCAGCCGCACGGATCGCTCGCTCCGAATCGCCGCCCCCAACGATGCTCACGCAGTCAGGTGCACCGTCCACAGCCCGGGCCACGGATAGCGTGCCAGCTGCGAAAGGCTCGAGCTCGAACACTCCCATCGGGCCATTCCAGACGATCATTCGGGCGCCCCCGATGATGGCTTCGTAGCGGGCGATCGTTTCTGGCCCGATGTCGAGACCGAGCCAGCCTTCGGGAATCTCGGTGCGAACGACCCTCGAGCGGGCCTCTGCGCTGAAGCGATCCGCGATCACATGATCCACCGGGAGGACGATCTTGTCAGCTGCGCTGGCGATGAGCTCCGCGGCCAGTTCGAGCTTGTCCTCCTCGACTAGGGAGGCTCCGACCTCGAGACCCTGCGCCTTCAGGAAGGTGTAGGTCATGGCTCCCCCGATCAGCACCTTGTTCGCCAATGCGAGGAGATTGCGGATGACATCGATCTTCCCCGAGATCTTGGCCCCCCCGATTATCGCCACGTAGGGGTGTTTCGGGGCGGAAATGGCTTGAGACAGGTACTCAAGCTCCCGGTGCATCAGAAGTCCCGCCGCCCGTTCGGGCATCAGCGCGGCAATTCCGGCAGTCGAGGCATGTGCCCGATGGGCGGCACCGAACGCATCGTTGACATAGGTGTCAGCCAGAGAAGCCAGCTGTCTCGAGAACTCGAGCTCGTTCGCCTCTTCCGCGGCGTGGAAGCGGAGGTTCTCCAACAACAGAACCTCGCCCTCTCGCAGGCCAGACGCCATCGACCCGGTCCTTGGGCCGATGCAGTCGGGCGCCATCCCAACTCCGCGGCCAAGTAGTTCCTCCAACCGAGATGCGACCGGCGTTAGGCTCATCTTCGGGTTTCGCCGCCCCTTGGGACGTCCGAGGTGGGACGCCAGGATCAAGGGGCATCCGTGTTCCAGGACAGCCCGGATGGTGGGCAGCGCCATCCGGATCCGCGTGTCGCTGGTGATCGTCTGTCCGGTCGCCTTGTCAAGCGGGACGTTGAAATCTACCCGCACGAAGACCCGTCGGCCTTGAAGGTCGATCTGGTCGAGAGTTCGGTAGGCCATCGTTCAGCCGGAGCCCGAGACAGGCGGACCGGTAGCGGCCTTCAGGCGGCCAGCCGAGAGACGAGATCGACGATCCGGTTCGAGTAGCCCCACTCGTTGTCGTACCACGAGAGAACCTTGACCATGTTGCCTCCGATGACGCGGGTCATCGAACCGTCCACGATCGAGGAGTTTGGGTTCCGCATGAAGTCACTCGACACCAACGGCTCCTCGGTGTAGTCGAGGATACCTTTCAGCTCCCCTTCGGCGGCCGTCCGCAAGGCGGTATTCACCTGGTCCTCCGACACTTCCGTTCCCAGTTCGGCGACGAGATCGACCACCGACACGTTCGGAGTCGGGACACGGATCGCAAAGCCATCGCACTTGCCCTTGAGATCGGGCATCACCAACCCGATCGCAGCTGCCGCCCCGGTCTTGGTCGGGATCATGTTCAGAGCGGCAGCGCGGGCCCGCCGCAGGTCGGAGTGCGGAAGGTCGAGGGTCCGCTGGTCATTCGTGTAGCTGTGCACCGTTGTCATCGTGGCCTTCGTGACGCCAAAACTGTCGTGCAGCACCTTCGCGACAGGCGCGAGGCAATTGGTCGTACAGGAGGCGTTGGAAATGACCGTGTGCGAATCGCCGAGCTGGTCGTCGTTGACACCGAGCACAACCGTGATGTCCTCGCCCTTGGCTGGAGCCGAGATGACCACGCGCTGGACCGTTCCGCCGAGGTGCTTCTGGGCCATTTCGCGCTTGGTGAATAACCCGGTCGACTCCACCACGATCTCCGCGCTGACAGAAGTCCACGGGATCTGCGCGGGATCGCGCTCCGAAAAGACCTTGAACTCGTCGTCATCAACGCGAAGTCCGTCATCCGTAGCAGCAACATCCGCGTCCAGATTGCCCAGCACGGAATCGTGCTTGAGCAGGTGTGCAAGTGTCTTCTTGTCGGTGATGTCGTTGATCGCCACGACATCGATGTTCGGGTTGCCCATCTGGGCGCGGTAGACATTGCGTCCGATCCGTCCGAATCCATTGATCGCCAGTTTCACAGCCATGCTGTTGTTGATCTCCTCTTGCTGGGAATGAGATGAACTCCCGATTGGACCGCACCCAAGTGTCAAATTCGTTACAGGATTGCAGTCAATTCGGGAGTTGAGAGCCGACTTGGCGGCAGCGCCCAAGCTACCGCCCTGCGATTGGAACTAGCGCGCCTGGCGCTACGGCCTACTTCCCGATAATACCGAAACGGCCCTCGCGACGGTGACAGTGCTCGGTCGGCACTGAAAGGAACCGCCTCCGAACCTCGTGCGTAGCCTGGGCCAGCCTGTGGGCGTGCGATAAAGGAAGTTAATGCCCTTGTATCCCGAACCGGTGCTGGAGCGTGCCTCCAAGGTCCGCCTTCTGCTGATGGACTGCGACGGAGTACTCACCGATGGAACCATCTGCTTCCTCCCCGGCGAGGACGGGAGCATCGCGGAAACCAAGGCCTTTGACTGCCACGACGGAATCGCGCTGGCGTGGATCCGCCGGGTTGGGATCGACACTGGCATCATTACCGGCCGCGGCGGACTTGCTGTTCGGGAACGGGCCAAGTCATCGGGGATGCGGTATCTTATCGAAGGCCGCACAGACAAGCTCGCCTCCTTCGTCGAGATTCTGGCGGATGCAGGACTCGACCCGTCCCAGGTCGCGTACGTTGGCGACGACATTACTGACCTGCCCTTGCTCAAGCGCGCCGGCCTCGCCGTGGCGCCGGCCAACGCGCGAGCCGAGGTTCGCGAGGCAGTCCACGTGGTCACCGCTTCCGAAGGGGGCCACGGAGCCATTCGCGATGTCGTGGAACTCCTTCTCAAGGCCCAAGGGCACTGGAACGAGATCGTCGCGCATTACGACATCTAGCCGCGTCCAGCCGTCGCGACGCTTGCGGAGAATACCCGCGCGGACCCGCTAACGAACGCGGCCCCTCCCGTCAGTTGCCGCCGGCTTCGGGCTTGGTCAGCGGCTGTGGCCCTGGCAAGGGTTTTCGCGGCAGGAGTTCCTCGCGGTTGGCCGCTTGGTAGACGAACGTCGCCACGATGATCGACGCCTGAATCAGGTCGGCCGCCTGGGCTCGATCGTATCCGCCCATGTTGGAATGATGCGTCCGGGTCTCGTACTCGACGCGGTCCTGGATGAACTGGAACCCGGGCAGCCCAACAGCATCGAAGGAGAGGTGGTCCGTACCTCCGGTCTTGCGGATGCTGAGCGTCGTCGCATCCAAGTCGCGGAACGGTGCCAGCCACTGCTGGAAGACTGGCCGGACACGGTCATTTCCCTGCAGGTAAATCCCACGAATCTTGCCGGTTCCGTTATCAATGTTGAAGTAGGCAGAGAACTTCTTGTGCCGGTCGGTTAGGCTCATCGTTTCCGGATCCCCGAAGTGTTCCTTCACGTAGGCCTTGGAACCGAGCAGACCCTGCTCCTCCCCGCCCCACAATGCAATCCGTACGGTCCGCGCCAACGGGAGATCCAGTGCCTTCAGGATCCGGACCGCCTCCATCATCACCGCGCATCCAGCACCGTTATCCGTGGCACCGAGGGCTGCGGCCGTAGAGTCTAGGTGCCCACCCAGCATCACGAGTTCGTCGGCCTTCGAACTGCCCGGGATTTCGGCCACTACGTTGATCGAATCGAAGTCGTCCCAGTAAAACGTGGTCCGCACCTCGGCCTCGATCGTGGCCCCGACCCCCTTGTCGACCAATCGGTAGATCCGGTTGTAGTGCTCCGGAGTCAGCGCGATGGACGGGGGCGTAAGGTTATCCTCGACATGGCGATTCGCCGAGCGAGGAGGGAAGACCGTGCCGCCGTCGCCTCGCGAGGCAGGATGGACCACGAGCTTGACTCCCTCCGATACCAGGAATGCGTTCAGCTTAGACTGGATCCGGCGCCGCTCCTTGTTCCTGTACTCGCTGAACCAACGCGGTGCCTTCCCAAAGAAATTGCGCCGATCCTCCGGATCCTCGGCAATCTCTAAGTCCGGATCGAGGTAGTCAATGGGAGGGGATGCCGGCCGGGCCTTGGCCAGTTCCTGCAGTTAGGAGTTCGAGGAGCGATGGAGGGCGGGCCGGCCTTGGGGCCTCACCTGCTCTGGTGCGCCAATCATGAGGAGCGCACCGGAGAGCTGACCCTTCCATTCGGCGATGTAGGCATCCACCGCCTGCTCATCGCGGTACAGCCGGCTGTCCCTCTTGAGCGGAGCCAGCACAGGCTGCCCGATGAGCTTGCCGTCCGTGGACGGGCTCCAGCCCATCGGCACACCGATCAGCTGCTCGTACTGGGGTGCCCCGAGATGGACTGAGAAATACTCTCGCGACCAACCCTGACCGAACGGGCCCCACTTCTCGAGTTTCGCGTTCTTGAGGCCCCAGTCCTTCATCGTTTGGGCAGCCCACTTCGCGGAGTCCATGAAACCCTTCGAGTTGGTGATCCGAGGGCCGTAGACCTCAACCAGATGGAACAGGTGCTCCATGACTTGGCTGTTCTCGTTCGCCTCATGCTTGATCCGGCTCAGAACCTCCAAGTCCGGGCTGTCGCTCGCCGCAGCCAAGACCGGCAGCAGGAGGACCAGCGCCACCACACACCGATGCATGGGGACAGGCTATCAGAGGAGAATTGGCCTCACGAGGTCCAAGTGAACGAATGGGGGAGCCCCTCCGCGAAGGGGGTCTCCCGTTAAATGGGACAACCCGCCCATTTCAACCGCCGCCCGAGAGGGGAGCCCGTCCCGCGCTCGCGAGGAGCCGGACCGCTTGCCCGGCGGGGTCACCGGGAAACCGCCACGCGACAACGGGTTGGCAGGGAACCCGCGTTGCCCGATCTTCCAATCCCTTTGCGCCCGAACCAACCGGATTCCAAGCCGAAAGTCGGCAAATTCAGTGCGGATCGGGAAATCCAATCAACCCCTTTCATGCCATAATGCCAACGGATGTACGAGGTCGATTCGATGCGGGTTGGGAGACGTTTCCCCATTATGTTGCTTGCGGGCTTGTTCGCAGCCGCAGTTGCTTCCGGTCAGCAGACCGGGCAGGAGCAACTGACGGAGGAGTCGCTCACACCCGAGCAGTTTCGAGAGGCGCACGCCCCTCTGGTCCGGCCGACGGACACTTCGACCGACGCGTCACGGATCACGCAACGAGTCGCCGCCCCCGTCGCCGTCATTGATGTAGAGCCCGCCGTCCGGAACAACTTCATCGACGACCACATCTTCGGAAAGATCGAGCGGGATGGTATCCCCCATGCGGCACCTGCTACTGACTTGGAGTTCCTGAGAAGGGTCCAACTCGACCTGATCGGCCGGATACCGACGCCCTCCGAAGTCCGGGAATTCGTCGCTGACGAGAGGGCCGACAAGCGCAGCAGGAAGATCGACGACCTGCTGTCGACGGAGGCCTTCGCCGAGAAATGGGCGTACTTCTACATGGACCTCTTTCGCGCCAACGGCAAGATGGGGCGGGGTCGGGAGTTGTTTCATTACTGGCTGAAAGAGAACATCCGCTCCGACCGGCCCTACGACGAGTGGGTCACGGCCATGATCACGTCGGCGGGCAAGAGCAGCAACGTGCTCGCGGCATCGAACGTGATCGCGAGGGAGCATGTCCAGGGCAAGGCTCAGCCGGACGACGGTCACGACATGGGAATGGTGCATCAGCTCGACACGCATGACGAGCTCACCATCCTTTACGGCAAGGCCTTCCTTGGCGTCAACCTGTCCTGCATCTCCTGCCATGACGGCGTGAACCATCTCGAAGAGGTCAACGTCTACCTGACCGGAAAGACGCGCAACGACTTCCATCGCCAGGCGGCTTTCCTGGGTTCGACGCGCTACCTGATGTATTGGGAGGACGGCGACGTCAAGGCCAACGAGTTTCTCATCGACGACCTGGCACCCGGGTACGACACCGCCGGCAGCAGCATGTTGCGTATCGCGCGTTGGGGCGGTGAGTCCGTGCCGAAGTTCCTCCTTTCCGACGAGGCCCCCCGCGAGGGCGAGGAGCCTCGGGAGGCGTTGGCCCGAATGCTGACGACCCACCCGCAGTTCGCGAGGGCAACGGCCAACATGTTCTGGAAGCGGCTGATGGCGTACGGAATCGTCGAACCGCACGACGAGTTCGATCTGGCGCGGCAAGATCCGGCCGATTTGCCGGACGGCTGGCAATTGCAGCCGACCCATCCCGAGTTGCTCGACGAGTTGGCCGCCGACTTTCGCAGGTCCAACTACAGTCTTCGGCACCTTTTCCGGACAGTCTGCAACTCCAGCGCCTACCAGCTTTCGGCCAGCTTCCCGGGCGAGTGGCATCCACGCTACAAGCCGTACTTTGCGAGAAAGTTCGTCCGCATGCTGACCGCCGAGGAACTGCACGACGCGATCGTGATTTCGACGAGCAGGCCTGGCAAGTTCAAGTTTGGCGGCGACGTCGTGGGCATGGCGATGAAGCTCAGTGAGCCTCAGGGCGACACGGATCTGAAGTACCTGATGCGCACCTTCGGTCAGTCGACGCGACGGAACCCGCCGAAACCGCTCAACGGCTCTTTACGGCAGCCTTTGGCGCTCATGCAGTCACCGGTCGTCAGCGAACGGATCAAGGCCGGGGGCGACAGCCGCATCCAGCGGCTGCTCGACAGCTATGACGACGATGGCAGGGTCGTGGACGAGATCTTCCTCGCCACCCTCGCGAGATCACCGTCTGAGGACGAACGACTCGTCGCAATGTCGGAACTGGCAAGCGACCGTACGAGGGGCGCCGAAAACCTGCAATGGGCGTTAATCAACAATGTCGAGTTCTTCTTCAATCACTAGGGAGTGGCACAGGGGGCGCAATCCGATGAAGACCGTAGCTGAGACTTACGGCACGAGGCGAAAGGCGCTCCGTCTCGGAGGCTTGGGCTTGGCGTGCGCCGCAGCGGAGGGCTTCCTTCCGCGAAGAGTATCCGCTGCGTCGAAGGTTACGCCCCGCGGCAACGCACGGAATGTGCTCTTCTACGAAATCAATGGAGCCATCAGCCACTTGGAGTCCTGGGACTTCAAGGAGAATGCGGGAACGCCCCAGGACCTCGACGTCACCAAGCAAAGGGAGGGCCTGTATCTTTCGGAGAGGCTGTTTCCGAACTTCAAGGAACAGATCGATAAGTTCGCCATCCTGCGGACCCTGCTCAGCCACGAGGAAGTCCACTTCCGCGGGCAGACCTACGTGCAGACCGGCCGTCCCCTGAACCTGGCCTTCGCGAGCGAGATCCCGGCAATCGGGTCCGTGGTGGCCATGGAACTCGAGCCCCGCAGGCGGCCGAACGACACCTTCCCCACGTACATGTCGTTCAACCTCGAGAAGGCATTCCCCGGCGCCCTCTCCACAGGATTCCTGGATCCCCGGTTCTCTGTTGTCGACATCAACCCCGAGATCGCCGGCCAAGGCACGTCCCTCAGCGACTCGGCCCTGGATCTGGTCGAGGAGCGCTGGAGACTCCTCACCAAGCTGCGAAACGTGCAGCAGGGTAGGGTCCGGTCATTCGGGCGGCGCATGACGAGCTACGAGAGCTTCTACGATGCTGCCCACCAGTTGCTTTCCGACGAGAGGTGGACCGCAGCGTTCCGCATCAGCAGCGCGGATCGAGAGCGTTACGGAGAGACACCCGTTGCGACGTCTTGCATCCTTGCCCGCAACATGCTCGGGACCGATGCCGGGACCCGCTATGTGCACATTTGCCATCCTGGCTGGGACCACCACAAGTACATCTGGGACCATTCGGCGAAGACGAGCCACTACAAGCTCTGCGCGGAGTTCGACCAGTCGTTCTCCGCGCTTATCCAAGACCTCTCGACAATGCCGTCGCCCACGAATCCGCAGAACACCGTGCTCGACGAAACGCTTGTGGTGGCAATGAGCGAGTTCGGGCGCACACCAGGCGCACTCAACAACATGGCCGGACGGGATCACTACAACAAGGTCTACCCTGCCCTGTTCACGGGAGCCGGAGTGAAGCCCGGGCTCCTCCTCGGGGAAACAGACGCCGACGGAGCCCAGTGCGTCCGTACGGGCTGGCATCGCGCGGAGCAACCCAGGATTGAGAACATCGTCTCGACCATGTACTCCGCCCTCGGAATCGACTGGTCCAAGAAGGTGCACGACACTCCGTCGAAGCGCACGTACGCCTACGTGGACGAACTCGGAGCCCCCGGGTGGATCCCGACCGACGAGATCAGCTCCATATATGGCTAGGCTCTGGGCACTGGCGCTCGGGGCTCTGGTGCAGCTGCTGGCCCAGAATCCCGGCCCCGTCCCGATACCGGCAGGAACGTTCGAGATGGGTCGCGCGCACGCGCTTCCAGACGACGGCCTCAAGTGGTTCCCGCACCTCCTTCGAGACGACCGGCCCGTCCGTACGGTTGCCGTCCGGGAGTTCGCAATCCATCGGCACGAAGTCACGAACAGCGAATACGCCGAGTTCCTGGCGGCCAATGAATCGATCCAGGCTCCGCACTATTGGCCCGACGGCAAGCCGCCACCCGGCAAGGGCGAGGAACCGGTCGCGAATGTCACGTGGGACGAGGCCGGCGCATACTGCCGGTGGCGAGGAATGAGGCTGCCCACGGAAGCGGAATGGGAAAAAGCCTGCCGAGGAGGCGCCAGAGCCGAGAAATACCCGTGGGGCGACAGCGACCCGGACGAAACGAAGGCCCACTTCGATTCGGTCCGAGGGCCGAAGGCTGTCTGTTCGTACGAGCGAAACGGCTACGACCTCTGCGATATGGCCGGGAACGTCTGGGAATGGACAGCTGACCTCTACGACCGGGACTACTACAGGGACGGTCCCACCGACAACCCCGTGGGCCCCTCGACGGGACGCTACCGCGTCTTGCGCGGGGGGTCGTGGTCGGATGTCCCGAAATTCCTCACCTGCGCGCATCGGAGCTTCGCCCGCCCTCAAGAGCGAAGCCCCAACATCGGATTCCGCTGTGTAAGCCCAAACCGCTAATTGGGTGCCGGCGAAGGCTTGGCGCAGGTCGGTCCATGGCTGCGATTCGCCCCCATTCCGCCGATCTGGCAGACTTGAGATAGCTCGCCAGTCCGAACTGTCCCCTTTCCAGACGGCGAGTTCCCCCATGAAGGTCGCTGTACCCAAGGAAAACCGGCCCGGAGAGCGGCGAGTCGCGCTGGTCCCCAAGGATCTGGCAGCCCTAAGCAAGCGCGGGGCCGAGATATCCGTCGAACGAGGTGCAGGCGAGGGCGCCTACATTACGGACGACGCCTACGCCGAGGCGGGGGCGAGCTTGTCTGACCGCCGGGACGTCCTGGCTGATGCCGATCTAGTTCTGACCGTAAATGGCATCTCCTCCGATGAGGGGTCCCGTCTGAAAACGGGCGCGACGGTCGCAGGGTTCCTCGAGCCGATGGACGATCCAGCGGGAATGCACCGCCTGGCCGGACACGGCCTCGCCCTGTTGTCAGTGGAGTTGATCCCCCGTACTACCCGGGCTCAGGCGATGGACGCACTCAGCTCGATGGCGACTATTTCTGGATATAAGGCGGTCCTGCTGGCGGCTGAGCGCGCTCCCTGCCTGTTTCCGCTGATGATGACAGCAGCGGGCACGCTGCGGCCGGCCAAGGTGTTCGTCATCGGCGCGGGCGTGGCGGGACTGCAGGCCATTGCCACGGCTCGCCGCCTAGGCGCCTTGGTTGAGGGTTATGACATTCGTCCCGAGGTCAGGGAGCAAGTAGAGAGTCTCGGCGCGTCCTTCGTCGTGCTCGATGTCGGCATGGACCAGGCCAAGGGAGCCGGCGGCTATGCGGCCCAGCAAACGAAGGAGTTCTACCGCCGCCAGCAGGAGGCACTCGGTGAGCACCTGTCGGGAGTCGACGCAATCATCACGACCGCCGCAGTTCCCGGCCGCAAGGCACCCCTGCTGCTCCCGGGTGAAGTCACGAAACGGCTCCGGCCTGGTACGGTGATCGTCGACCTCGCGGCCGAGCGTGGCGGGAACTGCGCCCTCACCGTCCCGGGCGAGGTGGTGGTCAGCGACGGGGTGATCGTCGATGGTCCGGTCAACCTCCCCTCGACGGTACCCACTCACGCCAGCCAGATGTATTCGAAGAACCTGCTGAACCTGTCCTCACTGCTGGTGGCCAATGGCGAGTACCACCTCGACCTGGATGACGACATCGTCCGGGGCGCGCTCGTAGCGCACGGCGGGGCAGTCACACATCCCGCAGTCATGGAGGCGTTGGACCGTCTGGAGGACACCGCGTAGGGGAACCACCATGGAAGCATTCCTGATTTCCATAACCGTATTCGTGCTGGCGGTCTTCGTCGGGTTCGAGATCATCACCAAGATCCCGTCGACCCTCCACACGCCCCTGATGTCCGGCTCCAATGCGATATCGGGGATCACCATCGTCGGGGCGCTCGTCGCGGCCGGGACAGGCGAAGGCGAACTGGCGAAGTACCTCGGCTTTGGCGCAGTCGTGCTGGCGACCGTGAACGTGGTGGGCGGCTTTCTCATCACCAACCGGATGCTCGCCATGTTCCGGCGCAAGAGGTAGGACCGACGATGGACGCGAACCTCATCAACGCAGCCTACCTGGCAGCCGCAGTCCTGTTCATTCTCGGCCTCAAGGGCCTCACGACCCCCCGCACTGCCGTACGCGGCAACCTGCTCGGGGCACTGGGAATGCTCCTGGCCATGGTGGCGACACTGCTCGACCGGCAGATAGTCAGCTTCGAGATGATCGCGTTGGGCCTTGTGATCGGGGCGACGATCGGCACGATCTGGGCCGTAAAGGTACAGATGACAGCCATGCCGCAACTCGTCGCGGCGTTCAACGGGTTCGGGGGTGGCGCATCGGCGCTTGTCGCGGCAGCCGCGGTGTTCATGCCGGGAGCGATCACCGGAATTCCCGAGATTCAGGTCCATGTTTCCAGCGCCCTTTCCGCATTCATTGGCTCGGCGACGCTCAGTGGCAGCCTGATTGCCTGGGCCAAGTTGCAAGGGATCCTCCATTGGCAACCCAGGGGTCTGGCCTTTCAGTCCGTCAGCTCCGGTTCGGCGCTCGCGGGCATCGCGCTCGGCGCATGGTACGCGCTCGACAACGAGGCGACATGGGCCTTCGGCGCGGCTTGCGCCGCGGCCTTCGCGTACGGCGTGCTCCTCACCGTAGCCGTCGGAGGAGCGGACATGCCCGTGATCATCGCCCTGCTGAATTCCTGCTCGGGTTTGGCCGCTGCCGCGACGGGCTTCGTCCTTGGCAACAACGTGCTGATCATTTCCGGCTCGCTCGTCGGCGCGTCGGGCTTCATCCTGACGCAGATCATGTGCAAGGCCATGAACCGGTCCTTATGGGACGTGCTGCGCGGCGATCTCGGAGAAGCCGCGGCGAGCGGCCCGAAGGAGGATCTATACAGCGGCCGCATCAAGAGCGCCAGCCCGGACGAGGCCGCTTTGCTGTTCGACACCGCCCGGATCGTAACCGTAGTGCCGGGGTACGGTATGGCTGTGGCTCAGGCTCAGCATGCCGTAAGGGACCTCGCCAACCTGCTGGAGTCACATGGCACGGAAGTGCGCTATGCAATCCATCCGGTGGCCGGCAGGATGCCGGGGCACATGAACGTGCTTCTGGCCGAGGCCGACATCCCGTACGACCGCCTCTATGACATGGACACGATCAACCCGCTGTTCGCGGAAACCGACGTGGCGATCGTGTTGGGGGCCAATGACGTGGTCAACCCGTCCGCTCGCGAAGAGCCCGGCAGCCCGATCTATGGAATGCCGATCCTGGACGTCGACAAGGCGCAGGTCGTCATCGTGATCAAGCGCAGCCTGAGTCCGGGCTTTGCCGGCATTCCGAACCCGCTGTTCGTCCGCGAGAACACCCTGATGCTCTTCGCGGACGCCAAGAAGGCGCTTCAGGATCTCAGCCGCGAAGTCCGCGAACTGTAGCCGCAACAAGAGTTCCTTCGAAGCGAACTGGAGCCGGTCGCAGCTGGCGAGTGCGCCAGGCCAGCACTCGGTTGGGCAGTGAAGATCGGTCTCGGAACTCCAAATTGAGAGTCTCTCTCCGTTCCGGGCTGGAACCTCTGACCTTACGAGGCTGTGTGGGCAAATGGACTGGCTGGTGTGCCAAGAGCCACGCCAGTCAGATCAGGTTCTGACTAGATTTTCCGCTATTGCGTTCTCTAACTGACTGGTTTCTTTGGAGTTAAGGCGGATTTCCGTTTCTTCCGGTTTTGATTTCTGCAGGCACTAACATGTTTTCGCGCCCTCTGTGGACCGCCGCGACTAAATCTCCTGTTTCTAAACATTGACAGCCGGTCCTGTTCGTTGATAGGCTTTTTGTTGTAGGCACTAGCAAGGTCCG
>CAYWUV010000083.1:0-25663 GCA_964461235.1 uncultured Bryobacterales bacterium | reverse complement strand
ATGATCGAGCGACTTCGAACCGAATCTCGTCGGTCTGAGGCGAAGCCTCGCTAGCAATGTGCGCAAAGCCCTACTCTCCCGGGAGTTGATTGAGAAACGGGATGAAGGGGTCGTGCTCACCGGCCCGGATATGCTGCTGAAGATGTGGCGTGAGAATTATCGTGAGCCGCGCGGGCATCGTACTAAGGAATACACGCGTTTTCACGGAAGGCAACTAGACGAGCGGCTACGAGGAAAGCTCAATCCGTATCGACCCGCTCCGCGAGTAATTTACTCGTTGAATTCGGCCGCTGGGTGGCTCGCGCCGTTTGCTCGGGATGGCACGCATTCCTTCTACGCAGATGAACGAGGGAGAGACCTGCTGCGGGACGTGTTGGAGTTGGCGCCCGCAGCAATCGGTACGAATGTCGCAGTGTGCGAACCGTTCGATGACAGTCTCTTCGATGACGGAGTCGAGCCTAGTCCAGGCATTTTCTGTACGAGTCCGGTCGTCACGTATCTTGACCTGTGGAACGGCAACGAGCGACAGCGTGAAGCCGCGTCACATCTGGCCGAGGAGTTCTTCCCATGGGTCCGATAGAACCCCAACATGCTGCCGACTACGATGACCGGACCACGGCAGCGGTTAGATCTGTTCTTCTTGAGATTGGCCAGATTCTAGGCAGCCATCAAGGAAGGTTTGCGGTGACCGGCGGGGCTGTGCCTTGGCTTCTGCTACAAGAAGCTGAAATGGCCCATGCCGGCACCGTGGACGTGGACCTCAGCCTCGACGCCGAAGCGCTCGGTGACGGCGAGTACGCTTGACTTGTCGAGTCCCTGCAGAGGCACGGCTACCACCAGCGGGGAAGTCTCCGCCCCTTTCAGTTCGTGCGCAGCGTTAGCTCCCGTGACGGAGGGCACGACATTGACATCGTTGTCGACTTCCTAATGCCGGGCGACGCCGAGATTGTAAGGAACGCCACGCCGCTTGTCAGCAAGATTGCCGTGCAGCAGGCCGATGGGGCGGATCTTGCACTCAGGTTTTACGAGGCCATTCACATTGAAGGAATGCCTGACGGTACCGGGAACCGCGTACGGATCCTCGTCGCATCAATTCCTGCTCTCTTGGCCATGAAAGGCTACGCGATGAGCAATCGCCTGAAACGTAAGGACGCCTACGACATTTACTACTGCGTCCGCAACTCTCTGGGTGGTCTGGCAGCGCTCGTCGTGGCGACGTCTGCGCTTCTGGAGGTGGAAACAGCCAGGAACGGCTACCTTGGGATTTCGGAGAAATTCCGTCACGTAGGTGACTTCGGCCCAACCAGCGTGAGGCGTTTCGTTGAGACTTTCGAGTTGCTCGGAGAGCGTACTTGCCGATCAATGGCAGCAGGACGCTTTCGGTCAGGTCGACGCTTGGCTGACAGTACTGGACTTGAGGTGAACAAGGTAAGCCCTGCAGTCGAGGTCTCGGAGCGCTTCCCTCTCTGACAAACTTGCCCGTAACTCCGCGACAAGATTGTCGCGCTGCCTCAACTTTTCTTGAATTCGTCGATCAACTGATTGTTGGCACCGGTGTCGGTCACAGTTGCCTTTCCTGTTTCGGAATTATCTCCAACACAGCATGGTAACGAGACATACATGGCAAGGCCCAGATTCGGCCTCTAGCGGGATCGCCGTAAGCGGTTGCGAGGAAACGGCTTCCGATTCGATACTGGATTGTGGCGTACATCGAAACCGTAGCTCCCGAAGCGGCCAGCGGCCCGCTCAAGAGCGAATACGACATGGCGGCCCGGAGAGCTGGCAGGGTATGGAACATCCTCCGGGTCATGAGTCCCAATCCACCTGCCCTGTCCGCTTCCATGGGACTCTACATCCAGATCATGCACGGCCCGTCTCCGCTCTCTCGCGCGCAGCGCGAAATGCTGGCGGTCGTGGTCTCCTTGGCGAACGACTGCCACTATTGAATCGACGCGCACTGGTACGACCTCCGGGCCGAGGTCGATGACGGGCTCGCGGATCGGGTTAGGGACGACTGGCGGAACGCCGGGCTCGATCTGCCGACAGCTGCCTTGCTGGGTTATGCCGAGAAGCTGACTCGGGGTCCCGGTTCGATGGCCGAGGCCGACGTGCAGGACCTACGCAAGGCCGGTTGGAATGACCGGGCCGTCCACGACGCCACGCAGGTCGTCGCCTACTTCAACTACATCAACCGCGTTGCAGAGGGCCTCGGGGTGGACCCCGAGCCCGACCTCAAGTAGATTGCTGCCGCCGCTCGGGCCCCAGAGAGGGCCCTAGAATTCGTACCGCAGGCCGAATTGCAGGACCCGTGGAGGAATCAAGAGCTTCGTGTAGTTGCCGAAACTCCCCGGAAACGTAAACGAGACTGTCTCCCACGCGTCGGCGTTGAACCGGACGCTGTTGGTCAGGTTGAAGGCCTCGACTCGGAACTGCAAGCTGTGTCCTTCAGCGGGCATCTGGAAACGCTTGCCGATGGCCATGTCGACCGAGAACATGCCGTGGCCCCGCAGGTTGTTCCGCTTGCCGATATCGCCTACCACGACTTGCCGGAAAGCAGACCGGGCGGCTAGGGGATTGCTGAACACGTTGGGTCCCGTGCCGCCTCCGATGAGTGAGGCGCTCTTCGTGTTGGTTTGCTTCGGGATCGTCGCAATCGGCTCCGCGAAGTGCTGGTAGCAATAGCAAGTGGGCCAAGCGAGACCGTTGAGCACGCTCAGCGGCATTCCCGTTGTGTAGCGCCATAGCCCGCTGACCTGCCAGCCGCCTAGGATGGCCTCGCCGGCTGGGCCAAGGTCGGACAAGTACGGCTTGCCCCTGCCGAACGGCAGTTCCGCCACCCAGTTCGCGTTCACCTGGTGGCGCATGTCGTAGTCGGACGGAGCTCGCTGGGCTTCCCGGTCCCATGAGTTGATCACACCGAACGCGGACCAGTACGTGTCGCTCGGTATCTGCCCGAACCTCTCGGCCTCGCTCCTTCGTGCGCTCAGGGACACCAGATCCCTGGACTCGGACCGCGTGTAGTTCAGGTCGAATTGGAACCCCTTGGAGAAACTTTTCCGCAGCGACAACTGCATGGAGTGAAACGACGCCGTTCCGAACGATCTCAATGTGTCGACGCTCCAGAACTGCGGATTCATGAATGCGCCTGCCCCGAAGTCGCTGCAGAAGGGGCTGCAGGCATAGTCGATGTAGTACATCGCCGTTCCGATGTCCGGACTATTCGAGCGAATCACCTCGTACACCTGCTGCGTAGCCGTGCGGTTCCGCGTCGCGGTGTTCGAGTACAGGTTTTCGAAGAAGGCGACTTCCGGAACGGCGTAGGTCGGCCAGCCTCCCCGGGTCATCAATTCCAGTTCGGCAAGAGCGTCGTGCAGGTACTGGCCGGACGAGGGATCCTTGAAATTGATGTATTGAGCCGCTGCGGTGTCGTTCACCAGCAGTCGGCGACTGAGCCTGCCGACGTATCTCGCTTCGAAGACGAAGCCGCCTCCCAGTTCGCGCGAGACCGAGAACGTCGGGTTGAAGCTGTAAGGAGGACGTACGCTCGAGTCGACGATTTGGCTCCATCCCAAGCCCTCGGGATTCGGAGTTCCCGGCCCGCCCGGCGGCGGCGGCAGGACGCCGGCCGCCGGAATCGTATTCGGCCCGGCGAACCGCGGGGAGTTCACGACCGTGAACGACTGGTTCGTGACCGTGCTGCTGAGCCCGAATGCGTTCCGGTCGAGCATCTGGATCATGCCCATGCCGAACAGGCTGTAAAACATGCCGCCTCCCGCCCGAATGGACGTCTTCCCCGGTCCGCCGAAGAGCTTCCCGAGGAATCCATCTCGAGCCTGCGGGGAATAAGCGACGGCCAGCCGTGGCGAGAAGTTCCTCGAGTGAGTCGCCCACAGAGGCCCGCCCTCGGGGCTGTCGGCCCGGACAAACCCGAATGGCCCGGCCTCTCGAGTGGGCCTTCCACTTGCGGCCAGGTCCAGCCGCCGCGCGATGTACTCGTCGACCGACGGAGTCACGCTGACCTGGAGCCCGTTAACTTCCCGAACCGGGGGCATCAGCGACCACCGCACGCCCGCCGTCACCGTCAGCCCCGGTCCGATTCGCCAAGTGTCCTGGAGATAGAGTTCGAGTTCCTCCATGCCGAAAGTCCGGCTGATCGGATCTCCGAAGGCTTGGGGATTTCCGTCAAGGTCGTAATTGTAGTTCGCGTCGTAGTAGTTGAGAACGCCAAGTGCCGTGGCCATGGTCTCTCTGTAGACCCCCGGGTTCTCGGGTGCCACTGCCAACGGAGGGTCGAAGGTCGCAGGTGCGTCGATCAATGCCCAGGCCGCCTGCTTGGCGAAGTGGTAGCTGTTGGCAAAGTTGAGACGTCGGTTCCGGATTGATCGGAACACTCCGCCGAATTGCAGGGTGTGCGGCCCGAGCATCACCGAGACGTCTTCTGCCACGGTCTGGGTCGGCAGGTAGGTGTTCAGCGGAGTGGTCCCGCCGACTATGTTGTCGATCAGGCTATCTCCGAGACTCACCCGGGAGTCCGTCTGTGCCCCCGTCAGATCGATCTTCTGCCCGGTGAAGCCGTACCGGAAGTTACTGACAACGCTTGCACCATGCAGGCCCGTGTAGCCGAAGGCCAGGCCCCGACTGTTGTCTTTGGTCTCCCTGTTCGGGACTTGGCCGGGAAACTGGGGCACTCCGCCGATACTGTCGTTCTGGTAGTTGCCTCGCAGGAACATGCGATGCGCCCCGTTCTTGTCCAAGTTCCAGTCCACTTTCGAGATGACCGTGTTCCAGATCAACGGGGTCGGGGCAGTGAAGCGGTAGCCCGAAATGTTCAGGCCATCGCCAGCGGTGGAGTCGTTCGGGGTCGGGAAGGATCGGAAGTAGTCGAGCGCCTCCGGACTCGGGCCAATCTTCTGAGGGTCGATCTGCGAGCGGATGAACTGCGGGTCCAGTTCTTGCACCGAACCGTCCACGCCCCTGTAGCGGACGAATCCCTGGCGCATCGACTCCGCCGGAACCCTTCTGACGGCGGACCCCTCGCTGGCATCGCGCCGGCCTTCGTAGTTCGCGAAATAGAACGCCCTGTTCCTCTTGATCGGTCCTCCCACCGATGCTCCGAATACGTTCCGGATTAGCTTTGCGCGGTCGACTCCGGCCCTGTTGTTGAAGAAGTCATTCGCCGCCGTGACGGTGTTCCGGTGAAACTCGTACAACGAGCCGTGGGTCTCGTTGGTGCCGCTCTTGGTGACTAGAGACACCTGGGCCCCGGCTGACCGGCCTTGGTCGGCATTGGCTGTGGTCGTCACGACCCGGAACTCCTGAATCGAGTCCAGGGTGTTGCGCAGCACGCTTGTGAATGGCAGCCGGCCGTTCTGATCGTTCACGTCGACACCGTCGAGTGTCACGTTCGACTGATCGCTCTGCGCGCCGTTCACCGTTCCATTTCGAATATCCCCCGCCTTCTGGGCGTCCAGAGGGTCGGCGCTGAGGAAAGTGACGCCCGCTTGGAGAGACAGCAGGCCGGCAGGGTTCCTGGCGTTGAGCGGGAGCTGGCGGATCGGCTTCGAACCGAAGGCGTTCCCGACCGAGGCGTCGGTCGTATTGACCGTCGCACCGGATGCCGTAACCTGAACTGCCTCAGCAAGCGTTTCGACTTGGCCCAGCAACACATCCTGGGTGACGTTGGTGTTCACGAGGAGCACGATGTCGCTGGTTATGGCGTCCTCGAATCCTGCCATTCTGGCCGTGAGCGTATACGTGCCGGGCTGGATCTGGGCGAACGCGTAGCGGCCGCCGGCGTCGGAGATTGCGGACCGCTGGAGTCCGTTCTCCTGGTTCGTCACCTCGATGTCGGTTCCCGGGACAAGGGCTCCGGTCGGGTCGATCACCACTCCGTTCAGGCTGGAGAACTGACCATGCAGTGTCGGTGCCGAAACGGTCAAAGCGATGACTGCAATCCCGGCGATGGTGAGGTAGTTGCGTCGCATCACTATTTACACCATAGGACTAACTCACCCCGGAATGCACACTGGCTGCCGCACTTACGCGCCGGATGCGTGCGGAAATCGCTGGGACAGACGTCGAAATCCGGTAATTTGTGACGGGGACTGCGGATTCCGGTGAATGCGAACAGCCAATCCGGAGGACTATGAACACCTGATCCGGATTATTGTGAACACCTCGGAGCGAAGCCACCGTGAAGGGGTCTCGCTGTTGGCGCGAATGGACGCGCTCGTCAGCGGCTTTTCGCCGACAACTTCGGATTCCCTGTCAGTTGCCTACTACGAGCTTGTTTACGACGCTCTTAACGCCCTTCACCGAGGCCATCTTGGCCGCCCTGTTCCTGACCTTTTCCGACCGAACTATGCCTTCGATGGTCACGACCCCGTTCGCTACGTCGACCTTCAGGTCCCGGATCCGCAACGAAGGATTGTTGTTCAGCTTGCGGTTGATTCGGTCGTGCAGGAGTCCGTCGTCGATCTCTTTTGCGCCAAGCGCTGCGACCGAGACCGCAAGGGCGATCAGGATACTGCGACGAGACTGTTTCATCGTCGGGACGAATTTATCACGAGCAGCTAACCGCTGCCCAGAATGCGATGGAAATCCAGGTCGTCAACAAACCCTCGCTTGTTGCGCCAGTTGCGCCGGACCTTCACGAAGACCTCAAGGTTGACACTGCGCCCGAATCGCGTCTCCAGGGACTGGCGGGCCTTGCTGGCGAGTTGTTTCATCTTCTCGCCCTTCTTCCCGATCAGAATCGCCTTCTGTCCGTCCCGCTCGACGATAACCGTGGCCGAAATCCTCAGCTTTCGCCTCGATTCCTCCCATCGTTCGATCTGCACGGCAACCGCATGCGGCACCTCGTCGTGCGTCTCGCGCAGGATTCGCTCCCGGATCAGTTCCGCCGCTAGGAAGCGCTCCGGCTGATCTGTCACATGGCCCGCCGGGTAGTACTGAGGCGACTCCGGCAGCCTGGCGAATATTTCCGAGAGCAACTCGTCGAGGTGGACTCCCTTCGTTGCGGAAATGGGGAGAAACGCGTCGAAATCGTGCAGTTGCCGGCAGCGGTCGAGGAATGGCAGCAGTGCCGCTTTGTCGGATACCTTGTCGACCTTGTTGGCCAGCAGCAGCACAGGGGCCCGTAGGTGCTTCGCGACTCCGATCGCTTTCTCGTCGGAATCGTCGAGGGGGGCACTGGCGTCAACCATCAACAGAACCGCGTGGCAGCCGTGGGTTGCGCGTCCGACCTCGCGCATCATTCGCTGTCCCAACTGCTTGGTCGGTGCATGCACTCCGGGACTGTCGACGAATACAATCTGCCCCCGGCCCTCGCTCAGCACTCCTTGGATTGCGTCGCGTGTGGTCTGCGGGCGGCGGCTCACGATCGACACTTTCGTGCCGACGAGTGCATTAAGGAGAGTCGACTTGCCGACATTCGGCTTGCCGAGGATCGTAACGAATCCAGCCTTCATTCTCGGTTGCCGTGCCTCGCGAGCGGCTCATTCATAATATAGGAAAACTTCATTATGGTGTGGATCTCATCGTGCGCCCCGGTCGATGAGACCGGCGGCAAGCCCGTACCGTTGCCGTAGACGCTCTTCTTCGTCACGCATTGTGCCTTCGTCAGTCTCGTGATCGTAGCCCTTCAGGTGCAGCATGCCGTGCAGCGCGAGCAGGCGAAGCTCTTCCTCGATCGAGTGGTTGCGTTCGGCGGCCTGTCGGGCCGCGCGTGGGGCGGATATCAGCAGGTCGCCCAGGTAGCCGTCCTCTCCGTCCGGGAATGAGAGCACGTCGGTGGTTCGTCGCACGTTCCGGAATTGCCCGTTCGCCTTGCGCACCGCTTCGTCGGAGCTGACGATGACCGAGAATTCGTGGCCCTCCGCCAGGTCGCGCGCCAGCGTGGCGAGGAACTTCCGGACGGCACCCTCATCGAAGGCAATCTTCCGCTGTCGATTCTCGAAGTACCAGCCTCGGTCTCGATTGCCTGGATCCATGGCAGTCGATCAAGACTTCCTTCCGGTGCCTGCATCTCCGGCCTGCGATGCGACGGAGTCGAACTTCCTGGCGTTGTATCGGTCATAAGCGCGGATGATGCGCTGGACGAGCCCGTGCCGCACCACGTCCCCCTCTTCGAAGTAGACGAACCGGACCCCCTTCACCTCCGCCAGGACGTCGATGGCCTCGATGAGACCGCTCCGCTTGCCCGAAGGCAGATCGATCTGGGTAATGTCGCCGGTGATCGCCGCCTTCGATCCGAATCCCAGGCGGGTGATGAACATCTTCATTTGCTCCGCCGTGGCGTTCTGGGCTTCGTCGAGGATGATGAAGCTCTCGTTCAGGGACCTGCCCCTCATGAATGCCAGGGGGGCGATCTCGATCGTTCCGTTCGCCAGTGACCGCTCGACTCGATCCTCGTCCAGCAGGTCGTGAAGCCCGTCATAGAGAGGACGCAAGTACGGATCCACCTTCTGCTGCAGCGTTCCGGGGAGGAAACCCAGGCGTTCGCCGGCCTCGACGGCGGGTCGCGCTAGCACGATGCGGCGCACTTGCTTCGCCAGCAGGGCCGAAATCGCGTACGCGACCGCCAGATAGGTCTTCCCGGTACCCGCCGGTCCGATGCCGAAGACCATGTCGAACCGATCCATGGCGTCGAGGTACCGCAACTGGTTGAGGCTTCGGGGAGTGACCGCCTTGCGCCCGCAAATGCGCTGGCGACTGCTTTCCACCAAGTCCTTGAAGCGAATGTCCGGGTCGGACGTCGCGACCCGGAGATAGTCCCGCACGTCCCCGTAACTGAACTGATGCCCTTCGCTCAGTAACTTGAGGTAATCCGCGATGATGTCGTCCGCCCGGCGGACCTGGTTCTCGTCGCCCTCGATCTCGAGGCTGTCCGCGGACAGGTGGGCGGTCACGCCGAGAGACTGCTCGAGAATCCGCAGGTTTTCGTCCCGGGTTCCGACCAGCGATTGAATACCTTGATCGACGGTGATGCTTGCCTTGCTCAATGGAATCCTTGACTGTCTGAAAAAGGGGAGTTACCGGTCCGCTCCCGGCGGCCAGCGGTCGGGCCCTCCCTACACGTCTTCTCGAACCACGTAGGGCTCTCGATACACCCGGGTCAGCAGCGCGTTGGCCTCATCGTCGCCTCTAATCTGTTCGCTGGCGGTATCGAATTCGACCTGCCGCTTGAGGCGGTAGGAAATGTTGCCCAAATGTGCCATCACAGACGACTTGTGGCCTTCCTCGACATCCGCCGTCAGGTCGGAGGCTTTCCCGCTACGCACCGCTTCAATGAAATTGTCGAAGTGGGGCTGATTGCGGATCTTGTCGGTCGGATGCTCCGCGAAGGGGCCTGGTTCCTTCTTCTCGCCCAGGTAGGTGTAGTACGCCCCGTAATGGGGCATCACCATGTACCCTTCCGATCCGTAAAAGATGAGCCCCGTGCACACGCCATGGGTCGGCCACTTCTCTCCGATGCCGGCCTCGACGTTCGAGATCCACGGGCGGATCTCGAAGTTCAGGTACAGGTTCCTGCCCTCGTACTCGTAGCAGACGCTCTGCGCGTTCGGGGTTTCCTGGTCGTCTTCGTGTACGAACATGCCGCCCATCGACTGCACCCGGCTCGGGTGCTCGTCGAGATCGAGCGCCCAGCGCATCATGTCGAGCTGATGAACTCCCTGGTTGCCAAGTTCGCCGTTTCCGTAGTCCCACTGCCAGTGCCACCTGTTGTGCAGGCGCAGGTTGCTGAACGGCCGGTCGGGAGCGGGACCCTTCCACAGGTCGTAGTGGATCCCCTCCGGGACTGGCCCCTCAACATGTCGGCCGATGGATCGGCGCCACTTGTAGGCGAGTCCCCGGGCTAGGTAG
This sequence comes from uncultured Bryobacterales bacterium, assembly GCA_964461235.1. Classification (GTDB taxonomy): domain Bacteria; phylum Acidobacteriota; class Terriglobia; order Bryobacterales; family UBA6623; genus VXMF01. The sequence goes on along the minus strand of CAYWUV010000083.1, from coordinate 15,799 downwards.
ACGGTCCCGATCAAACCTTCCTTCAGGCGCTTGACGCCCTCGATGATCTCCGGACTCGAGCGGTTCTGGGTGCCGTGTTGGACAATCCGGCCGTAGCGGCGCGCCGCCTTGACGGCTTGGCGTCCCTCGAATGCGTTGTGGGAGAGCGGTTTCTCCACATACACGTGCTTGCCGGCTTGGCAGGCCCAGATCGTTCCCAGTGAGTGCCAGTGGTTGGGTGTGGCGTAGAAGACCACGTCGATCGACTGGTCGTCCAGGAGCTTGCGAATGTCGTGGAACACTGCCGGCTTGTTTCCGGTGCGCTTGACATGGTCGTCGAGTCGGGCGGAGAGGACCGTCTCGTCGATGTCGCAGACGGCGGCCAGTTCGACGTTCTTCTCCGCCAGTTGCTCAAGTGCTGCGACGTGTGACCTTCCCCGCCCGCGAAGTCCCACGATCGCGGCCCTCACGCGGTCGCTCGGGCTGAGCCTGGTCGCCGCCAGCGCAGGTGCTCCCAGTAGCGGGGCGGCGGCTGCCACGGCTCCGGTTGTGACAAAGTCCCTTCTGGACTTGGAGGCGGGAGAGATAAGCTGGTCGGGCACCTGTCGAGAATATAACCTATCCAAGTTACGGTTTCTGTCGTTTCGCTGGCGAACCCGCGCTTCAGGCGAGCACGTCCTCGATGACGTGCCCGTGCACGTCGGTCAGACGGAAATCACGCCCGCCGAAGCGGAACGAGAGCTTCGTGTGATCGATGCCGAGGAGATGCAGGACCGTTGCGTGCAGGTCGTGCACAGTGCGAATTCCCTCGATTGCGTGGTATCCGTACTCGTCCGTGGCACCGTAAGTCGTGCCTGCCTTGACCCCTCCGCCGGCCAGCCAAAGGCTGAAACCGAACGGGTTATGGTCGCGGCCGTTGGTGCCTTGGACGAACGGCGTTCGTCCGAACTCCCCGGAAAAGATGACAAGGGTCTCATCGAACAGGCCACGGGCCTTCAGGTCTTGCAGGAGCCCGGCCACCGGCTGGTCCACGGCGAAGGCGTTGCGCCCGTGCCCCAGGATCAGATGCTGGTGCTGGTCCCACGGGTTCGACGCGTTGCCCTTTCCGCGGTTCCGTCCGTCGACCATCGTGAGTTCGACGAAGCGGACGCCCCGTTCGATCAGCCGCCGGGCGATGAGGCATTGCAGGGCGTAGTTGCTCTTCGGCGGGAAGTTCGAATCCAGTCCGTAGAGTTTCCGGGTCGCGGCAGTCTCGCCGCTGATGTCGACCAACTCCGGTACGGCGGACTGCATCCGGTAGGCGGTCTCGTAGTTCTTGATCGCGGCTTCCACTTGGGGGTGGTGCGCCGCGCGATCGAGGTACATCGAGTCGAGCGACCGTATGAACTGAAGGCGCCGGCGCTGCTTGGCGTCCTGTTCCACGGGCTTGATGTTGGCAAGCGGTTCCTCATCTCCCGGGTAGAGGAACGATCCCTGGTGTTCAGCGGGCAGGAATCCGCTGCTGAACACGTTGATCCCTCCCAGCGGTATGCCGCCGGAGCCGATCACGACGAATCCGGGAAGATCCTTGGACTCGCTGCCTAGTCCGTAGTTCACCCAGGCGCCCATGGAGGGGAATCCGGTGAACGGCTGGCCGGAATGAAAGTAGAAATTCCCTTGGGCGTGCTCCATGAACGGGGCGGTCATGGACCGGATGACGGCTACGTCATCCACGCACGTGGCGATATGCGGGAAGAGGTCGCTTACCGGTATCCCCGAATCCCCGTAACGATGAAAGTCCCAGGGAGACGGCATGATGTTGCCGTCTTGGTTGAACATCGTCCGCGCCGTCTCGAACGGCATGGGCTCGCCGGCTTCCTTGGCGAGACGGGGCTTGGGATCGAAGGAGTCGATGTGCGACAGTCCGCCCGACATGTAGCAGAAGATGACGTTCTTAACCTTGGGCTCGAAGTGAGGCCCTGGCGGCCCAGCGTCGGGGGTGACAGCGCCGTAGGCGGGATCCGACATGAGCCCCGACAAGGCCAGCATCCCGAAGCCGGTGGAGGTGGTCTTCAGCATCTCCCTCCTGGAGACGGGTCGCCGGGGCCTGGGATGGAAGCGCGGATCGGTCATGGCCGCCAAACCACCATCAATATAACGCGGAGCTGTTCCAAATGGATAGATTCGGGCCGGTATTCCGGAGTCGCGGGAGTTGGCCTCAGGAAGCGGCCCGACTCCAGATTGACGTGCGCTGCTCCGCAAGGCGAAACCTGCAAACGTCCCACGATGGCTCCAGGTCCAGGCATAGTTCCGTCATCACCCTGCCGATGACGCTACAGAACTTGAATCCGTGCCCGGAGAAACCCGCCGCGACGAATACACCGTCCTCGCCGGGACTCCGGTCCAGGACGAAGTCGCGGTCGGGCGTGTTCGTGAACATGCACACCGCTGCTCGCTTGGTCGGCCCATCTGCCTGCGGGAAGTATTTCCGGATGCCGGCCCGCAGGACTGCCTCGTCGTCAGCCCGGCAGTTCCGATCCAGGTCCGCGGGACGGTCGACTGCCTCTTGGAGGTGATGGTACTTCCCGATCTTGAAACCCTCCGACTCGTGGTCCGGAAAGCCGTAGAAGCGGCCAAGCGGCGTTTCCATGTTGAAGACCGGGAACCGGCTGGGAAGGTAAGCTGCCGCTGCCAGCGGAGCCGTCCACAGCATGACCTGTCGCTCCGGCCGGCAGTGCTCGCGCAGCGCCGGGACGAGGCTGCCGGTCCAGGCCCCCGCAGTTACGACCAGGCGCTTGCAGGCGAACTCACCCGTCGTCGTGCGAACTGTGATGCCCCGGCGATGGGGGTTCCAGCCAAGGGCTTCGACGTTCGTGATGACGTCTGCGCCAAGCTTGCGGGCGGCCTCGACGTAGGCCTCGATCGCGTTTTCCGAGCGGACGTATCCGCCGTCGGGCTGATAGATCGCCTCCAATGAGCGCGGTAGACGGTACCCGGGGTACCTTCGATTGACCTCGGCACCGTCCAGTTCCTCGAATTCGAGGCCGTGATGCAGGCACGATTCCCGCGAACCGGAGATGGTCCAGCTCCCAACGGGGCCAATGTCAAGACCGCCTGTCCGATGGAGGATCCGACTGCCCGAGACAGCCTCGAGCTCTGTCCAGTACCGGTAGGCTGCTCGAAGCAGCGGGACGTATTCGTTGCCCTCGGAATATGCGAGTCGAATGATTCGCGTCGATCCATGCGACGACCCGTACGAGTGAGGGATGCCGAACTGCTCCAGACCGAGCACGTTGCAGCCGCAAGTGGCCAGGTGGTACAGCGTTGCGCTGCCCATTCCGCCGAGGCCGAGCACGATGGCGTCGTACATCGGGGAACCTCACAGCCGGTCTACAGAGATGACAAGGGCCTGGATCTTCAGGATCTGGCTCTCGTCCAGCAGATCGCCGAACGCGGGCATCCCGTTTCCGCCGATGAGAACCGCGTCCATGAATTGCCTGCTGGTCAGCGCTGTTCGAAAGATGTTGGGTCCGCTGCTTTCGCCGGCCTTGTGGCAGCCAATGCACCGGGCCCTGTACAGCGCCTTCGCATCCTCCATGGCCCTCGCGTCGCCGATGAACGGATTCGGCGCCTCGGATTCGGTCTGCCCCGCACCCGCGCTGCCCGATGTCGGCTGGGGCGGGGAAGAGGTCCGCAACGGCTCCCCTCCCTCCGTCGCCTCGAATCCGTATCCGGGGAGCACGCGGCCGCCAAGCGTGTGGCCGGGCTCTCCGACCCGGGGCAGGCCACCCACAAGCGTCGTGAGGTTGGTTCCGGGGGCGATTTGGGCGGGCCCTCCCCCGTCTAGGGCGAAGACCCAGATGTTCCCGGCCTTCGGTTCGGTGTAGTAGAACGTCATGTCGCCGCCGATTCCGCCCGAAGGCACGGCGATGTACTGCGTTCCGTCGAGTTCGTAGGTGATGGGGCTCCCGATGATTCCCGAACCGGTTTGGAACTGCCACAGCACGGTTCCCGTCCGGGCGTCGAGGGCCATGAAGTACCCCCGCATGTCCCCCGTAAAAACCAGTCCGCTCGATGTCGCCACCGAACCGGCCCAGAACGGTGCGGGGCTCGTCTGCCGCCAGACAATCTCCCTCTTCACGACGTCGAATGCGATGAAGTTCCCGGGATTCTCGCTCGTGAGGTATTGCTGGTAGTCGGCCCCGAGATACCACTCCCCGTTGGTCGGCGGCTCGAACGTACCCTCCTCCCAGAACTTGTATCCCATGGCCCACTGGTTGGACATGAAGTAGAGGGTTTTTAGCTCCGGGTTGTAGGACAGCGGCTGCCAATCGATCGCTCCCTCGAGGCTCGGGATGATCGGGCCAACCTCCGGCCCTCCGGACGTTGCGACCATGTCGGGATTCACGATCGGCCGTCCGGATTCCGGGTCGAGGCCTTTAGCCCAGGTAATACCTGGCACGATCGGCTCGCCGTAGAGGAATTCTCCGTTCGTGCGGTCCAACGCATAGAAGAAGCCGTTCTTGTCGTGATGGAACAGGGCCTTGACCGGCCCGTGGCCGCTGAGTTCGAGGTCCGCGAGCACCGGTGTGCTCACGGCGTCGTAGTCCCAGCAGTCCCAAGGCGTGTACTGGAAGCCCCATTCGATGTCTCCGGTATCAGCGTCGATCGCAACCGTGGCGGCCGTCCACTTGTTGTCGCCCTTGCGCACCTGGCAGTTCCAAGGTGCCGCGTTGCCCGTGTTCCAGTAGACGAGTTCCAGGGAGGGGTCATAGACCCCTGTGGTCCAGGTCGGTCCTCCTCCGTTCTTCCACATATCTCCGGGCCAGGTCTCATTGCCCGGTTCTCCCGGGCCCGGGATTGTATATGCCGTCCAGCGCGGCTCCCCGGATTCGGCGTCGAACGCCTTCACGAATCCCCGGATGCCGAACTCTCCCCCGGCCACACCGGTGAGCACCATGTCCTTCACTACGAGCGGAGCCCCGGTGATGCTGTATCCCTGCTGCCATTCGATCACTTGCGTTTCCCACACGACCCGCCCGGACTCGACGTCAAGCGCCACCAGTCGGGCGTCCATCGTCCCCACGAACACCAGATCCCCCAGCATCGCGACACCGCGGTTGATGGAGCCGCAGCAGTACACCCGTTCGGCCTCATCCGGGATCTTGGGGTCGTAGTTCCATTTCTTCGCCCCAGTGCGGGCATCGATCGCGAAGACTCGCGAGCCATCGGCAGAGATGTAAAGCACGCCGTTGCGGAGGAGGGGGGTCGCCTCCAGGCCACGGTTCTCCCCGCCGGTTGCAAACACCCAGACCGGGTGCAAGCGGTCCACGTTCCCGGGAGTGACTTGGTCGAGGTCCACGTACCGGTGCGCATAGTAGTCCCGGCCGTACATGAGCCACTCGCTCGTGTTTCCGGCGGCTTGCTCGAGCTCGCTGGTGGTTACAGGTTGGCCCGATGCGACCGACCCGATGAGCACGGCTAGTGCACAGAAGCGCCAGACGGTTGGGTTCTCCACGCGCATTAGGGTCCTCACTTGCAGACGATCCCCATTCTTGCAAGTCCGGGGTTCGGTGCTGATCTGCGGTCCCGCCTCACCTGGCCGGCCAGGAGGCATTGAGCGTAGTGGAGCATCGGCCAAGGCTGATGCGGTTCGTGCGTATCGGGGTGCTCCTCGCAGTACTGGAATGCGACCTCCTTGGACGACTGTGCCAACGCCCTTCGGAGGCTCGGTGCGTGCGGTGCTTGTGCCCGCCGTCTAGCCGCACTGCGAAACCCCCTGTCTGTGACCGCCCAAGGTTGGTGTTTCAGCTTGGAGAGCATCTGAGTCACCGTCCGAACGTATTACCAGCCGAAGCGAAAGGTGTTCGAATTATTATCGAATTTGTGACATACGGAGGTCGCTTTGACAAGTCTTGCGAGTCGGATCATGAACCATCCGAAGTCGCTTCCCGAAGCCACGCCGATCTGCCCGGGGGCCTTCTTCACATGGCTAACCGGCCAGCGGTGAATCAAGCGCTATCGCGTCTTGCCAAAGCCGGGAGGCTTAGGCGGATTTGCCAGGGTGTCTACATGTTGCCGATCGAAACGCCGTTTGGCCCGTGTTCTCCGGATGTCGGCAAGGCGCTTCGGACTCTCTCCAAGATGTGGCGAGAGACCATAGTCTCGAGCGGCGGAGCGGCAGCAAACGGGCTCCGCCTGACTACCCAGGTGCCTGTTCGGCCCGTGTACCTGACATCCGGTCCTGATCGACGGTTGAAGTTCGGTGCGCTCGAGGTTCAGCTTCGCCATTCGCCAAAGATCACGTTTCCGAGCGCACTTCCATCCGTAATGCGGGCCGAAGGGACGTTCAGGGAGAAGGCCACGGCTGCCCACGTCTATCGCCGGCGGGAACAGGGGAGGGGAGAGCGCCTCTCGCGCCATGGGTACGACTAGGTGCGACTTGACGTTGCAGGCATTGCGACAAGGGCATTCAAAGACCGGGACCTCGCACTCTCGGTCGCTCGCCACAAGTCCATGTTCTTCCGAGAGAACGATGCGCATGGGCGGCGGATCGACTACGAAGCTGCGGTTTCAGGAGACCTGCAGCTGGTCCCCGCGGGGGACCGCATTGGCCGGCTTGGAGGATAACTACGAGCGCATGCGGGCAACAGGGATGTTGCTCGAAGATGACCAACCGTTCGAGCAAATCACCAAGCAATGCGCCGCTCTCGAGGAGCGGGCAAACCGGATGGAATCCAAGCATTCTTGAGGGCTGACCCCCAACGGCCGCTGACGGCCCGGGGGGACTATCGGCGGCGCCGAGGCGGATCGGGTCGGGCACTGACCCGTTCGCGATACGCCTGGATGATGGCTGCTTTCTGCGAGGGATCAAGAATCAGGTAGCGGTGATCGCCCTCGGGGGATGGGGCGAATCTCGTCCGTCCGTCACCGAGCACGCTGATTGTGCCCGGACCGGAGAGTCGGAAATAGCCGGCCTCGGGACGTACCGCGTAGAGCACCGCCGTCAGGTCCCAGGTCGGAGCGTCGTAGGGCATTGTCCCGTGAGCCCGATACGCGTCAACGACAGGATGGTCCGCCGCCCATGCGAAGTCGGTCTCGATGCTCTCCGCGGGGTAAAGCAGATCCCTGCCAACCTCGAACCCGGAAGCGACAATTGGTGTTGGCCACTCGGCGAACACTCTTCGTGCGGCGTCGATGTCGGCCTTGATGTTGAATTCCGGCTCTCCGTCCGGGTAGGCGCCACCCATCAGGACGAGCATCTTGACCTTCGCTTCGATGATCGGCTTGGCATTCGGCAGATCCAGCAACTCCGCCAGGTTCGTTGCCGGTCCCGTGAGCACGACGATGCAGTTCTGGTCGTGCTGTGCGGTGAGAGCGTTTCGCATCAGTGGTCCTGGCATCGCCGTGTCGTTGACGTTCCGCACCTCGTGGGGGTATAGCGGCGCGCCCGCCGAGTCTTTTCGGGACAGCGGCCGCGCCAGCATCGGCGACGCGTCAGGCATCCAGCCCTTGTTGGAGTAACCGATCGGAAGCCCGCGCCTTCTGAGCAGATAGTCGGGCAGTTTGGGTCCACCGGCTGCTGCGAGAGCGGCAAAGGCAGCTTGCCGATAGAACAGAGCCAATGCATCGCAGAACGCCGCTGCTTGGAGGTTTGACTTCGTCACGCTCACCGATGCGAGGCGTATTTCAGCCTCCTGCTTCCCCGCGAACCCGTACAACATGGCGAGTGCGAGGGCATCGTCGATGGCGTTGCCCATGTCGCAGTCGAGGACGATGCCAACGGGCGGAATCGGCCGTTCACTCGAGGTTGCTTGCATCGCCGTGCCTCAACCCGGTCCTCGGAAGTCCATCGGAGCGAGTCCGGCTGGGACTGCAACCTTCTCGATGTCGGCACCCGTACCGGCATCACCGGGCAGGCCTGCCCGGCGCGGACGGTTCCTTCGTGCCGGAAACTGCATGCGAGGAGCTACCCTATGCCTCCGCCCCGAATGAGCCACCGGGCTAGCCGATATCGAGATGACCGCTCGAGTCGGCGAAATGCTCCCGATCAACACCCATGCTTGCCATCATCGATAGGTAAAGGTTGGTCATAGGTGTTTCCTTCCGATAGACCACTCGCCGGCCGCTCCGCAGTCTCTTGTCGGCGGTTCCCCCTACTAGGATCGTCGGTAGGTCGTGATGGGTGTGTGCGTTGCCGTCCGACAGTCCGGCACCGTACACGATCATGGAGTTGTCCAACATGCTCCCATCGCCTTCCTGGATCGATTTCAGGCGCATCATCCACTTGGCGAACTGCGACACGTGGTAGGTGTTGATGGTGGATACCTTGTCCATCATGTCGACCTGATTGCGATGGTGCGTCAGAGGGTGATGCCCGTCCGAAATCCCGAGTTCCCGGTACGGACGCGAGGTGCCCTCGCGCGTGACCAGGAACGTCAGTACGCGGCTGAGGTCGGCCTGGAACGCAACGGTGATGATGTCCGTCATCAATTTGAAGTGCTCGGCGAAGTCCGCCGGTATGCCGTGCGGCTTCTCGAAGCCAGGCTCGATCTGCGTGTCGTCGCTCTCTGCGAGCACGATTTGACGCTCGATTTCCCGGATCGACGACAGATACTCATCTAACTTGCGATTGTCCGTCGGCCCCAGTTTGCCTTGCAGGCGCCGGGTGTCCTCGCTGACGAAGTCCAGGATGCTCTTCTGCAGGCGGCCCTGCTGCTTCCTCTCTTGAGGGGACAAGTCTGCGTGTCTCCCGAACAGCCGCTCGAACAAGTCACGCGGGTTCAGGATCGGCGGCAGCGGCTGGGTCTCGCTACGCCACGCCAGGTTGTTCGTATACGCACAGGAGTATCCGGAGTCGCAATTGCCCGCCTGCCTGGAGTCCTCGAGCCCCACCTCCAGGGAAGGGAACCTGGTCTTGCGGCCGACCTCGTTCGCCACCACCTGATCGCAGGAGATGCCGGCCTTGATGTCGTATTCCGACTTGTTCACATGCACGCCCGTCAAATAGGCGCCGCAACAGCGACCGTGATCCCCGGCACCATCGAGTAACGCCCGACCGTTGTTCTGGGTCAGGTTGCTCAGCAACAGGGTCTCGTCCTTGAGAGGTTCGATCGGCTTCAAGATCGAAGGGAGTTCACTCAAGGGCCCCTCGTACGCGGGCGTCCAGTTGCGCATGTCGATGCCGTTCGGTACGTATACGAACGCCATGCGACGGGGTGTTCCCCCGGGGATGCGGCTGGCCGCCAGGGCGGGAGCCATCGCGTCAAGAAACGGCAACGCGACGGTGGCTCCGATGCCCCTCAGGAATGCACGTCGTGGAAGGGCTCTGCGGGTGATCATCTTGAAGCTATCTCCTGTAGTGCTGATGCGGATTCCGTCTCAATCCCTTCGCTTCGCCGCATCTGGAACGCCGGGCTGCGAATGATCTCGTGAACCAGGTCTCGGAAGCCGTAGCCCGTCGCCTCGACCCGATCCAGGATCCGGTTGACGGTGATACGGTCGAACCTCTCCAGGCCGCGTCCGAGTGCATACGTCAAGCTCTTCTCGGTCAAATTGCGTGCGAATTCTGGCAGATTGTTCTTGAGGACCGCTCTCAATTCTGCGGGACCGCTCAATTCCTTGCCATTCGGCAGCACGCCGCTCGGGTCAATGGGCATGTCCCCATCGTTCGTGCGCCACCGGCCGATTCCGTCGTAGTTCTCCAACGCGAACCCCAAGGCGTCCATGCGGGCATGGCAGGACGCGCAGACCGCGTTACTGCGATGCTGCTCCATCTGTTCGCGCAAGGAGGCTGCCGACCCAACGGCAGCTTCCTCCAGCGCGGGCACATTGGGAGGAGGTGGGGGCGGTGGTGCTCCCAGGATGTTCTCGAGCAGGTACTTGCCGCGAATCGTCGGCGACGTGCGTGACGGATAGCTTGTCACTGTCAGCACGCTCGCATGTCCGAGGATGCCGCCACGTTCATCCGACGGAAGGGTCACCTGCCGAAACTCGGGTCCGCTGACGCCGTCGATTCCGTAGAGGTGCGCTAGACGTTCATTCGCAAAGGTGAAGTCTGCATCGAGGAAGTCCCCGAGCTGTCTGTTCTCGCGCAGCATGTGATTGAAGAACAGAATCGTCTCCGTCATCATGTCGTCCCGCAGCGCCGAATTCCAGACCGGGAACTTCTCTGGATCGGGAGTCACGCTGTAGAGGTTGCGGACCTGCAGCCACTGTCCCGCGAAATTCTCGCCCAGGGCGTCGGCCTTCTCGTCCGCGAGCATTCGCTCAACCTGCTCTTCGAGCACTTCGGGATCGCTGAGTCTTCCGTCCTCGGCTACAGCCAGCAGTTCATCGTCGGGCATCGAACTCCACAGGAAGTAGCTCAGACGCGAAGCCAGTTCTACGTCGGAAATCCTGTACACCTCGGCAGTGTTAGTTGCGTCCGGGTCAACTTCGATGCGGAACAAGAAGTTCGGCGACACGAGCATCGCTTGCAAAGCGAGCCGGATTCCGTCCTCCACGCTCATGCCTTCGCCCTTCGCGATGTCCACGAACCGAAGCAGATCAGTGATCTCTGAGTCGTGCACGGGACGCCGGTATGCGCGTCTCGCCAAGTTCGCAATGACATCCCTAATGCACTGCGGCCCTGTGCTCGGATCGCAAAAGAGGATTTTTTGGCGACGGGTGTTGTCGACGGTGGACGGAAACGGGCCGACGAACGTGATGGATTCCACAAACTTGTTCTTTTTGCGGTCAAACCAGTCACTGCGGGGAATCGTCTTGATGAACTCGTCGTTGATGAAGCCAGCCCGGAAAACGTGATCGCCAGCGGGAAGATGCAGCCTCATTTCTTCCAACGAGTGGGGACTGAAATAAACCAGCCCGGACGGCTTCGTCTCGACAGGCATCGAATGGAGTAACTTCCCGTCCATCCAGAATCCGAACTCGACCGGGGCGGCGTCCTCCGCTCGTTCGCCAGGCAGGCCGAATCGAATGGTGTACTCGCCATCCCACGCCACGCGATGCGTCACTTCGATTACGGTGGGTCCGACTCGACGTGCCGTCCTGTACTTCAGTTGGTAGTCCGCTTCGACGGGTCTCTTGGGCCAGCGATTCAAGCCGAGCGCGGTGGTGGCAAGGTGCTCGGCGGCTGCCATGTATTTCTCCATCAGAAATGGCGAAATGGTCAGCACGTCCCCGATGTTGTCGAAGCCATGTCCACGGTCATCACTGGGGAAGGCGTTCTCAGCGCGGAAGGGCACGCCGAGCAGGTCGCGAACAGTGTTCGCATACTCGACCCGATTCAAGCGCCGCGCTGTCACACGTCCAGGATCGGCTTCGACGTGGCGATCTGCTTCGGCGAACGCGTGTTCGACAAACTCCACGAGAGAGTCAACGTGTTCGATTGAAGGTCTCGGGATGCCCGGCGGGGGCATCTCTCCGCTGCGAACTTTCCGCAGGATTCGTTCCCATCCCTCCCTACGCTCATCCAGAGAGGATGGGGTCAGAAACGGGTCGATGATCAGACCGCCTGAGGCGACGCTAGGGCTGTGGCACGCCGCACAAACCTCCAACAGCGGATGCACCGCCTCGGCAAAGCCAGCTGGGTTTGGCGCGGCAACCATCGGACGAACTGCCAGTGCCAGCATCACTGCGGAGCAAACCAGCGAGGCAGAACGGATTATCGGTTGATGTGCCGCACCGGAGCACAGCCTCATGCATCAAGTATATGCTCGGAGCCCCGATTCGAAAGTGGGCAAGCCCACGATTCTTGAGTGTTCGTGGCATCTGGATGATTGTGGAACGGGCCCCGGCTTGATCGAGGCAATCCATCGTACCTGTTGCCCCGGTCTACGGAGCCGGTGGTCCTGCTGGCTGCCCCAACGCGCTGGACGGTCCATTCCCAGTCCGCCACAGTTCCGTGTCCACGCGAGTGCGGTGCACGGCAACCGTCCGGTGGTCAACCCTTCATGCCGTCGATCCATCCCACATGCGGACGTGCGCAGAACTGCTTGAGTTCCAGTAGGCCGGACCCAGCGTCAGCGGGAATGTCCTTGGTTTCGATGCGTCTCCAGAAGCTTGGCGAGACGTTCGCCAATTTCCGGATAAGCCTCGATTCGGTTTTCTTGCTCGGCCGGGTCGTCGCCAAGATTGTAGAGTTGGCGGCCGAGTTCCCCCGGGCGGGACACGCGCCTCACCGTTGAGCTCGCATTACCCTCGACGTACTTCCAGGGGCCCTGACGGATTGCGAAATTGCCGTCGACGCTGTGGAGAATGATGGCTGGACGGAGCGGGCTGGACGAGGCCTCGCCCAGGAAAGCAGGCAGGACATTGGAACTGTCCTCGGCCCCCTCGTCCGCCGGCGGGAGCGATTTTCCAGTCACCGCCGCAAGGGTGGCGAACATGTCAACGAGACTGATGGTTTCCTCGCTCACCGTATGGGCCGCGACTCTGCCCGGCCAACGAACGATGAACGGCACGCGAAATCCTCCTTCGTAGATGCTGTGCTTGCGGCCGCGCCACTGCCCGTTCACGTGCAAACCCGCCCGGTAAGCCGCTGCTTCCGGACGGTCACCCTCGGTGAGGAGAACCCCGCCGTTGTCGCTGGTGAAGATCACGAGGGTGTCGTCCGCAAGGCCGAGCTGATCCAGCGCCCGGACGACACGTCCCACAGACAAGTCCAGTTCGTGAATCCAGTCCCCGTAAACCCCAACGCCACTTGCGCCTTTCGTTTCCTCGGAGGGAGTGTACGGGAAATGGATGGCGACCGGGGCGAAGTACAGGAAAAACGGCGTATCCGGCTCCTGCTTTCCAAGCCACTCGACGGCCTCGGTTGTCAGCTCTCCCATCACGTCTTCGTCTACCCGGTGCGGTGCGTCAAATCCCAGGAACTGGCGGCCATACGGCGTCTTGCCGAATTGCTCGACATGGCTGGACCGCAAGCCGACCGTTTCCCGGTTCCGCACGTAGATGCCAGTGGCATCCCCGTGATTCTGGGGCACGCCGAAGTGGTAATCGAAGCCGATGTCCAGCGGACCGGGATCGAGCTGCTTCGTGTAGTCAGTCCGCCCGGTCCCGTAACCGAGGTGCCATTTCCCGATTGCTGCCGTGCGATACCCAACCGACTTGAGCAGCGACGCGATGGTCGGTCGGCTGGATTCGATGTGGAGCGGGGACGTGATACCCAAGACACCGTGCCGCAGCGACGTGCGCCAGCAGTAGCGGCCGGTCAGTAGGCTGTACCGCGTCGGCGTACAGACCGACGATGTGGTGTTGGCGTCGATGAAACGTCGCCCCTCTCTGGCCAGACGGTCGATACTCGGCGTTCGAATGTGCTGCTCGCTGGCTCCGTAGGTGTTCAAGCTGCCGTAACCAAGATCGTCAGAGAGGATGATCACTATGTTCGGATGCTGATCGGCATCCCGGGCGTGACATGCTGCGACGACGACCGCGACAAGTACGACCGCACGGCCAATTAGCGAATGCAGTTGGCTCATTGAGCTACCTCCCGCAGATTCTGGAGTCGACATTCCGCATACAGCGAGATGAGCAAGGTGGCACCTCGCCCTGCCACTGTACAGCGGTCACGACTGTAGGTTCAATCCCAGATGGGTCCGGGGGCCGGTGAGCCGGGGGCCATTCTTGTCTCAGGTTCTCTTCGACCGAAGTGGGTGAACGATCTGACTGCGCCGCATTCACGGTCTTTCGTTGCAAACCTTTGATTTGCAGTTCATTATGATCTGGGTATTGGAGAAGAGACCACGGAGAGGAAGTGCATGGATGGATCCGTGAGCAGCGTGCTCTAGCCGCTCAATGACCGCGGCCGTTGCGCGCATTCCGGCGAAGGAGTCAGTCCCTTCTCGTCGTCCAACGGCCAGGGACGCGGTAGGCTTCGTCCGTGCCCGGCCACGGTGGAATCGTGGTGAGAACGAATTCCAGCGGTGCATCCCCGGTGTTTCTGAACTGGAAGTGAGTACCGACGGGAATAGCAAGAGAAACGCCGAGGGAAACCTCGACGACTTCCTCCCGCTCGCCGGCCTTGCGCCAAACCTCCCCCGTGCCGGCGAGGAAATACCAAACCTCGTCCACCGTTCGATGGGCGACGGCCGCCGAGGTGCAGCGCGGCGGCAGTGAGCAGTGAGCCATGCTCGCTCCTGCTGTCGCTGCAAGGATGCGGATTTCCGAGCCGTCTGGAGCAAGCGTGTCGTAGGCCTCCGGCAAATGCTTGGTCTGCATGGCGTTCCTGCGGGTGGTCAACTCAAGGAGCCTTCGATTTCCTCGTCGCGGATCCGTCCAGAAGGACGCGCCAGGACCGGGGCGGCCGCGTCCTTCGAAGCCAGTTTCGCGTCACCGGCGGGCCAGCGTGAGCAGGGTCTTCACAGTACAACGAGGTTCCGGGGACTCGCCTTCTTCACAGCCGAAAGCGCAACGGACTGATCGAAGGTCACGAGTCTGCCGCGATGGTGTGTCGCCAATCCGAGCAGATAGGCGTCAGTGATCTGCCTCGGACCATGGATGCGGGATTGGTCGAAGAGCGTCTCGTCGAGAATTGAGATTTTGCTGTTCCAGTACTCGTGGAAAGCTGTTGAAGTCGCCGAGGAGAGCAGCTGCCTTGCCCTACTGGGTGATACCGGGCTTGGGTAACTGGATTGGCTCAGGATCCGGAGACAGCCGGTTTGAGTGATCGCACAGGAAGCCCATCCGTACCGGACCTCCTGCTCGAACCATCTTCTTGCCTGCTCGTGCTGGATGTGGTCACGGTCAAGGAGGGCCAGCAAGACGTTGATGTCTAGCAACGCTCGCATACGGGCCGCCCGAGTTGCTAGTAAGGGCCGTCTTCGCGCAACTGATCGATTAGTTCGTTGGTTACCGGTCCGCCGCGCTTCGGCAGTGGGTGGAATCCGTGGAATCCATCTCCCGTCCTGGTCGAGGCTGTGACCGGGCTTGCGTTCAGGCCCTTCCGGGCCAGACTGGAGACCACTTTCCCAACGCTCGTTCCGTCGCGTCGCGCGAGCCCTCGGGCTGCAATCAGGATGTCGTCATCGATGTTGAGGGTGGTGTGCACGCATCCGATGCTAGAACATCACAATACGGTGCGCTTGATCGAGAGTCGCTTGCCGCCTGACGACAATTGCCATTAGCGTCCATGGTGATCGAGAGCATGTGCCGCAGAGCACCTGGATGCCTCCGTTGTGGCTGGACCTTGGTCCTCGCTGCAAGATCGTGATGGGGCGACGCAGTTCACGCTGTTAGCCCAAAGATCCGAATCATGGCGCTGACTTGGATTCGGGACTAGCGGGGGTCTGCAGGACCACCGAGGGCACCCGTAGAGCCCCCGATACGCAACGCAACGATCAGCATCGTGCTAAGGCAGGCAGACTGGTTGGACGAGCGACTATCGGGCCAGGATGAGGATGCAAGGCAATCGGCCGGCGCTCTGCCGAGTGGCAGTGGCTCACTCGGGACCAGTGGGGCCGGACTGCCTTGCCATCCGCACGAGGTCGCGTGCCTAAGAATCCTTCCCCGAGGGACGTGTACGACTCGCGAGGTTCCGGAGTCGATCCTCCAATGCCCGCACTCTCTGCTCAGCGGCATCGGCCCGATCCCGCTCGGCGGTCGCTCTGTTCTCGGCGGCATCGGCCCGATCCCGCTCGGCGGCCGCTCTACCTTCGGCGGCGTCGGCCCGATCCCGCTCGGCGGCCGCTCTACCCTGGGCGGCGTCGGCGCGCTCCCGCTCGGCCGCCGCTCTATCCTCGGCGGCATTGGCGCGCTCCCGCTCGGTGGTCGCGCTGTCCTCCGCGACGAAGGCCCGGTCCTCGGCGAGCCGCCGCCGACGCTCCGCTTCCTCCAGCGCTCC
>CAYWUV010000082.1:0-26871 GCA_964461235.1 uncultured Bryobacterales bacterium | reverse complement strand
CTTAACAGCCTCCAGAGGCCGGTGCCGTCCTATAGGCTTGAGAAATCCGGGGTAGGGGTTTCCCACCAGATCAATCAGACTCCAAGTCTATCTCCCCGAGAGTCTCCCGAACCGTCGCCCGCAATTCAGCCTTGCGAAAACGCTCAAGAATGTCTGCAGCCACTTCTTCGATTTCTCTTGGAGCGCGCACGGGCTTCCCAGCGTACATGTGAAGAGCGACGACAAGAGGCCGCAGGCTGGCGGCCTTCGTAGTGTCGGTGGTGAGGACAGCCAGCAGATCCTCGGGCGGTGATCCGGCCCCGACCAGACCCGACACCAGGCGCACCGCTTCTTGCGTCGTCACCTCGTCGGCCGCGATGAAATCGTTGTAGGCCGCCTGAAGTGAGTCCTGAGACGTCTGGTAGTCCCTCTGGACTGCAAATGCCAGAGCCCTCGCACCCTGTGCGCGCCATCTCACCCACTCGGCCCAAGGTGCCTCGACCGGCCGTTCGCCGTCATTCGCCAACGATCGCGCTACATCTTCCAACTTCTGCATACTGACAAGGGCCTCGTCGGCAAGACCGACCTCCGCCTGGGCCATCCCCTTCCAGCCGAGCGCAACGGCCACATGCTCGCGAAGATCGCGGGACTTGGAGGAATCGAAGCGCTCGATCACGGCATCGTAGCTGGCGATCTCTGCTTCGAGGTCGTCGATGCGCCGGCATGCGAGCGCCTTGCTCATGAGCGCCGAGACAATGCTCTCCTGGACTTCGAGGCGCTCGCTGCCGTCGAACCGACGCGCCACTTCTGAATAGTCACGGATCGCGCCTGGATCATCGCCGAGATGTACCTTGGAGCATCCCCGTGTGGCAAGTGTTTCCGCGATCACCGCGTCGAACGGTGGATGCCCCCAAGAGCCGAACCTGCGAATTAGATCGTCGCAGGTCGCGATCGCGGCGCGGAACTCACCAAGTCCCATTTGTGCCGACGCCCGGGCCAGCAGTGTTGGTGCGACATAGGCCAGGATCGTCGCATTGTCGCTGTCGGAAAGAGGGAGTGAACGCTCTGACACCGAGAGAACAGCGTGTGGATTCCCCAGGTGCGCGTGCGCGAACGCCAGGAGGTACGTCGCCCAGGCAACACGCAACTCCGCCATGGACTCTGGGACGTCAAGCCAACCGGACGCGGCGTAGTCCTCGACGAGACTGACGACTCTGTCAAACCGATCCTCCGCAAGCGCGGCTTCAACTTCATACCGCAGGCGCTGAGTGGCGATGGTCTCGGCACGGACATTTGCCGCCTCCGAGACCTGCTGGATGACGCCCCAGCTCTTATCGTCGATAGCGCAGTCGCCGGGAGTAGCCCTGGCCGCAAGCGCCCGGCGGATCCCACGGCGAAGCGCAGCTGACTCCGCCGCTTCTGTCGACAGCGGGACGTAGAACTTCAACAGATCGTCAATGTCGTAACACACCACCATGAACCGGATCAGGTTCTCGACGACAGCCGCCTCATCGCGCTCACGCCGCAGCTTGTAGTACATGCTGTACAGCGGCTCGGCAGCCGAGTACAGCCGCTTGCGGCCACGTCCCTGCCGGACGACGGCACCGCGTTCAACCAGCCGCCCCAGCATGGTCGATGCCACGCGAATGTCCACACGCGCCCTAGCCGCAATCTCGCTCGCCGAGGATGGCTGCCATAGGTCGATCACGGCCACGTACACACGCCGCTCCGTCTTCGCCAGAACCTCCAGATGGCCCCGAAAGTACTCGGTGTGCTCGTCGATCAGCGTCACCAGTTCGGACATCAGCCGGCGGAGGGAGCGATGCCGGGCAAACTCGGCCGTCATCACCAGCAGGCGGGGGTTGCCACCGGTCAGAATCTGGAGTGGCCTGACTTCGCGCGGGGTAGCCGGCCTCCCGCTCACGATCTTCCACAGCCGACTGCAATCCTCGGTGTCCAGCGGCTCCAGCGCGACGATGCGGAACATCTCGAAGAAGGGCTCGTCCGCTTCGTCCAACGCGCGGAACCGGCTGGTGGCCGAGGACAGAAGGATGATCTGAGGCTCCGTCTGCAACACCTCGCGGAGTTGCCAGCCGAATTCGTCGTGTGCGTCCCTGCATAGCGACTGCATGTTCTCGACGATGAGGACGAGTCGTCTGCCCAGCCGGTCAGCGGCTCCCAGGACGGCGGCGCGGGCCTGCGTTTCGGTGATCTGCTCGCGCCAGCGAGGCGACAATGCGGCTCGAGTGTCGCGCAGTTCCCGGGCCAGCTCAGGGTCGTGCTCATCGACTTCGTTGGCCAGGTGGAACATCGTCTCCAGCCAGAAGTCGGTGAGACTGAAGATCTCCTGACTCTCTTCCATGAACCGCACCGGCAGCAGCGATCCGGCGAAGTGCCGGTTGTTGCGCAGCTCGGCGGCGATCCGGGCAAGAAGCATGGTCTTCCCACGTCCTCGAGGACCGACCACGAGAATGTGCTGACAGGAGGACGACGCAATGTTGTTCCGCAGCTCCTTCAGCAGAAGACGCAGCTCGTGACCGCGGAC
Source organism: uncultured Bryobacterales bacterium (assembly GCA_964461235.1). Taxonomy (GTDB): domain Bacteria; phylum Acidobacteriota; class Terriglobia; order Bryobacterales; family UBA6623; genus VXMF01. Next base: position 24,347 of record CAYWUV010000082.1, on the reverse strand, counting down.
CACGAACTGTTCCCTGATCTCATCATCCGACTGGAGCAGCCCGGGGTTGAACTTGCGGATGGGGGGGCCGGTTTGGTCGCTCATCGGTCGTCAGCTCGTGCTGGTGAGGTCGGGGCACCGACTCTCAAGTGGTACATGATGATTCCGAAAGCGGGCCGCCCACCAGTCCCGAAGCAGCCGGGACGGGAATCGGTGCCCGTTTTCCACCTCCTCGATGTAGCCATCGTGCAGCAGGACCTCGATGGCGTCGGCTACCCGTCCGCGGACATCGGTCACCAGCGCATCGTAGACATGCTCAAGACAACGCCGGCCGTGGGGCGTGAACATGCCCTGGGTCGCGGCTTCCGCGAGAGTCTCCATGGCGATGGAGAAGGTCTCGTCGTCCATACCATCCTTGAGGCGCGTCTCGTAGTGGACCAGGTCGTTCTGTCCAAAGGGTCCCAACAGCCCGGTCCGGTAGACGTGCTGCACATCCGTGACGGTCACCGTGTCTGTCCTTCTGAGGGTGGCAAAGTCGCGGATCCGCGCGAAGAAGGACTGCACGTGGTGCGGAATGCCGAGCCCCAGGGCATCGTACACTGCGTCCGCCACTCCTTCTTCGACCTGCAATCCCTCGCCTGCTGCGAGGCGCCTGAAGCACTCCACGCTCGTCTTCCTGTCCCAGGGCCGCAGGCGAATGGGGTAGAAGTGATTGATCCGGTCCGGAATCCCGAGGCGATGGACGAGGGGTTGGAGTCCGATGCTGCCCGAGACGATGAAGACGGGTCCCTGGTCTCCCAACGACTGGATCGCGCCGCGGAGCCAACTCAGGAACTCGTCCACGCGCCTAGCATTGCCGTCGTCGTGGTACATGCGTTTGAGGAAGATGGGCAGCTCGTCGATCACCAGCAGCACCGGCGCGTCGTGGTCAGCACACTGTTGAAGCAGTTTTTCGCCGAGCCGACGCCAGTTGCCCGCGTTCAGTCCGGCCCGGATCTTCGCGCGGAACCCGTGGGCACCGACTTCCTCGATGTTCTCGGTCAGCCATTCCTTCGCTCCGCTGCCAAGGCGGGACGCAATGGAACGGATGGGATATGTCTCCTTCGCAATGGTCGCCACCGCATCCTCGGCACAGGTGGAACCCTCGACATCTGCGAACAGGAAGATCCAGCCCTCGCCCTGCAGGCGGCGTCCCAGCTCTCTGGCGATGCTGGTCTTGCCCATCCTTCGCTGTCCGGTCAACAGCAGATGGTTGCGATCCCGGACGTGGGATTCCAGAACCCGGAGTTCGCCCTCCCGGTCGAAGAAGTCGTCGCCGCTTACCCAGCGGCCGGCGGTTGGTCTCATGGCTTTCCTTGGTTGGGGTGGTGCTCGGTCCTGAAAGAGAATACACAACGGTTTCGTTGTCAACAATACTGTTGTGTACTATTGCTTCGAGGTGACGTCGTCCGGTGCCGCCGGACGAGAATCCACCGGAGGGGCGTTCGAACGCCGGGACCACTCATGGTTCCGCGTCGACGTCTCGCCGCAGTTACCTTGGATCCCATGAGCGACGACGACACCCGCATATCCGAGGAGCAGGCGCGCGCGCTCTGGCGCCGTGCGGCCGAGCTGCAGGCAGAGGCCGCCCGCCGCCTCGAAGCGCGTTCGAGACAGCTGGCCCCCCGGGGGGATGCCACCGACCCGGCGGAGGTCGAAGGGTTCCGCCTCCAGGATGTTCGAGCCGCCGCGGAAGAAGCCGGGATTTCGCCCGAGTTTGTCGATCATGCACTCGTGGAGGCTCGCAGCGAGACCCTTGCCGAAGGAGCGCGGGAGCAACGATCGGTGGTGGCGGCCCGCTTCCTGGGCAATCCACCGCTCACGCTGGAGGTTTCGCGAGTAATCCGCGCCCCGGCGGAAGAGGTCTACGCCGCCATGCAGCGCATCCTCCCGAAGCGCCCGTTTCGCCTGAGTCTTGTCGATCACCACGGGGCCGATCCCCTCGACGGTGGCGTGCTGGTATTCAAGACCCCTGCCTACTCGTACACGCCGACCACGGCAGACCAGTCTTTCGCGTACGAGATGGCCCTGGCAGACCTGAAGCAGCTGCTTTTCAGCCTCCGGCGCCTGGACACCGATCCGCCCTCGACCGAGTTGACCGTTCGCGCGAGCCTGGGCCGCAGCCACAAGCTCACTCTGTGGGTCGGGGGCAGCGTCTCGGGTGTGTTCGCATCGTTGGGCGGCATCGGCGGCCTCTTCGTGGGCGCGGCCGCGGGCGTCGCACTCGGGATCGGAGGTCTCGCAGCCGCCGCGGCTGCAGCCGGCTTCCTTGCTGGCGGAACAGTGGCGATGCTGGGCTGGCGCCGCTTGTATCGGTGGGGGTTGGGCCGTGGCGAGAAGGCCATCCGGAACCTGATCGGCTCGATAGCGGTCGACATCGAGACCGGTGGGGGGTTTTCCAGCCCGAAGCCTTTTCCGAACCCTTTCTCCGGCTTTGTGCGGGAGGGCACGGAGGGGTAGCGGAATTCGAGTAGCGGGGAACCGGCGATGCAACGGTTGGACGCCAACATCCACGCGGCGAAGTACGGTTACGCCTGAGTCATGACCGCTTCCAGCCGGGAGTGCAACTCGTCGGTTCTGCACGACTGGGCGAGCCGCCGAATCACGCTTAGGCCGATCGTCTTCTGGTCGGGCAGATCACGCTCCCGAACTACGTAGAATTGCCAGCTCATCGGTTCTCGCTGGTCCGCGGACTCCCCCACCTCTTGATGCCACGCGAATACGTACACGTCGGCGTGTCGCCCCGGCGACGATCTCCACCTGCCTGATCGATCCCAGTACCCGGAGCGTGCCCGGATGTCAAAGCGGGGTCGGCTGCTCGCTCGCCGTTGACTCCACGCTTGAGCAGCCGCGGACTGCTTGACCTCCATTCGCCATCCCGATTCGTGTTCGAAGTCCCAGGAGTGCCACGGATTGGTTCGCGTCCAGCCAGCGTCAAGGAGGGCGACCGCAACAATCGCCTTGACGTATTCTGAGCGGTGCACATTGTTCATGACCGGTGTCCGGTAGGCTCTCGTGGCTTCGCGGACCACATCCGAAGTGGCCGCAGCCGGGGCCCGTTCGTCCAGAGCGCGGACGACTGCCTCCGGATCGCGGTCGATGACCGTCAGCAGGACACGGGCCGCACGGTCCGGGACGCGCCGTCCCTGTTCCCAATCCTGGACAGCCCGCGCATCGAGCCCAAACCGATCTGCGAATTTCTGGCGGCTCAACTTCATGCGTTTGCGCAGAGCCACTATGTGCTCCGCGGCGGGATCGTCGACGATACGGCTTGGAAGTACCGCTTCGCCGCGCACATGGGCGAGCACTTCGGCAAGAGCAGCCTCCAGCTCACGTCCCAGGTCGGTTCGAGTCGTCATCGGCTCAATATGCGGCAGTGCCGCACTAAGGGGCAAGACTGGCTGCGGTGCGGCGCCTCCAGGGCTGGACAGATCAGCGAGCCGTTTGGCCAGCCGCGTCAGCCCTCTCTCGACCACGAATGCGTCGGCGATCCGCAGCGTGGCCGAGGAGCTGGGCCTGGAGTTGTGAGCCCACACGAGGTCGTATTCTCTGCGAGGGCGCTCGTTTCACTGAGTGAGACGAGTCCGCAAATAATCGTGACGGTCGTTGACGTCGTCCACTCCGCCGCGGACTGGGGCTACGACGGCCTCCCCGAGATGTCCCGTAGCCCTCGGTAAAACACGGGCCCCCTTTGCAGAGCCCACACGAAAGCGGCTCCAAGCGCCAACGCCCCCACTGTTGAGAAGAGGAACCAACGCCCCACTCCCATCGCAGTCAGCACCAAAGCGAGCACCAAGCCAAGGGGAAGGGTAGCGAGCGCAGTTAGGGCAGCGCTTCGGAGAAGGTCCCGCACCAACCGCGCGGCTTCACGATCTTCTTTGGTTCGCTTCATCATCGCCGTTCTTCCTCGTTGGTGGCTTCCGCAGCCAGTGTCTTGTTCTTGGCGACCAAGATAGACCACTCCACACCGCAGGGAGTGGGCCCGGAGTTCCACGAGTCACCGAACATTGGCCTTAAGACACCGTTCCCGCAAGAAAAGTGTTGACAGCGGTAGGAAGCCGCAGAACGTACCGTTGGACCTCACGAGGAGATCCCGACAGCCTTCAACCGGTCTGCCATCTCCTGCCGCTCCGCGATGGCGTTCTTTCGGTCCCGCTCGGCCCGCAGGAGTTTCTCCTTCAGGATGTTGACCCGACCCTTCAGCCTTTCGTTCTCCGTCTTCAAGGCCAACTCGGTGGGCGGCCTGCCCGCCTCCCGTAGTTTCTCCAGCTCGCTCGTCATCGCCTCGTTCTGCTCGCGCAGTTCCTCGACCTTTACGCGCAGCTTCTCGATCTGCGTCGGTGGCTTCTTCGCTGCGTCCTTGGCCCGCAGGCTTGCGATCGACTCGCGGCCCTCCTTGATGTCGCTCCCCCGGCCCAACCGGATCTGGCGCTTCACCGCGCTGATGACCGAGACGGAACACCCAGCCTCTTCGGCGAGCTGCCGATTGGTCCGCCCGCCAGCCTGCTCCGCCCGACCCGCCCCGTCAGCCGATGGGCGGCCGTCCCCCTTCCAACCGCGCACCTGGAGCACGCAGACCGCCCGCTGCGCCGCCGTGAGGTGCCTCCGGTGCAGGTTCCTGCTGATTACGTAGTCTGCCGGATCCCGGTCCGCCAGCTCGACCGTCGGCACCTCAAATCCGGGATCGATCTCCTTGGCGGCAGTGTACCGATGCCAGCCGTCCAGCACTTTGCCATCGAGCAGCGTGATCGGCTCCAGGACGCCCCGCTTGCGGATGTCTTCCCGCAACGCCGCGCGCTCCTTCTCCGGCATGTCCGTCCACGCGGCCGATAGCGGGTGGCGCTCGAGCGGTGCCCCGCCCTTTTCCGTCAGGCCGATCTCATTCGTTGTACTGTTGCCCATGGGAAGCTCCTTTTTTGCCTCTGGTTCGCATCCGTCCTTCCGTTTCCCCTAGATGCCGAAGGGTCTGGACCGGATAGATCGTTTTGCGACAATCGTGAGGCGGTACGCGGAACGGGTTCGGCCGCGCGGCCTCCGGAGGAGCCACTACGAGCGCCAGACGACGCTATGGTGATGCCGGGGCTGGCGTTGGCGCTCCGGTACTTCGAGGGCGTCGCCCGCAGATCAGCGGGTCGGCGGAGCCAGCGGACGGTTCATGCCTCCGCACGGTAAGCGGACAGTCGGAGTGCGCCAATCACGGCGAGAAAACACGTAAGTTCAACTTGGACTGCACGATCTGCCGTTTCTTGTCACGGGACCACGGTTGATCTGATCGGGTCACGAAAGCGGGAAAACCGGAGTCAATCGGCGGGACTCGCGGGATGAAAATGAGGGGTAGGGAGGCAGCGTCGAAAAAGGGTCATCCAACGCCCTCTCGACCTGCTTGAGTCCTGGATACCGCAGGCAGGATGCGCGGGCACGGTGCGCCGCCCCCGAGGGACTCGAGAGGATGCAGTGAGACACGGTTGGCGCGGTCGCGGACATGAACGATTCTCTCGCCATTCCGGATCTCCTCCTCGTGATCCCAGTGAAACACCAACGCGCTGTCGGCATAGATTCCCACGAACAGCCGGTACAGCTGGAATCGCGGGTTGCGGACCACGGCGTAGCATTGCGATTCGGGGTCCATCAACGCACCCGGAACCTCGCCGAAATGATCCATGCCCAGGAGTACAAGGTTGTTCCTTCCGTCGTTGGCCAAGAGGTCAAGGCGCCCGCGCATGTGTCCGGTGGGAGGGTCGGTCAGTTCGGACGGGACGGGCAGGCCGCCCTCCAGGCCGCTACGGGAGTACACGAAGACCGAGTCTGTTCCCGCCGCGCGGCCCGGTAGAACGAAAGCCGAGTGCTCCGAGCAGGCCAGGCGCGCTCCGACCACGTTTTCGATCAGTGCGACCGCCTCTACCACGGTTTCGACCTGCGGATCCGCACCTTCGGACGGGCTCGGCCCGATTCTCTCGTCCCGCCCTCCGGGTCCGCGCCTGATCAGCCCCCCACGCACGGGGACCGCGGGTTCCCCACCGAACACGCACAGGTCCGTCCACACCCCTGGCGCCCGCGGCCGCCACTCGTTGACGAAAGCTGCCCGGGCATCGAAGTGAAGTGCCTTCGGATAGCTCCAGACGTAGATCCCCCCGGCGGGTCCGAGAACCACTCCGCCAAGACCCTTGAGTTCCCGCGGGCCCTCACCCTGCGGAACCGAATAGGTCTGCAACCGCTCCCCCGTGGCCAGGTCAAACGCCATGATGCCGTCGGGCTCTTCCAGATCATTGACGTACAGTACGCCGGCAGTGTGGTCGATGGCGTACCGGCCCGGGTCAATGGCGCGCCATGGATCATCAATTACGGTGCGCCCCTGCTCCTATGTGATTCGGAACGCTTCCTGGGCGAGCCCAGCAGTGCCGGGCAACGTCATCGCGACGGACAACCCGGCCAGCGGGAACAGTACCGGCAGCCGACACCACCGGGTCGCGAAACTGCGAAGGATCAAGACTGCACACCCCCAGTCCGGGCAACCGGGCATCCTCCACCGACGGCAACATCCCGGGGCAGGGCTGGCCGCTGACACGGCGGAGGGGGTTGAGGGAGATCTGCCGCGCTTCCGCGTACAGCGTCACCACCCTTTCGCCCTCCACCGTCACTTCTTCACGATCCCGGTGAAACACCAACGCACTGTCCCTGTAGATTCCCACGAATTCGCGGTGCAATTGGTATTCCCGGTTACGCAACACGCCGTAGCATCCGGTGCCGAGATCGACGACGGCACCTGGGACTCCACCGTTCGAACTCGCCAGGACGAGGTCGCCGTTGGTGTCGATGGACGGCTTCAGGTCCCGGTTCCAGGCACGCTCGTCGGCAAACTCGGCCGGAACCTCCAATCTGCCCTCCCGGCCGTTTCTGAAAAATACGAGGACCGAGTCGGGACCTGTGTTTGAATAGCGTCGCACCCCGCTGCCGGGCGATCCCTGCACCTCCTCGTTCGGAAACACCAGGAAAGCCACGTCTGGCGTGCAGGCGAGCTCAGCGCCTCGCCACTTCAGAACATCGGACCAATCCTCGCCGACTACACGGACCCACGATTCGCCTTCCACTTCCACGACGCGCGGACCGATGTTCTCGTCAACACCGTCCGGACCTCGCCTCTTCAGGCCTCCCTGGATCCCCAAGGTTGGCTGGCCGCCGAATTCACATATCGTCCGTGCCCGGGGGCCAGAGACCTGCCAGTAGTCGTCGACTGCGCCAATCGAGTCCAGGTGCAGCACCTTCCTGTCCCCCAGCAGGTAGAGTCCTTGGCCCGAAGCCTGAGCAAACGCGTTGAGTTGTCTCAACTCGGCCGGGCCATCGCCCTTGGGAATCCGGTAGGTGCGAAGCCGCTCACCCGTGGCAAGGGAAAAGACCATGACGCCGTCGGGCTCCTCGAGGTCCCGCACGTAGATGGCGCCCCAGAGGTGGTCGATCGCCACCTGCCACGGGATTACCGCGCGCATGTCGTCGTTGATCACGTCACGACCGTTGGCGAAATCGATCTCCAGCACCTGCTGGGCACTTGCAACGGTGCCGACCATCCCGAAGGTCAGCACAGCGACCATCCTGCAAACCCCGATGATCGACCTGATCCGACTCATTCGACCGGTATCTCCGAAAGTTCGGGAACCCGGTCCGCACTGGGAAAGCGAAGGCAAGGGGGAATGGGGTCGGACGATGTAGGTGGCGCAACGCTTCATCACATCACTCCTTCGGAAGGAAGGGTCTGTCCCCGCCGGGACGTCTGTCACCGCCGGGAGGCCTGTTCTCGCAACGGAGCACGTCACCATTGATCCGTTCGGCCCCTGATGTCAATGCCCCGGTGCAGGCCACGCGCGATCAGGGTGGTGTCCACCAGGGGCAACGGGGACCTCCCGTAGAGAGAACATCGCAATTATTGCGAGGTTTCATATCCGCACCGTCTCGTTGCCGGCGCACGAACTGGTCACGGATTTGACACCCGATTCCCCGGGTGCGATATGTTTCTGTGTGACGCCGAAGCGATCGAACTGGGCTGTCGCCCCACGGGCGGTTCCAGCATCGGACGTCACCTCGCGGGCAGCGTGCCCCTGCCGCCGAGAACGCCCTTCCATCAGCGCAAGCGGTGACCGATGACGACTGCTGATCCCGTGACGGGTTCCCGAAGATCCCGTTGGCTGTTTGAATGCGGATTCGCCAGGCTGGCAGCCACCTGCTTCGCGGGGTTGCTTTCGCTTTATGGTGTGTATGCGCTGATCACCTTCTTCCGAGTCGCACCGCGGCTCCCGGATCTCGACAGGGCCATCATGATACTCGGGCCCAGTACGACGGCGTCCGCCGTTCTCGTCTCCGCCGCGACGTTCGCGGCTTCCGCCATGCGGTTCGACCTGTTGACGAGCCCGGACTCCAGGCGCCGACGCAACTACTGGGGGCAGTTGGTCCTGTTTGGCTTGGGGGCCTACCTGCTGGCGGCATTCGGGCCACCAACAGTAAGGGCGATGTTGCCGGCGGCGCCCGCCTGTCAATGAGCTGTTGCTCCGCTCAATCGAGCGCTTGCTGGCCCAGATCTGAACGAGCTGCAAAGGATCAACGAGAAACCCAATAGCGTACACTCCCGAATCCGGCTCATGTCCCTACCCGCCAACAACTTGACCGGCCAACGGGTCGCCGACCTTCGGTCTAAGGAGCCAAGCGGTGCAGACCTATCCTCGCAACGCAGGATCCAGACTCAGTTCGATGCCCATTGACATCCGGGTTAGTGCCTGACAGGAGGAGGTTGCGCTCGCCCGCGTGAGCGTTTACCGTAACATCCATGGGTCAATAAGCGGAGTTGGCGGATATGACGGGTGCCCGGTTGCAGTCTGGCACCGAACGACCTTTCAATTAAGGAGAGCAGGTCATGAGCAAGCTGCTTGGTATCGTCCTGTTGGCCAGCGCGTCGATTTGGTGGGTGCCCGAGCCTGGGGCCGAATTGATCTCGGACGCTGCAGTGGATGTTCCGGAATGTGAGCTGGCAAGACAATGGGTTTCAGCCAATCTCGATGCGCTGCCAACGACGCTCGAGGAATTCGGTGAACATTCCGCCACATACCGCCGTGCGATCTACGGAGCGCTCGAGTCGGGGGCTCGGATCTCGCTTTGGCGTGAACACCTCGCTGCGGTGACCGCGGAGGTTAAGTCGCCGGAGCAGCGTCTCTTCCTGGACAGGGTGTCGCACGAACTCGACGGTCATTTGCGGGACACGGCGCCGCGGTCGGAACTCAAGAAGTTAATGGAGGAGGCCACGGCAACCCTCGGAGCTGACCTGGCTCGCCGCTCCTTCACTTCGCTCGGTGCCAAAGCGATGCCCACCGGTTTGATTCAGGATCCCCCCGATGAGCGACCGGATTGCACATGCCTTGTGAGATCCTCCATTCCGATGAACGACTGCCTTAGGCTGGTGGAATGGCCGCCAGTGGGATTAGACCACGTTTGTTGGGGTGGGCCGCCTGGACAAGGGTGTCAGTCACTCGACACTGGCTGTGGGCCCTTCGATGAAGAACCATGTGACGGTCGGTGCTGGCGACGAGCTCGCCGGTAAGAGGCGCTCAATGTTCAACGCGCCGAAGACGTTTTGAATAGCTCTCAGCCACCCACGCAGTCCACCTCCGCTCTTAGAGAACCAACCCCATGAATGCTCGCCGTGCTATCTGGTCTCACGCAACGGTTGCCCTTGCCGTCCTCCCTCTTCTCGCGTGCGGGAATGTTGACGCGCCCGCTGGATCCGACACCTACGACGGATTCGACACCCGGATGCGAGACAGCGTGGACGTCCTGATCGTGGAGAATCCCCGTCCGGCGGACGGATCGCGGCTGGGTTGGCGAGTCGGCCCCGAGGCGGCCGTCGTCACGATCGGGAAGCGGGAGGGTGACGATCCGTACCTGCTCTACGGCGCGACGGATGCAACGAGGTTGTCCGATGGGCGGATCGTCGTGGTTAATCTCAGTGCGTCCGAATTGAGGGTCTTCGATGACGTCGGGACCCACATGGAGACCTGGGGGGGACCAGGCGAGGGACCGAACGAGTTCGATGCCCTCATCACGGACATCGCCCGTCTTCCCGGCGACACGGTCATGGTGTGGACCTCGGGGCATTCGATCATGAGCGTGGTCGCTCCGACCGGGGAAGTAGCCCGCAGATTCCGCGTGCAGGAGCCGGCTGAACGGCAGGGTGACCGACTGCGTCCGGTAGCCGTGCTGAGCGACGGGTCGATTCTGACGAGCCCCACGCCGGCCTTCTACAGCACTGAAGTACAGGTCGAACTTAGGGATGCGGAGGGCGGACTCAAGAGTTCCCTGGGCATGCATGCCGGAATGGAACGTCATTTCGATATGGAAAACCGGGTCGTGTATCCCGTGATCTTCGGGCGGGATCTGATTCGGGAAGCCTGGGGCGAGTTGAGCGTCGTCACGCTGAACACCCGTTACGAGATCAGGGCGTTCGCGCAGGACGGCGCACTGTCCCGCATTGTCCGCCGCGACCACGACATCGGCGAGGACTACATTCTGGGCCTTGTCACGGATGAAATGGACGTGGAGTTCATCCAGGTCTGGCCGTTGGATCGGGTGGGAGCATAGGCGATCGGATCGGCTCCAGCGCCGCCCAGCGGTCGCCCGTCTTCGCAACGTGCCAGCCGACGACGTCCGAGGCGCAGTGGTCGACGGCCGCGAAGAACCAGCACAACATCGTCAGCGGGTAGGGCCGTCTGGTCGCCGGACTCACCCGTCCAAGCGCCTCAAGAGCTTCCTCAGCTCGTCCCCGTACCCCCTTTTTTCGAGAAGCTCCGCCTGCAACTCGACCCGCATCGTCATCTCGCCCAGCTTCGCCCGGGTCCGCATCAGCTCCCCTCCCGGCCGGTTCTTCTTCTTCAGGCCCTGCTGGCCGCCTTCCAGGAACTCCCGCCGCCACCGCTCCAGCTCCGGCGGCGCAACCCGAATCTCCCGGCTCACCTCGCCGATGTCCTCGCCCCGCAGCAGCCGCAACACCACCTCGGCCTTCCGCTGCGCGCTCCACCGCTTCGGCAGGCCTTCCGGCCGACCGCAGCTCTTCGTCGAATCCTGCTCTTCCGTACCCCGAGACATCCGGTGCCTCTTTCTCCTGGACCCCGGTTGGGTTGCTAAACTACTGTCCAGGGAAATCGGGGGGCACTATCTTGTCTCCTATTCATCCTTACCAACTGGTTCCAGATGCGTAGTTCCAGATGCGTGTGACAAGAGAGTTGTATGTGGCGCTGTTCGCCGCCGCGTGCACCGGCACCTCCGATAGCACCGGCGACGAGACCGCTCAGAACAGGATCCCGGAGCCGGTGAGTTCCGAACACCAACTGTCGGTTGTGGAGGAATTGCGGATCGGGAGTGCGCTGGACGGCGATCAAGGAGAACAGTTCTCCGAGGTAATCGGTGTCGAGATTGGGCCAAGTGGCGAGATCTTTTCTCTGAGCGGCCGTGACAATGACGTGCGCGTCTTCTCTCCCGCGGGCGACTTCCTCCGCTCCTGGGGCCGTCGTGGCGAGGGTCCCGGAGACTTCCAGAGACCGCATGACCTGGCCGTAGCGCGAGACACCGTCGCAATTACCGATGGTGATCGTGTGCACTTTTTCGATCTCGCCGGTCGGTTCCTCAACTCCGTGTGGCCGGGCGGACAACCTGGCCGCTACTCGGTAGACACCATTCTTGCCACGGACCTGGGTTGGGTTGTCGGTCTCGGTGTCCGTCAGGCTGCAAGCGGCACACGGGGTCCAACGGTCCCGCAGGAGGTTCGTTACCTGGTTCCAGTCAGTGGCGCCCTGGGCGAAACGATCGTCACCTACGATAGGGTGCCGGACAGGGTCCAGCTGTCGTCGGGAGGGTTGATCACCCCCGCGTTTGCCCGCTTTGTCGACCATGGCGTGGACCGAGCCGGCAACGTCTACCTGTCGCATGGGATGGATTATGAGATGTCGGTCTACAGCAGCGAAGGTGTGCTGAGACGCACCGTAAGGATGGATGTAGAGCCCGTTCCGGTTACGGACAACATGCTCGAGGAGGTTCGGCGTGCGGCTCTCGAGAGCTGCCGGATTCCCGGAAGGAGGCGGCTTTGCGAACGGCCCGGCGGGTTTCTCGACACGGGCCTTCCGGCCGTCCTCGCTCACGCCAACCGGCAGGTTCCGGCGTTCGACCGATTCCTCGTGGCCCCGGACGGGCAGCTGCTCATACGCCGGGTAGATCTCGTGTGGGATCAAGCCGGACAAAGTTACCCCAGGCATTATGACCTGATTTCTCCGGATGGTCGTTTCCTGGGCCGGGTCGACCTCCCGACAGACTTCCGACCGCTGATTCTGCGGGATGGGCGGGTCTTCGGGGTCACGCACGACGAGTTGGATGTACCTTACATCGTGAAGTACCGACTGGAGGATCCGAAGGATGTCACCCCTGGCGCGAAGCGGCAGGATGGCGTTTAAGGTAAGGTTGTCCCTGGATGGGCCATTTCGGCGGGACCAGCGACTACTACGGTGACGACCGTTTGACTCGATAGCTCTGGCCTCGGCCGCGGGCATTCTCAAATTCTCCACGATCCTGGCGACCGCCTCGTTTTCGATCTCTTCGCGAAGGGATTGTGACACGGGGACCGGCACATAGGGGAACCGGTGCACGGATGTCGCTTCCCGGGTCAATTCCAGAATCGGCCAACGCAGAGTAGCGAAATCGGGCTTTTCCGTTCCCGTCACGACTCCGGGTGGTGATCCCAGGGCGGATCCATCTCCGAGGAGCGCCGAAGGGACAACGCCGCTCGAAACCACACCGCCGACCGGGATCGTCGCGACAGCGGTTCCGCTGGCATCGAACAAAGTTGTGCGCCAGCGAATGGCGTCGGATACCCAGAGGGTGTCCGCCAGGAATCCCATGGCTTTGGCGAATCGGGATTCCCCTGGGCCGTCACCCTCGCCTCCGAATCGACGAATCAACTGTCCCGACTCGCCATAGACGAAGACCCGGGGTGGGTTCTCGTCCATGACATGGACCTGCCCGTGGGGCGAGACCGCGATCATGGAGACATAGGCCAGCAAACTGTCTCCTGGCCCCGTCGTCGAGTAGACTTGCTCCAGGTCCAGGCTGCACTGCTCCGGGCGGTCCGGCGTTTGACCCAGGACTGCAAGAGGATGGACGACGGCCATGGCGGCGGCCATCAGAAAAACAAGGACCACATCGCCGCCCAAGGAAGGCGAACGCCGGTGGAGTGAGGGGATCGGGAGCCCCGTCATTTTGCTATCCTAACCCTCTCGCGCGAGCCGCGCGCTCACCAGGCGATTCATGCTGACGCCCTGCTCGGCCGCCCGAATGACCAGCGAGCGGTGCACTTCCGGCGGCACCCGAACCATGAACTTCCCGCTGTAGGACCGATCTCCAAGCGGCTCTGGAACCAGCTCGCCATTGGTCCGCATGTCGGACACGCTGTACATGGGCCACGAGGACGTGTTCTCTGATGTCCGGGCATCGGACATTTCCGCAACGCCGTCGCGGATTTCCGGCAATCAGCCGATTTCCGCAACACCGTTGCGGATTTCACCAGATTCCTGGACCCCTACGGCGACGACCTTGGCGCAAGTCGCCGAGCAGCTTCCACTCGGCTGGTCTCATTACCTGACCCTGCTGTCCGTATCCAACCCCGAGGCCCGCCGATTCTACGAGATCGAAGCCGCGGAGAACGGCTGGAGCGTCCGCGAACTCAAGCGCCAGCTCGACAGCTCCCTGTACCAGCGGCTCGCGCTCAGCCGCGACAACCGGCTGCTTCGCTGCTACGTGCTGATCGACCTCAAGACCGGGAGCTGACCCACCAGGACCTCGGCCAGATGCAGATGTACGTGAACTACTTCGACCGCTACGTGAAGATCGACGGCGAACTGCCGACGGTCGGGATCCTGCTCTGCGATGACAAGAACGACGCCGTCGTCGAGCTGACGCTGCCCGAGGATGCCAACATCTACGCGTCGAAGTACCAGCTGTACCTGCCGTCCCGGGAGGAGCTCGCGGATCAGGTGGCGAGGGTGAGGCGGGAGATTGGGGGGAGTTCGAGGACGGGAGTTGCGATCGACGCGCGTGCAGTCGACGATGGGTGAGGCGCGCGAGACAACGACACGGAGCACGACACGCCCATGACCCCTGACCCTTCTCACGTCGAGCGGAGATCCTCCTGGCGGGACGAGCACCTGGACTGCATCTGCGGGCTCGCGAACGGTCGGGGCGGCGTCCTCGAGATCGGGCGGGAGCGCCGCCGCGAGGCCATCCGGACGGCGGACCTTCTCCGTCTGGCGAACGAGATACCCGACAAGGTGCAGTCGGTCCTCAGCATCGTCGTCAACGTGCATGTGAGGAGCGATCGCGGGCGCGACTACCTGCGGATCGACGTCCCTTCCCATCCGGAGAGGGTCAGCCCGGATCAGCCAGAAAACCGCCAGAAAGTCGGGGACCGCATCCTCGCCTTCCTGCGGGAGAACCCGTCCGCCAGCCGCCGCGAGATCGCCGGGGCACTTCCGGGTGTCACCGAGGGGAGCGTCCGGTATCGAATCGATAAGCTCAAGGGGATTGGGAGGTTACGTCGCGTCGGGCCGGACAGGGGGGGACGCTGGGAAGTGATCGAGGGTCCCGATGTGAAGGCCGGCGAACACAACGATGGCGGTGCCGTCGAGCACCGGGACCGAGGGAACACGCAGTCCGCGATCAGCCAGAAAACAACCAGAAAACTGCCAGAAGACCACCAGGAAACCGCCGGAAGCGGGCATCCGTCGCCGGAATCCGCGTCGCTTTCCGACCGCATCCTCTCGCTCCTCCGGCGGAACCCGTCCGCCAGCCGCCGCGAAATCGCCGCCACCCTCGGCACCACCCGATCCACCGTCCGGTACCGGCTGGACAGGCTGCGCGAGGCCGGGAAGGTCGAGCGGGTCGGTCCGGATAAGGGGGGGCATTGGAGGGTGCACTGAACCGATGACTGTGGCAGAGTCGTTCTCCGAGCGACGTTACGGTCGCAATGCTCACAGCGAAGCCGTCCGCACCCGCTCGATGAACTCGTCGCCGGTGCCGCACTCGAACAGCGCGTCGGTCACCCGGTCGATGCCCTCGGGGCCAGGTAGCCCCTCCAGCACCTGCGACGTCTGGCCCGCCGTTTCCTCACCGAACTTCCGGGCGATTTGCCGCCGCAGAACCTGCGTCCGACCCCTCTGGACCAGCTCTTCCAGACCCTGCTGAACCCTCTCCGTCAACTCGTCCATTGTCTTCGCTCCTCCCAGCTGCAATGCCTCCGCCTAGTCTCTCAATTCCAATAGCGTCTCCAGTCGCTCGACCACGAACGCGTCCAGGGTCGCGAAGTAGATCTCATCGGCCCATTCGGGCACGTGATCGCGGATCAGGATCTCGACGAGGGCGGGCTGGCCGCACCCGCACGCCTTGACGCCGCGTCCGTGGGGTCTTGACCGAAGCTAGAGTTTTCCCAACATTTCTGTTGCCAACAAAATCGTTGCCAACAAATCTGCTGGGAGGAGTGGGGATGGGATTGCGAAAAGCGGGGGGAAACTGGGTCGCCGGAGACCGCTTCTTCGACCGGGAGGTCGAGATCGAGGCGCTCATCGAGCGGGTAGAGGACGGAACTCATACGCTCGTGACCGCCCAGCGGCGGATGGGGAAGACCAGCCTGGTGCGCGAACTGCTCCGGCGCCTCGACGAAACCGGCGACTTCGAAACGGTGTTCGTCGATCTGGAGGATTGCACCACTGCAGCGGACGCCGTGGTAGAGATTGCGGCTGCATCCCGACAGGTTCGGGGCCTATGGACCCGCGTCAAGAATTGGGCGGGGAAGGTGTCAGCCGCAACCATGGATCGAATCGACGAACTGGGGGTCAGCGAGCTCAGAGTCAAGCTCCGGGCCGGAATCGATGCGGGACGGTGGCGTGCCCAGGGCGACGCGCTGTTTGCGTCGCTTGCCGTGAGCGAGAAACCGATAGTTCTGGCGATCGACGAGCTGCCGATCCTGGTGAACCGGCTCCTCAGGGGCCACGACTACAAGATCACGCCGGAGCGCCGACGGGACACCGATGAATTCCTGAGCTGGCTTCGCAAGAATGCACAGGCACATCGAGATCGCATCCGACTCGTGGTGTCCGGCAGCGTGGGCCTGGAGCCGATCCTTGAGCAGGCCGAGCTGAGCGCTCACGCAAACGTATTCGCGCCGTTCGAGCTAAGGCCCTGGAATAAAGCGACTGCGGTCGCCTGCCTTGGCGAACTGGCCACGTCCTACGGACTTCAGGTTCCGGAGCGCGTGCGGATAGGGATGTTCCGCCGCCTGCGTTGTGGAATCCCGCACCACGTGCAGCAGTTCTTTGACAAGCTCCACGAGCATCTGCGGCGGAACGATCGGCGCGAAGCGTCCATGGATGACATCGACACCGTGTATTCGCAGGACATGCTCGGCGTTCGGGGGCAGGTGTATCTCGAACACTACCAGAGTCGGCTGCGCATGGTCCTGGGCGATGACGGCTATGTGGTCGCTCTGGAATTGCTGACGCAGGCAGCGGTCAGCGGCGGGCGGCTCACCGACGACTCGATTCGGCAGTACGACGCCTACCGGTCGGTCCTGTCCGGGGAGTCCGGTGGGCAAGTCGGAGATGTCCTCCACGTTCTGGAGCACGACGGCTACCTGGCCCGACGCGAAGGCGGCTACGAATTCGTTTCGGGGCTGGTTGAAGACTGGTGGCGCGCGCGCAACGCCCGGGGGTTCGTCCTCTTCGGCGATCGACAGGCATAAGAAGGGAGGGCGCACCATGGCCATCGCGACCAAGAGTTACAACCCGGGATTCCTGACGGACGACGAACTCAGGACGATGTTCTGCGTGAGAGTCCGCGAGTTCGAATCGCTCCTTGAGACCCTTCGCGACAACACCGGCGAGTCGAACCAACATGTGATCGTGGTCGGGCCGCGGGGCAGTGGCAAGACGACCCTGTTGCTACGCGTCGCCCTGGAGGTACGGTCGGATCCCGAACTCTCGTCGCGGTTGCATCCGATCGTCTTCGCAGAGGAGAGCTATTCGGTGAGCACCTGCGGCGAGTTCTGGCTGGAGTGTCTGTCGCGCCTGGCCCAGCAGGAGTCCTACCGCTCCGGCGAACTTGATCTCCGGCGCACGGTGGAGGATGTGCGCAGGGAGCGGGACGACCGTGTACTCCACGAACGCTGCCTCGGTGCCGTGCTCGACTTTGCCGAACGGGCAGGAAAACGCTTGGTGCTCCACGTCGAGAACCTCAACATGCTGTTCTCCGACATGACGGATCCCGACGCGGAATGGTGCTTGAGAAAGACGCTCCAGACCGAGCCACGAATTATGTTGATCGGAAGCGCGACAAGCAGGTTCGGAGGAATTGACAGACCCGACCGAGCGCTCTACGACCTTTTTCGGGTACTCACGTTGCGGCCGCTTGATCGAAACGAGAGTGCGGTACTGTGTGAGAGTGTTTCGGGCAAAGACCTGGATGATGGGGTGGTTCGCCGCCTTCAGATCCTCACCGGGGGAAGTCCCAGACTGCTCGCGATTGTGGCCCGGTTTGGGGCTGCGCGGTCGTTTCGCACCCTTCTGTCCGATCTGCTCGATCTTGTCGACGAGCACACGGCGTATTTTAAAAGCCATCTGGAGTCCTTGGCCCCCCAGGAGCGGCGGGTGTACCTCGCTCTAGCGGAATTATGGAAGCCGGCGACCGCGCGCGAGGTCGCCGTGCGCGCCCGGATGGAGACCAGCAAGTGCAGTGCGCAGCTCAGGCGACTGAAGGGGCGCGGCGTGGTTTCGGACGCCGGCGGAACGGACCGCAGGAAGCAGTACTACGTCAGCGAGCGTCTCTACAACATCTACTACCTGCTTCGCCGGAGCCGTGGCACGGACAACCTGGTGGGGGCGCTGGTGAAGTTTATGGATGCGTACTACTCACAGTCCGAACTGCAGGGGATCGTGGACGACATGGTGGCAGAGTTGGGCGCTGTGGATCCCCGTACGCGCCTGATCTATCGGGCGGCGTTGGAGAGATTCAGCAACCTGCCGGAACTGGCTTGGTACTTCTACAGAAAACACCCGGATCATGTGCCCGACGACGTGATGACGGTCACCGAAGATGCTTCGGGCCTGTTGGACCGAGGCGGCGAAATGTTCGGGAACGGTGATCTCCGTGGAGCGCTACGAGTCCTAAGGGAACTGTTGCTGAAGTTCAGAGGGCATCGGGCGCCAACTGTTCGCGACTCGGTAGTAAAGGCACTTGCGAATAGTGGCACCATCCTCATGCGTCTGGAAAGGGACGAGGAGGCGATGGTCGCTTTCGATGACGCGGCCAATTCATTGGGGCCTACAGTTTCGCCGGAACTCCGCCCTGTCGTAGCTACGGCACTTCTCAACAAATCCATCCTCCTGACACGCTTGGAACGAACACAGGATGCGATGGATGTCTGCGACCGACTGATTGCCAGATTCCCCTGCGATGCTTCGGATCCGGTTGCTCCGCAGGTGGCAACCGTTCTGCTCAAGCGCGGGACGTTGCTGCGCGAGATGAATTGGTCAGAGGAGGCACTGGGTGCTTACGACGATTTGCAGAATCGATTCGGGTCCAGTGAGTCTGCCAACGTCCTGACTCCCGTCGCGACCGGGCAAGTCGAAAAAGCAAGGACCCTTGTCGGTCTTGGACGGATGGATGAGGCGCTTGATGTATGTGAGGAGCTCTTGGATGGCTTCGGCGACCACGAATCTGCGGGCGTGCTGGTACCGGCGTGGACGGCAATGATAATTAGGAGTGCAATCCTAAGCATACAGGGACGCACGAGCGAGCACCTTGCGGCTTGTCAGGAGCTCTTGAATCGCTTGGACCGGTATGAACGACGGGTTTCGGCTGGTGATGCGGCTGACTACGACCCCGAGGCGGTACTCACGTTGCGTCTGGCAACCTACGAGATTCGGGTTCTCGCCTATATCAAGAAGATGGACACGCAGGCGGTCGCAGACGATGTAGGCGCAATTCTGCTAATCCTGCCCGGACTCGAGGCAACGCCGCCGAGATCGATCCGGTCTCTGATTTCGGCCAGCTTCGCCCTCGGCGCGGACCGGATGGCCTCGCTGATTCGAGAATCACCATCGGCCGGCCATTTGCTCCCGCTCACGACTGCGCTCGATTGGGAAATGGGGAAGGAACCCCGAGTCGCGACTGAAGTCGTCAAGGTGGCGAAAGACATCCAACGCGAGCTCGCGCAGTTTCGGGAGGAGTTGAACAACGAGACGTCGGGCGAGAGTTGAGTTGATACACGTAGTCCCCCCCGGTCGTCCAGCCAGCAGCTGTGTGGGAGGCGAGGGCGGCGTTTGTCGTCGCGGCCAGGGCCTGGACGACGGGGTCGGCAGGCAATGAGGGGCGCTTTCGGGAGAGAGGGATCAGGGCTTCGGCCCGTCGTGGTAAAACTGAAGGGTAATCAGAAAGACGGCTCGAGCTTCCCCCGCATGCGCCCTCCTCGCTTCCGCCGCCCTCGCCCTCGCGGCCCTACCGCCCGACGCCGCCAGCCACTCTCCTTCGATCGCCTCAACGCCGTCGTCGGAAGCCCTACCACCCCGATCCAAGCTCGCGATCTGAATGGCGACGGACGCCTCGACCTCGTGGTTTCCGGCGGCCAGAGCGTCTTCGTGCTGACCGGCCAGGGTGACGGCCACTTCGACGTGACGTGGTCCGGTGCCGCCGGCGAGAATCCGGAGGATCTGGCCATCGCGGATCTCGACGAGGACGGGCTCGCCGACCTCGCGACCGGAAGAACGACATCGAGACCCGCCGCAATTGGTCCGACGCCGTCGGACCTGTTTGGGGATTCCACGCCGACGTTGAGATTGCGGACAAATCCGCAACGCCGTTGCGGGTTTCCAGGACCAAGCGGACTCCAGGGACGGAGTCCAGGATCGTGTTGCGCCGGGGCCTACCTCGGAGGATCCCATATGACCTTTCCGATGTCCGCTTCTGGGTGGATGACCACGATGGGGGACTTCGCGATCTCTCGGGGGCTCTGTGCCGTGCGTCCAAGCCATTGACGAACGCAATCTTCCGGCCGTTGTCCTAAGCCGCAAGCAATGGACCTACCAAACACATCGACCCACCGCCCTTGATAGCCTCGCGCGTCGGGATGACGCCCGAACCGAGAGTGCCCGAAATCCCGCTTGCCGTGCCAGCGATAGGGAAATGGCCGATGTGAGCCTTCCCGGAAGAAAGCCCAGACGTCGAAGTCCTTGATTCCGCGATCCCCATGGACGAAGTGCCGCGCACCGCCTTGGCACAGGCAAATCAGCAACCGTCTGTTCCGGTAGAGGTCGCCTGTCTCCGCACGTCGGTGGAACAGACCTTCAAGTTCACTGATCGCGATCTTGGCGAGCCGGCGGAGGTGGTGCATTTCCAGCGTCTCGTGCGACCGCTCCGATACCATGCTCGCGGCACCCACCCACCTACCCTCTCACATCCGTAGCCAGCTCGAACCGACCCGAGCAGACGTTGCAGTTCACCTTGACGCTAACCAACAGACGTGGCACCCGGTTCTTCACACCGCAGTGGTGACACGGGACCACCCGCGGCATCAGAGCCGGCTCCAGAAACCCGGCGCGCGCGGTCCGTCCAAGTAGAATTGGCCAACGACTCGCCGCTTCGTCCAATACCCGCACGACCGTCATGAGCGGAGCGAGAAAGAACTCCTTCGAGGGGTTGACCCGTGATGCCGCCAGCACTTGGTGGACATGACCCTCGGCCAGGTCGCGGTCGGAGACGTGGACGAAATACACGAGCTCGAACGAGCGGTAAACGGAAGTGGAACTGCTCAGCCCCTCGACCCGCATGACCGGCGACACCTTGGTCTGACCGATCTTGAAGACGGGCTCGGCAAAACACGGGTTCCGGGCGACATACACCCAACCGACCCTCTTGTATTCCCGGTAGCGCTTGTCGAACCCCTTGAGGGCCACGATACTCCGCATGATCGGGTCGGCCCACATTGTCAGTTCTTCCTCGCCACAGCGCTATTGGCCCGTACCTGGAAGCGAGTAGATCTCGTTGTAGATGTCGCGGAGCAGGCGTCCGTCCGGTGTCCTCCAGTGGGGCATCGGTGCGACCGGGCGGTCGACCCCGCATGCGCGGGTCGTCGCTGCCGTCATGGATAGCTCATCGCCGTTCATCCGTACGCGCTTCTCGTCGACCACTTCGACGGTCACTGTATCGTCGTCCCTGAACCGCAGCACCGTCCCCGGCTCGATCCCCATCTCCTTGAAGTTGAAGTTGGGCCGTCGCCGATCGGCGCGTTCACGAGCAGCCCGGTCGGCCGCGGTCAGTTCGGTGTCGCTGTCGTCCGCCGCCTGCACTTGGTCGGTCACGTCCTCCCCGAGCAACCGCATGATCGCCACGACGTGTTCCGGCGCGACCTCGAAGAACTCGCGGGCGGGGTTCAGTCGGTGTGGCTCGAACGCCACGTGCAGCGCCTGTTCCACCTCTGTGGCGGGGCGCTCCGGCTTCACGGCCATCACGCACTTGAACGGCACCGGCACGCCCGTCGTGTACAGCTGCGACAGACGTGCGTCCGCCTCCTGCTCAGTCCTCCCGATCTTGATGAGACCCGGCATCGCCGGGTTCCGAGCAGCGTAGACGATGGACATGGGGGGTCGAGGCTGGAGTGAATGTCGAGGCCAACGCGAGAGAACATCGTTTCGCGGGCTGAAGTTACGCCGGTGCGGACTGGGACGCACGGCGGGAGACTACTCCGGCCTTCCGGCTGATTAGGAGACGGAGGCGATCGTGGATTGCGATTCGCCGCGCGACTTCCTTGACGCAGGCGCGAGAAACCCGTGGAAGCGGGGCCGAGAGGCCAAGATGTCAACTACACCTGACATTATGGAAAGCAGAGATTACATTTGGGGAACCGATCACCCGAGTCTGTACCATGGCCATCAATCCTGACGACCTCCAGAGGCGACTATGTGACCAGCCCCGCGCGTCCGTCCGCGTGGAGCGACGTCCCGATGGCGTGCTCAAGCAGCTGCACCCCCGATGACCAGACCCCGCTGGATCGGGAGGGCCCACGGGCTGCTGTTCAACGCCGTCTGCAAACGCGCCTGGGGTGAATCGGTCGAGGTCTTAGACCCGGGCGACCTCGCCGAAGAGTTGCGGTCAGCCATCACGGACGCTATCGGGGCGGGCGGTGACCGAGAGGCGGTTGCCTCGACGCTGATCGATCTGTATCGAAGCCGCGCCGGGTCAGAATCGGACGCTGTCTCCATGATCTACCGAGCCTGCATGTCGACCGGCCCGAACGCGCTGCAGGTAGCGTGCAAAAAGGCAATCCAGGAGGCGGGGCCAGCAGTGGTCGACTTGCTTCAAGAGGCTTTGTGGGACGAGACGGATGAGGATGCCGCGGTCGAGTTCCTGTTCGACGCGTGTCAGACCGCCGTCGCCGCGTGTCGGGATCCTGGCGATGCACTGGACGCGCTACGGAACGCTTACAGGCGCGCCCGCAGTGTGACTGACGACCCCGATGTTCTAAAATCCCTCGCCGATGGCTTGAAGGCCGCCGAACGGCACGAGGAACACCAGGCGGTCGAGATTCTCTCCGATCACTATTGCGACGAAGCGGCGCTGGGGATGTCCAGCGATCCCTTGCCACTGCTTGAGGAGCTGGTCACAAGCCTTCAGTCGGGTCACATGGCCGTGCTCAACGACGAGGAAGCCTCGGACGTGCTCATGCGAACCCTGCGGGAAGCGATCGCCGACGAGGGTGCTCCGCTGCTCTGGGAAGGCTACCAATACATCTTGGACGAGATGTGCGAATTCGAGGGATTGGACAACGCCGAGGCGCTGCTGGAGGCGTACGCACGGCTGATCCGCGTCGGGGCCGACACTCGGTGGCTCGTTGACCAGTTATGCGAGGTCTGCGTCGATATCGCGCACGCGAGGGACGACGTGTCGTATCTTCTGCCCGACCGGTTGCAGGTCTCCCATGCCTGCTTCTCGACGATGGGAACGGTGATGACGCCGACCGATGTGCGTGACGAGGTGCTCCGTGCGTTTCGATTGGCCGTCCCGCCATGCGGCGATCCCTGGGGTGTTCTGTCCCAGGCCTACCGGAAGATCCTGGCGAAGGCCGACAGTACGGCGGAGCCGCTGATCGCCGACATACTCATCCGAGCGTCATGCGAGGCCGTCGAGAAGGCGCTGTTGGCGGCATTGAACTCAGCCGGAAGGATCGGGGAGGATCCGGAGCGGATCGTCGATCTTTTCCTGGATTCCGCCCGTTCCGAAGACAACGTGCGCCTCGGTAGCGACCAGTCCCCTGCCGAACGCCTGGAGAGTCTGCTCCGGGCGCTTGAGGTGTCAGCGGAAGCCCTCGACTTCCCGACGAGGGCTGCCGACCTGATCGCCACCGTCGTCAGGGAGATGCGCGGGACGAGCCATGACGATGGTATCGATCACATGATGTCTACCTTTGAGAGTGCCCTGTCAGCTCTACGGGACCCGGGGGCGGAGACGGACCTGATGTACGAAGCCTGTGTCGAGGCGATTGGTGACGATAACGACCCTGGCGACTCCGTCGAGGCGCTCGTGAACGGTGCCCAGGAAGCCATCGCGGTGGCGGAGGATCCGGATGCGGCGATTCAGGTGTTTCTCGACGGTCTTGCCGTGGAACCGACCGGTTGGCCACCGCCGACGCCGGATTGGATGGTTCCGGAATGAGAGAGTCAGCATCGGCCGACGCCCTGAAGGCCCACTTCCGAGACGTCTTCCGATGCCCCGGCAGAGACTTCGGCAGCCCATCCCGCGGCGTCCTGGGCATCTCGGACGGCAACCAGGGCGTCCAATGGAACACCGGTTACCGCCCCGGCGACGGCTTCGCCTGGTTGGGCGTCAACCTTGAGGGCATGAAGTACGACGACTGGCCAGTAGCACGACTCATCGAGCGAGAGATGTCCCGCCCACTCCTCCTGACCCGGTATCGCCGGAAGGTCGCAAGATCCGATAGAGTCACGGTGGTCTGGGCGCGCGACGCGTGGCAAGTCACTGCCCGCCCCCGGATCAAGGAGGCGAATATCGCCCCGACGCCGATCGCGCTGGCTCGCCTCGATGGTCAGGGCTGGGCGGAAGCCCTGCGAGGCGCGAGGGAATGCCTGGACCCCCGGAAGCGACATCGCGGTCGCAGGAGGGTTCCGGTCACGCTGCTCTCTTCGGAACGACAGGTTGAGATGTATGTGAGCCCTCACCTGAAGATCGGGACGCCGCTCGCCGAGATC